>JBJYWP010000198.1:0-29733 GCA_046259485.1 Promineifilaceae bacterium (SeqCode) | reverse complement strand
ATGAGACGGCCGAATCCCTGCCGAAATCTCAATACCGCTTCGGGGATGGAATACTCGTAGAATGGACTTTCAAACGTCTCCGAACGGGCGGCGAAGATGGGGTCGGAGGGCACATCAAAAGGCAGGCGGGGAATGACCAGCGCTTGCAAGGCCGGGCCAGGAACGTCGACGCCTTCCCAAAAAGAACGCGTCCCAAGAAGAACGGCATGACTCTCCGGGTCTTTGAAACGATTTAAGAGCTGCTGGCGCGATACCCCCTGCGCCTGAACCAGGGTCTCAATGCCTGATGCCGCCAACAGCCCCTCAACAGCAGCGGCCGTCTGGCGCAGTTGGGCGTAAGAGGTAAAAAGCACCATCGTACGGCCATTCAATGTCCTGGCCACGTCGACGATGGCATCCTCCACATAGCGCTGGTAGCCGGGTTGGTTCGGCTCGGGAATATCTGTGGAAAGGTATAAAAGGGTCGAGTTTTCGTAATCAAAGGGCGAGCCGACAGCCAGTTCATTGGCATGTCCGGCGTACAAACGGTTGCGGATGTAGTCAAAGTTGGCCTGGCCATAAGAACCGGGATCGGCCGTGCGCAGCGTGGCCGAAGTGAGCACAACCGTTTCTTTTTCAGAAAAGATATGCCTTTCCACCAACGGGCCGACATGCAGGGGTGCGGCATGTAAAGAGACGCGGTCTTTAAAGACTTCGATCCAATAGATCATCTCCTCGCGCGGCGTGGAAATGATTTGGTCGAGTTTTCTTCGTGCATCCTCAAGGGCCCGGCCGTTGGTCAAGAGCGCCGCCCGCAGTTCGTCCTCATCTTCGATATCATATTGAACGGACAGGCCGTCCAAAGCATCGGCCAGCTTGTCAAAGTCACGGGCGATCACTTGCAGGTGTTTGCTGAGGTTATCCCAGCTGATCTCAACTTCATCATAACCGGGCTGCACACGCAGAGCCGAAGTGACCCGAATCGTCTGCGCGAACTGTGCTCGCGCCTGCAAGTGATCCATCAAGAAATAATCGAGCATGGCGAAGAACTCGTCAAGCCGGGCGATAGCCAGCCCCGCTTCATAGCGCATCTGATTGGCAAACCCATCCAGGCGTTCTCGTGCATGGCCGGGGACGGAATCGCCAAGGCGGCGAATGACATCAGCCAGCAGGCCGCTGCTTTCACTGGAGATCTCTTTTAACACGGTCTCCAAAAATCGTTTGTCGGCGCTGAAAGAGAGACCGCTGGTAACGGCCGATTCGAGATGGTGCGCCTCATCGACAATGAGATCAGCGAAGGGCGGGAGGACCATATTGTCCAGGGACACGTCAGCCAGCAGGAGCGCATGATTGACGATTACGATATGCGCCTGTTCGGCACGCTGGCGGGCCATATAAAGCGGACAGCGTTCAGCAGCGCATTGATCGGCCGTACAGACAGCATTTTCGCCGTTGAGACGCGACCAGGCCATGCGCTCGCCAGGCGTACGCAGCGGGAGTTCGGCCACATCCCCGGTCTCCGTGTTCGGCAGCCAGAGCAGAATGCGCGCGTAAACGATCATTTCGTCGGCGCTGCTCGGACCGCGGCGGCGCAGCTGCTGGAAAAGGCGCGTGCAGAGATAATTACTACGTCCCTTTCGAACGGCCGCTCGCAGCTCAAAAGGCAAACATTTCTGCAGCTCGGGAATATCTTTGTGGATCAATTGATCTTGAAGATTAATCGTGTTCGTGGAGATTACGACGCGACGGCCGTTGCTAACCGACCAGAAGGCGGCGGGCAGCAGGTAGCTCACGCTTTTACCTGTGCCAGTTCCCGCTTCAACCAGAAGATGATCGCCCATGTTAAAGGTTTCGGCCACGGCGGCCATCATCTCTTCCTGCTGCGGACGGTACTCAAACCCTTCGAAAACCTGGCTGAAATTCCCGTCAGGCCGCAGCATACCGGCCAGGAGCTCTACATCCAGAGGGGCGGGTTCTTCGCTGGGTACCAGGGCATGGCCCTCGAGTTTAGGCAGCGAAAAGAGTTTAGGAAGACGGCCGCGCTTGCGCAGCTCAGCGCCGGTAAAGGCGTGACGCGCCCGCTCGGCCAATACTTCTTCGAAGAACAAAGTCTCCGGCCAGCCCAAGTTCTGCCCGGCCTGGACAATTTCATCCAGCTGCGCGAGAGGGATCTGCAAAGCGCGTTCCCGCAGGGCGAGAAAAAGTTCAACGGTTAATTCCGCATCTTCGCGAGCGCGATGCATCTGCCGCCCCGCCGGCAGCGGGAGAAGGAGAAAATCAGCCAGCGCCTCCAGACCATAGCGGCCTGCCTCCGGGATCAAGATCGACGCCAGGGTTATCGTATCGATACGCTGGTTGCCGATGCCCAGGCGAGCCGCGGTCAAGAAAGAGAGGTCAAAATCGATATTATGGCCGACAAGGGGGTAATTACCGATGATCGGCCGTAACTGCGAACGGACCATGCTGATCGTCGGCGCGTCTTTTACCATCGCGTCGGATATGCCTGTCAGCCGCGTTATCTCAGCCGGTATATCGCGCTGGGGGTAGATGAGCGTGCTAAACTCATCAAGGATATCTTGTCCTTGAAAAGTAACGGCCGCTACTTCGATGATCGCTTCCCGCGAAGCATCAAAGCCGGTCGTTTCAACATCAACTGCGACGTAGGTTGGGGCGGCCATCAAGTAATTCGCAAATCTCTAGCGATTGTCGCCGTCGCCGCGGATCTTCCCCCGTTCCAGGCGCGAAAACAGCTTCGTCAGGTTCGCTTCAGCCACTTCCTGCATGGACAGGTCGAGTTCAGTACAAATCTGGGCCAGATACCACATGACATCACCCAGCTCCTGCTTGAGCGACTCCCTATCGGCATCGGAAATCACTCCCGCCCGGTCGCGGAAAATCTTTTTCACTTTCCCCGCGACTTCGCCGGCCTCGTTTACCAGTCCCATGGTTGGATACACAATGGCATGTTCCATGGGAATATAACTCCAGGTCTTACGTGATTCTTGTTGGTAGGTATCGAAATCTTCAATCTTCATTATCTGGCTTCCTATAGCAGCTGTTAGTATAGCACATTTATTCTATCAGGGGATGGATAGATGGTAGGCAATTGGAGGATTGAAATTCCGATGACTTTGTTTGGGAAAGTGCCTGATACCTTGGTGGAAGTATCTGGCACCTGGCAGCTTGCTCTAAAGGCCCATGCGGATGGTAGACTCTCCGAGACCCTCGCCGACGCCTTTGGCAAACGCTTCGATCATGGTTGTCGCCCCGTGGGCTAAGAACCCGCCCAGCTTCTTAAGGACGGTCATCATGTCGCGTTTCTCTTGCTGGGTCAGCACGCCGGTCAGTTCCTGGGTTTCCAGCCACGATTCCAGCGAGGCTTCATCTCTAACCTGGCGCTTTATTTCATCAGCCAACCACCACAGCAAAGCCCCCTGGGTGACCTGCCATTTGCCAGTTTCAATCTCGGCAATCGTGCCCGATTTTTCCAGGCCGCGAATCTCCGGGCTGTAATCGGTGATATCTTCAATCAGGTCCCCCCAATCAAAGTAATGATCCTCGGCAAGGGTCGACATTTGCGCCAACGACACGGCCGTTATCACTTTTCGTTCGGCATTGGACCAGGCTCGCCAGGTGTCGGCGAAATGTCCTTCGCTCTGCACCTGTAATTCCTCGGCCGCCTGGCGGTATCGCTCGCTGTCTTCCAGACCTTCAACATCCATCTCCCAGAGAATGTCGCCTGTCAGCTGCAGGAGATAAGGATGTCTTCCAGACGCCAGGTTAATGAAATCGCGGTCTTTGACGGTGATGCGTTCGTTGGCGCGGATTAAGAGCGCGCCCACATCGCGTTTGGGTAACGCGCCCAAGCGCAGTTCTGTAAACACATTAAAATAGGGAGAACTGTGGGGATTTATAGCCTGTGTCTCGACATTTAGTTGATTAAGCGAACGGCGAGTGGCAATGACCAGGGCCAGACTGCTGAACCGTGATGAAAGAGAGCGTAAACTGCCATAAAACTCAGCGCTGTTGAGAACAGGGTGGTTAAGCAAGGCATCGAATTCATCCAGCATTACTACTATGCGCAATCCGGCATCGTCTAACGCCGAGAACAGATGCATCATTGTAAAGGCTCCAAAATTATTATCGCGTGTTGTTTCATACAGCGTACGCAGTTCGCCTTTATCCAAATCGCTGGCCAGTGGCTCCAGAACATGCCGCCAGAACGCGGGTTGGTTAAAAGTATTGCCCAACATTTGCGAATCGATGTCCCGGAACCAGCAGTGGTCCAGATTGTCGCCGACAATGCTGCTGCGTTTATCCTTGTCTAATACATAACGCAGCAGTGAGGTTTTTCCCGTGTGCGGCTGCCCGACAACGGCCGTTGCCTGTCCCTTCTCCAGACGGTTGAGCAGGCGGCGCAGTTCGCGGCGTCGATTGAGAAAGTCAGCCGGCTTAACCGGACCACCATGTACAAAAGGAGATTGGCCCATCAGTTATCAACTCCTGCTAACCATTATTTTGCCGAGAACTTTAAAAATCCCGTCAGGCGATCCGTCACAGATTGCTGGAACATCTTGCGGCGGACGGCCGAAGCGGCTGCGCCATCACCCAGCTGCTCGTAAATAGTGAGCGCATCCTGGTATTGGCGCTCAGCCTCGGCGCGCCGCGCCCAACCACGCAAAACGGCGCTCTGTTTTTCGCGTACAAGCGGCTGGTCGGGCTCAATCCTCGCCGCACGGCTCAGGGTACGCCACTGCTCGTCCATATCGGTCTGTGCATCGGCGAGAGCCAGCAGCGCAGTCATCAGATCGGGCCGGGCTGCCTTGGGATCAGAACCATAGGCGGATTCAATGACCGAGACTGCCTCAGCCGGGTTTCCTCTTAAGAGATGTACACGCCCCAACAGAAGGCGCGCCTGAACATGGTTTGGATTGATCGCTAACGCGCGGCGAAACAGCATTTCTGCTTTGTCCAGATCACCTTTGTTAAAGCGCTCTTTACCGTCTTTGAAAAGAGCTCTCGCTTGTGGCTCGAGATTTTCTAAATCAGCCCGCACCCGCCCAAAAGGTTGGTTTTCCTTTATCCAACGCTGCAGCAAAGGGATCGCAAAGCGGTAGCCGTTGCCCGAATGGCGCAGCAGGTCGCGCTCCACTAAATTTTCCGGCGCCATTTCCAATTCAAGGCGGAAATTTCCGCTGCCGCGGTAGCGCAGTTTGGAGTGTAGTAACTGGCGGCTCATGGTATCTTTTCCCGGTCCGGCCATAGCCGAAAGGGCGATTTTCTCCGCCGGCGTCAAGCCATTCCAGATCCACTGGAAGGCATTCGCCCCCAGCTCAAGCGTTCCTTCAACCGCGAGATCGACATCTTCGGCCGTCGCCGTAGGCGGCTGTGACGGGGCATCGTCATACAGCATTTCCCAAACTTCGCTGCACAACAGCTGGGTCAAATAAGGGTGCCCCTGGGTCCAATAAAAGGTGCGATTGATACCCGAGTCAGACCAATGGAGGGAATGATTCTGTTCCGACTGGCGCACAATAGCCAGGCTTTCCGAAGTATCCATGAGCGAAACATGGCGAAGCTGCGCCTGGCGAAAGGTATTTAAGGTCTGGGTCGAAAGTTCATCCGGGCGCCGGCCCATCGCCAACACAAATTGCACATCACAAATGGGAGCCACCCAGCGTCTTAAATAAGGTAAAAATGTTGCCCCGACCTGTCCTTTATACGGCCGATCTAAAACATCAAATTCATCAAATAAGAAGATCAATTTTTTACTGGTCGGGCATACGGCGGCGGGGAGGAAATCATTGCGAAAGAAACTGCCTTCTTTGTCAAAATGCGCGCGATCAACGATTATTCCGTCCACATGGCGCGAAACCTGCTCCGCCAGACGATAAAGGATCTCCGACAGGCTGAGGTCGGATTTATCATGCAGATCGAAATAGACAGGCAAATAGGCGCCCGATTCCGCCAGCTGCTGCTCTAATTCGAGTAAGATCGATGTCTTACCAATCCGCCGCTGGCCATAAAGCACAATGGCATTGGCCTGCGGATTTCTAAACAGCGCCAGCACATCGCGCAAGATGTCTGTACGACCGACAAAGTATGTCTCCCCGCGAACAGGGTTTCCAGCAATATAGGGGTTAGATAATACAACCATAAACGCCCCGATTGAACGTCACTCAACTTGACATATTCAGTTGACATACTACAAATGAGACTCATATTGTAACAAAGTGGCGGCGATTGTCCAATAATCAGCTATTCTGTCCAGTACCTGAAGTCTGGACCAATCTATAGAACCACTTGCACGGGTGGAACTCTTTGCTATCTTTTGCTCTTATGATTGCACGCTTATTACTCCTAATTGTCGCCGGGCTGCCGCTTTGGGGATTGCTTTCAACCAGCCGGCAGCTCGACGAGTCGGTAATTCTCACCAATGAGGTGCTCGTTTCCTATCCTGAACAGGTTACTTTTCGCTTGGAAACCGATCCAAATGTGAACATCGTCGACGCGACGCTCACTTATAATGTGGAACAGGTCAGCTGCCTGGACGTGAGTACCCAGGTCCCGGTTGAAGTCACGGGTTCTACGCTGGAATGGGATTGGATCATGATCCGCTCGGGTAACCCCCCACCCGGCTCAACGTTGTGGTGGGAATGGACCCTCACCGATGATCAGGGCCGCACTTATACCACACCCAGACAGGAACTGACGTTCGAAGACGATCGTTTTGATTGGCAAACCATCAGCAATGGGGATATCACGCTCTATTGGTATGCCGGTGAGGAGGTGGGTCCCATGCTCCTGGAAGCGGCCGTTGACAGCTTGCAAGTCCTGGAAGAAGACCTGGGCATCGAACTCCAGGAAGAGGTGAAATTCTTTATCTACGGCTCGCCTGAGGATATGCGCGACGCGGTTTTATATGTCCAGGATTGGGCCGGCGGCGTTGCTTTTTCTGAATACAACGTCATTCTCATGGGTGTTCCGCCCTCCATCGCCGCGGATTGGGGGCGCAGCACGGTGCGTCATGAACTGACTCACCTCGTCCTCGGCCAATATGGTCGCAGCTGCGTCGGCGGCGATCGGCCGTCCTGGCTCGAAGAAGGATTGGCCATGTACGCTGAAGGGGAACCTACGCAAGATATGCTGGATAATCTGGATGATGCCCTGCGCAATAACAGTTTTATTCCCCTGCGGAGTCTAAACGGTGCTTTTCCCGCGCACAGCGATTCTGCAAATTTGGCTTATAACGAGAGCTTTAGCGTCGTTCAATTTCTAAGCGAGGAATACGGGCCGCAGTCCATCTCCAACCTCATCCTCGCCCTGGCTACGGGAGAGAGCTATGATGTCGCCCTGGAACAGGTATACGGATTTAACGTGGATGGGCTGGAACAGGCATGGCGCAGTCGGATCGGCGCGCCGCAGCGCGTGATACCACCTACCTCAACACCTATCAGTTCGGCCGCGGTACCGACCATGGCACCCCTGGCCGGGCCTCAAGACTACCCCACGCCGGAGTCCTTCCCTGAAATTTCTGAATCGCAGCCGGGAGGCTCGCTTACAAGCGGATTGTGCGCCTTCGCGCTGATCCCGATCATGCTGCTTGGGGCTTTCTCCTGGCAAATCAGGAAATCAAAAACTGATGAGTAAAATTGGAAATTATTTCTTAAGCCTGATCCTGATCGTGAGCGCGCTGATCTTGATCGGGGGATGCGCTTTCTCCGGATCAGACAGCTCTGTTTCCGCGCGCGACTGGCAAAAATTGGGCGTAAACCCGCAGGATGCTATCCTCCTTGTGGGCAGCCAACCACGAACGCTTGATCCGGCGAAAACACTCACCGGACCGGATGATGCGCTCGGTCACATATTCAGCGGTCTGGTGATGTTAAACAGCGATCTGCAAGTCCAGCCCGATCTTGCCGCTGGTTGGGAGGTAAGCGACGATGGCCTGCTTTACACCTTTTACCTGAACCCGAACGCGCAGTTCCATGACGGCCGTCCGCTAACCGCCCAGGATGTCGTTTACTCGTGGGAACGAGCGGCCGATCCACAAACAGGTTCGGATATGGTACTGACCTATCTAGGCAATATCGCCGGCTTGCCGGAAAAGACTCGCGCTGAAACGGACCAGATAGCAGGTCTCACGGTAATCGATGAGCACACGTTTTCGGTGCGTCTCGCCGAGCCGGATGTCACATTTCTGGCGAAATTGGCCTACCCGGTCTCCTTCGTTGTCGATCGCGAGAATGTCACAAAATCAGACTGGGAGCACCATCCCAACGGCAGCGGGCCTTTTAAGCTTCAAACCTGGCAGGACGATGATCTCATCATCTTGCAGCGTAATGACAATTATTACCGCGAACCGGCGCTGGTCAGCCACGTCACCTATGACCTGGGACCGGGATTACCCTTATCCATGTATGAGACGGGGCAAATCGACCTCGTGGGCATCGACAGCAACACCCTGGAAAGAGTCCAAGATCCGAACGACGAATTCTATGACGATCTGCGGACAGTTGTGACCATGTGTACTTCCACAATTGGGCTGAATAACCAACTCGCCCCCTTTGACGATCCGCTTGTACGCCAGGCGTTTAATTACGCTCTGGACAAAGAGCGGCTAATCGAAACCTTCGCCGGGGGGAATGCGCTTGTGGCTAACGGGCCTCTACCACCAGGAATGCCCGGTTATGGCGGGTTGGAAGGTGAAAGTTACCCTTATGACGTCGAAAAAGCCCGCGCCTTATTAGCCGAGGCGGGATATGAAGATCCGGCCGATCTGGGAACCTTGACCTTTACGACGCAGGGTTATGGCGATGTTGGGCCTTATATAACGGCCGTCATTACGCTCTGGCAGGAGGCATTAGGCGTTTCCATAGAACCTGAAATGTTAGACCCTTATCTTTACTACGATGAACTCTATGCCGGGGATATAGGTCACTTTTTCTCCTCCGGCTGGTGCGCCGATTATCCGGACCCCCAAAATTTCCTGGAGGTTCTCTACCATACCAATTCCGAACAGAACCTGACCCATTTTAGCGATCCCGGCATCGATGAGCTGCTGGATCAGGCGCGCGTAGAACAGGATGTATCCCGCAGGCTGGGCATGTACCAGGAAGCAGAACGGCGTATTGTGCAGGCGGCGCCCGTGGTCTTCCTCAGCCATGGCATCGCCGCCGAACTGGTCAACCCCAACCTGGAAGGCTACAAGTTGACGGCCATCGGCATTCCCCAATGGCAGCGGGTAACAAAGAAGCAAGGCTCCTAGTACGAGATATGATTCTCCTGATTATCCTGATATTTTTCTTAAGCGCTTTTGTGCAAAGCATCATCGGCTTTGGCTCAGCCCTGATCGCCATGCCTCTCCTGGTAAGTATGCTGGGCATCCGTATTACCGCCCCCTTGGTAGCAGTTACCGCCTTGCTGATGGAGATCGTCATCCTGCTGCGCTATCGGGAAGCTTTCAACTTCAGCGTCGTCAAATATCTGGCCATCGCCACCTTTCTGGGCATTCCTATCGGCATCTATGCCGTTCGCTACATCGATGGTGAGATCGTTAACAAGATCTTGGGCATCATTATTATCGGTTATGCGCTTTATGCCTTATTTGTCCCCAAACTGCCCGACCTGGCGAGCACCGTCTGGGCTTATATTTTTGGCTTTATCGCGGGAATCCTCGGCGGCGCCTATAATACAAGCGGACCCCCGTATGTCATTTACGGAAATGCGCGGCGCTGGTCGCCGGACGAATTCAAGAGTAATCTGCAAGGTTTATTCCTGGCCAACGGGCTCATCATCGTTACTGTCCATGCCCTGAGCGGCAATATCAACGGCGGGGTATTGCGCTACACGTTCTATGCCGTACCCGGTCTGGTCCTCGGTATGGTGGCCGGTTTTTACCTCGCGAACCGGATCAATTCGCAGCTTTTTCGCAGCTTTGTCTTGATCGCCTTACTTTTTCTCGGCGCCAGCCTGCTTATTTTGTAACCAACAAGAAACAAAACATCATCAACTAAGAAATTACCATGTCCGAAAAATCATCTTCCCAAAGCAAAACGACTCAGCCCGCTTTACCAATCCCCCCTCCAATCACCGGCGACGTTCCGGGAACCTGGGCAAATTCAACGATGAGCGAACGGGTCGGGAAGATCGCCCGCCGCACTTTATCTGAAAATGAATTTTCTGAAGACATCAGCTCGCGTGTCGAAGCGCTCGCGGCTGATATACCCGATGGACGAATCAGATTTCTGGATAACTACGCCCCCGATGCCAATGCGTGGCAAACCTATACAGAGCCTTATCTAAATCAGAACTGGCTGACGCCGCCCTGGTTTTTCACTGAAACTTATTTCTATCGCCGCCTGATCGAAGCCACCGCTTATTACGAACCGGGGCCAGGCTTCGGCCGTGATCTCTTTCACTACCAAAAGGAACAAGGGTTGTTAACGACCACTTCTACCATTCAAGTTATCGCCGCCCACCTTGAGAGCTGGACCGCCGCCGGGTCGCATGATGAACATATCGCCTCCTTGTTGGCAATCAACCTGTGGGGCAATCGCGCCGATCTCAGCCTGTGGCCGGCCGATGAAAGCGGCAAACAACCTATGGATGTCGATTGGGAGGCAGCTCAGGCTTTCACGCTGGCCAACGACACAGACGCCGTCATCAGCCATTTGCGCCAACATCCCGAGGGGCGCATTGATATTATCGCTGACAATGCCGGCTTGGAACTAGTGACCGATCTGGCGCTGGCGGATTACCTCCTGACTGCAGGCGATGCCGAAAAAGTGTTCATTCATCTTAAACCGCACCCTACCTTTGTTTCCGACGCCATGATCAGCGACGTGCAGGCCACGGCCATATATCTGGCGGAACAAAAAAGCGAGGCGATCGCTTCCTTTGGCCGGCGGCTGCTGGAGCACCTGGGCGATGGTTCGCTTATGCTCACTGAAAATCCATTCTGGGTCTCGCCGCTTCCCTTCTGGGAAATGCCGGGGGCGTTAAGGCAAGATTTGAGCCGTTCCAATCTGATCATCAGCAAGGGGGACGCTAACTACCGCAGGCTGCTGGGCGACCGACTATGGCCGTACACAACTCCCTTTGCTGCGATCCTTAACTACACCCCCGCGCCGCTGCTAGCTCTGCGCACGCTCAAAGCGGAACTAGCCTGCGGGCTGACGGAAGAGCAGGTCCAGCAGTTAAACGAGCAAGATCCGCAGTGGCTGGTAAACGGCCGTTGGGGCGTGATCCAATTCACCCTACCTGGCGCTTGGTCAAGCAGCGTGGCCGGGCAGTAATTCCGCTAAAGCGTTTAGCAGGGCGTCGATATCCGCGCTTGAGTTGTAACCCTGGACAGAAATACGAATGAAGTGCCGGCCGTGCCAATCAATCAACGGCACTTCCACATGATACGTATCAATTAGCTCTTTTTTCATCGCGTCCAGGTCTTTAATTTGCGGAAGCGGGGCAAACGCCATCTGTTGAAAAAGACCGTCGTCAGGGTATACCGTTTCCAATCCCGTCAGGCGGCAAATGCGAGCAACCGCCTCAACCAATAATTCATGGCAGCTGCTGCGCACGGCCGTCCAGTTATGCTCCCGTTGAAAATCGATCGCCGCCGGCACGGCGAGATAAGCCGCCA
The DNA here is from genome assembly GCA_046259485.1 of Promineifilaceae bacterium (SeqCode). Lineage (GTDB taxonomy): Bacteria > Chloroflexota > Anaerolineae > Promineifilales > Promineifilaceae > JAACFF01. Next base: position 18,113 of record JBJYWP010000198.1, on the reverse strand, counting down.
GGTCATTGGTCCCTAACCACTGCAAATAATCCAAAAAATCCGAGCCGAAAGTGATGTTCTTTTCCGAACCCCAGCCCCAACCTACAACCAGGGGTTCGATCAACGCCTGCTGCTCGCGCCGGGCATAAAGGAAAGCTGAACCCTTAGGACTGCAGAGCCACTTATGGCCGTTGCTAAGATAAAAATCAGCGTCGATCGCCTGCATATCGAGTTCTATCTGTCCCAGGGTATGCGCCCCATCGACGACAGTCAGGATGCCTACCTCCCTGGCGCGCGCGCAGATTTTTTCCACGGGGAAGCGCACGGCCGTTGGCGAGGTTATATGGCTGATAAAAACAACTCTGGTGCGTGGGGAAACGCCCTGCCAGAACTGTTCAACAATCTCATCTTCAGTGCCGAAGGGCAGCGGAATCTCCTGGCGGAGGTAACGAAACCCTCGTTTCTTGCTCATGAACTCCCAGGTGTTGGCGCAGGCACCATACTCATGATCCGTGGCCAGCACCTCGTCTCCCGGCCCCAATGCCAACGAGCGGGCAACGATATTCAGGCCAAAAGTCGCATTCGGCACATAAACAAGATCATCAGCCTGCGCCCCAACAAAATCACCAAGCACCTCCCGGGCTTCGGCCAGGAATCCTCCTAATTCCCGCACAAACTGTACGGGCTGTCTTTCAAAGCGTCTCTGCCACGCCTGGTAAACTTCAAAGACAGGCCTGGGTGTTGCCCCAAACGAACCATGATTGAGGAAGACAACCTCGGGCGTCAGCAAGAAAAGATCGGCCAGATCATTCATCGGTTAAGTCCCGTTAAAAAACTGCAGTCTCTGATCCGGTCGCTTTTTATTCATGACCCAAGATCGCATGGGGTTGGTAAGGTTTCTCCAGGAAAGCCATCTCATCATCTGAGAGGTCGATTTCTACGGCGGCCACGGCTTCTTCGAGATGAGACATTTTGCTCGCACCGACAATGGGCGCGGTGATACCGGGTTTATTCAAAAGCCAGGCCAGAGCGATCTGCGCCGGGGTAACGTCATGATCCTCCGCGACTTGGATGACGCGATCGAGCACGTCGAAGTCTTCGGGACGGTAGTAATACTCTTGGGCGAGTGTGTCCGTCTTCGCGCGCGTGGTAGGTCCCTCTTTGTCACGGGTACGGTTTCCGGCCAGGAACCCCCGCGCCAAGGGACTCCAGGGAACGACGCCGACGCCTTGATCGATGCAAAAAGGAACCATCTCCCGTTCTTCTTCGCGGTAAATAATATTCAGGTGATTCTGCATCGCTACAAATGGCGTCCAGCCATTCATCTTCGCTACGTACTGTGCTTTGGCAAACTGCCAGGCAAACATGCTGGAAGCGCCGATATAAAGCGCTTTACCTGCCCTGACAACGTCGTGCAGGGCTTTCATCGTTTCTTCGATAGGTGTCTCGTAATCCCAGCGGTGAATATAATAGAGATCAACGTAGTCGGTTCCCAAACGACGCAAGGAATTATCAATCGCCTGCATGATATGTTTGCGTGAGAGTCCGCGGTCATTCACATCATCGCTCAACGGCCAGTAAGTCTTGGTGGCGATGACCACATGATCACGGCGGGCGTATTCACTCAATGCCTGGCCGGTCACCTCCTCGCTGGCGCCCAGGGAGTACATATCGGCCGTATCGAAAAAGTTGATCCCCAATTCAACTGCACGCTTGATAATCGGGCGGCTTTCTTCCTCTGTCAGGGTGTAATCCCGCCATTTAGGCGTACCAAAGGACATCATACCCAAACATATACGAGAAACTTTTAACCCTGAATTCCCTAAATTGACATAATCCATAACGATCTCCTCGGCGTCAGGAATCTGACGAAGCTAATGTTTATCCTTTTCCGTAATCGTGAACTATAGCATGGTGCGCAGAAACATGACATCAAAGAGTGGACAAATCTCGATCTACGCTTTTCAACGTGAAAAAATTTGAAGAATGGTTTGTGATCTCAGGAGGGGCAAAGATAATGGCGGGCGATGAATTCCAAGAATCTTAAACGCGCTTTTGCTCGTCTGGCCTTATTCGCGGCTGGGCCCTTCATTTTATTCATTGTGCTTACTTATTCAGAAACCGGAGCTGTCAATGTTGTCGCGGAGGAGGAAAGTACCACGCCTCGGCGCATCAATGCCCCCTATTTTGCGGACGGCGTCAAATTTTCACAAACGGCTATCTTCTGGTTCGGCCGTATTGATACCCAGAACAATTATGTAGACGTGCGTGTCGGCTTCGACAACAATAAGCTGTGGATCCGCACGGCGGCTGCCGACCGCCGGCTCTGGTATAACCAGGATCTTAACAAGAACCCCAATGCCGCTGATTTAACAAACTGGGATGCGATATCGATTTTTTTGGACACGGACAACAACGGCGGCAGCAGTCCAACAGCGGGTGATTATCGCTTTGTCAGCCAGTTAAACTGGTGGGAGGAACGAGACAATTACAATGCCGCTTATAAAGGCAGCGGCGGAAGTTGGGTCCAGATTCCCTTCACGATCACGGCCGATTCAGGCTGGCGAGGGAACCAACCCGTTGATAACGTCAATGATCGCGGTTGGACCATGACCTATGAGATCCCGTTTTCAAAACTGGGCTTATCCGGCCCTCCAAGCCAGGGAACTGTTTGGGGGCTGGGCGTGGTTCTGCACGATCGCGATTCTGCCGCTGGGCCGCCATTAGCCAATAAAACCTGGCCTGAACAGATGAATGGCAGCCAACCTGCAACCTGGGGAAATCTGGCCTTTGGGCTGCCTAGTTATAAACCACCGGCGGCCGTTCAAGGCGGCGTAGTGACAATCCGCCACAAACTCAATGGAGTAACCGTTAAGGATGCCCATGTCGGCGGCGGTACCACCTGTGGTGCGGCGTATGGTCCCGATTTTTTTAACGGTTGGGGCGATGCCAATTACGCCGGAGTCAAGCAAATCAATGTCCAGGGCCTGGGTGATATTTCTGATTGGCCCTGTTTTTCTAAAATTTATTTAACTTTTCCCCTGGGCAACGTACCGTCCGGTCAGGCGATTCTTTCGGCAAAACTGACCCTGCACCAGTTCGGAGGTTCCGATCCTTCACAAGCAGAACCCTCCCTCATCCAGGTCTCCACGCTGAATGAAGCGTGGAACGAAGGCACAATCACCTGGAACAATGCGCCGCTGGCCGCTCAAAATGTAGCCAGGACCTGGGCTTCTCCAATCAAGGATTTTCCCGGTTGGCCTGGTGTTCCGGTCAGTTGGGATGTGAGTGGAGCCATGGCCGATGCCTATGAGCAGGTCAGCGAACTGCGCCTGGTCTTGTATGAAGCAGATTGGGCTTATCACAGCGGCAAATATTTCCTCTCCTCCGAGGAAGATGATTGGAACGCTGTGGCCCGTCCGACCCTGGAAGTTGAATGGGGTTCGCCAGGTTTTGATATTAATATCAACCCCCAAAGCCAGGCCATCAGCTCCAGTAATACCACCTCTTACGCGATCACGATTCAGCACGGGCAATCATTAAATCAAAACGTGATTCTAGAAGCGACCAGCCCATCCAGTATGTTGGATGTTTCTATTTCGCCGACAAATATTGCCCCACCCGGTGGAACTGCGACCCTGACAATCAAATCCAAACATGCCCCTTCGTCAACAGATGCGGCGATTTTCACAATCCCGATCAAAGCCAGCGCGGGGACGATTGTCCAGCAGTCCTCAGTGAGCCTGGTCCTGAACGGCAAGCACAGTTATCTCCCGCTGGTAAGGGATTAAAGGTTATCCCCGTCTTAGTCGGAGAACAGAACCTCTAAATATGCAGAAGCGCCGTCCGCCATCAGATCTTCTTGCAGCCGGCTGCGGTCGCCAAACAAAGCGATGGAGGTTTTCTGATCGACCAGGTGCCTGGCCAACAACTGTAAAGCAGCTTCATTATCATAAATATGCTCAGCATAGATAACGCGATTTTCATAGTTGGCATCTAAACTTTCAATCTCATGAAATATGCGTTGGAAATACTGCTTGGTTGTTTCCCGGTAACGAGCTTGATGAGCGGCGCAAATGACTACATGGATCTTGTGCCAATCTTCTGAACCAACCTGTGCCTTCCAACGGCCGATCACACGATGTAATTCGCTTAATTCAAGACGGGCGGCAAGGGCGGCGTTTTCGAGATAAAGCGGGGCGCTGATCCGTCCGAATTCTTGAACCCGCTCTTCTTCTATGACGCCACATTCCAAAATATCCTGCAGGATATCTGCGGCGGATTTTAAAGTGGCGCGCTGCAAAGCGACGAATTCGGGAGGGATGTCTAAATGATCCAGGACGGCCGTCCCCTGGTCAATAAGCTCTAACTGGCAGGCCAAGTCCGTTCGCACCTCTTCCGCCAGCGGCCCATAACCATTGTTTGTCAATGTAACGTAGATGCCGAAAGAAATATGACTGATGGACTTCACCTTTTGGTAAAGCGCAGGAATAATCAATTCCTGTTCGACCTTCCCGTCATGATAAAGAGTCAGATGGTCGCCGGAAACAATGATGGCCGGGGTGTGGCGGTGTCCCAGGCTCTGGTAGCTTTTGGAAATCGCCTGGCTGTAATTATGGTGGAAAGTTTCGTTTAGCTCACTGATAATTCGAGCATAGAAATTGGCCGAGCTGTTTTCGTCGATCATCTCCTGACTCAGCACTTTTGAATCCTCATTCTTTTTTTCATTCATACTATATCCCCATCTTACTCAACTAGAAATTTCGCCGGAATTAGCCCGTAAATATTCGGCAGGTAGAATTAAATTAGTGTGGCGAAAGTTCTCTAACTTCAGGAACAGGGCATATTATACCACATTTATTCTAACACGATCTGCCGCCATGGAAATTCATAAAGCATAATCTCAAATTGTCGATCCCGATGATTGTTTCCGGAATTCGAAACAATCATCGGGAAATAAACAAATTATCCTCGCCGTGCTTGCGGAACCTGGTTATGACCGCCAATCATCCGCTACCCAATTAAAAAGGGAAAAACTCTTTTCCGATGGTTTCACACTTACCAGGCTATTTTTTACCCACACTTCATTGGAAAAATCAAAGTATCGGGCTATGCTTGCATAGAGATTTGGATCCATATTGAAGTACATACGGGGCATAGCAGCTTTCGAGGATTAAACTATCAAATGGCAGAAGATTTGACGGATCATGTACTTGGACATTACCGTCTCGAGGAACTCATCGGCCGGGGAGGAATGGGCTCTGTCTATCGCGCGCTGGATTTAAACCTTGCCCGGCCGGTTGCCTTGAAGGTGATGGATGAGGAACTCTCCGCCAGGCCTGACTTTCAGGAGCAACTTCAGCAGGAAGCACAAACGGCGGCGCGCCTCGATCATCCTTCGATTGTGCACATTTACGATTCCGGCCTTGATCAGCAATCTCCTTACATCGTTATGGAACTGGTTCCCGGCCTCAGCCTGGGCACTTATATCAACCAGCTGGCGGCAAGCGCCAAGGTCATACGCCTGGATGAAACACTTCTCTTGACCACTCAAGTCGCCGAGGCGCTGGGCTATGCACATCGTAAGGGTGTGCTTCATTTAGATATTAAACCGGATAACATCCTGGTTAAGGAATCCGATCAGGGCGAACGGCCGGACGAGCCGCTGCTGCGTGCCGTGCTGACTGATTTCGGCCTGGCTAAATTAAAACGGGGGGATATCGTTCTTAACGATGGCGAAGTTGTAGGCACATTGGATTACATGTCTCCCGAACAACTTCTGGGGCAGCCGGTGGACGGCCGTTCAGACCTGTATTCGCTGGGCGTCGTGCTGTTCCAGCTGGCAACCGGCAAGCTGCCATTCCAGATCGAAACTCTGGCCGATGCCATTCAGGACCACGTCCACGAGCCGCCACCCATCCCCCTGGAAGTCTATCCGGGAATGCCGGCTTCCTTAAGTCCGGTGATTCTGAAAGCAATGGCAAAGCAGCCCGACGATCGTTATCAAAGTGGTGAAGAAATGGCTCAAGCTTTACGCCCGATAGCCGAGGAGGTCACTGAAACAGGAACCGACCCGACGGGGGAGCTTGACCAAAACAGTGTGGCCAGCATGGTTCTCGCATTGGATGAAGATCCGAATCTGGCGGATACATCACGGTGGATTGGCAGCGATCAGGCTCTGCCTCCAATTTATGATGTGCTGCGGGTTGCGCAAGAGGGGCAGGAACCGGAATGGTATGGCCTGCAAAAGAGGAGTTTTACCCTCGGTCGCAGCGAAGGAAACGATATCGTTCTCGTGGGCGGCAATGTCTCCCGCTGGCACGCGCGATTGGAATACATAAACGCCGCCTGGTATATCATCGATACGGGAAGCACAAACGGTACGTACCTGGATCGAACGAGGTTAGAGACGGAAAAAGCTTATCCCTGGCGCTGGGGACAGGTGGCGCATATCGGTCCTTTCGATCTTCATCTACAACCCGGAACAGGGTCACGAGAAAGGGTCCTGCCGGAATCGGATCCGGACTTCATGAATGACGCTTACATGGAGACCATCCCACCGCCAGGCATACCTCTCGCACCGCCTCCGGAAATCATAACGGCCGATTTGCGACCTAAAGAACTAAAGCAGATGGGTATCTGCCGCGTCATGATCATCAATGATGGGCATGCCTCAACCCCGGTGACGGTAGCCGTCGGCGATCCCAGCAGCCGTCTCATGGTTGATACCCCTACCAAACAGGTCACGATTGGTTCTGACCAGAAAGGCATCGTCGATTTTTATCTTGAAGGGCACCGTCCATTTATCGGCCGTCGCCACGCTTACCCCTTCACGATGCACATCAGCACAGACAAACGCGAATGGGCAGTCCTGACCGGCAACGTAAAAGTAAAACCCGTCATCTCCATCTGGCTTATTCTGTTTATTTTGATGCTGATTTTGGCCATGAGCATCCTGACCGTCAGATTTATAAATGGGGAGCTTCCCTGGACCCCGCAGTCTCTCTTTGAGGCGATCATGACCTTCCTACAAGGATTATGAACGTAGGAACTTGAATAATTTCCAAACCGGCTTTATGATTTCCCACGGTGATAAACTTTACCATCAATTAAAAAGAGGAATACGGCTATGATAAGCAGCACGAGCGCATTCGTTAATAATAATCTCAAAGTGGATGTAGGGCAGTTAGATATGCCGCCACGCCTGCTTCTAGGACCAGGGCCGTCAAATGCGCATCCCCGTGTACTGCAAGCAATCAGTATGCGCCAGGTTGGACACCTGGATCCGGCCTTTATTCAAGTCATGGATGATGTGCAGGATCTTTTGCGCTACACCTGGCAAATTTCTGATGGTTTTACCCTGGGGATCAGCGGTACGGGCAGCGCGGCAATGGAAGCCTCCATCGCCAATATCGTCGAGCTGGGTGACGTCGTGCTTATCGCCGTCATCGGCTACTTTGGCGAGCGGCTGGTGGAGATGGCCAGGCGCTATGGCGCTGAGGTGCACATTATCGAGAAACCATGGGGCGAAGCATTTACAGTTTCCGAACTGCGCAGTACTGTTCAAGAATATAGACCGGCCGTCTTAGGGCTCGTTCACGGTGAAACATCCACGGGTGTCAAACAGCCGTTGGAAGGTATCGGCGAAATGTGCCGTGAATTTGACTGCTTACTCCTTGTTGATGCAGTGACCAGCCTGGCCACGGCGCCTCTTTTCTTTGACGAGTGGAAAATCGACATCGCTTATAGCTGCTCGCAGAAGGGTTTAAGCTGCCCGCCCGGGCTTGGTCCCCTGGCCGTTGGCCCGCGCGCGCTGGAAAAAATCCGCAACCGTACCAGCACGGTGAGAAGCTGGTATCTGGACATCAACCTGCTGCTTAATTATTGGGATGGGGATACACGTCGCTACCACCATACGGCGCCGATCAATATGAATTACGCCCTCCGTGAAGGGCTGCGCCTGGTCGCGGAAGAGGGCTTGGAGGCGCGCTGGGATAGGCATGTGGAAATTGCCGAGTTCTTCTGGGATGGGTTAGCCGACTTGGGGCTTTCCTGCCATGCGCCGCGAGAACTACGCCTACCGGCGCTGACAACCGTCAAAGTACCGGAAGGAGTTGATGCCGCCGCCGTGGCGCGCACGCTGCTGCTCGACTACAACATCGAAATCGCCGGCGGCTTTAGCCAGTTGGCCGGTAAAGTCTGGCGTGTGGGCTTGATGGGTTTCAACAGCCGCCGCGAAAACGCGATGCTGCTGCTCGATGCGCTGGGACGTGTCTTGTAGCGAATCATCGCCATCGCACATCGGGTAGTCTCAAACAACAAAAGGCTGCGTTATAAATCTCAACGCTCCTGATCGTCCTCACCGGCAAATGATCCCAGGGGCATGATTGTTTCCGGGTTGGTTTCCAAAATCTGCGCCTCCAGACGGCCGTGTGACAGCTCACGCAGCGCATCCTGGAAATCATCGAACTGCCGCGGTGTAAATTGGGCCGTAACAGTTACATCGGCGGCGAATTCTTCATCCAGGATTCGGCCGTTATGGGCCTCTATCAGCAGCCTGACCTGTTCAAAGAGCGTGTAGGGGACGGCCATCATTACCGTGTGTGTGGGTACCTTTTCCGCCAGCGGCAGATTCTCCAGGATGACTTTCACCGCATCCCCATAGGCGCGGACCAGACCGCCGGTGCCCAGTTTTGTACCGCCAAAATAACGAGTGACGACTACGGCAATATCGCCCAATCCGCTGCCTTGCAGCACGGCCAGCATCGGCCGTCCCGCCGTACCTGAAGGTTCGCCATCATCGCTGCAGTGCGCCGTGACCGAGGGCCCATAGCCGACCAGGAAAGCAGGTACATTATGTGAGGCATCACTAAATTCAGCCTTGATCTTCTTGATAAACTCTTTCGCCTCATCCACGCTGAAAACCGGAGCGGCCGTGGCAATAAAACGCGAATTAGACACACGAATCTCTTCGCGCGTCTCCTGGGCGGGGATAGGATAGCGTCTGGCCATAACTTCTTAATCCTTGCTGATGATTTCCTCACTATTATCACCGCTTTAGGAGCAACTGGCTAAGGAGAGTATCCCGGCGTATCCTTAGTACCACTACACGCTGCTCAGCAGCAGCTTATCCGGAGGTAATCATGGCTATTCTCAAAGCATCAAGCAGTTGGAAATCAACCTATCCTCAAGCGGCGGTGGGCATCCTGGCAATGGAAAATGTAGCCAATCCCGCAGCCCATGAAGAGCTGGATCGGCAAAAGGAGGCGCTGGAAACCGCACTACGCGCGCAGTATGGCGCATCGGACCGCCAGGAATTACGCAGCCTGCCCTCAATAGCCCCGTATGTGACTTACTACAAACAGTTCAAAAAGACTTACCATGTCTTGCAGCAGTTGGAATCCGTTGCCCTAAAAGGGAAGGCTATTCCACGGACGGCCGCGCTTGTTGAGGTGATGTTCATGGCCGAACTGAAAAACCAGTTGCTAACCGCCGGCCACGATCTCGATAGGGTGCAAGCTCCAGTAAGCATTATCGTGGCTCGGGGAAATGAAACCTATGAGGGCATAAACGGCCGTGAATTGGGAACTAAGGCCGGCGATATGATGATCACCGATGCCGTGGGGATTCTATCCAGCATCGTTTATGGCCCCGACCAGCGAACCAGCATGTCGCCCACGACAAGCCGCGTTCTGTTTACCACCTATGCGCCCGCCGGCATTAGCCAACAGATGCTTGAAAATCATCTCGAAGATCTCAAAACCTATACCAAATTTATATGCCCAAGATTGATAGTTCTTGAGGAGAGAATAATCCGGGCCGTGGATGGTTGAGAGCTAAGAGCGGATTACTCAATGCTGTTGTTCATGCTACACTTAGATCATGGCTAGAGAGCGCACCTATCGTACAGAGGCGATTGTTCTGAAACGCACTGATTTTGGCGAGGCGGATCGTTTGCTGACTCTGTTCTCCAAGGATTTGGGCAAGATTTCAGCCATCGCCAAAGGGGCGCGTAAGCCTCAGAGCCGCAAGACCGGGCATGTGGAACTATTCATGCGCAGCAAGTTTTTTATCGCCAAGGGCCGTAATTTAGACATCATCACCCAGGCGGAGATGATCGATCCCCACGCCCCACTGCGCGAGGACCTGATCCGCGTCAGCCACGCATCTTATGCCGTTGAGCTTCTCAACCGCTTCACTGTAGAAGAAGATCCGCATCCGCAAATTTATGATTTATTGGATGACACGCTCAGCCGCTATTCCGAAACAGATGAGTTGAACCTGGTGACGAGATATTACGAACTACGCCTTCTATCTTTAACTGGTTTTCAACCGCGCCTGTATCACTGCGTTACCTGTGGGGAAGAAATCCAGGAGCAGGACCAGTTTTTCAGCTCCGATCTAGGGGGTATCCTATGTCCCGACTGCCGCCACGCGGATCCCCGGGCGGTCGCCGTGAGCGCAACAGCCGTCAAAGTGATGCGCTATTTACAAACCCGCCACTGGGATGCAGTGAAGCATTTACACTTGCGTAAAGAGACCCAGGACGAGTTGGAACAAACCATGCATAGATATATTCTGCACATGCTGGAGCGCGAGTTAAAGTCGGTTGATTTTTTGCACCAGGTGCAGAACAACAAATTATGATTCGTGGAATCATTGACAAATCCGCTAGGACCCTTCAGAATCTACAGTTTGCAGACCTTTAATACGAGACAGATATTTTTATGAGTAAACCTTTGAGCTTTCAACAAATGATTATGCGCCTGCTCAGCTTTTGGGAGGAGCAGGGCTGCCTGATCCAACAACCTTATAATGTACAAGTCGGCGCGGGGACGATGAACCCAGCCACTTCCTTACGCGTGCTGGGGCCGGAGCCCTGGAATGTCGTCTATGTCGAGCCCAGTATCCGGCCTGACGACGGCCGTTTTGGCGATAATCCCAACCGCATGCAAATGCATTTCCAGCTGCAGGTCATCCTCAAACCGGATCCCGGCAACCCACAGGAAATTTACATCAAGAGCCTGGAGGCGATTGGCTTCAATCAACGCGAGCACGATATCCGCTTTGTCGAAGACAACTGGGAAAGCCCGGCCCTGGGCGCATGGGGTCTGGGTTGGGAAGTATGGCTTGACGGCCAGGAGATCACCCAGTTCACCTATTTCCAGCAGGCCGGCGGCCTGGAACTGGAGCCCAACTCCGTGGAGATCACCTACGGTCTGGATCGCATCGCTCTGGCCCTGCAAGGGAAGGAAGCTGTTTGGGACATCGATTTCGGCGCCGGGGTCGGCTACGGAGATGTCCTCCTACCGGCGGAGATCGAACATTGTGAATACTACTTCAATGTCGCCGACGTAGACGCCTTGACCACCATCTATGATACTTATGAAAAAGAGGCGGAGCGCTGCCTCGATGCGGGCCTCATAGTCCCTGCCCACGATTACAACCTAAAGTGCTCTCACCTCTTTAATGTGCTGGATACGCGCGGCGCCGTCGGTGTAACCGAACGCGCCAATTACTTCCAACGCATGCGTCGAATCGCCCGTCAGGTATCAGAAGCTTATGTCGAGCAGCGGCAAAGACTGGAATACCCATTCTTTGATGTCCCCGGTTGGCAAAAAAAGACTGAGGGCACAACAGCGCTCAAGCCAACCCGAACGCCCTACGAAAGGCCGCAGACATTTGTACTGGAAATCGGCAGTGAAGAGCTGCCCCCCGATGATTTAACCTCGGCCGTTCGCCAGCTGCGCGTAACCGTACCCGAATTTTTAGAAAATCTGCGCCTGGACTACGAGCGCATCACGGTCGAAGGCACGCCGCGCCGCCTGTCCGTTATTGTCGACGCCTTACAACCGCGGCAGGAAGACCTGGAGACCGTGGTTACAGGTCCTCCGGCCGACCGCGCCTTCGACGCCGACGGCAAACCAACGAAGGCTGCCGAAGGTTTCGCCCGCAGCCGCGGGGTGAGCGTTGAGGACCTGGAAGTATTGGAAGAGAAGGGACGGCGCTATGTCATGGCCGTCGTACACGAAGAAGGTCGCCCGGCCGGCGAAATTCTGTCTGAAAATCTGGCCGAACTTGTCGCGAGCATCAAATTCGAGAAAAGCATGCGCTGGAATGACAGCAATGTCAGCTACAGCCGGCCACTGCGCTGGCTGCTCGCCCTTTACGGGGTGGATATCGTACCCTTCAGCTATGCTGGAGTGGCTTCGGGTCGAACCAGCCGCGGGCTGCGCCCCTACGACTCGCCATCTATCGAAGTGGACGATGCCGCTTCCTACGCGGCGCTTATGCGCGATAACAAAATCATTCTCAATTCTGATGTAAGGAGCCAAACCATCTTAGAGGGCGTCACTGCGCTGGCAGCGGAAAAGTCAGGCACCATTCCTGATGATCAGGGTTTACTTGGAGAAGTTACCAATCTTGTTGAATATCCGACGCCCCTTTTGGGTGAATTTGAAAAGCGCTTCCTTTCGCTCCCCGAAGAAGTGCTGGTTGCTGTCATGCGTAAACACCAGCGGTACTTCCCCGTATATGGGAATAACGGCCGTCTGCTGCCCTACTTCATCGCCGTGCGCAATGGGGATGGTGAACATCTGGATATCGTGCGTGAAGGGAATGAACATGTCATTCGTGCCCGCTTCGCGGATGCCGAGTTTTTCTACACCAATGATGTGAAGAAGAAACTGGCGGACTTCCTGCCGGAACTTGACAAACTCACTTTCCAGGCAGACCTGGGATCAATACTGGCCAAAACAAGGCGCCTGGAAAACCTGGTGCCTGAGGTTGCGGTAATGCTCGGTCTGGACGGGAAAGATCTCGATGCGGCGGCGCGCGCGGCGGCATTGGCTAAAGCTGACCTGGCGACGAGCATGGTCGTGGAAATGACCGCGCTGCAAGGTATTATGGGCGGCCACTACGCCGGCCTGAGCGGCGAGGAAGAAGCAGCGATCAAGGCGATTGCCGAACAATATAATGCAGTCAGCCAGACAAAGCCCGGTTTGGCCCTGGCCCTGGCCGATCGCTTTGATAGTTTATTGGGGCTCTTTGCCGCCGGATTGGCGCCAAAAGGTTCCAATGACCCCTTCGCCCTTCGGCGAGCGGCGATCCAGATCATTGATAACCTGGTCGCCAATGAACAATTCTTTGACCTAAATGCCGGACTCGCTGCCGCCGCGCCTCTGCTGCCGGTACAAGCCGGCGAGGCGGAGATCGCGGATGTGCTTGAGTTTATCGACGGCCGTTTAGGCGTCGTGCTGCGTGAAAATGGGGTTGCCTCATCGGTGATCAAGGCCGTGGTAGCTGAAGCAGGACACGATCCCTATCTAGCCTGGCGTAATGCGTTCGAGCTCAGCCAGGCGATTGAAGCTGAGGATTGGCAAGATGTACTCAACGCCTACGCGCGCTGCGTGCGCATCACGCGCAATCTGAATGAAGAATACGACCTTAATCCCGCGGCTTTGAATGAACCGGCGGAAAAGGCGTTGTGGTCAGCTTATGAGGAAGCAGCAGCGACGGCCGATGGTACGATGCCCACGTTGATTGAGTCCTTGCGCGGCATGGTTCCGGCGATCAGCCGCTTCTTTGAAGATATCCTGGTCATGGACGATGATCCTGCTGTGCGCCAGAACCGCCTGGCTCTCTTGCAGAACGTCGCCGGCCTGACAAAGGACATGGCTGATTTTTCGCAGTTGGAAGGGTTTTAAAACCATTAGCTGTAGGCTGATTTTCGAAAACCGAGTTTTGTTCAAAAAACTCGGTTTTTTAATGGTTTTTGACAGGGTGTTGTTCCGTTACCTATGACTTTGTGAATATCCACTCTTTTCAATAGAAAGTAATATTCTGATGCAGTATAATCGCCGCGTCGTAGGAGGCATGTTTTTTGTCAGCCCGCAATCCTTCCTGATTTTAGGCTGTTAACAGGTAAATTTGATTAGCTATGAGCGTTACGGACGACATTAAAAGCAGGCTCGATCTCGTAGATATCGTCTCCGAGCAGGTGGCTCTCCGCCGATCGGGGCGCAACTATACCGGCTTTTGTCCCTTCCACAGCAACACACGCACTCCGGCCTTTGTCGTCTTTCCGGACACGCAAACCTGGCGCTGCTTTGGTGAGTGCGCCACCGGCGGAGATCTCTTTGATTACGTCATGAAAAAAGAGGGTTACGACTTCAAGGAAGCCCTCAAAGTGCTGGCCGAACGGGCCGGCGTATCTCTGGAAGAGCCGGACCCGCAAAGCAAAAAACATCGCCAGGCGCAAAACAAGATGGTCGATTTGCTGACCATGGCCGCCGAGTATTTTCACCAGCTTTTTCTCTACGCCCCTCAGGCTAATTTTGCACGCGAATATATTGCTAAACGACAGCTGAATGAGGAAACGATTGCGACCTATCATATCGGCTATGCGCTTAATTCCTGGGAAGCCTGCCGTTCGCATTTCACAGATCAGGGTTATGCTGATCAGGAATTACTGGCCGCGGGTTTGTTAACCGAGAACCCGGAAAAAGGAACGCGCTACGATCGCTTCCGCAATCGTCTGATGATCCCTATTCGCGATATCGACGGCCGTGTTGTCGGTTTCGGCGCGCGTACGCTGGACAAAGACGGCATACCCAAATATCTGAACTCGCCGCAAACAGAAGTGTTTGATAAGGGGCATCTCTTGTTCGGCCTCGATCTCGCCCGGCGCCATATTCGCGAAGCGCGCGAGGCGGTGATTGTTGAAGGGTACATGGACGTGATGCAAGGCTGGCAGGCGGGCTATAAAAATATGGTCGCCCAAATGGGAACCGCCCTGACCGGCGACCAGCTGCGGCTGCTCAAACGCTCAACCAAGCGCTTTATCCTGGCTCTGGATGCCGATGCGGCGGGGCAAAATGCAACGATGCGCAGCCTGCAAGTGGCACGTGACACCTTGGACCGTGACTACGAAACGCACTTCGACGCCCGGGGGCTGGTGCAGCATGAAGGACGCTTACAGGCCGATATTCGAATCGTCACCCTGCCGGAAGGCAATGATCCCGATCAGATCATCCGGCAGGACCCGCAAGCGTGGCCGAAATTACTGGCCGCCGCGCAGCCCATCGTCGCCTATGTGATCGACATTGCCACGCGCGATCTGGACATGAATGACGCCAAAGGCAAATCGGCCGTCGCCCGGCAGGTGCTGCCGCTCATTAAAGATGTTGTCGATCCCGTAGAAAGAGAGCATTATCGCCAGCAGCTGGCCCGCGCCCTGCGTATCGACGAACGAACGCTCAGGATGGTGGCCTTACCGGCCGAATCCGGACCTGCCGGAAGGACGGCCGTGCGCGAACCGGCAAAGACCGAACCTGACAATGGGACAACCCGCAAGGGAAGTCCGGTTTCTCGCAGGCGTTCAGGGTTAACAAAGCGCGAGGCCAATTTACTGCGCCAATGTTTTCAATATTCTCACCTGATCTTACAGGTGAATCACCAGCTGATTCGGCACAATCAGCCGGCAGTGAATATGGAAGACTTTGAAGCTGTTGAGGATAGACAAATCATTTCTTTAATCTACGAACGCACGGATCAAGTACCGTTTGTCACGATAGAGGATTTGTGCGATAGTCTTGACGATGTTCTTGCCGAGCGGATTGAACAAATCATGATTTTACCGCCGGCGCCGGAATCAGAAATGCCGCGTCTGCCAGAACAGTTGGCAAAATCGATTCTCGATTGGCGAACCGAGAAAGTGCACCGGCAGATCTCTGAATTACAACAGCTTTGGATTGAACTACCGGACCAACCGGAAAATACTGAACGCCGCACACAACTTTTTCGTCGAATAAATGAATTACAGACATCCAGACAAAGCATGAGCAAGGCTAAGGACGCAATGACAGGAAGCGGCCAAAGACGAGCTGAGAAAGCAGGAGAGTAGACAGTCGGATATGGATTCTGAAAACCTCGATTTTGAAGCGCTCGTAAAACGTGCCCGTCGTTCGCGGAAAATAGACGAGTCCGATGTGCAGGCGATCCTGGCTACAGCCAGCGATGACGAAGCAGAACTGCTTTATGAGCGCTTACAACAATTAAATATTCGCATTGTGGCTGAAAACGGCGAGACTTTGGATGATCCAGGTGAATCGACGGGATTGATGGCCATAGTGGACGATGACCTGGACGTCGATGACGATGATTCTGATTTCGAGGGCGTCATTGTCGAAGACGATCCGGTTCATACCTACCTGAAAGAAATTGGTCAGGTGCCCCTCTTATCGGCCGAACAGGAAATCTGGCTGGCGACCCAAATGTCGGCGGCGCACGTAATGGATCGCCTAAGCCGTGATGCGGCCGCCGATCTTGGTGCAGAGGATCAGGATCAACTACGTGCCCGTACTATGGCCACGAATTACGCCAATTTCCTTGAGAATTGGACCTGCGCGAAGGAAGCCAGCCGCGTCATCGGCGTCGATCCACCGCAGCTGACGGCCATGATTGATGAAGCGCGTCTCTTGCGACAGGATTGGCGCGGCAGCAGCGAGTCCTATGTGCGGCAGTACTTAAATGAAGGAAATTGGGGCCAGGATGAAATTTGGACGGACCTGGCAGAATGTGTTTTCAACATGTTCACCAGCATCTATTTACTACCCAACGAGCTGGCCCAACGCCTATCAGAATATTACGCGGCTGAAGACAGCCTGCCTGATCCAAAGATCTTCCAGGAATGGATGGATGAAAATGAAATCGCCCTGGAATATAACGCCTTCATGGTCTACCACCTGGCCGAAGAAGCCAAGGCCAACCTGACTCGCGCTAACCTGCGTTTAGTGGTTAGCGTCGCTAAACGTTACATGAACCGCGGAATCCAGCTATTGGATCTTGTCCAGGAGGGAAATGTCGGGCTGCTGCGCGCTGTAGAGAAATTTGACCATACAAAAGGTTATAAATTCAGCACCTATGCAACCTGGTGGATCCGGCAGGCGGTAAGCCGTGCTATTGCCGATCAGGCACGGACCATTCGTATCCCGGTCCATATGTATGAAACTATCAATAAGATCGTCAAAGTGCAGCGCGATCTGGTACAGAAACTGAGCCACGAACCCAGCGTAGAAGAATTGGCGCTCGAACTAGATTTCCTTACGCCTGAAGAATCAGCGGAGATCAAGCGCGCGTTGGAAAACGATCTGCCGGTGGACCCGGCGCTAAACCGCAAATGGCGTTCGGCCGTAAGCAAGATTCGTGACATCTTGCGTATCGCCATGGACCCCATGTCGCTGGAAACACCGGTCGGCAATCAGGATGACTCGACGGAACTCGGCGATTTCCTTCCTGACGAGAGCGTGCTGGAACCGGGGGACGCGGCATCTAAAGAGCTTCTACGCGAACAAATTCGCGACGTTCTCGGTTTTCTGACGGATCGTGAACGGGAAGTGCTGGAAATGCGCTTTGGATTAAATGACGGCAAAGATCATACCCTGGAAGAAGTGGGGCGAAGTTTTGGCGTCACAAGAGAACGTATCCGCCAGATAGAAGCTAAGGCCCTCCGTAAACTGCGCCATCCGAGCCGCAGCAAATCCTTGCGAGATTATCTAAGCTAGGCGACAAATCCCCGTAATCAACTTAAAATAGGACCATACTTAAAGACACGTGGCGCGCCGTCTTTGCTGCACTATAGTAACTTTCAGGCAATGCTCTGTTTTGCTGGCAAATTTTGCTTGTGATAGAATGCGCAAAAGCATGTGAGTTGGCACTGCGCCTCAAAGATATTTGAATTATGAATCAAATAGAAATTACGTATCTACCCATCGCCGTATTGCTAGGAATCGCTCTCTTTTTCGCCATATTCTTACCGGTCGCCTCGGTCAGTATCGGCCCGAAAAGAGCAAAAGGTCGTTCGTTGTCACCTTATGAATCTGGTATGACGGCGATCGGCGAAGCGCAGCGCCGCTTACCGGTAAAATTCTATCGCATTGCCGTACTTTTCATTCTCTTTGATGTAGACATCATCCTCCTTGTTCCCTGGGCTGTTTCTTTTCGACAGCTGGGTATGTTTGGACTATGGGCCATGTTACTCTTCATGTTCATGTTCATTCTTGGCGATGTCTGGATCTGGAAAAAAGGAGTTCTCGAATGGGAATAGAACAAAAACTCGGCAATATGGGGGTAGT
>JBJYWP010000197.1:0-3980 GCA_046259485.1 Promineifilaceae bacterium (SeqCode) | reverse complement strand
TCAGTACTTCATCTTGTCATTTTTTAGTATAATTATGATCAGCTGACTACCTGACTAGCTGACAAGCTGAAATGCTGACAACCTGACCACCTGACAACCTATTACAAGGAAATCCTATGAGTCGTCAAGATGAAATCCTGGATGGATTATTTGAAAACACGCTGGAGGGCGTCGCCCAGCCGGTGATCGATTTAACCAATGAGGGACTGGAATTGGGCATGGATCCTTTGGACCTGCTCTTTAAGGCCTTGATCCCGGCACTTGAAGAAGTCGGCCGTCTCTTTGAGATCGGCGAGTATTTCGTGCCGGAGATGCTCATCGCCGCCAACGCTATGTCCGGGGCGATGCAAATCTTGCAGCCCCTGATCGCTGCCAGCGGCGCCGAGCCGCTGGGCGTCTTCGTCATGGGCACGGTCAAAGGCGACATTCACGATATCGGTAAGAACCTTTGTAATGTCATGCTCGAAGGGGCGGGTTTCCAGGTCATCGATCTCGGCGTCAACGTCGCCCCAGAGGTGTTCATTGAGGCGATCAATGAACACCAGCCCGATGCGGTAGGCATGAGCGCCTTCCTGACGACCACCATGCCCATGTTCATCAAAATTATTGAGGCCATCAACGAAGCCGGCCTGCGCGATCAGGTAAAGATTCTGGTCGGCGGCGCGCCGGTCACCCAGGATTATTGCAACGAAGTAGGCGCCGACGGCTTCGCCCCCGACGCCAACTCTTGTGTCCGCGTCACCAAACAACTGCTCGGTATTTCCGTTTAGACAGTAAACAGTGATCAGTCACCAGCGGCCAGTTATCAGTGACCGGTAGCTGGTTACTGCATACTGAAAAAACTATGGACCATGAACTGAAGACAAAACAAGTTATCTTCATGCCCTCGGGTAGACGCGGCAGCGTAGAAGAAGGGACAACTGTCTTAGAAGCAGCGCACCAATTGGGCGTTAAAATCGAGAGCATCTGCGGCGCGAAGATGACCTGCAATAAATGTCTCATTCACGTTGAAGAGGGCCACTTCACCAAACACGGTATTGATTCCGCCGCCGATCATCTCTCTACCCCAAGCGAGGGTGAACTGAAATTGCTGGAAAAACTGGACAGCCTTGACAACCGCCTCTCCTGCCAGGCCAAAGTTTTGGATGATGTGCTTATTTTTGTGCCCGAGGAAAGCCGCGGGCAGAAGCAAATCATTCGCAAATCGGCTACCGAGCGTGCCATCGACATCGATCCTGCGGTGCGCCAGTACTACGTGGAGGTCACACCGGCCGTTTTGGGCGAACACCGCGGCGACTGGGGAAGGCTGCAGGATGCCCTGGCTGAAACATGGGATCTTCAAAACCTGCAAATCGACCTCCCTGTCCTACGCTGCTTGCAGTCTGCTCTGCGAGAAGGGGACTGGGCGGTGACGGTCACCGTCTGGCAAGACCTACGCCATGTATGGCGCGTCATCGACGTACAGCCCGGCTATGTAGAAGGTGCTTACGGTCTGGCAGTTGACATCGGCAGCACTACCGTGGCCGCTTATCTCTGTGATTTACGCAGCGGCGCGATCCTGGCCACGGAATCAACGATGAACCCCCAGGTCGCCTATGGCGAAGACCTGATGAGCCGCATCTCTTATGCCGTTGAGAACAAAGATGGCCTGGAGAAAATGAACAAGGCGATTATCGACACACTAAACAGGCTTGCCGCTCGTGCAGCGCGCGCAGCCGGCCTGCGCACGCGGGATATCTACGAGGCTGTATTCGTGGGCAACACGACGATGATTCACATCCTGCTAGGCATCCATCCTGTTGAAATTGGCGGCGCACCCTTCGCCCTGGCCAATCGCGATGCCATGGATCTCACGGCAAACGAATTGGGCCTGCACCTGCATCCCGGCGCGCGCGTCCATGTCCTACCCGCCGAGGCCGGCCATGTCGGAGCGGACAACATCGGCGCGCTCATTGCCGAAGAACCTTACAAACAAGATGAAATCATCCTCCTCGTCGACGTGGGCACCAATGCCGAAATCGTCCTCGGCAATAAGGAGTGGATGTTCAGCGCCTCCAGCCCCACCGGCCCCGCTTTCGAAGGGGCGCAAATTCTGCACGGCATGCGCGCCGCGCCGGGGGCTATTGAGCGGGTGCGCATTGATCCGCAAACGCAGGAACCGCGCTTTCGCGTCATTGGCGAAGAGCGCTGGTCAAATGAATGGGATCTCACACCCGGCGCCGATTTAGCCGACCAACCGGCCATCCTGGCCGCGGGCATATGCGGCTCGGGCATCATCGAAGTCGTAGCCGAGCTTTATATGAGCGGCGTGCTGCTGGCCAACGGCCGTTTCAATCCCCTCTGTACATCTCCGCGCCTGCACAAGGATGATTCCGGCGTTTCCTACGAGCTGGCAACCGCCGCAGAAACAACCAACGGCCATCCCCTGCTCATTACCCAACGCGACGTACGCAATATCCAGCTGGCCAAGGCCGCGCTATATGCCGGGACCAGGCTGCTTATGAATCGGGCGGGGATCGAAAAGGTCGACAAAGTCATCCTGGCCGGCGCCTTTGGCAGCTATATCGACACGACCCATGCCATGGTCCTGGGCCTGGTACCCGACTGCGATCTGGACCAGGTCTTCGCTGTGGGCAACGCCGCCGGCGACGGCGCGCGTATCGCCCTGTTAAACAAGAACAAGCGGCAGGAGGCTCAGGATTTGGTAGAGTGGGTTACTTATGTGGAAACGGCCGTGGATCCCGATTTCCAGGCCGAGTTTGCGGAGGCCATTCACATCCCCCACGCCAGCACGCCTTACCCGCACGTCGCCCATCTCCTGCCGCCGCAGCCCGATCTATCTAAAAACGGCACCACCCGCCGCTCGCGCCGCCAGGTTCTGGACACTTGAGCGGGTATAATAGAAGAAACTTGTTATAGAGGGGTATGAAATGAACCAAGGCGAATTTTTATATCTTTCCCGTTCCGATGTTGAACAGATAAATTTACCCATGATCGAGATCATCAACGCCCTTGATGAGATGTTCAAAGAGAAGGGCCAGGGACGGGTTGAAATGCCTCCCAAACCGGGCATCCATACCCGCCCTGATGCCTTCATCCACGCCATGCCGGCCTATATCCCCGGTACGGGGGCAGCGGGCGTCAAGTGGGTTTCCGGCTACCCGGAAAATCAGCAGAAGGGGCTGCCTTACATCAGCGGGTTGCTGATCTTGAATGATGCCGATACCGGCGTGCCTCTTGCCTTGATGGATGCGACGTGGATTACAGCCAAACGAACCGGCGCGGCGACGGCCGTTGCCGCCAAATACCTGGCCCGTCCGGAAAGTTCATCGCTCGGCATCTTGGCCTGCGGCGTGCAGGGCAGGACCAACCTGGAGGCGCTGGCGGAACTCTTCAACATTACAACGATAAAGGCGTACGATATCTACCCTGAGGTCGCGCAAAAATTTGCCGCTGAAATGGCGGGATTCACCACGACTGAGATCGAAGTTGTCAAACAACCGCGAGATGCTGTCGAGGGTATGGATCTTGTCGTTACAAGCGGCCCCATATTAAAAACCCCCAAACCAACCATTAAAGCAGGCTGGTTAAAAGCGGGCGCCTTTGCCAGCCCGGTAGATTTTGACTCATACTTCTTTGGCGAAGCCTTCGCGGAGCTGGACAAGCTGGCTACCGACGATCTGGCCCAGATGGCCTATTATCGCCAGAGCGGCTATTTTAAAGAAACGCCGCAGCCGTATGCTGATTTGGGCCAGATTGCAGCGGGGATCATGCCTGGCCGCGAGCATGAGGCTGAACGCATCGCCAGTATCAACCTGGGATTGGCTTTGGACGACATGGCCACGGCGCCGCTCATTTATAAACAAGCCCTGGAAAAAGGTATTGGCAGCAAACTGCCCTTGTAGCGCATCCAACGCATAGAGCAGCGAACAATATGACCCGCTATCAGATCATTTACTGGCGCGATATTCCGGTACAGG
>JBJYWP010000196.1:7934-20358 GCA_046259485.1 Promineifilaceae bacterium (SeqCode) | reverse complement strand
AGTCCGGAGTCTAGAGCCTGGAGCCCAAGGTCTAGGGTTAGGGGGTGGAGTTACAGGATGATGAAGTTATTGGGCTGCTGCCTTTATAGTTTAAGGACGTCGTGGTGGCCGCCTTCATGCGAGCCGGCCGGGGTGATTTCGATGAATTCGGCGTTTTCCTGAAGCTCGGCGATAGTATGGGCGCCACCGTAGCTCAGGCCGGAGCGCAGTCCCCCACCAAGCTGGTGGAGGATTTCACGCACATAGCCGCGATAGGGCACCACCGCTTCCACCCCTTCGGGGATCACCTTGTCCCAATCTTCCTGGCTCTCAGCACTTTCATCTTCTTCCTGTGTGGCCGCCTGGCGGCTGATTGCCGCTCCTAAAGAGGCCATCCCGCGCACGACTTTAACCTTTTTGCCATCGCGGATGATTGGGTTTCCCGGCGCTTCTTCGCAGCCGGCGAACAGACCGCCGATCATGACGCTGCTGGCCCCGGCGGCTAGAGCTTTGACCATGTCGCCCGAGGTACGGATACCGCCGTCGGCAATGATCGGGATGTCGCGACTGCTGTCTTTGATACCTTCCACGGCGTCGGCGACGGCCGTTAGCTGCGGCACGCCAAAACCGGTGACGATGCGCGTCGTGCAAATTGAACCGGGACCAATACCCACTTTCACTGCGTCAGCTCCCGCCTCGGCCAGATCACGCGCGCCGTCGCGCGTAGCCACATTGCCGGCGATTATTTGGGCTTCTGGAAAGCGCTCTCGCAGAGTACGCACCATGTCCAGGCAGTGATCGGCGTGCCCGTGAGCGATATCCAGCACCAGTACATCGGCACCGGCGGCGAGCAGTTCGGTGGCACGATCTTCTTCGCCCTTAGTGACACCAATCGCTGCCCCTACGCGCAGGCGCCCCTGATCATCACAGGTAGCGGTGGGAAGCGCTTGCTTTTAACCACATCTTGCGCGGTAATCAATCCTACCAGATTGCCCTGGTCATCCATGATCGGCAGCTTTTCCAGGCGATGTTCGTAGAGGAGTTGGCGTGCCTCTTCCAGTGTAACCCCCGGCCGGGCGCTGACAATTTGATCGGGCAGCGTCATCACATCTTTGACTTTCAGCTGCCGGTCGGGGCTAGAAAAATGTCACGCCTGGTGATAATGCCGATCACTTTCTTTTTATTTTGGGTCACGATCAGGCCGCCGACACCATGATGCTCCATCAAGCGCTCCGCTTCATCCAGAGAAGCTTTTTGATCGATGCGATAGGGATCGCTGACGATGAACCCTTCCGCGCGCTTCACCCGCTCAATCTGCTTTACCTGCCGACTTACCGTCATGAAACGATGAATGATACCGATCCCTCCGGCGCGGGCCATGGCAATAGCCATATTGGCTTCGGTGACTGTATCCATGTTAGCGCTGACGATAGGCAGATTAAGAGAAATACTCTTCGTCAGGAAAGTGGCCGTGCTGACTTCACTCCTGGAGCGTATCGACGACCGCTTCGGCACGAGCAAAACATCATCAAATGTTAACCCTTTACTGTTACGCAGATTCATGTGCTCACCATCCCTTTTCTAAGACAAAAAGCCCAAACGTAACTATATTTTGTCCTAAGTCTTCGGTAGCTACAAATGCACCGTGAAGCTCATTATCCGGAAACTGACCGGTTGGTTTTTTAAACCCCTCGTCATCAACCTTGCTCACGCTAGATCAGATAGCCCTGGTCAGGCGCGGATTATTATAAAAAGTCCGCGCCCATTTCGACCGCCGCCTTCATAGCCGGCGTGCGGACCGTTTCAGGCACTTTACTCAGCGCCAACATCGTAATGACCGCTCCTTTCTTTATAATAGTAGGGCCAGGTGACAGTTACGGTTGTCCCCTGGCCAGGCCCGCCGCTCTCAAGGGTGATAGTCCCGCCGTAAAATTCGACGATCATGCGCACGAGCGACAGCCCCAGGCCGACCCCAGGTACCTCTCGCGAACGGGATTGGTCGACGCGGTAAAAACGATCAAATACATGCGGCAGATCATCGGCGGGGATACCCTGTCCCGTGTCCCGAATGGTGTGTTGCAGCGCGTCTTCGCCCGCTTCAATTTGCCACGTGATCTGCCCCCCATCCGGCGTGTATTTCAAAGCGTTGTTAAGCAGATTGCGAAAGACGATCATCAAATGGGCGCTGCCTGCCGTGACCGGCGGCAGGTTTGCCGGCGCATCGAGTTGAAGCGTGATGCCCTGCCGCTCTGCCTGTGGCCCAATCTCGTTCATTAACTGCCGGGCCAACCGCGCAGAGTCAACCTGTTCGCGGCCCGCTTCCAGACGGCCGGAATCGAGCCGTGACAGCATCATCAGATCCTGCACCAGATTACCCATTCGCCGCGCTTCCTCGTCAATTTCGACGATATACTGCTCTGTTGTTAAGGAGTCCAGGTTTCCTTCGCGCAGGGCTTCACTGCGCAGACGGATAGCTGTCAGCGGCGTGCGCAGTTCATGAGAGGCATTACTGGCAAAAGCGCGCTGCTCCTCAACCATTGCTTCTACCTGTCCGGCCATGTGGTTAAAGGAGCGGGCTACTTCGCCAATTTCATCCTGGCGGGTCTCCGGCAGCCGTTGTGAAAAATCACCCTGCGCGACCTGCATTGTCGCCTTCTGCATCTGCGCCAAAGGCTGTGTCAGGGTGTTAGACAACCAGAGGGCGGCCAGGCCGGCCAGCACTGTGACCACCAGCACTGCTCCGCCCAGGACCAGCCAGCGTTCCCGAATCAGGTTTTCTGCGGCCGATAAGGGAGCGCTCACCTGGACGACGCCGATCACCTGGTCGTCATCAAGAATCGGCGCTGCGGCATAGACCACATCACCCTGCGTCTCGCTGCCCGCATTTCCGCTTAGAGCGGTACCCACAACAACTGTATTGATGTCGCTGTCATCGCTGCTGCTGGCCAGTAGTTGGCCGCTTCCATCAAAGACGATGAGATCGGCTTCCGCCCGCTCTGCATAGGTCTGCAAAAGCGGGTCGAGGGTTGTTGGGTCTACGCCATGTTCCGTCCCTTCTTCAACCGGCTCTTTCAAAACCCTGGCTACTAATTGAGCCTGTTCCACGATGCCGCTGCTGAAATCTTGTAGGGTGCCGGATAAAATCTGGCGACCGGCCAACAAGGCCAGTATCGTAAAACCGGCCAGAATCAGGGCCGCGTAGGCCAGCAGCAAACGCGTGCGCAGCGATTTCAAGCCTGCCCCTCGGCCGAAAAACGATAACCGATGCCCCGTACCGTCTGGATCAGGTGAGGCTGGCTCGGATCGGCTTCGATTTTTTCGCGCAGCCAGCGAATATGCACATCCAGCGTGCGCGTGTCGCCCAACCAGTCGGTTCCCCATACCTGATCGAAAAACTCCGCGCGCGTAATCACTTCGCCAGGGCGGCTGAGCAGCAGGCTGAGTACTTCATACTCTTTTTGTCGCAGGATCAGTTCCTGGTCCCCCTTGAACGCGCGACGGGTATTGAATTCCAGCCGTATATCGCCAACGGTAACCTGATCGTCCACCACCTGCTGGTGGCGGTCCAGTTCGACGCGCCGCAGAAGCGCTTTAAGCCGCGCTATCAGTTCCCGTGAGCTAAATGGTTTGGTCAGGTAATCGTCGGCCCCCAGCTCCAATCCTAATATGCGATCCACCTCGTCGCCCAGTGCCGTGAGCATGAGGATCGGCACCGTGCTGTTCTGGCGCAGGGTGCGACAAACATCCCAACCATCCATCTGCGGCATCATCACATCGAGGACGACCACATCGGGCTTTTTTTCGTTGGCCAGCGCCAATCCTTCACGGCCGTTATGAGCTACCAGCACCGTATAACCCGCCTGAGTCAGAGATCGCGCCAGGGGATCGGTGATCATTTTGTCGTCATCTACGAGCAGAACCGTGGTCATTAGAGATGATTGTGGCATAGGTATCGCCCTTGGACAATGGCTAATAGGCGATTTAAGCTGGATTTAAGATTCCGGCTGATTTTGAGTTCATCAGTGCTGTGGCTAAAATCCACAGCGCTATGGGTGATGATGAGGTAGGAGCCTGGTGAAGGAAGATCAAGCGGATGAAGAACGGCCGTCCGCCGGCGCGGTCATTCAAGATCGCTGGATAGCGGCTGGAATTGCTCTCCTCATTCTGCTCTTCCTGGGACGAGCGCTGCTGCCCGGGCGCGTCCTGATGCCCCTGGATATCGTCACCCAGCAGTGGCCCCCCTGGCAGGGGCCCGGCCAGGTAGACGAGGTCCATAACCCACTGCTCAGTGACGTGGTCAGCTATATCTACCCGGTCAAAGAATTCGCCGCCGCCGCCCTGCGCCAGGGTGAGTTTCCCTTATGGAATCCCTACGTACTGGCCGGTTACCCCTTTACCTACAACACCCAGGCGGGCATCTTCTATCCGCTCAGCCCCCTCTACCTGCTCTTCACGGCGGCGACGGCCGTCGACCTGACGATCATCGTGCAGATGATTCTGGGCGGGCTGTTCATGATCTTTTATCTACGCCGGCTGGGTTTACGCAGCGCGGCCGTATTGGCCGGGGCGATTATCTTCCTCTTTAACGGCCTGATGGTCGTCTGGTTGGAATGGCAGGTGGTCCATGCGGCGATTATCTGGCTGCCCTTACAGCTCTATTTCATCGAGAAATTGGCCGCTGCTTACCGGCAGGCGCAGCAGCGAGAGGTCCTCGTCTACGCCGCAGGAACGGCCGTGGCCATGACCATTCCCTGGCTGGGCGGGCATTGGAACTGGACCATTTATGTCAGCTTGACCGGGTTCGTTTATCTGGCGGCGCGGTTAGGCATTTTATGGTGGAAGGCCGGACCGCCGCGTCCAAGGCTGCGCAGCCTCTGGCCAATCTTATTCGTACCCCTTCTGGCCGTGGCCTTGAGTCTGGTGCAGGTGCTGCCGGCGGTACTGTATCTGGGCCGTAGTCACCGCCAGGATCTGCCCCTGGGCGAACTCTTGCAGTATGGGCTGCTGAACCGCGGCATGGCCCTGCTGGTACCGCGCTTCTTCGGCGACCCACTCACGCGCACCTGGTGGGGCTTTGACAACTTTAACGAGACCACGTTTTACGCAGGCATCCTACCCCTGCTCCTGGCCTTGCTGGCCATACTCCTGCGCCGCGACTGGCCGACTCGTTTCTTCACCATTTGGGGCCTGTTAGGCCTGCTGCTGGCGTTGGGGCCGCTCTATCCCGCGATCTATTTCTTACCCGTTTTCGGCGGCCTGCTGCCCAGCCGCGCAGCGATCCTGGTCGTCTTTTCCATAGCCGTACTGGCTGCGCTGGGCCTCGACCGTCTGCTGGACCCCACCCGAGAAGACGCGCCGCTTGGGAAAGCTGTCGCCTTATCCTCCTTAATCCTCCTGCTTGTCGCTGCCGGCTATCTCTTCTTCTACCGGACCAAAGTCGTTGAAACCTGGGACTATCTGGCCCCGCAGCTGGCGTTGTTTTTGCTGTTTTTGGCCGTCAGCGCGCTGTTAATCTGGCTCTTGAGCGGGTCGCGGTTTCCGAGATACTGGCTGGCCGCAGCCTGTCTGCTCTGGCTGACGGCCGATTTGTTCCTCTTCGGCTACGATTACAATCCACTAACGGCCGTGAGTGATCTTTACCCGCCCACCGCGACGACGGAGTTCCTGCAAGCCGATCCCGAACCACACCGCATGGTCACCCCGCCGCAGGGGCTGGCTTATCCGCCTAATTCCAGCCTGGTGCCGCGTCTCCCCAATCTCAGCGGTTATGAGCCGGGCATCCCGCGTGAGCTGGTGGCTTATGTGAATGCCGCCGAGGGCAGCGATGCGGTGCGCTTTGAACGCAAGCTGCAGCCGCTGGCGGGAGTTAATTCACCTCTGCTGGATGCCCTTAATGTGAAATACCTGGTCACCAGCGAAGATCGTTGGGGCGAACCCGTGGACCAGGGTCCGCAGCCGGCAGTAGTCGAATGGGCGCCGCTGCCACAGGAGGCCTTACTAGAGGAAATCGAGGCGGGCTTGCAGCGCCTGGATGTCCCTCTGCGCGGTGCGGGAGAAGTAACCCTGCGTGTGCTCTCCGCCGACGGCAGTTACGAATTTGCCCACGCCACGGCCGTACCCGAAAGCGCCGATCCAATGGGCTGGACCACGTTTGAAGTCGATCCCTTCCCCGCGGAATGGGGCAGTTCCTTTATCGTGCGCCTCGAAGGTCCGGGCGAGGTGGGACGGGACGCAAATGGAGAAACGGCCGTGCAGATTTTTGCCCTGGGACGCCCGGGCCTCGCTTACGAGGAAGGCAAGACACGGATCTATCTGCGCGAGGGCTACCTGCCCCGTGCCTATTATGTGCCGCGCGCAATAGTCGCCGGCAACGCCGGGTCCGCGCTGGAAGAGGTGGTCAGCTGGCAGGATGCCCTGGACGAAGTGGTGGTCCTGGAGTTGATGTCCCAGGAAGAACCGCCGTCCCTGGAATATGAGCCCGGAGCGGCGCAAATCACGGTCGCCGAAGCGGGATTGAACGAAGTCATCCTCGACGTCGATCTGGCACAGCCCGGCTTTGTCATCCTCGCCGATGCTTATTATCCCGGCTGGCAGGCCGCCGTCGACGGCCGTTCAACGCCGCTTTACCGTGCTAACAGCGTGACCCGCGCGACCTATGTGCCCGCGGGCCGGCATGCCGTCACTTACAGGTTCCAACCGGCCGATTTCTATGGCGGCGCGATCGTCAGTGGTATAGCCTGGACGGCCGTGTTGGCCCTGTTCCTATGGTTTATTTTGTGGAGGCGTAGAACGGCCGATGTCTGATCCAATGCCCTCAACCCGATTATGGCTGGCCGTTATCATCGGCCTTTATCTGATCCTGGGCCTGGCCATGAGCCTGTTGGTGCCCCTGGCCGAAGCGCCGGATGAACTGGACCATTTCCTCTATGCCCGCTATCTGGCTGAAGAAAGGTCCTTTCCGCCCCTCTCGCCCGTTGCCGCTGAAAACCCGACCATGGAAGCCAACCAGCCGCCGCTGTATTATGCCCTGGGAGCCCTGGCCATCATTTGGGTTGATATGAGTGAGCCACTGGATTTGGCCCAAAACAGCTGCTTCTCCTTTTCGCCCGACGATCCGGGCCGGCAGACTTTCTATGTGCACAGCACGGCCGAAGCCTTTCCGTACAGGGGCACGGTGCTGGGCTTTCATATTGTGCGTCTCCTGTCATTGTTGTTAGGAGCAGCCGCCATCTGGCTGACTGCCCAACTGGCGCGACAGGTTGTTCCTGAAGACCCGCGTACGGCGCTCCTGGCCGCGACGTTGTTGGCCTTTAATCCACAGTTCTTATTTATCACGGCCAGCGCTAATAACGATGTCCTCGCGGCGACGCTGGGAGTGGCCATTGTGCTCATGGCCGTAATTTGCTGGCAGAGCCCGCGCCTTACATTCTTTCTCATCCTGGGTCTGCTGCTCGGCCTGGGTGCGCTGACCAAGGCCGGTCTGCTGGCCCTCTTGCCTGTAGCTCTGCTGGTCGCCGCCGCGCCGCTTCTACAACGCTTATTGCTGGGCCGCCGCGCATTGAGTTCATGGTCTCAGGCGTTCTTTGATTCACTGCTGCCCATCGTCCTGGTCCTGGGAACGCCGCTGATCATGGCCGGTTGGTGGTACGTACGTACGACGCGGCTCTACGGCGATCCCCTGGCCTGGCGCGTACACCTGGCCGCCAAGGGTCCTTTCGTACTGCGCGAGGGCAGTTTCGGCCTGAAAGATCTGCTCGAATTCACCTCCACCCATTTTCGCTCTTACTGGGGCCTGTTCGGCTGGCTCAATGTGGCTCTCCCGGAGTGGGCTTATTGGCTGTTGGGCTTGCTGGTGGCCATGGCCGTTTTCGGCCTGATCTGGAGCGTCTGGATTTGCCTGCGTCGTAACCGCCCCCAAACTATCATTTGTTTTTATGATCTCGCCGCGCTTGGGTTGACCCTATTGGCTGTTCTGGCTACCTACATCTCTCTGCTGCGTTACTTGCAGACGATTAACTGGTCCGGCTACCAGGGCCGCCTGGCTTATGCTGTCGCCGGGCCTATAGCCGTGATCTTGGCCGTGGGTTTGGCTTTCCTTGCGGGACGGGTTGGTAGTGCCTGGCCTTCGCGCCTGATCCGCTGGGCTGCGCCGCTAATCCTGCTTTTCTTAACGCTCTACAGCCTGATTTTCATCCTACCCCAGGCCCATCCGCGGCCCGGCATTTACCAATCGCCGGATTTGTCACCTACCTGTGCCCGCTATAATAGCGGTCTGCTTCTGGATGGCTTTAGCGCCGCCGATCGCGCTGCTCCTGGCCAATCCCTGCTCGTGGAGCTGGCCGGTTACGGCATGCAGGCCAATCCCGGATCCGGCACCCTCGTCGCCGAACTGCGCGGCAATGGCGGAGAATTGTGGGGAGAGACGGAAACGGCCGTTTCCTGGCAGCCCGGCGAGACAATAACCGCTTCTTTACAACTGCCCATTGATCCCGCGGCGGAGCCGGGCCGGGCCACGCTCTACGCCGGACTGCGCGACGGCAGCAGCTGGCAGCCTGCCGTCAGCGCCAACGGCCGTGATCTGCCGCAGCCGCTGGTATTACAAACAATCAAAATCCCCCAGCCGACAGGGAGTATGGAACAGCCACAAACTATCGTGACCGCCGACCTGGGTGGGCAGATGCGGCTCCTTGGATACAGCCTCCAGGGAGAGGGCGACACAAAGACGGTAACCCTTTTCTGGGAGGCCCTGGCGCCCATGGAAGAGGATTTCACAACTTTTGTGCATCTCCTGGACGATAAGGGAAGCCTGCTGGCCCAGGCCGATAGTCAGCCGCAGGACGGCCGTTACCCGACGGCCATCTGGGATGTCGGCGAAGTCGTAAGCGATCCCCAGAACCTGATCCTACCCACCGGCAGCATAGAGGGTCCCTTGCAGCTTGTCGCCGGTGCTTACCGCTTGCCCGAAGGTGAACGACTGCTGTCTGACGCGGGTACAGATACGATTCCGCTGGCCACTTTTGATTCCCTTGCTGCGTTACAGGCGGGAGAAGAACAAAAGTGACGATCATCCGCCGATTGGAGAAGTCCGGACATTGGCCGGCGGTGGTTCTGCTTCTGATTTTTGTTGCCCGATTATTGGGAACGGCCGCGCGCCAATCGATCACCTTCGATGAAGTCCTGCATGTTTTCCAGGGCGTGCTTTACTGGCGGGAATCGACCCTCTACGCGGTCGTGCGCAATCCTCCGCTGATCAACGCCTTGATCGGCCTGCCGGCCAATTGGCTGGGCCACCCTAACCTGCCGCCTGACCTGGCGCGCTATGCCAACCAGGATTGGCTGGCCATCAGCAAAACCTTCATGTGGCAGACCAATGATAATGGGCTGCTGTTGGCCTGGGGCGGCCGGTTAGCCGTCATTAGCCTATCACTGTTGCTGGCTGCGCTGGTTTATCGCTGGGGATGCGAACTGTTCGGCAGCAGGGTGGCCGGGCTGCTGGCCCTGTTCCTGGTAACATTTGACCCCAATATCCTGGCCCATGGGGCGCTAGCTACGACTGATATGGGGCTGACCTTTTTCTTATTCCTGGCCGCCTATTTGTTGTGGCGCTATTGGAGCGTGCTGGATGTCGGGCAGCCGCGTTGGTCCTGGCTGCTGTTATCCGGTCTGGCCGCGGGCTGTGTCCTGGCTGCTAAATTCAGCGGCATGGTGCTTATTATTGCCCTGCTGCTGATGGCCGTGTATCGCTTACTAGTCGTGCGCCCGCGGCGCGTGACGGTCCCACGCCAGCTTTTAGAAACGGCCGTGGTTGTGCTCCTCGCTCTCTTGACTTTTCTTAGCATCTACCGTTTCCAGTTTGACACCCTGCTCCTGGATTACGCCTTACAGCAAGCCCACCAGCTGGGCGGCCACAGCGCCTACCTGCTGGGCCGGATGGGAGAATCCGGCTGGTGGTATTACCTGCCCATTGTCTTTCTGGTCAAAACCCCTTTGCTTGTTTTGATTTTCTTTGCCCTCAGCCTGATCCAGATCCTTTACCAGCGTGATTTTCGCTGGCAGATCATGTGGCCCCTGCTCCTGGCTGCGGGCATCTTCGCCGCGGGCTTGTTCAGCCGGGCCAGCATCGGCTACCGCTACCTGCTTCCGGCGCTGCCGCTGCTCTACCTATCCACCGCCCGCCTGGCCCGATCCGGCCAGTCCGAAATGCGGATGCCTCGCTTGTTGGTTCCCGCAGCGATCCTGATTCTGGCTGTGATCAGTCTGGCCATGCACCCGCACTACCTGGCTTATTTCAACCTCTTGGCCGGCGGACCCTGGAACGGCTGGCGTGTCGTTGTCGACTCCAATATCGACTGGGGCCAGGATCTGGCGCGCGTGGGCGAGGTGATGGAAGAGCGCGGCGCGGCGAGCGTGCGCGCCAACTGGCTGGGCACGGCGCCGCTCGAAGTCTACGGTATCAACGGCCGTACAATTGACGGTTGGCCCTGGCCGGGCGATGATCCGCTGCTGGATGATTTCTATCCCCCACGGCCGGCGCCGGGATTGTATGCCTTGAGCGTGACCCAACTCCTGGGAGTTTACCTGGAGGATCCGGAACGCTTCGCCTACTTCCAGAATCGCGATCCCGATGCGCGCGCCGGTTTCTCAATATTTCTTTATGAGGTGCCGCCGGAGGGGGAAGCGGTTGGTTTAGGGCTTTCGGGAATTCCTTTAAACGCGATTAGCAGCGATGATTTCGAAACGGCCTTCGCCGGGAATGACGTGCGCTCACGCTGGTTTGACGCACGGCGCAGCCTATTGTGGCCGGGTGGGGGCGGAGAATCGGTCTGGACGGTCGTTGGTGATGGCCATATGCCTGAAGAGCCGCTGCTGCGAGACCTCTACCCGGCGGAAGGGCCCCTGCTGCACGGCCGCAGTGCGGAAGGATTGAATTATGGTCTCTTTTATTGGCCGCAGCCGCCGCTGGATGGCCAGGCGCTGGCTGGGAAGTTCGCTTTTCCGGATCCGGGTGGGGAAAACGGCCGTTTGCCTTTACAAGACCCGGCGATTTTTGGCGGGCAGCTGCAGCTGCTGGGTTATGAGGGATTGCCGGATAACGCCGCGCCCGGTGAAACACAGACTCTAATCAGCGTCTGGCAGGCAGCGGAACCATTTGTCCATGATGCGCCGCAGTTGAGCCTCTTCGTGCACTTATTGGACGAAGAGGGGCAGGTCGTGGCCCAGCATGACGGGTTGGACGTGCGCCTGGCCGGTCTGCAGCAGGGCGACTGGTTCGCCCAGCTGCACACGCTGCCGCTGCCCGAAGATCTGCAGCCGGGAACCTACACGCTGCAAATTGGTGTTTATGATCCGGCAACCGGCCGGCGGCTGGTTGTGCCTACCGCGAGCGGCGAGACCGACCGGCTGCTCCTGCATACGCTCTCAATTAACCTGCCTTAGTGCAGGATGCTCACCGAGGCCTTCTTGCAATTGTTTGCGTTCTCACCTTCACCGCGGTTGACAATGTAAATATCATTATTGTTTGTATCGACGCCCACGGCGAAGGGGGATTTGCCCTGGGTAGCGACAGTATCCATCAGGATGCCGTTGCGCAAAATGCTGACATCGTGGCTTTCACGATTCGTCACAAAAACATAGCCGTCATTGGGATTAACGCCAATGCCCCATGGCTGTTTGCCGACCGCAACCGTACCCACGACATTGGTGCCACTCAAGACAGTGACCGTGTTTTGATTGGGATTCGTGAAATAGGCCAGGCCGCTGATTGGATCGACGGCGACATCACGCGCTCGATTGATTTCACTAGGTATGGGGTTGACAAAGGTCACGCTCAAATTATTGAGATTGACCACGGAGATATCGTGCGGGTAGTCGGTATTGGGATCCGAATGGGCGACATAGAGCACGTGTCGGCTGCTGTCAATGGCCATATTGAGCGGGCCCCAGCCTATACGGACGCTGCCGGCGACATGGGTGTCTTCAATCACATACAAACGGCCGTAATCCCAGCTGGCTACATAAACCAGGCCGGTTTGCGGATCGGCTACGATTGGCCGCATCCAACCCGCGCCTCTCCCCGTTTCCGGATCGATGAGATCGAGCGTCGTCACCTCCTGGCTGCCGTTAATGATTTGAACCTTGCTGTCCAGATCGCTGGCATAGACGTAGCCATTGATCGGATTAAAGGTCACTCCGTACGGTTCGCGGGCGGGGGGAACCAACGCGATTTGCGAGGTACCTTGCAGCAGCGATACGCCGCTGTGCAGGTTGGTCACCCAGGTGCGCGCCGAAGCGGGATCGCTGGCCACATCTGTAGGCCATTCTCCGGTGGCGATATCGGTCAAAAACGTCCGCTCGCGGAATACGGATACATTGTTGCTGAAATTGTTGAGAACATAGATGTAACCCGATACCTGGTTGAAACCGGCGGCATTGGGACAGAGTGCAT
>JBJYWP010000196.1:0-7834 GCA_046259485.1 Promineifilaceae bacterium (SeqCode) | reverse complement strand
ACATAGATGTAACCCGATACCTGGTTGAAACCGGCGGCATTGGGACAGAGTGCATTTGGCAGTGTTATATTTTGCACAAACTGCGGCGGAGGTCCCGGAGTAGGTGTTGGAGGCGGTGTGGGCGTCGGAACCGGAGTAGGCGTCGGAACCGGGGCATGCTGGATGGGTAAAAAGGCTGTATCGGGGTTTTCTTGGGCCAGCGAGGCGGGAGCGGCCCGCCAGGAAAGGATCCCCAAAACAAGAAACAAGGCAACCAGCGCCAGGCTGATTGCTGCAATAGGTCGGATGCGTGATCCGCGAGTCACGAAAGATGGTTTCATTTCGTCGAATTCTCCTGCTGTCAATGCTTGACACATCAAGGATGTGATTTGCTCCGGTCAGCGCGCCGAAAGAGGTGGCGCGGGGGCCAAGCCCAAAATTCTAGCATAGCGTTTGCCGCCGTCAATGTTTGGCGTAACTCAGGTTGGTCCAATCTGGCCGCTTGTCCAGGTTTACTGCGGACACTTAGATTGGACCAATCTTGAAGACAGCTGGTGGATGAAGGATTTAAGCTGGATTTAACATTCTTTTGACCAGTTTTAACCTGGGGCTTATCACTTAATGGTAAGATTAAGGCTTGTGGCGAGTAAGAGTCGTCACATTATTAAAAATCACAAGCGAAGGAGCTATATGGGAATGAACAGTACACTGAAAAGTATCCTGATAATCGGAGGCGTTATCGTGGTCGGCGGTTTTTTATTGCTTCAACTGGTACCCTACGGCCGTAACCACACCAATCCACCTGTCGTTAATGAACCCAACTGGGATAGCCCGCAGACAAGGGAACTGGCGCAGCGGGCTTGTTTTGACTGCCATAGCAATGAGACGGTCTGGCCCTGGTACAGCAATGTCGCACCCGTTTCCTGGTTGGTTCAGCATGACGTAGAAGAAGGCCGGCAGTACCTCAACTTTTCCACCTGGGGCAGTGGCGGCCAGGGCCGAGAACCCGGCGAAGCGATTGAAGTGCTCAGTGAGGGGCGAATGCCACCGTCCAATTACCTGCCCACCCATCCCGAAGCGCGTCTGACAACGGCTGAAAAGCAAGCCTTAATAGATGGGTTGCGCGCCACGATTTTCCAACAATAAACAGTTTTCAATTTTCCCGGAAACTGATCGCCACATGATGATCCGGTCCTAAGTTTCCGGGAAAATTTAGCCGAGAGGAGATTTAAGTATGAGTCGAATAAAAGGGATTTTAGCCGCCGGGACATTCACCGGCCTGATCTTAATCACCATGCTTGCCTTGGGATTCGGCACTTCGCAGGCACAGTCTCCCGCTGATGTGCCGGCTGCCCAAACGGCCGAAGTCGTTTCGTCTACTACCAACACTTTAAGTAATGAGGAAACGCTGCGAGCCTGGCAAGATTACAGCGCCCAACTGGAACAAACAGTGCGTATCTTGCAGCAACGGGATCTTGCCTACCGGCAGCAGTTAGAGGCGTCTAATCAGACGATCATCCAACTGCAAAACCAGATCAACAGCGGGCAGGCTCGCCCGACTTTCGCCGAACGTGAAGGGTTTGGAGATTCTGATGACTAGACAATCAAGCCGTCCCAAACAGCGGTTGGTCATACTAAAGATGGCCCTTGTGACCGGCAGTCTGATCGCCACTTTGGCTGGGGCACGTTTATTGGAACAGCAAGAACCGCTGGAGGCAGCAGCTGCTGTGTCCGTTAACCAATCGGCCTTGGTGCTTACACCGGCGAACGAGCCGGCGGTGATGCAGCTGCCGCCCAGCAACCGGCGAACGCAGGTTCAGTTACAGCCTATTCCTCAGGTGGTACAGCCTAGGGTGAACCCGGTGACCCGAACAAGGTCTTCACGGTAGGCGAAAATATACACGAAAGAGGCTAATCATGAACGACGCATTTCCAGATAGCTGGCATAAAAACAGTTTTCACGCCATGGGCAGCGAGATGGCGGTATGGCTAGAAACAAGCGATCCCGATGCCGCTGCGGCAGCCCTGGCCCAGGTCAAGGCGCTGTTTGAGAGAAACGAACAGGCGTTGAGCCGCTTCCGTTCGGACAGCGAACTGTCGCGTCTCAATGCCTGCAGCGGTCAATGGATTGCCGTTTCCGATCTGCTGTGGCAGGTATTGACTCTGGCTTTGGAGATGGCCGCGGTTACCGGCGGCTTCTTCGATCCCACGCTGCTCAACGCGCTGGAACAATACGGCTATAAGGTCACCTATGAAGAATTGACTTTCATTGATCTAAGCGGCCTTGGAAGCGGCCCTTCATATCCCGGGCAGTGGACGGCCGTTAAACTCAACCAGGCGCGCCATGAGGTCTTTCTTCCCGCCGGGCTGCGCATCGATCTGGGAGGCATTGCTAAGGGGTTTACAGCGCAGCAGGCCGTCAACTTGCTGCGTGATATGGGACCTTGTCTGGTAGACGCCGGGGGCGATCTGGTAGCCGGTGACGCGCCGGTGGGATTTCCAGGTTGGTCCATAGCCGTTAGTTCTCCCTGGACAAATGAGAACCAGGAGCCGGCTGATCTTTGCACCCTCTGGCTCTCCAATGAGGCGGTGACGACTTCGGGTATTGATTATCGCCGCTGGCAAATAGATGGCCGGCCTGCGCATCATCTCATCGATCCCCTATCTGGATCGCCGGCCCTGACCGACGGCCTTACCATGACCGTCCTGGCCGAAGATGCCGCGCAAGCCGAGGCCTGGGCAACCGCCGCCCTGGTTGCCGGATCCGATGCTGGGATGGAAGCGCTTTTAGAGGCCGACCTGGCAGGCTTGATGGTTACGCAGGACGGCGGCATCCTCGTCACGCCGCCGATGCACGAACGCTTGCAGCTGCAGCCTGTGTAGACGCGGTAATCTTGCCGCGCCATTGTGGTAAATAAAGAGGGTCATGACGAACACACCATCTGATTTACAAAGAACAACTGCTGATTCTGGTCTGAAGATCGTGATCTTCATTATCTTCCTGATCCTGGTTGTTATGGGTATAACGGCCGTGATCGGGATTACCTTCCTGGGAGCCGGCGGCTTACATCTGTTCACGGGTTTGAGTACGGCCGATCTGCTGAGCGCTTTACTGGGTATTACCAATAAAACACCCTGGCACCTGTCACGCTCAGCCGGAACGGTTGCCTACCTGCTTTTACTTGGATCGACCGTTTGGGGCCTGCTCCTGAGTTCAAAGATCATCAAAGAAGCGGTCCCGGCTGTGCTTTCCCTGGCCATGCACAATATTCTCTCCTGGCTGGCCCTCGCATTCACCGGGTTCCATGCTCTGGTCCTGCTCCTGGACAACTATTACACCTATACGTTGTCTGATCTCACTATCCCCTTCATTGGTCCTTACCGGCCCGGCTGGGTAGGGTTGGGCATTCTCTCCATCTATATGATGGCCTTGATAAATATCAGCTTCAGTTTCCGCAAACAGATGGGCCAAAAGCGCTGGCGCAGCCTGCATTACCTATCCTTTGCACTATTTATTCTAGCAACTATTCACGGGATTGGAGCAGGAACGGACAGCAGTAAAACGGGCATGCAAATTATCTATTTGGCGAGTGGGCTTTTGGTCTTTTTCCTCTCTACTTATCGGTTGTTGACCGGCAAGATAAGCAAACAGCTGCTCAGTCGCAGCGATTAGTCACCGCTCAAATCGCGTGCCTCCGGTTACTTATTCGGGGTGGTAGGCCGGCCTAAGATGGATCGCTGCAATCAATTGTCTCCCGATACCCCCAACCTTCCGACCAGTTAAAGTGAATGCGCCGGCAGCGCACGCCGGCCAGAACACAGCCTGCGGCGCGCGGTGAATAGACCAGCTGCAAAGTTGGTGGCGCCTGGGATAAGACACAAACTTTTGCCTGACCCTCCATCTGCCAGCCGGGAGTCGTTATAACGACGGCCGAATTCGTTTCCAGATTAAACAGCACGTCTGATGAAGCTGGGATTAGCAGATACAGGTCGAGTTCATCCGCCTCGCAAGGGAAAAAACCGGCTTGAATGCCCCCCGGTCCATTGGTCGAAAGCGTGGCTGCGTTTTCTTTGCTTAAGGATTCAATGATACGGAGCCGTAAGGTTTCTAACATACCCTTACTGTATTACCGGCGGTGAAATTTGTCGCCTAACCAAAGTTGTGGTTTTGGCTGTTTAGTCGATCAGGTTGAGCTCGCGCGCTCGCAAAAGTGCCTGTGTGCGATTGCTCACGTCTAGTTTGCTGAAGATATGATTGACATGCCCTTTAACGGTGCCGACGCTGATAAAAAGTTTGTCCGCGATCTGGCGGTTGGTATAGCCCAGAGCGATCAGCTCCATGATTTCTCGCTCTCGTTCCGTTAGCGAGTCATGGAGAGGCATGACCGGACTCTCGCCGGCTGAAAATGCGGTCAGCAGCCGCCCGACATACTCTGGAAATCGGTGGCGGACCTGGTAAAGTAGGGGGATTAATGCTGCGCCATTTTCCACAAACGCACCCACATAACCCTCCGGCTCGGCCAGTTCAAGGGCCTGAATCAGGGATTCCTTGGCCATGGATTCCCGGCCTTGTGCGGCGTGGACGAGGGACCGCAAGACAAAGACTTCGGTCAGCCGGCGCACGTGACCGTACTTTTCGAAAGTTGGCAGGATATCATCAAGTAATTCCAACGTCAGGTCGAAGCGCCGCTGCGCCAGCCGGATCCGGACCAGCAGCAGGTCGGCCGCCTGGGATTCCAGAGGTGTTAAGGTTGTTCTGTTATGACGCCGGTCTTCGATGTATTCAGCAGCCCAGGCATCTGCGGCAGCTAAATTTCCCCAGCTTAATTCCAATCTGGCCTGGTGCATGGCCACTTTTGCATGAATAAAAGGGGACCGGAGAGGCACGGCCGTTTCCACAGCAAGGTCTAGCGCATTTTGTGCTGCCTCTTTATTTTCTTGCGCGGTACTGACTGCCGCCAATTTCAAGTAACCGTCGACCAGTCCCAGTAACGTATGACCTAGTTTCGCCAACTCAATTTCCTGTTTCGCATAGGCCGACGCCTTTTGCAGATCATGCCACTCCAGGAAGAGATCGCTCAAATAGCCGAAGACCTCGCCGGTCCATATCAACGGTTCGTAACCGGCAGCCTGGGCATTCTCGCGCAGAGTTTCGTAAGTTTGCCACGCATGATGCAGCCTCCCCTGCATCACCTGAATGCTGGCAATACGATAGAGGGGCAGTTGAGCCATAATCACGTTGCCCAGCGACATAAAATGGCGCTGACCCCGGGTATAGGCCTCGATGGCCACATCCAACTTACCCTGGTTACGGTAGGCATTGCCCAAAGCTTGGTATGCTGCGGCCAGGCTCAGGTGATCCCCCGCGTCAATCAACGAGAGCGCCTCGTTGGCCCATTCTATGCTCTGATCGATACTGCCATATAAAGAAGCATAGACAGCGCGTACCGCCAGAATTTCCCCTCGAAACGATAGTTCACTGTCTGATGAATCTGATAGGATATCGGCAATTATTTCCTCAAGCTCCGAATGACCTATCTCATAGACACGGCACCAAGCTGAAGCGAGGCGCAACCTCGGCGTCTGGTAGTCAGACGGTATATGGGACAACCAAGTTTGCAGTGAAGCTAGTAACCCCGTGGCCAGAAAGGTCTTGTACGTGCGGGTTAGGAGCGCGGCCAGGAGATCAAAATCCGCCGCAGATAATGCGTTGCGCATGGCGTCTTGAATCAGCCCCTGTTCGGCATACCAATTTGCCGCCCGCCGGTGACACTCATGCGCCGTAAACTCATCCAAGTTTGAGCGCAAAAATTCCGCGAATAAAGGATGGTAATGGTACCATACCTCATCGTCATCAAGAGCTGTGATAAAGAGATTATCGGCAACGAGCTGGCGCAGTACTTTTCCAGCCTCGCTGTTTCCCGTAACCGCTTTGCACAATGGTGCGCAAAATTGTCGCAGTACAGCCGTTTGCTGCAAGAACTGGCGCACATCTTCTGTTTGCCGAATGAGGACCTCTTCCATCATGTAAGCAAAAACGTGCTGTCTGACGCGGGCAAAAGATTGTATATGCTGTTTTGCGCCGTCTGAGTCCCGCTGGCGCATTGAGAGCGCTGCCAGTTGTAGACCGGCTGCCCAGCCCTCTGTCTGTTCTATCAGCAGCTGTAGCTCCTCGGGAGGAAGCGCCGCTTCCATGACCTCGCTGAAGAAAGTGGCAGCCTCTTCTTGGGTCATGCGCAGATCGGCCGACCGCAGTTCCACAAGCCGCCCCTCTACCCGCAGGCGTGCCAGAGAGAGCGGCGGGTCAGCGCGCGTGAGCAAGATAATATGCAGCTGCTCCGGCTGGTGCTGCAGCAAGTAATTGAAGCTCTGGTAGATGACTGCGTTATGGATCCAATGGAAATCATCGAGAACAAGGATGAAAGCTTCATTCCCGGTAGATTGGTTCATAATGTCATTGAGTAGAAATGTAATAACCGTTTCCAGCGAATATCTTGGAAATGTAGCCAGGACGGCCAGCGCCTGTTGGCCGATACGCTCGTCGATTCCCTGTAAAGCGGTGATAAGGTAGCGCCAGAATAAAACCGGATCATTATCTTGCTCGTCGAGTGTCAGCCAGGCAGCGGGCAGCGTTTGCTGGTTAAGCCACTCGGCAACAAGGGTTGTTTTTCCAAACCCCGCCGGGGCTGTCAATAAAGTAAGGCTCATATTTGGTCGTGATTGCAGCTTTGAGGTGAGGCGCGAGCGTGAAAGAAGTGTTGGCGTGCACCCGGGAACGTGCAGCTTGGTATGAAGCAGTGGCCTATCTCCTGCTATAATCGCAGGCAAAGTGGTTGAAGGAACGAACTGGTTTTCGCCTGCCGGGCTTTGACGCATGAAAATAACCTTTCATAGAAAGTGTCTATCCAGGTTATGATACGGAAAATCAACAACGGCCGTCAATGACAAATGTCACGGAAAAAACATGATTGTCATATATGGCTGGAAACAGGCCTCTCAGCCGGAAAAACATAAAAAGGCAGGATTATAGATACGCTCGCCTGGAGAACAAAAAATACGAAACAGTCAATACGGCCCATTCCCCATGGGACCCTCTTTCGGATTAGTCCGTGAATGTTGGCCGCATCTTTGCTTCCTCCGTGTTTCCCTCAGAGTATCCTCCGGCATTGGCGGCCGCGGATGATCTGGACAGCTCTCCACCGAAGCGGATGATGACTACAGCCATGACGACCCACAGCGAGGCGGCAAAAAGCGCCTTCCACAACAAGCCATCGTCAATTGAAGTTATCGGACTGACGACGCCCAGAGTCCCGCTGTAGAAAGCGTGCATAATTTGCATGAGCGGCAGGCTGCTGCTGTTCTTATAGACCCAAACCATGAGAACGCGGTAAGCGGTCAAAGGCATGAGCCAGTAGATGATGAAAGTGGGCAACCAGTAGATGCCCAGGGTGGCACGATTGCCCCAGAAGTCGGCCATGATATGCCAGAATGCCCAGAGAATTCCTAAAATCAGACCGCAGGCCAGGGCGCTGTATTTCGACTGCAGTCTAGGCAAGGCGAAACCGGTCCAGCCAAGCTCCTCGAAGAACCCGGCCAGAAAACCAGCAACAACGCCGAATCCCAACTTGGCCAGCGTGATGTCAGGCCGGTAAATCGGTGAAACCAGCACGCTGAGGGCCATCAGGACGCCTGTACTGAGAATCGGAATGGTAAGTATGGCAACCGCCGCCCAGCGCCAGTTGAAATGCCAATTCTTTACGCGCAGGAACAACTCTCTCAGACCGGCTTTCCCATCAAAGTAAGCAGTGAACGATATGCCGGATATGCTGGGACCGGCAAGCATGAATAAGAACAT
>JBJYWP010000195.1:0-75068 GCA_046259485.1 Promineifilaceae bacterium (SeqCode) | reverse complement strand
GGGGCGGCCGGATTTGAACCGACGACCTCTCGGACCCAAACCGAGCGCTCTACCAAGCTGAGCTACGCCCCGAAATCGATTTTTTAACGCTTCAGTCACTATTGACTGAGGTAAGTGTCAAGTATACTTTCGCCGATCGCGAACGTCAACCGCAGGCAGTGACTCTTAAACCGCTTTTACAAAACATCCGGAATTCTGGCTTCTCCTCATTCAACACCAGTTCCCGCGAACATTATGTAAACAGCAATACTCTCCTACCATCATTTACCGGTTTTCCCCGCGTATTGTTTCCCGAAAATAATTCAATACGCGGGATTTCTTCTTTTTTTTAAAGGGATATGAAGCCAGGTTCAATAGACGATTTCGCCTTTCACAAAAGCGGCAGTTTCCGCCCGCTGTGGGTTATTGAAGAATTCCGCCGTTTCATTCACTTCAACCAGTTTGCTGTCCATCAGCAAACCCACGCGATCGGCCAGGCGTTTAGCTTGGAAAATATTGTGCGTAACAACAACAATCGTCATCTGCGCTTCGCGGTTGACGCGCCTGATCATCTCTTCGATAAGGTTGATATTATAGGGATCAAGATTGGATGTTGGCTCATCCAGCAGCAATACTTCCGGCTTGATCACCAAGGAGCGTGCCAGGGCTACGCGCTGCGCTTCTCCACCGGAAAGTGTGCGCGCCTGCGCGGCTGAAAGCTCGCTCAAACCCAACTGGCGGATCATGTTGTGAACGCGATCCCCACCTTGCTTATTCCCACGAAGTTTCAACCCAAATTCCACATTATCGAACACAGTACGTCGCAGCAGAAGAGGGGATTGAAAGAGCATCGTCACCTTTCGCCTTTGCGCTATTTGCGGCCATTCGCCGTCACAGAGGCGATCATGGAAGTAAAGCTGCCCTCTGGATGGTTCTTCTAAAAAGCCCAGTATGCGCAGCAAGGTACTCTTCCCCGCCCCACTCGGACCAACCAGTCCTAATATCTCCCCTCGCTCGACAACCAGTTCCGGAACATTGAGCACCGTGCGGTTTTCATAGGTTTTTGTCAGGTCTGTCATGCGATAGAGATCTGTTTCTGACATCAATCCCCGTTTCTCCTGGTTTTCAGCCGCCATGCTTCTTCCAACCCTTATTCAGTCTGTAGCTTCACTGCAATAAGATTGATCAGGAAAGCCATAGACATAAGCATGATGCCCAATGCCAGAGCAAACTGGAAGTTGCCCTGCCGCGTCTCCAGCATGATGGCAGTCGTCATGACCCGCGTCTTGCCTTCAATATTGCCACCAACCATCATGACCGCACCAACCTCACTAATTGCCGCGCCTAGCCCGGCAACCAGGCCAACGATGACCCCAAAACGTGCTTCGGAGAGCATCGTGCGCATTACCTGCGATTCGGTCGCGCCTAACGATCGCAGCTGCATTCGTAGGGTTGGCGAAATACCGCGCACGGAAGACATGGTCACTCCAATCACTAACGGTATGGCCAAAATGGTTTGTGCTGTAATCATAGCCTGAGGTGTGAAAAGCCAATCTAACCAACCAAGAGGACCCTTTCGGGATAATAA
The DNA here is from genome assembly GCA_046259485.1 of Promineifilaceae bacterium (SeqCode). Lineage (GTDB taxonomy): Bacteria > Chloroflexota > Anaerolineae > Promineifilales > Promineifilaceae > JAACFF01. The sequence goes on along the minus strand of JBJYWP010000195.1, from coordinate 73,501 downwards.
AAGGAAAACGATCAGACCAATGACGACAGGCGGGAAACCCATACCCGTGTAGATAACACTGTTTAGGAATCCCTCCCCACGAAAAGATCTGAGACCTAACCAGGCGCCAACCGGGACGCCAACTACACCGGCAATTACAAGTGCTGTACCGCTGGTGATCAGGGTTAATGCAACAATCTCCCAAAAGCCCGAGTCCCCGCTGAAGATTAGCTGGACGCCTTCAATGAGGGCTTCAATCATGATTTATCACCTAGTCGTTCGCAAGTAAGGCGTACTATCCGCCGCGGATTATCTGAAATTTGTGCGCGATGATCAATAATGTGACCGGTTAGCCAGACCACATGCTCATCCGTGGCCACCAGCGGCCATTTTTCGCGCAAACGCTTCGCTATTTTTCGGTTGACCATGATATCTTGCAGGCTTGAAGATCGGCCGTCCATGCCCAATGGCTGCATGCGTTCGCCCAACTTTCTCGGTCGAACAAATAATGCAGTTGACTGGGGTAAGTCGATTACGGCCGTCCATGGAGCGATTTTTGAATACCGATTCCCAACTTCGCCTTCAACCCAATCCGCGGCAATGACCCAGCCATCAGCCAATTCTACCTGCCCAGGGATTGATAGCCGCAGCGCTTCGCTTGCGATCTCCTCCTGCTGCAGCTGGGGCATATTAAGTGGTATCTCCGCCGATCCCTGCATAAAAAGGAATGTCTTGTAATCGACCAGCAGAGTCAATCCACCCGGCAGCAGCATTTCCGTGCCCGACTCCGGTCGATTAGCTAATTCGACAGCTTGCTCTACCGTCTTAAAAGCGAGATCGGTTAGATCAGAATGAAGAGTTTCTACAGCTTGCCTGATTGCCCGGCGCTGCAAGGCGATGGATAAATCACAAAAGTGATCGCGATCCAGTGTGAGCCAACCGGGACCGGTCTGCACAACCAGTTCGGGCCACGCGTCGTCGAAGAGCATGCTTACAAGATCATCTTCGGCCTCAGCAATCGCCGCCAGCTGCAGCAGATGATTTTTTATCTGTGGATTGTAAGCTGCTAATTCCGGCAGCAGTTGGAGGCGGATGCGGTTGCGTAAATAGGCTGGATCTTGATTGCTTTCATCTTGAAGGGGATTCAGGTTGTGTTCCTGGCAATATGTTTCGATGTCTGCCCTGCTCTGGTTAAGCAACGGCCGAATCAAGCTCAAGGAAGGATCTCCCGGAAATGGGCTCAAGGGCAGCATTCCACGCAAACCTCTTAACCCGCTGCCGCGCAAGAAGTGCAAGAGAATCGTTTCAGCCTGGTCGTTAGAATTATGGCCAACGGCGACGAGTCTGGCTCCAGCCTCTTGAGCCACCTGGGCCATAAATTGATAACGCGCATTCCTTGCCGCCTCTTCCAAAGACCATCCCTCGCGCTTCGCGATTTCAGGGACATCAACTTGCTGAGTGGAAAAAGGGATGTCCCAAGCGGCGGCTAGCTCGCTAACATATTTTGCTTCGGCGGGGGCAGACGGCCGAATCCCATGATCGAGGTGGACGACGTGTAAAACAGACGGGGCCAAGATGCCTCGGAGCAGGTGCAGTAGGGCCACCGAATCGGGCCCTCCGGAAACACCGACAACTAGCTTGTCTCCTTCTTGATAACCGGCATCGCGCAGCAATGCGCGAAACCACTTCTCCCAATTCTTGTTCATTACTCGTCAATCGGCCTGCTTCACCAAGAAAAAACGCCCGCTCCCTATGAGCCGGGCGTTTAATCTGTTAAAAACATAATAGGGCGGGTGGGAGTCGAACCCACACGGGTATTAACCCGGCGGATTTTAAGTCCGCTGCGTCTGCCATTTCGCCACCGCCCCCTGACGATAATCTGCCTGCTTCCTATGTATTGTACCCACACTATAAGAGGGTATCAAACGAGAAATAAACTAATTCGTTAATCGGTGGTTAGCAAGTCAGTCATTTCCCATGTTATTCCTCTTAAATAGTAGCAGGCTAATCCACTGACCAGGAGTTATTAAGCCTGGGGAAGGGGTTCTTGACGTAGGTATTCCCGCTCTGTACAATCCGCTCAATGTCTCAACAAGAATTATCAAATAAACAAACTTCACTAGATATCCAGACGAACTACGGTGGCCAGGCAGTCATTGAAGGTGTCATGATGCGTGGTTCAAAGGCGCTTTCCGTCGCTGTACGTAATCCGGCCGGCGAGATCGTCGTACATACTGAACCTCTCGATCCACGTATTTACGGCGGCCGCATGGCCAGAATACCTTTTGTGCGCGGGCTGACGCTTCTTTGGGATGCCATGGGTCTGGGTATAAAGTCCCTGCTCTTTTCGGCCGAAGTTGCTGTTGAAGAGGACAATGAATCCAACGAAGAAGCGGGCGAGGTCTTTGATGGTCCTGTCAAATGGACCATGATCGCCTTTTCCTTGACCATGATGGTCTTGATCTTCTTCGCCCTGCCGGCATTCCTGGCCGGTTTACTCGAAAATTGGATCGGCTTCGCATCCCCGTTCTGGGGTCATTTCTTCGAAGGCCTGATTCGGCTGACTTTTCTAGTCGGTTATATCTGGGTAATCGGCTTAATGCCCGACATTAAACGCCTTTATGGTTATCATGGCGCGGAGCATAAGACAATTAACGCCTACGAAGCCGGTGCGGAACTGACACCTGAATCCGTAGCCCGCTTCCCTCTCCAGCATCCTCGCTGCGGAACAGCATTCTTACTAACCGTCGTCATCATATCGATCATTATCTACAGCTTCCTCCCGCCCATGAATATCGGGGTGCGTATTCTATCGCGCCTGCTGCTGCTTCCGGTCATCGCCGGTATTTCCTATGAGTTTTTACGTTTTTCAGCCGCCCATCAGGACAACGCCTTTATTCATCTGATCACCAAACCTAACCTGGCCTTGCAAAGCCTGACCACAAACGAGCCCGATATGAGTATGCTCGAGGTGGCAATCACGGCTTTTGAACAGGTGGTCAATTACGAAGGCGGAGAGACAATCGTCGAAGGTACCCACGTCCTGACGGCCTTTGGAGAACCCGTCATGGTCCCGGTTACCGCAGGTGAGGCAGCCGCGGATTAATTAAGGCGCATACGCGAAAAGGGTCTTTAAATACGCCCCTTCTTTAAATCCAATTGGATGATCCAGCGCGTGACCGGTGCGCTCAATTTCTGCCAACGGCCGTCCCAAATCGTTTGCCGCCTGGTGGACGGTGGCGTTAAAGCTCTCAGCCGTCACACGACTTGAGCAGGATGAGGCAACGAGGATTCCGCCTGGCTTGAGCACAGCCAACCCCAAACGACTCAAACGGCCGTAAGCGGCAAGCGCTCTGTCTACCTCGTCCTGTCGTTTTGCAAAAGCAGGCGGATCGAGGATCACCAGATCGTAACGGAAGCCCTGTTCCGCCAGATCGGGTAACACGGCGAAAACATCGCCCTGAATTATTTCATGCTTAGCCCTGGCGACCTTTGGAAAGCGTTCATTTAACTCAAAATGCCTCTCTGAGGCAGCAAGGGCATGTGAGCTTTGATCGATGTCTGTCACCGCCACGGCACCGCCGCGTGCTGCATAAAGTGAAAAACCACCGCTGTAAGAAAAAGCATTGAGAACAATTCTTGTATTTGCAAGTCCCTCCACCCTGCTGCGGTTTTCCCTCTGATCAAGGAAGAAACCGGTCTTTTGTCCCTGAAGGACATCCGCTTCAAATAATAAACCGTTTTCGATAAATTCCACCAGCCCTTCAGGTGGCGATCCCAGAATCATTTGCCCGTCTGCCAGTCCATACAAAGTACCTGGGTCTTTCTCCAGCTGCCGACTTAAGCGCAGCACAACGCGTTCAGGAGCTGCCAGGCGAACCAGTTCATCCACCAGTAAACCAAGATAGGGAACCCAGGCTGCCGAATAGAGTTTGAGCACATAAGTCTGGGCGTAACGATCGATCACAATGCCCGGCATTCCGTCATTTGCTCCGTGTATCAGGCGATAGCCATCCGTTCCTGATTCCAACAGCGGGAGTCGTCTTTGAAAAGCTACCGCCATTCGCGCGGCAAAGAGTTCCCGTGATATTTCTTGCGGCTCTCGATGCACTAGCAGTCGCACGCGGATGGGTGAGGCAGGATCATAAAGGCCGGCCACCAGAAAGCGGTTTTTTCTGTCGAAGACCACGGCAACATCGCCTGGTCGGCCGTTCCGATTGATGCGCGTAATCGCTGACTCGAACAACCAGGGATGGCCGTCACGTAAAGCCCGCTCGACATAGGGTACAACATGAACAGCCAGACGCTGCCTGTTCGGTTTTGGAATTTGACTTGGTAGATTAAGCGGCATGTTATGTCTATATTAATCGTTTAGATCGCTATTCTATCGTAGAATTCACGCTAATATGCAGAAAGTAACAATTTCAGTACCTGCCACCTCGGCCAATCTCGGCCCCGGCTTCGACTGCCTGGGCATCGCCCTCAATCTCCGGCACCGGGTAACTTTTACGGTGCAGCAAGAACCCGGATTAAAAATCACGGCCGAAGGAGAAGATGCCCATCTGATATCCAGAAATGAAGATAACCTCGTTTACCTGGCCATGAAGCTTGTCTACCATCAACTGGGAATAGAGCCTCCAGGCTTACATATCCACCAGCAAAATGAAATACCCATCGCCAGCGGCCTCGGCAGCAGTTCTACAGCAATCTTAGCAGGCCTTCATGGAGCAAACGAACTCGCCGGTTCTCCCCTAACGGCCGAGCAGGTCTTACAAATGGCAACTGATTTTGAGGGCCATCCTGACAACGTCGCGCCGGCCTCCTATGGGGGACTCGTCCTGGGCGTACAGACCACGGACGGGTTAATCGTCGAACAAATTCCGGTACCGGCAATGACAGTGCTTGTCACCTTGCCCGATTTCCAATTGTTAACCGAAGCGGCCCGTTCAGTTTTACCCAAGCAGGTATCCTTGGTAGATGCCATATTCAACAGCAGCAGGGTCGGCCTTTTGATTCGTGCTCTTGAAACCTCCGATTACGATCTTCTATCCGCAGCCATGGAGGATCGCCTACACCAGCCCTACCGGATGCCAATCATTCCGGGAATGACCGAAGCGATGTCGGCGGTGACTGAAGCAGGGGCAGCCGGTGCAGCGCTGAGCGGCGCCGGACCAAGCCTGATTGCCCTTGCCGCCGGTGAGTTTGAGGGTATCCAAACAGCCGCAGCCTCAGCTTTTAAAGAGGCTGGGCTAAACTGCCGGCAGTGGCAGTTAACGGTCGATAATGATGGGGTCATTATCCACAATAAATCATGAGTGTTGGTTCGTCATCATGGTCTATATTTGTTAAACTAAAAGAAGCAGCATTTGTTTGAGAATGCTGCTTTATAGTATGCCATCCTGGCGACGGCCGTTGCCGACTATTTTTAAATTAGCGGCTGGTAACTAGTCCTTCATGACGAATCGTCATTATTAAACTAATATCAAAATAGACCACAGGACAGGGAAAATCATCCTTGATTCGATTAATTGAGGATAAAATTGATTTGAACCTGTTCCCTAAATCTGCTAGGTCAACTTAGACGCGAGAATGGGATACAAGTTTTAATATTGTCAGTATGGGTCAACGCTTGCTGGCCATCAATAAATAAACCCTTGCGCATAAATAAATAGCGCTCGCAGCGATCCTCGCTGCGCTACATGATTGAGGAGTGATCAATGGATAAAGAAACGTTGCTGGAGTGGTACCGCCAGATGGTACTTATCCGTCATTTTGAGCAACGATCTGCGGAACTATACCAACTTGGAAAGATAGGCGGTTTTCTCCACCTTTACATCGGGCAGGAAGCGGTAGCCGTGGGCTCGATCGCCGCCAGGAAGGAAGGAGATAACGTAATAACGGCTTATCGTGACCACGCACATGCACTGGTTGTCGGCTCTGATCCGGGTGCTGTCATGGCTGAGCTCATGGGCAAGGCAACCGGCGTCAGCAAGGGTCGCGGTGGATCGATGCATCTCGCGGATGTAGAACGCCATTATTGGGGCGGCTATGCCGTTGTCGGCGGGCATATTCCCCTGGGGGTTGGCATCGCCCTGGCCGAACAATATAAAGGAACCGATAATGCGGTTCTGATTTACTTCGGCGACGGCTCATCGAACATTGGCTATTTCCATGAAGCCCTGAACCTGGCCGGCGTTTGGCAGTTACCGGTGGTCTTTATTGTTGAGAACAACCAGTACGGTATGGGGACGGCCATTAATCGATCGACATCGGCCGTGCAAATGCTCGACCGCGCCCCGGCTTATGGCATGACCGGAAGACAAGTAGACGGCATGAATGTCATTGAGGTCTACGAGGCGACCAAGGACGCTTTGAAAGCTATTCGCGATGGCGAAGGACCCCAATTCTTGGAAATGGTTACCTATCGTTTCGAGGGACACAGCATGGGCGATCCGCTTCGTTACCGTACAAAAGATGAAGTAGAAAAATGGCGTGAGGACGATCCCATTGGCATCCTTGAACGCATTTTAACAAATAACTATGGCGTTTCAGAAAAAGATCTGGACGTTATTGATGATGAGGTTGAAGAAGTAATCGAAGAGGCGGTACGCTTTGCCGAAGAATCCCCGCTGCCTGCCCTGGATACGCTTTTCGATGATATTTACGTGGAGGAGTCATAACCATGGCCTATATTACAATGCGACAAGCCATTTCCGATGCGCTAATGGAGGAAATGGAACGAGATGAGACCGTCTTTATCATGGGTGAGGAAGTCGGTGTTTGGGGTGGAACTTACGCGGTTACTCGCGGCTTTTATGACAAATTCGGCCCTAAACGGGTCAGAGACACACCCATTTCAGAAATGGTAATTGGTGGTGCGGCTACCGGGGCGGCGATGAATGGTCTGCGACCCGTGGCCGAATTTATGACTATCAATTTCGCTTTTTTGGCGTTGGATGCCATTGTCAACCATGCGGCCAAGGTTCATTACATGTTTGGTGGAAACATCAAAGCGCCGGTTGTCTTTCGCGCTCCAGGCGGCGGTGGACGACAGCTAGGAGCAACACACAGCCATACACCAGACGTGATTTTCGCTCATTTTCCTGGACTAAAGGTGGTCTCTCCCAGCACGCCATACGACGCAAAAGGACTGCTTAAATCCGCGATTCGTACAGACGATCCGGTATTCTTTATCGAACACCATACCTTGTACCAGATTCGCGGAGAGGTTCCGGAGGAAGACTACACGGTTCCGATCGGAGTGTCAGAAATCAAACGCGAAGGTTCAGATGTGACCATCGTCGGCTATGCACAGGGCATGTATGTGGCCATGCAGGCTGCTGATGAACTGGCTAAACAAGGAATTGAGGCGGAGGTGGTTGATTTGCGATCGCTACGGCCGTTAGATATGGGACCGGTACTGGAATCATTCCGCAAGACCTTCAAAGCCGTTATCGTTGAAGAAGGTCATCGTTCTTACGGTATCGGCGCCGAGGTAGCAGCACGATTGCAAGAAGAAGGCTTTGACTATATGGACAGCCCCATCAAGCGCGTAGCGCAATATGAGGTTCCTTTGCCATACTCAAGGGAATTGGAACAGTCAGCTTTGATCAACGTTGATCGCGTTATGGAGGCTGTCAAGGAGGTGCTTTAATGGCTGAGTATGTTGTGATGCCCAAACTTGGTTTTGACATGCGTGAAGGTGTCTTGAATCAATGGGTTAAATCCATTGGTGAACCGGTAACACGCGGTGAAGTTATCGCCGAGATTGAATCAGATAAAGCGACTTTAGAGCTTGAGAGCCAGGTCGAAGGCACTTTGCTTCACGTTTTACAAGAACCGGGAGCGATTGTACCTGTCGGCGCAAATCTAGCGATTGTCGGTGAGGAGGGAGAAGATATTTCAGACATGCTGAGTGGCGGGACCGTGGGTGAGGCCCCTGAAACGGTCGCTGAGGCAGGCTCCGAACCGGCGGTAGAAAGCTCACAGGCAAAGACGGCACCTCCCACAAACGGCGCAGGCCAACCAGCTACGGCCGTTTCTGCTGAATTTCCTGATGGAGTGAAGGCTACACCAGTTGCCAGGAGAATCGCTAAGGAGAAAGGGATCGACCTGACCCTCGTTGCCGGCGGTGGACCCGACGGCCGTATTCGCAAAGCAGATGTGGAAGCCTATCTTGCCAGTCCCAGACCCGCGGCCGTTCAAACAACCACCGCCCCCAGGGAGTACACAGTTTCCGAAGGGGAGGATGTCGAAGTCATCGAGACAAGTAAACTGCGCCAGGCGATAGGCCGGCGTATGACCGAAAGTAAGACCACCGTGCCTCATTTCTATGTCACCTCGGAGGTAGACATGGACAAGGCCATGGCTCTGCGGAAAGAGATTAATGAGGCGCTGCCTGATGAGAGTAAGGTCACAGTTAACGATCTAATCGTGAAAGCTGCTGCTCTGGCTCTGAAGGACTATCCTAATCTGAACGCCTCCTTTGCCGGCGACAAGCTCGTACGCCACAAAAGCATCAACATCGGTACGGCCGTGGCCGTGGAAGGTGGTTTATTGACCATCGTTCAAAAGAATACCGACAGTTCCTCGCTTGCAACCATAGCCGTAGACAACAAGAGCATGATCAGCCGGGCACGCGAAGGAAAAGTAAAACCTGACGATGTTGAAGGTTCGACGTTTACGGTCAGCAATCTGGGAGCGTTTGATGTGGATCATTTTATCGCCATCATTAACCCGCCTGACGCTGCTATTCTCGCCGTGGGTTCTGCAAAGAAAGTGCCTGTTGTCAAAGATGGTGAGCTGGCGGTAGGTATACGCATGAAGATGACGATTTCGGCCGATCATCGCGTCACAGATGGCGTCGAAGCGGCCAAGTTTTTGCAGGCTGTAAAAGCACTGCTTGAAAAACCGGTGCTGTTACTGCTCTAAGTAGATAACTCAAGTTGTCATCTTGTCATTACTTCAATCGAGATGGGTCCAATTTTTAAAGATATTTATCCGTAATCATATAGCGATGGAAATTGGACCCATCTAATGACAAGGAAATCAAACCCTTATCCACATTACATAATATTTCTGATATACTTTAATAAATAACTGGTTTCACATTGGAAAGATCTAGCCTGGAGTAGTTCGCATGGCCACAATCCTAGTAATCGATGATGATGAGCTCGTATCACGCACCTTACAGAGAGCGTTAAAGATGTATGATTACCAGGTTATGACCGCCAACAGCGGCATCGAAGGGTTGCAGCTAGCGCGTCGCCACCGACCCGACCTGTTCATATTAGACATCATGATGCCTGGTGTTGACGGATACCAGGTGTGCCGCCAGATTCGAGGCGATCCCCTATTGAAAGAGCTACCCGTCCTATTCCTTACAGCAAAAGCGAAGGATGAAGACAAAATAGAAGGCTTTCGTGCCGGCGCTGACGATTATCTGGTAAAACCGTTTAACATGCAGGAACTTGAGTTGCGGGTGAAGGCGATTTTGCGCCGTGTTGTCCCTGAAGATCCTGAGCCGGAAGATATTACCGAAGTAATAGTTGGCAATGTTGTATTGGATTGTCGCGCATTTAAGGTAACGACGCCTTATGAAACCTCGCTGCTGACGAATGTTCAATTTGATTTGTTGTACCATTTAATGAGTCATGCAGATCAGGTATTTAACAGCCAGCAGTTGCTACAAGACGTCTGGGATTATCCACGGGATACAGGTAGTCCGGAGCTGGTGCGTGCGCATATAAAGAATCTGCGTGAGAAAATAGAACCGTCGCCAAGCGAACCAATTTATATCCGCACCATACAAGGACACGGCTATACTTTTTCATCGGCTGCTACTTAATAAAATTTTCCGCGGAAGAGGTCTTATTTCCAGGTCGCTTACTAGTGACTGACTGCTTCCGCGGTTTTTTCATTAGATAGGCTTTTCAATCGTATAGGATTATGACGCAAGCTGTTTCATCTAATCTACTGGCGACACGCATCCTCGTAGTTGATGATGAGCCAGAAATAGCCGAGTCACTTTCGGGATTCTTATTCCGTAAGGAAGGTTACCACGTCGACGTCGTGAGCGACGGCCGTGAGGCAATTCACTTCCTTCAGGAAACCGTTGGTACAGATACAGAAATCGACCTGGTACTTCTAGACATGCGTATGCCGGGCCTTTCCGGTCTGGATGTTCTGGATTGGATTCGAAACCACCCGGATTTAAAATATACGCGGGTTGTCTTGCTGACTGCAGCCACGGGGAGTCAAGACAAGGTAGAAGCGCTTTCAGCCGGTGCTGATGACTACATTACAAAACCCTACTACTTGCAAGAACTGCTTGCCCGTGTCAAGACAATCTTACGGACACAGCAGCTTGAGAAACAACTGCAAAGGCAAAGCCAGCAGTTAGCCACGCTCAATCAAGTCAGTAAAACTGTATCGGCGACATTAGACAGCAGCGAAGTGCTTTCGGCGGCCGTTCATGGAGTGCATGATCTTTTCCGGATTGAGTTAGCAGCCGTATTGTTGTTGGAAAGCGGTAAATTACACTGCCAATATTTAAGGGATGTGGAAAACCGGTATGGGCCTGACTTATTCCCCGTGATGCGTCCAAACAAAGGTATCATTGGTAGAGCATTCCAAGAACAACAGTCCGCCTTCTTAAATAATCCCAATAATGATCCCCGTTTCGACCCTCAAAGTGATATCCCTCGTGGCATCGCGGTGGACTCAATGATCGTCACGCCGCTTCTTGTTCGGGGGCGGCCGGTGGGTATCCTTACGGCTTATAACAAAGATGACGGTGTCTTTACGGATGTCGATCTAGACCTCTTCGCCTCTTTGGGAAGCTCGATTAGTGAAGCAATTGAGAATTCCTGGTTATTCAACCGCATCCGCTTACGCCAACGAGAACTACTTGAGAGCCGAAACACGCTACAAGCGCTGATCGACGGGATTCCGCAGCCAATTTACACGATTGATGATAATTGGCATCTTGTAGCAATTAACAAAAGCAAAGCCGATGAACTCTCTGCAACGCGGGACAGCCTGGTAGGACAGGTTTGTTTTAAAGCGCTTTACGATCGCAAACGGCCGTGTTCGCACTGCCTGGTTGTTGAAACCCTCAGCCACGAACAGGCACGAACATGGACAGTTCGCTGGCTGGGAGAGGATCATTTGCCGCGGGAATGGCAGATAAATGCTTATCCAATCCCCGGCACACAGGCCAGTTCCGCCAGAGCGGTTCTTGTCTGGCAGGATCGTACTGATGAACGCCGCCTAGAAAATTCGCTTATGCAAGCCGAGAAATTAGCGGCGATCGGCCAGTTAGCCGCCGGCGTTGCCCATGAATTAAATAATCCTTTAACGGCCGTAAATGCCAATGCGCAGATGCTAAAAATGGTCATCCCACCTTCGGATGAAAACTTTGAGTCCGTCGATCTGATAGCCAGAGCCGGCGACAGGGCGGCCAAAGTGGTTCGTGGACTGCTGGATTTCGCCCGAAAAGAACATTACTCATTTGTGCCCGGTGATGTCAACGAATCAATTTTAGGAGCTCTCGATCTTATTGGGTATCAACTCCAGTCTGCGGGGATTGAAGTTATTCGTCATATTGATCCGGATTTACCGGATATCGTAGCCAGTTGGGAGCATTTAAAAAGCGTGTGGCTCAACATGCTGCTCAATGCCCGAGATGCCCTGCAGGAAATTTCTGGTGAACGCCGAATTGAGATTGTCACCAGGCGTGGAAACGAACCCAACCAAATCCAGGTACTTATCCACGATAATGGCAAGGGTATCTCCCCGGCTGAGACCGCCCACATTTTTGAACCCTTCTATACTACGAAAGACCCCGGCAAGGGAACAGGTTTAGGATTGGCAACCTGTCATCGGATTATAGTCCAGCACGGAGGTGAAATTAGTGTGGCCAGTTTACCCGGAGAAGGGACCACATTTGTTGTCCTCTTGGCTATAATACATCAACCACAAGATGGTCCTAAGGAAGAACCCGAGGTATAGTAACGGAAAATTAAGTCCAAATCATTGAGATAATATGACTACCAGTTTACCAAACGAACAAGTAAATATCGGTGATGTGTTGCGGCTGGCCTTGCCTCTAAAAACAGACGTTATTGGCGGCGCCCAATCAGCACGGCGTGGAATAAACTGGGCGACCGTTTTAACAGACTGGTCAAATCTTGCAGGACATGTTTTTCCAGGCGACCTTGTCCTAATTCCTCCACAGCTGCAAGAAAAACTGACGAAAACCGAATTGGGCGGCAAACTCAAGGAACTGGCCCAACTCGACGCGGTTGGTGTCATCTTGTTCCAGCAAATTCCTGAAAGTCTCCGCGACCCTGGTCTGTTTCCAGAGATGTCATTGTTAATTGTGCCCCCTGGTGAAACTGTGCGAGACACCCATCAGGCTATCACGGCGCTCCTGGTCGACAGGCAGAGAGCAACCAGTGAACGGGCGATGCAGCTCTACCGCCGGCTGTCAGAAATGTCACGGGAAGGGCTGGGACTTCAAGCAATGACCGATGTGATGTCAAATTTGACCGGAAATATCGTCATTGTGCAGGACAAACGCCTGGAAGTTCGTGCCGAAAGCTGGCCAAGCGATGCGTTAGTCGATCGCGAGGAACTCATTTGGCCCCTAAAACAGCGCGAGCAGCTTCCCGCCGTGTTACGAAACCGTAAAGCTGCCGCTAACGCCCGGCAAAGTTATTGGCAGCAGATTCTGCCAATTGAGAATATGGCCAGAATAGTAAGCCCTATTATCTCCGGAGACCGGGCAAGGGGTTATTTATCGATCGTAGGCACAGCAGGAAGTCTGGATTTACTAGATAATCTGACGGTAGAACATGGCGCAGCCGCTTGTGCATTGGAAATGGCCAAAGCAAAAGCTGTCAGTGAGGCCAAGAAATCTCTGCGAGGTGATTTTTTAGAGGGTCTATTGGCGGGAACTTTACCAGACGCTGAGATCAACCGCCTCTCCGGACGGCTTGACCATGACACGCGCCCACCTCATACGATCATTACCTTGCAGTGGGCCGGAGAAAATCCGCCTTCCCTGAGAAGATTGGAAACAACGTTAAACTGGCTATTAAACAATCACACCCGGCCCGCCCTGGTCCACGCCTATGGCGGTCAATATCTCTGTGTGTTCCAATCGCTTAAAAACATCACTGATTTGGAAACCTCCCATGAACTTGTGCGCCGAGTTTTGGAACAAGTGGAAGCCGAATTCCCCGATGCAGTACTCATTGGGGGAATGAGCGGCCCGGCTGAGGAATTAAGTCAATGGCCACAAGTATACCGAGAAGCTCTCCAAGCAATGGATGTTGGCCATCGCCTACACTTGAACAATCAAATTGTTGAGTTCAACAGCCTTGGCGTTTATCGCCTGCTTTCAGAGTTGGAAGGCAACGAGGCGATACAAAAATTTGCCATGCAAATTATTGGCCCTCTTGTGAGCTATGATGAAGATCATCGTGGAAGTCTCATGCAGACACTCAGCGCCTATTTTAGCCATCATGGGAACATTAGCCAGACGGCCGAATCCCTTTTTGTCCATCGCAACACATTACTCTACCGGATGGAGCGCATCCAGGAACTTACAGGCCAAGATCTTGATAATGCCGATATGCGTCTGGCCCTGCACCTATCCTTGAAATTGTGGCAATTGAGACTGGATACCACACCAAAACTGGTAAGAAACGAAGCCCAGTTCTGACAATTGTACAGAATCAACAAGAATTTATTCCCACAGTTCTGATAACTTGACCGTAGAAATAGTACTTGCCTCCCCCTATACTATAGAAGGCTTGCGCTGAAGTGCGCGGTTCAGTGGGAAATAGTGGGAATCAAAGAAGGCGGCTAAATAGTCGCCTTCTTTGACATTTCCAGAACAGAAATTTGTTTTAGTTGTGCACTTCTGACAACAGTTCGATATAATCATGTAGCAATATTGCCATAGACCTAAGCACGGACGCTTCCTATACTATGGCGCAGCAAAACCGCAAAGGGTATTGTTATAGGCATTTACAGTGAATAAATTAGATTCTAAAGCCGTCATTATTAGCCTTCTAAGCCTAGTCCTTATTGTCAAAAAGGACTCAAATACGGTTGGGTGAGAGAAGGCCAGACGAGGTCTAAGAAAGAATTTAAAACCGCCCAATCGGGCGGTTTTTTTGTTAAGAATGATGGTTACCGGTTTTTCTCCAAGCAATTTCGCAGAATACCAGCAAACAAATGCTTCTATGACTGCTATGCAGCATACGCAATCCTGCCAACAGGCATGGTCGCGCAATACGAAGAATTGCCGCAGCCAAACTTGGTTCATGAGTTCAGGGCAGAAGAGATCAAAAAATCACTTCTGCCCTTTTTATTTTTAGTGCTCATTTTGGTTTAGCAGGTGTTATCAGATATCCAAAGAAGGAAAAGGAGAAACAGATGGGTGAAATGAAAACCGGAGGTCAGATCATCTGGGAAAGCCTAATGCACGAAGGTGTAGACGTTGTGTTTGGCATTCCCGGAGGCGCAATCCTCCCAACGTATGATGATTTAAGTAAGTACAATTACCCCATTCACCATGTTTTGGCCACACATGAACAAGGCTCAACGCATATGGCGGATGGGTATGCGCGGGCAACAGGTAAAGTTGGCGTGGCCATCAATACTTCCGGACCGGGAGCTACAAATATGATCACCGGTCTAGGTACGGCTTACATGGACTCATCGCCTATCGTTGCCATTACGGGACAGGTATCTACAAGTCTTCTTGGACGCGATGGTTTTCAGGAATCAGATGTTTTTGGCATCAGTATGCCTGTGACCAAGCACAATTATTTAATAACTGATATACGCGATTTAGCGGTAGCCATAAAGGAAGCCTTCTATATCGCCCGCACCGGGCGTCCCGGCCCTGTATTAATTGATGTCTGCAAGGATGTTCAGCAAGCCAGTATTGAATTTGAGTATCCTACCGAGGTGAATTTACCAGGTTACCACCCCAATCAAAATGAGCCGGATCCTGTTTCAATTCAGCGTGCAGCCAAGATATTAAACGAGGCAAAAAGGCCGCTGATCGTCGCCGGTCAAGGCGTCTCTATTGCCAAAGCGGAACGTGAATTACGGCAGCTGGCCGAAATCGCGAATATTCCTGTTGCCACCAGCCTCCTAGGCATCGGGACTATCCCGGCAACGCATCCGCTGTCGGTCAGTTGGGGTGGTATGCATGGCGAAGCCTATACGAATTTTGCCATGCAAGAGTGCGATGTCATGTTTGCCATCGGGGCGAGGTTGGACGACAGGCTTACCGGTGCGTTCGAAACATTTGCCCCAAAGGCACGAATCATTCATGCCGATCTCGATCCGGCGGAAATGAACAAGAATTTGACAATCGATACACCGGTCGTCGGTGATGCCTTGTTAACAATGCGCGAACTGCTGCCGCTAATTCAACCGAATGAACATCCGGCCTGGATTGAGCAAATTGAAGAATGGAAATCAGATTCCAGTGAACGTGATATCCTGGCTCAAGAAACAGATGAATTGATTGCCCCATATATCATGCGCGAGCTTTGGCACGCAACAGATGAAGGCGACTGTACGGTGGTGTCTGATGTGGGCCAGCATCAAATGTGGGAGGCGCAATATTTCCGCCATACCAAACGTCGCAGCTTATTAACCTCCGGTGGTCTTGGTACGATGGGTTATGCTTTACCTGCGGCAATCGGCGCCCAGATGGGACATCCTGACGAAGAGATTTGGGTTGTCGCCGGAGATGGCGGATTCCAGATGACAATGAACGAATTATCTACCATTGTTCAGGAAAGACTGCCCGTCAAGATAGCCATCATTAATAACGGCTTTTTGGGTATGGTACGTCAATGGCAAGATGTGTTTTATAACAAACGCCATTCCGGTACCCCCCTGTTTAATCCAGACTTTGTCAAGATTGCCGAAGCATACGGGATACCAGCACGTTCAATCACTCGCAAGGAAGATGTCTTCGAAGCGTTACGAGAGGCACAAGCATTCGACGGCCCATTCCTGCTCGATTTCCAGGTTGATGAATTTACGAACGTATATCCAATGGTAGCCCCGGCAAAGAGTAATGCGGATATGATTCGCCGGCCCATTTCAGAAACAGAGGGAGAATAACAATGGCTAAGAAAGAGGTTAGTCGCCACACAATGATCGCCCTGGTTGAAGATAAACCCGGGGTCTTAAACCGTGTATCCGGCTTATTCGGCCGTAGGAATTACAACATTGAAAGCCTGACGGTCGGTCACACCGAAACACCAGGTGTCAGCCGCATGACTTTCGTTGTTAGGGGTACGGACAGAGATATTCAGCAGGTTCGAATGCAGCTCTACAAGCTGATCAATATTCTGGATGTGCGTGATGTGACTGATATCCCGCATGTTCACTATGAAATGGCGCTTATCAAGGTTCATGCAGTGAATGGCACAAGAGCCGAGATTATGCGTCTAGTGGATATATTCCGCGCTGATATCGTAGATGTCGATTTAACCAGCGTCACCATTCGCCTAGCAGCGAAAGAAGACCGCATTAATGCCTTGCTGCGTCTCCTGAAGCAGTTTGGGATCAAAGAAATGGTCCGCTCAGGGCGTCTGGCTATGGTCCGTGGATCGGCCGACGCCGAGTTCGGGGAAGAGCCAACCAGTTCGGACAATGGTTATGCGGTTGAAGAGTTAGCCTGAATTAAAAGAATAACCAACAGTTAATAATTAGGAATAGGAGAATTTGTTTTGGCAAATATTTATTATGACAAAGATGCGGACCTGGGTCTGCTTAAGGGAAAAAAGATAGCCATAATCGGATATGGCAGCCAGGGGCACGCACACGCGCTCAACCTCCAGGACAGTGGGCTGGATGTACGTGTTGGATTATATGAGGGTAGCCGATCCTGGCCGATCGCCGAAGAAAATGGTCTTGTTGTGAAGACAACGGCCGAAGCCGCGGCGGAATCTGACATCATTATGATGCTGGCACCTGATACAAAACAATCGGCTATCTATCACGATTCGATCGCTCCTAATCTTGAAGCGGGGAATACCTTAATGTTTGGCCACGGATTTAATATTCGCTACGGCCAAATAATCCCGCCGGAAAACATTGATGTCAGTATGGTGGCTCCCAAAGCGCCTGGACACCGGGTTCGCGAACTTTTCGTTGAAGGTGTCGGAACACCCGGCCTGGTCGCCGTCCACCAAAACGCCAGTGGGCACGCGCTTGAACAGGCTTTAGCCTATGCCAAGGGTATTGGCTGCACCAGAGCCGGCGTAATTGAAACGACGTTTACTGAAGAGACTGAAACAGATCTTTTTGGAGAACAAGCAGTTTTGTGTGGCGGCGTAAGCGCTTTAGTCGAAGCGGGATTTAACACACTTGTGGATGCCGGATACCAACCTGAAATCGCTTATTTTGAGTGCCTTCATGAGCTTAAGCTCATCGTCGATCTCATGTACCAGGGCGGGCTTAGTTACATGCGCTACAGCATTAGCGATACTGCCGAACATGGCGACTACACAGCCGGACCCAAAATCGTGACCGATGATACTAAAGAAGCGATGCGGCAGATTCTTGCTGATATTCAATCCGGTGGCTATGCCGAAGGATGGATTGATGAGAATGCCCAGGGACGCCCGTGGTTTGACGAACATCGAGAACAAGCAAAACATACAAAAATTGAAGACGTGGGCAAAGAACTACGGGCGATGATGCCCTGGCTCAATGCTAAAACGGTTGATTAAATACGACTCCTTTTAGAGCTGAAATTAACGGCATAGAATGGATGTCACAAGAGAGAAATAAAAATGGACAAAGATGGGACAACCCAAAAAGATACGGTAGTGATCTTCGATACGACATTGCGAGATGGTGAACAATCACCTGGTGCGACACTTAATGTCGAGGAAAAACTTGAAATAGCACGTCAGCTTTCCCGTCTTGGTGTAGACATCTGCGAAGCTGGGTTTCCTATCGCTTCCCCAGGTGACTTTGAGGCCGTGCGGCGCATCGCTGAGGAAATTGGTCCTTTAACCGAAGGACGAAAAACAGGCGAACCTATGGTCATTACCGGGTTAGCACGCGCGAATCAGGGTGACATTCAGCGGGCATATGATGCCGTGAAAGTAGCTCCACGCCATCGTATTCATACATTCCTGGCAACCAGTGACATTCATCTGAAACACAAATTGAAAATCGATCGCGAGGAATGTATCGATCAAGTTATTGAGGCTGTCAGTTTCGCCAGCAGCCTTTGTGATGATGTTGAATTTTCACCTGAAGACGCCGGCAGATCCGATCCCGACTTCCTGGTTCAAGTTCTGGAACAAGCAATTAAAGCAGGTGCTACGACCTTGAACATTCCCGATACAGTTGGCTATACCACTCCCGAAGAATTTGGCTGGTTGATGAAATACCTGATCGACAATACAGAGGGCGCAGAAAAGGTTGTCTGGTCTACACACTGCCATAATGATCTCGGTTTGGCAACGGCAAACACGCTCGCCGGAGTTCAGGCAGGCGCGCGCCAGGTTGAAGTGACCATCAACGGTATCGGTGAGCGCGCTGGAAATACGTCCCTCGAAGAAGTGGTTATGACAATCGCCACCCGGCCTACTAAATTTGCCGTGACAACCAATATCGATACCACCCAAATTATGCGCACCAGTCATATGGTGAGCACATACACGGGGATGGTGGTCCAGGCGAATAAGGCGGTCGTCGGAGCAAATGCTTTTGCGCACGAGGCTGGTATTCACCAGGATGGAATGTTGAAAAACGAAATGACTTATGAAATCATGCGCCCGGATACGGTAGGCTTAAATGCTTCGCGCCTTGTCTTGGGTAAACATTCCGGCAGACACGCCTTTCGCGTTCGCTTGGAAGAGATGGGCTACGATAATTTATCGAAAGATGAAGTCGAAGTCGCTTTTAAGAGATTCAAGCGCCTGGCCGATAAGAAAAAACTTGTCACCGATGCTGATATCGAAGCAATCATAGCGGATGAGATTTACCAGCCGCCCGAGATCTGGAAACTAAACCATATTCAAGTTTCATGTGGTGATCACAGCATTCCTACAGCAACAGTCAGTATGACCGGCCCGGAAAACGAGGTTTTTGAGGACGCGGCTACCGGCAGCGGTCCGGTAGATGCCGTCTATCAAGCGATCAATCGAATTGTTTGTACTTCGAATACCCTCACCGAGTTCAGCATTAATGCGGTTACTGAAGGCCTGGATGCAGTAGCAGAAGCAACCATTCGCATACAACCAGAAAATGGCGGCAGCCAAACCAAAGTCAATCTACAAACCAACCAACCTTTCGCCTCTACATACAGCGGGCATGGCGCCAGTACAGACATTGTTGTTGCCAGTGCCAGAGCTTATCTGAGTGCTTTGAACAAGATGCTGGCTGCGAAGGAAGAAAATGCAAGCGTAGTCGAAAGAGTTGCGAATTGAAACGGAGTATTATGACCCAACCAAGAACCATTATAGATAAGATATGGGATAATCACATTGTTACACAGGAACCCGGCAGTCCAGCAGTTCTCTACATTGATCTGCACCTGGTTCATGAAGTGACCTCCCCACAGGCTTTTCAAGGATTACGCGATCGTGGCCTGACCGTAAGAAGGCCGTCGCAGACGATCGCCACCATGGACCACAGCATTCCGACCACTCCACCTGATATGCCGATTCAGGATCTCATTGCCGCGCGTCAAATCGCGACTCTGGAAAAAAACACATCCGATTTCGGCATTCACCTATTTGGAATGAACAGCCCCAATAGAGGTATTGTGCACGTAATCGGTCCGGAACTGGGTTTAACCCAACCGGGAATGACCATTGTTTGTGGCGACAGCCACACGGCCACTCATGGCGCGTTTGGCGCCCTGGCATTCGGCATTGGCACCAGCGAGGTTGAGCATGTTCTGGCTATACAATGTTTGCTCCAAAACAAGCCCAAGACATACGAAGTACGCGTAGAAGGCCGGCTAAATCCTGGTGTCTCTGCAAAAGATATCATCCTGGCCCTGTTGGCGAAAATCGGAACAGGTGGTGGAACAGGCCATATTTTTGAATACACAGGGGAAGCTATTCGCGCGCTCAGTATGGAACAACGCATGACAATCTGTAACATGAGTATCGAAGGCGGCGCTCGAGCAGGACTTGTAGCCCCTGATGACACAACCTTCGCTTATTTAGAAGGACGCGAGCGTGTGCCACACGGCCGTGCCTGGGAAGAAGCAGTAGCCGCCTGGCGCGAACTGGCCTCCGATGAAGGTGCCCGGTACGACAAAACAGTCACAATCGATGCCTCGGCACTTGAACCCATGATCACTTACGGAACAAATCCAGGTATGGGCATGGGTATCACCGAAGCGGTTCCCGATCCGGACCATATCTCCGATCTTGGCCAGCGTCGCACAATGGTTAAGGCACTAGAATATATGGATTTACAACCAGGAAAGGCGTTACTAGGCCAACCTCTGGATGTCGTCTTCATTGGCAGCTGTACAAATTCACGCATTTCTGATCTGCGCCTGGCTGCCGAAATTTTACGAGATCGTCAGACTGCCCAAGGCGTGCGAGTGATGGTCGTACCGGGATCGCAAATGGTCAAGAAGCAAGCAGAAGCCGAAGGACTTGATATAGTCTTCAAAGAAGCCGGCGCTGAATGGCGCGAAGCAGGATGCAGTATGTGCATCGCCATGAACGGCGATCAACTGCAGCCCGGACAGTATGCAATCAGTACCAGCAATCGCAACTTTGAAGGACGTCAAGGCAAAGGTGGGCGCACTTTCCTGGCCAGCCCAGTAACCGCCGCTGCATCAGCCATTACCGGCGTCATAACCGACCCACGGACCCTATAGGTGACTTATGAATCAGTTTAAAACATTAACCGGAAAAATGGTCGCTGTTCCAACCGAAAACATTGACACGGATCAGATCATTCCCGCTCGCTTTTTAAAGACAATCAGTAAAGCTGGCCTGGGAGAGCACATGTTTGCTGATTGGCGCTATGAGGAAGGTGCGGTAAAGAAGGATTGTGTATTTAACCAACCTTACGCTTCTGCAGCAGAAGTGCTGGTTGCGGGAGATAATTTTGGCTGTGGTTCCAGCCGCGAACATGCCCCTTGGGCGCTTATGGATTTTGGCTTTCAAGCTATTATCAGCACTTCCTTCGCCGACATTTTTCGCAATAACGCTCTAAAAAACGGGTTATTGCCGGTAATTGTCGACAATGAAACCCATCGCCAACTGCTAAGTCTGGCTGAAGAGGACCATGAAGCACAGGTGACAATTAATCTCCAAGAACAAACATTAACTTTACCAGATGGGCGTTCTGTGGAATTCCCTATCGACGGCTTTAGCAAGACCTGTCTGCTTGAAGGCATCGACCAGCTTGGATACTTACAGAAGCAAGAGGACAAAATCCAAGCCTACGAACAAACACATCCGGCACGTATCAGCACTGCCTAGGAATATCTTGAACAAACAAATTCTGTTCAAGACCCTAAGTGATTATTTATACGAATTAGGAGACAACACAAAATGACCGACGTCTTGCTTTATGACACCACGCTCCGAGACGGGACACAACGTGAAGGCATTTCACTATCGGTGGATGACAAATTAAAAATCGCCATGAAGCTCGACGAAATGGGGATACATTATATCGAAGGAGGTTGGCCAGGTTCCAATCCCAAAGATGTAGAGTTTTTCAGACGAGCCTCATCTCTACCCTTTAAGAATGCAAAGGTTACCGCTTTCGGAAGCACGCGCCGCAAGAACAGCCCTCCAGATGAGGACGCCAATTTACGCGCTCTGCTCGAAGCCGAGACACCAGTAGTCACGCTTGTCGGCAAAAGTTGGGATCTTCACGTGAAAGATGTCCTAGACACGACGATGGAAGAAAACCTGAACATGATTGGCGAAAGCGTAGCCTACTGCAAACAGCAAGATAAAGAGGTCATTTATGATGCCGAGCATTTTTTTGATGGCTTCAAGGCTGATCCTGAGTATGCTTTGGCAACCGTGAAGACCGCAGCTTTGAATGGCGCAGATTGTGTTGTCCTTTGCGATACAAACGGAGGTTCATTACCTTGGGAAGTTGAACAAATTGTAGCCGAAGTAAGAGAAGCACTGCCCAACACACAGCTCGGTATACATGCCCATGACGATACGGGATGTGGCGTAGCAAACTCGCTTGCGGCCGTTCGCGCCGGCGCGACGCAGGTTCAGGGTACGATCAATGGCTATGGGGAACGTGTTGCCAACGCCAATTTAACTACGATCATTCCCGATCTGCAGCTCAAAATGGGCCTTACAAGCGTCACACCACAGAATCTACAACAGCTGACAGAATTATCGAGATATGTCGCCGAGGTCGCCAACCTGACTCATGACGATCACGCCCCCTTTGTTGGTGCCAGCGCATTTGCGCACAAAGGGGGGATTCATGTCGCCGCTATGCTCAAGAACATGGAGAGCTACCAACACATAGATCCCGAATTGGTCGGCAACCAGCAGCGCAGCGTGGTTTCAGAGCTATCGGGGCGTGGAAATATCATTGATAAAGCGCAACAATTTGGGCTCGACACAGAATCCCTCGATGTCAAACGCGTTCTTGATGAAATCAAAAATCTGGAAGCGCAAGGATTTACATTTGAAGGGGCTGAGGCTTCTGTCGAATTAATGCTGCGGCGCACCCATCCAGCCTATGTACCACCGTTCGAATTAATTGATTATAAAGTCATGGTTCAACAGCAGCGCCGGCGTGGTCTAAATGCGGATGCGACGGTCAAGGTTCGGGTTGGCCCTAAAATAATGCATACCGTCGCCGAGGGAAATGGGCCGGTAAATGCATTGGACGCCGCATTGCGCAAAGCCCTGGTCGATGTCTACCCGCAGTTGGCCGGCGTCAGCCTGGTTGACTATAAAGTCCGCATCCTGGATAGTGATAACGCCACGGCCGCCACAACTCGGGTCTTGATTGATACCAAAAGTGGGACTCGTCGTTGGAGCACTGTTGGAGCGAGTACAAATATCATCGATGCCAGTTGGAGAGCCCTGGTTGACAGCATGGAATATGCGCTATTAGCTTGATCCGGCTCCCTGATCTTTGGCGTTGTAATAAAAAAAGATAGCCTAATGGTGTAGTATCAAGATATCCGGACACGCTGGGCTGTGTTCTGGATAAGATCTGTCCCACGAAATTTTGGGCGGCGACTGTTGAGAAGCAACACCATGGACACGGGATTAACCGAGAACACAAAGCCTGATAGCCGGCGAACTGATAGTTTTCTCAAAACAATCCTGCCATTCCTGGCCCTTATCCCGGCAATAAGCGGCCAATGGCTGCTTTTAAACGAAGAAAACAATCCGGTATTAGCATTCATCCTCTTTGGAGCCGCGATTTCTCTTTATCTTCTATCGATTGCAAATTGGCCGGAAGCAGCGCTCATTCCTGAAACCCCAGCATCTCTGGAGCTTTCCTGGCGGTCGCTAGTTACTCACCGCCTGTGGCGATTAGTGCTGACAGTCGTTACATTTTTATTGGCGGTTTGGAGCTACAGCCGCTTTGGCGGCAATGCGCTTGAGAATGGATTCTGGCCCTGGTTAGGTTCCCTCTTACTCTTCCTTGTCCTCTTTGCGCGGGTACCCGACTGCACTTTCCACGAGCTTTGGCAGATTCTAGGGAATTGGTGGGGAAAGCTCGACAAACGTGTCTTGTTGATCCTGGCGTCGATCATGCTTCTCGGCACCTTCTTTTGCTTCTATCGCCTGCAATCTATCCCTTTAGAGATGACGAGCGATCACGCGGAAAAAATCCTTGATGTCCAGGATGTACTTGATGGCAGCCGGCCGATCTTTTTTAGACGCAACACCGGGCGAGAACTGTTCCAGTTTTATTTAACCGCCGGTATTATTCGTTTGACAGATCTGCCAAACAGCCATATTACGCTCAAGATAGGTACAGCGATTTTCGGTTTGGTAGCCCTCCCCTTCACTTTTCTTTTAGGTCGACTGTTATACGGCCGACTCGTCGGGCTTTTCGCTGCCTTCTTCCTGGCTATTTCCCACTGGCATGTAACAATAAGTCGTGTGGGGCTGAGATTTCCTTTCACAGCCGCATTCGCGACACCAGTTCTTTTGTTTCTCCTATACGCCCTGCAGAAAAACAAGCGGAATGATTGGCTGTTAGCTGGTTTTTTCCTCGGTGTTGGCCTTCACACCTACACGGCAATGCGCGCGGTACCCTTTCTATGCGCAGCCCTTATCTATCTCAAGCTGCTAGCTGATGGAATTAGAAAATACAAGAAGAAACCAATAGAAGGGGTTGATTCCTGGAGCAGAGCCTTCTGGGTAAATGTCCTTCTGATGGTTTTAATTACCCTGTTACTCTTGCTGCCCCTGTTACGGTTCATGACCGAGAATCCAAACGACGCCTGGGCACGTTCATTAAGCCGCATTCAAACGGACTCACCGCTAACTCTTTCTGATTTACTCTTGCAGTTTGCAGTGAACGTAAAAAATGCTCTGTTAATGTTTAACTACCAGGGAGACGTTGTTCCCGTTAACACTATCCCCGGCAAACCTGTGCTTGGGCTTATTAGCGGGGCACTATTTTTGTTGGGCTTGGCCTATCTGATCTGGCGTCTTTTCAAACACAAGGATCAGCGATCCCTGATCCTGTTGGTATGCCTGTTCATGCTCCTCTTACCATCGATTCTCAGCCTGGCTTATCCAGGCGAAAATCCTAGTGTTGTTCGCAGCGGAGGGGCAGTTCCGATTGTCATGATTATCGCGGCGATTCCTCTGGCAACCATTATTCTTCATTTACAAACCATCAATAATCAGCCGGTAACCTTACTGGCCTTAGCCGGTTTGCTGTTGTTAATAGGCATAGGAATCGTAGATAATTTTAAGTGGTACTTTATTGATTATAACGCACAATATCGATATACCATTGCCAATGCAACGGAACTGGGGGCCGTGCTTAAAGAATTCGAGGAAGAAGGAGGGGATATTGCTAACGCCTATCATGTCCCATTCCCACATTGGGTTGATACACGTAACATCGGTATAAACGCGGGGCATGTGCGCTGGAATAATGCGCTGCTAGATCCAGAGGCTATTTATGATCAGGTCGATCTTCCACGTCCACGGCTTTATTTGTTATATCCCGAGGATATAGAGAATTTGCGAACCCTTCAAGAAGTATTCCCAGATGGCAGCGCAGAACGTTACAATTCGTCTCGTGTCGGAAAAGACTTTATTATTTTTTACGTCCCGGCAAAGTCCGCGGACTAATAACAGATTACAAAGGTATCTAGCTGTATTAATTTAAAACTAGAAACCTCAAACATACCTGGAGGTATTAAATTGCACGCAAAAATCGTTTTATTACCTGGAGATGGCATTGGCCCGGAGATCATCTCCGAAGCTCGTAAAGTTTTATCGACTGTCGGATCAACTTTTGGACACAACTTCGAAATGACTGAAGCTCCTATTGGCGGGTTCGCTATCGATAATTACGGGACCGCCCTGCCGAAGGAGAGTCTGGATCTTTGTCTTAATTGTGATGCTGTTCTACTTGGCGCTGTCGGAGGTCCTAAATGGAGCGATCCGCTAGCACCAGTTCGTCCTGAACATGGCTTATTGCAGATGCGGAAGGCATTAGGCGCTTATGCTAATTTACGGCCGATTAAAGTATTCGATGCCCTTGCATCCGCCAGCCCGCTGAAAGCGGAACGAATTAAAGATGTTGATATCATGTTCGTGCGTGAACTAACCGGAGGCATTTACTTTGGGGAACCTGAAGGGCGAGAAACGACGGCAGACGGCCGTTCTGGATTTAATACGATGCGATATTCGGAAAAGGAAATCCGCCGGGTTCTCGACGTGGCCTTCAAGCTGGCCCGCAAGCGAAGAGGCAAAGTCACTTCCGTAGACAAGGCTAATGTTTTAACCACGATGCGCGTCTGGCGGGAGATCGCCCACGAGGTGGCCGAGGATTACCCGGATATCGCCTATGAAGACGTCTTAGTAGATGCCTGTGCCATGTATCTGATCAACAAACCGCGAGATTTTGATGTGATCGTGACCGGGAATATGTTTGGTGATATCCTCTCCGATGAGGCATCGATGATCACCGGTTCGCTGGGCATGCTGCCATCGGCCGCCCTGGGCGATCCCGGCAGCATCGGATTGTATGAGCCGATTCATGGTTCAGCGCCGGATATCGCCGGTAGGGGCATTGCTAATCCAATGGCAACGATTCTTAGCACAGCGATGATGCTCCGTTGGAGTTTTGACCTCCATGAGGAGGCGGATGCCGTGGAAACGGCCGTTACCGCTGTTCTGGATGCGGGTTGGCGAACGGCCGATATTGCGCAAGGAGATACCGAGCCAATCGGCACAGAAAAAATGGGTGAACTGGTGAGGAAAGAAATAACAAGCTATGGATCCAATTAATCCACAACATTTCAACGACGCTTTGATCGTTTTACTTGACGAGACATTCGACAATGTTCAGGGATTTTATCTTGATCGAGGGACATCTTTGTTTGAAACGCTTAATGGGATCAGCGCAGACGAAGCCTCAATAGCTGTCGGAGGAAAGTGCGCGACCCTAGCTGCTCAGGTAAAACACGTCGCCTTTTATCTTCAGGTTGTTGAAAACTCTATGCGCGATCCGGAATATCCAAGTGTAGATTGGGGTGAGATCTGGCGAACAGTAAACAGCGTCACACCGGAAGAATGGGAAGATATCAAGGAAGAATTACGGACAAATTACCGTCAGGTAGTAAAGCTAATTGAAAATACATCTTCCTGGCCTGACCAGATTGAAATTGCAAGTTTTATTGCCGTAATTGCCCATACCGCCTATCACTTAGGCGAAATTCGACAGGCACTTTGTACGCTCAAGGCATAATTCACTACTCAAATCGCTTGTCTAACCCATTAATTGGAAATGGTTGGTCTTAGAAAGTCATGAAAAGCAATCAAGTCATTATAATCGGCGGCGGTATTGTAGGTCTAGCAACTGCGTACAATCTTTCCGCACGCTATCCAGAGTTGGACATCACCATTCTGGAGAAAGAAACAAAACTCGCAGCTCACCAATCCGGCCGCAATTCAGGAGTTCTTCACTCAGGCATTTACTACAAACCGGGCTCGTTAAAAGCGCTTAACTGCCGTAAGGGTAAAGCGCTGATGGAAGCGTTCTGCGAGGAGCAGGGAATTCCTTACAGCATTTGCGGCAAGGTTATCGTAGCTACCAATGAGGATGAAAGGCCCATACTGCATGACATCTATGAACGCGGCCAGGCCAATGGCGTAACTTGCAACATCATTGATCGTGCCCGAT
Source organism: Promineifilaceae bacterium (SeqCode) (assembly GCA_046259485.1). Taxonomy (GTDB): domain Bacteria; phylum Chloroflexota; class Anaerolineae; order Promineifilales; family Promineifilaceae; genus JAACFF01. The sequence goes on along the minus strand of JBJYWP010000195.1, from coordinate 46,114 downwards.
TGGATGAACTTGAACCATATACAGCCGGAATTGAGGCGATCCATGTTCCGGAAGCGGGGATCGTTGATTATCCGGCCGTTTGTTCACGATTAGGCGAGATAATTCAGGAACGCGGAAACGAAATAAGGTTAGGTACCGAGGTGACCGCCATAGAAGAAGGATCAAACGACGTGGTTGTAACCACAAAGGCGGGTGATTTTACTTCCGACTACCTGATTAACTGCGGTGGTGTTTATTCCGACCGTATCACGAAAATGACAGGCCTGGACGCCCCGGCGCAGATCATCCCCTTTAGGGGCGAATATTACGAACTGAAACCGGAAGCGAAGTATCTATGTCACAGTCTACTTTATCCTGTACCCGATCCGAAATTCCCCTTTCTGGGCGTGCATTTCACTTTGATGATCGATGACCGGGTCACTTGCGGCCCCAATGCCGTGTTAGCCTTTGCCCGCGAAGGATACAATTTGACTGACATTAACCTGCAAGAGTTATTTGAAACTTTACGCTATCCCGGTTTTCAAAAGTTGGCCGGCCGTTTTTGGCGCACGGGTATGGGAGAAATGTGGCGTTCCGCCAGTAAAAGCGCCTTTGTCAGTGCCTTGCAGAAACTGGTTCCGGATATACGCGCGGAGCATTTGGTTAAGTATCCGGCAGGCATCCGTGCTCAGGCCTTGCAGCCCGATGGATCAATGATGGATGACTTTGCCTTCCAGGAAAGTGCGCGGATCGTCAACGTGATCAATGCCCCCTCACCGGCAGCTACATCAGCCTTAGCAATTGGCGAAACAGTCGTCGATCAACTGGCGACACATATGGTTTGAAATTGATATTCGAGCGGTCGTGGCAGCCGGCTTATTGTTATAACCGGTTGCCACGACTCGCTAATTTTATTAGGAGTATGGGATGACAGATTCTTTAAACAAATACAGTTCACACGTTACACAACCAAAATCACAGGGCGCTTCTCAGGCTATGCTCTATGGCACGGGACTCACTACTGAAGATATGCAAAAAGCACAAGTGGGTATCGCCAGCATGTGGTATGAAGGCAACACCTGCAATATGCATTTAAATGATTTGGCGGCAGCGGTTAAGAAAGGCGTCGACGAAGCAGGCCTGTTTGGTATGCGCTTCAATACTATCGGCGTCAGTGATGGTATTTCCATGGGCACCGACGGTATGAGCTATTCTTTACAGTCACGGGAGATTATCGCCGATTCCATTGAAACCGTGATGAGTGCGCAGTGGTATGATGCAAATATTTCTATCCCCGGCTGTGACAAGAATATGCCTGGCTGCATCATGGCTATGGGTCGCTTGAACCGTCCGGCGTTGATGATTTATGGAGGAACCATTCGCGCCGGCTGCACGGCGAAATATCCTAAACTGGACATCGTCTCTGCATTTCAGAGCTATGGTGAATATATCGCCGGAACATTGAGTGAAGAAGATCGGCAAAGCATCGTCCAAAACAGCTGTCCCGGCCCCGGAGCATGTGGGGGTATGTATACAGCGAATACGATGGCCAGCGCTATTGAAGCCTTAGGAATGAGTTTGCCATACAGTTCTTCCAGCCCAGCTGAATCAGAGGAAAAGCTGCAAGAATGTTACCATGCCGGAGCTGCTATTCGTACTTTGTTGGAACAGGATATTAAACCGAGAGATATAATGACCCGTGCAGCTTTTGAGAATGCGATCACGATTGTGATGGTTCTAGGTGGTTCCACAAACAGTGTGCTGCATTTGATCGCCATGGCCAGAACTATTGGTGTCGATCTTGATATTGACGATTTTCAGACGATCAGCGACCGCGTGCCGCTCCTTGCAGACTTAAAACCCAGCGGCCGTTTTGTCATGGAAGATGTGCATACGATTGGCGGCACGCCTGCGGTAATGAAGCTGCTGCTCGGTCATGGTCTCTTGAATGGGGACTGCCTGACGGTTACTGGCCAGACTGTTGCTGAAAATCTGGCTGAATTACCAGATCTGGCAGAGGGTCAGGAGATTATTCGGCCCTGGGATAACCCTATTAAGGCTACCGCCCATCTGCAAATTATGCGTGGCAATCTGGCACCCACAGGCGCCGTAGCCAAGATAACCGGGAAAGAGGGAGAGCGTTTCTCCGGTCCGGCAAAGGTGTACGACTCTGAAGAGGAAATGCTGCAAGCTCTGGAACAACAGGAAATTCAGAAAGGTGATGTGGTTATCATCCGCTATGAAGGACCCAAGGGTGGTCCAGGAATGCCGGAGATGCTGACGCCTACCAGCGCAATCGTTGGCGCAGGCCTGGGAAAAGATGTCGCATTAATGACAGACGGCCGTTTTTCCGGTGGGTCGCATGGTTTTATCGTCGGGCATATCACTCCGGAAGCACAGGATGGGGGTCCATTAGCCTTGGTTAATAATGGCGATCTCATAACAATCGACGCGCAATCACACACAATCGATGTCGATATCAGCCTAGAGGAAATGACAGCCCGGCGCGAAGTCTGGATCGCCCCACCCTATAAAGCAACCCGCGGAACTCTGTATAAGTATATAAAGAATGTTAAGTCAGCTTCCGTGGGCTGTGTAACTGACGAATAGTCAACTTCTCAATAGAGATTCGGATTGCATTGAATCAAAACGCCTGGCGCGACGATCAAGTCGCAGCCAGGTGTTTATCATTAAGAAGAAGCCCTAATTCTTTTCGATTGTAGGAATCCCTCCTAAGGGAGACCCTAACTGAATAAGATATTAGCCAGTTCTTCAGCGATCATCCGTGGAGACAATTGCAACCCGTTCCCTAAAATAATAATTGTCGCATCGTCTTCTGGAAAACGTGCCATAAAGCTGCCAAAACCAAATATGTTTCCGGCATGGGTCTGTACCGGCCGTCCGGCAAGGTGACCAATCTCCCAGCCATAACCATAAGAATATCCCTGGCCCATCCCAACCCAGGTTGTAAACATCGATTTAAGGGAATCTGCGTTTAATATTTGGTTGTCGTTAAGCGCCTGATCCCAGAGATAAAGGTCCCCTACCGTACTGTAAAGAGCACCGGCGCCGCTTGCCCACGATGATTCGGTATCGACAGCGCGCTGCGGTCCCCCTGGCGTCAAGTTATAACCCGTGGCCGATTCTGCCAGATTGTCATTTAAATAATCATAGCCTGTGTTCACCATACCGAGCTTATTGAAAAACTGTTCCTGCAAAAAATCTGCATAGGACATCCCGGATACGGCTTCAATGATCGCTGTCAGAATGACGTATCCGGAATCGCTGTAAGCGAACTGTTGACCGGGAGTAAATTCAAGGGGTTGGTTCGAGGACTGGCTGAGGAGATCTTGCAGCGAAATCGGCGTTTGCACAACCGTGGCGAGATCTGAACGAGTGGTGTAATTAGGCACACCCGCGGTGTGTGTCAGCAGCTGGTGAATCGTTATTTGTTCACCTCCCGGATAATTGGGCAGGTAAACATTGATCGTATCATTTACGTTAAGGCGTCCCAGTTCTTGCAAACGCAAGATGGCGGCGGCGGTAAATTGTTTTGTTAACGAGCCGATTCGCAGCTGTGTTTGGGCTGTATTGGGACGGCCGTCCTCGATATCGGCCATGCCAAATCCGTCATCGATCAAGATCTGCCCATTTTGAGCGATGAAAACGACTCCCATAAATTGGCCTGATTCAGCAAGTTGGGCAAGGTAATCTTGAAGTTGAAGCGGGCGCAGGTCTTCCGCTGCAGCAGAATCTTGGGCAAGATCAGGCAGAACGCTGGGAGTTTCAAGGATAGCGCTATCCACAGGTTCTACGGTCATAACACTGGATATCGTTGCCGCAAGCCCAGTAGGCGTTTCTGTCTCAACGGCCGTCCCACTCGCGCTGTTCATTCCAGGATTCGATGCCGTCGCAAAAAACGCTTCACGCTCACTTGAACTGCTGCAAGCACTGAGAAACAATAAAATGACGATCCGGAATGTTTTTGAATTCAAGATCACTTAGATGTTCCTTGCTGGATGAAGAATCAAAATCGAATGAAGTTTCATAGAGGAGTTGGGCTTTATAGGGAAAGCTTTGTTTGTATGCGGGTCAGGCGATGAGCCAGTTCAGGGCGCACCATCTCCGCGTGCAAAATTTCCGATCGATTCCTTGACCAGGAGTCTACAAGGGAGAGCGCTTCTAATGTCCATCGTTCCGCCTTCTTTAAATCCTTCTCATGCCATTCGTAGAACTTGGCCAATTCTACATGGGCATCGACCTCATCAAAACTTGTCGCTGCCCACTGCTGCCAATAGGGCACGGCTTCGCTGCTGCGATTCTGCCGCTTTAACAACAGCCCAAGTTTGGCCAGGGCTTCATGGAAAACGGGTAAAGGCAAATCACTGCGCAGGACTTCTTTCAGCGTCTTTTCGGCCGCGGATGCCATGCCAATATCCGCCTGCCATTTTCCCAGGCTGTATAGATCAATGGGATGGGGTTCTAGAGTAGAATTGGAAATTAAGCGCACCAGATAGTCAGCCAATGTAACCATCGAGAGCATATCAATTTCATTGTGATAAAAGACACGCCGCAACTCTCGGGCATCCTGGCTCCGCAAATAATCATTGTAGATCGTTGGGATCAACCAACCCGGCACATCAGCCTCAGTGCGGTTAATAGCGAGCAGTTCTTTTTCAAGATTACCTAAAGCTACGGAACCAAAACGCTTGCGCCAAAGACGGCGTGCGAAGGGAAGCAAATCAATATGTGGTACTTGACGAAGGCTGCCGGGTAGGCGATTCATAAGATAGCGATTTTCGAGAAGCGGCAAATCGAAGGAATGGCCGTTGAAAGTTATCAATCCCCTTTTTGAGTCGATGAAGTCCCCAAGAATCTGTAGCATCGCCAGCTCATCGTCATGATCCCTCAGGAAAAATTGGCGGACGACGAATACCTCACCCTGCGCGTTCGTTTCAAAAAAAGCGATACCCACCATAAAAGCGATTGTTCCAGCGCCATATAATCCTGTTGTTTCCGTGTCAAGGAAAACAAAATCACGAAAATCCAATCCCTCTAATCGTTCCTCCTGGCAATAAACCGCGATCGAGGAGGGTTGCTGATCCAGCAAATCATAAAGGTATGAATGGCCATGCTTATATTTAACGGGGTAAACATTGTCGACGATGAAACAGGCGCTGTCACCCGACTCTTCTAACCGGCCGCTTGGGAAAAGTGTTCTTAAGGAGCGATCACCTAGTAGCTCGAGACCGCTCTGCTTGTTTAGATCTCGTGATTGTGCCGGTTTAGCTACCGGCTTGAGATTTCGAGCGCCTCTTGTTAATCCTAATCGACGAAGACGCTCAAACAATTCTTGCGACATAACGGGAATTTTAAGAGTTGGTTGGCCTATCGACAAGCAATGTTTACGTTTTTGGGTATCCGCATTAAAATACAACCAAGATGAGTAGCGAAAATCCCTTCTTTCATCGCGGGGCAATTCGCCAAGCGAAATATTTTTACGGCCGTACAGCAGAAGTCGATCAAATCCTTGGTTTATTGCGTAACGGCCAAAGTGTTTCATTGGTTGGTCCAAGGCGGATAGGTAAAAGTTCCCTACTGCTCCATATTTGCCGTCCAAGCGTCCGCAAAGCCTTCAATCTGCAACCACCTCATGCATTATTCGTAATGCTGGATTGTCAAGAACTGGGCGGTTCTCCTCCCGAAGAAGTATATGAAACATTGCTCTTGAGCCTTTCGGATGCAGCCGAAGCTGCAGGTGTGACTATCGATCAAACTCAGCGCCCTGGAACTTATCGAGCGCTGGACCGAGCCCTGCACCAAATAAGCAGCCAGAATATTCCGGTGACATTTATATTGGATGAATTCGAACTTCTGGCGGCAAACCGACATTTAACACCTTATTTCTTCGCTCGGCTGCGCGGTTTAACAACGAAATATGGCCTGGCATATCTCACAGCCAGCCAACGTCCACTTTTCGCAATTACGGCCGAAGAAGAAATTTTAAGTTCGCCATTTTTCAATATCTTCGTCACCCTGCCCCTAGGCCTATTTACGGAAGATGAAGCCAGATCCATGATCGACGGGCGGCTTGCCAATGCAAACATCGAGTTTTCCGAAGATTTGATCAACCACCTACTATTCCTGGCCGGGCCACATCCTTTCTTTCTGCATATTGCGGGTTATCACGCTTACCTGGCCCTCCAACAAAATCCGGATGAAGAGATATTGGATAACGTTGAAATACTCGAAGCCCCGATCGAAGTAGAAGCAGATTCACATCTAGGCTATCTCTGGAATAATTTAAGTGAAGATGAACAATATGCGCTCGCTCTAGCTGATGGAAATATCGAAATCCTTCGTCAACTCGAGCAGCAATGCTTACTGCAAAATAATGGCGGAAGTTACAATTACACCAGTGAAATTCTGCGTCGCTATGTTCGCCGCCAGACCGTAAATGGAATCATCCAGGCGGGTCCATTTGTGGTTGATTTACAACGCCATCAGGTATGGGCGGATAGCAAGCCAATCAATCTCACTATTTCGCAGTTTAGTATCCTGGTTCGTCTGGCTCAAAATGCAAACCAGGTTGTTCACGGTGACGACCTTGAAGAAGCTGTATGGGGTGAGATTCTAGTTGACGACCCTGACCGGCTAAAAACCCTCATTAAGCGTTTACGGCGGGCAATCGATCCGTACGACAACTGGATCATCAGCGAACGTGGCGTTGGTTATGCACTTCGTGCTCCGCAATAGTTCATTGCCATGATATAGCTATTTCCTTTTCCGATCTGGAATCGCCAACACATGAATAAAACTCTCAATTCCAGAATCTCTCACGCTCCTCCAGACAGATGGCTTCTCTTATTGCTGGCTGTGATTATTTTAGGCAGCCTAATTTCCAATGTGAAAGATACCTCAGCTCAAGATCAATTAGAACTACCCAGCTATTGGAAATTCTCCTCATCTGATCGATTGAGCGAAGTAAAAGTCGCAGATGTCAATCTTGACGGGATGGACGAGTTTCTAATCGTTGACGAGAACAACCGGGTAAATCAGTTAAGCACATCCGGGAAAATGGTCTGGAATTTTACCGCCCCGGAGCAGGTAATATCCCTAACGACGATAACTCTCGATGACAATGATGAATTAAAGACAGGTATCGTACTTGGGATGCCCAATCTCCTCATCCTACTATCGGCTGATGGAGAAGAAATCTGGCGAACGGCGATTAATCCTTTAGAGATTCCATTTACAAAACCCGGTGACGAAGAATCCCTTGCAGACAATGACCTTGTACAGTCTACCAATGCACTGCCTATAGACATAACGGCATTTTATGAGGGTAATGATAGGCAATCTAGCATTCTGGTTTTACTACAAACAGGAGAATTAATCGTCTTTGACGCTGCCGGAAACCAAACTTGGCGTCACCTGGAGCACTCATCAGAAGATCCAACCTCAACTCCCCAGGTCCTTGTATCGGATTTCGATCTCGATGGTCAAGATGAAATTGTCCTATCGGTTTTTAACCCCCGCCGATTTGCACAGCTGGTTTTTATTGATGATGAGCGTGTGCTCTGGGATTCATCCCTATCAAGAAGTATCACCGATCTTGAGGCAATAAAATTTCATGAAGATGGGCAACCGCTCATTGCCGTGAGTACAACTTCGGGGCATGTTCAAATTTATGATTTCCTGCGCCGCAGACATTGGCTGCGCACGTTAAATACACCGGCCACAAGCCTGGCGATGGTCCCCCAACCCAATCAGAATCTCTTAGCAGTTGGTACGGAAACCGGAACAATAACTGCCTTTGATGAGCAGGGGCGCCGGGTTTGGACTACCCAATTGGCAGAGGATGGGGATCGCGCGGTCCTTTCATTAACAGCTGTTCCAGCAGTGAAGGCTCAAACTGAACCTGCTTTAGCAGCAGTCTTAGAGGCAAACGACGATAGAAGTTCGGCCGATCTCATTATCATGGACGGTCAGGGCAAAACTTCCTCAAAAATAAATGATGTAGAAAGACAAAATCTGACCCAGTTCGTTGATAGTAATCGCGATCAGCATAACGAGCTGCTGGTTCCACGCTTTGCCACACTAGAGCTGCTAGGAATGGGTGTTGGCAACAAGGGTAACATCCAGGAGTGGGAATATTCATTAAACGCCCCACCAAGCGCCGCTCTCGTAACAGACTTGGATAGAGATGGAAACGATGAATTAATTATCGGAACCCTGGATGGTCGCATACATAGTTTGAGTAACAATCGTTCGATTAACTGGTTGTTTGACGCCGGGGGGACTATCCAGGCCATCGAAGATTTATACCATGTTGATGGTAGCGACAATAGCGTGGTTATAGCCGGTTATGATGAGTCTGATGCGGGAGAAAAGTCGGGTTGGATCCAACTCCGGGATTCACGGGGAGATCGTGAATGGGAATACCTTCTTGACTCACCTATAACCGCTTTGCTGATCGCTGATGTGGGGATTGGCAGTGATCCGGAAATAATTGCCGGGACGGAGAGCGGAAAAGTTATCATTCTATCCAGCCTTGGAGAACTTGCCTGGGAGAGGACTATTTTTCCTGATGCAGAGAAGATCACTTATCTCACGCATTTGACGAACGAGTCAAATCCCTCTGGGGAAATCGTCGCTGCCGCTAAAGCAAGACTTGCTGCAATAAATATCCTGGATATTGAAACGCCAGTTAAATCTTTGACAACTCTCCCTTGGGAAATAACCGGGCTCTTCGCCATTGAAGAGCAAGAAAATAAAGATCAGGTAGTCAAATTAATCGTCTCCACCATTGAAGGATCTCTCCATGGTTTAGACTTTAATGGCGCCGAAATGAGTCAATGGAACTGGCCCATCACTCTTGGGTCTAAAGTAACGGCCGAAACATCCGCGCCGGACATGTCTGATCCAGAGATCACGACCACGGAAATCCCCCTATTATTGGGAACCCAAGCTGGTGAGATCAAGCGCCTGGATATCATAGATAACATCCCTGTAGAGCAATGGAGTCTCAGCGCGCCTCGCAATATTACAGACGTTCAGTGGTTTGACAGAAATTCTGATGGCAATCCAGACACAGTCGCCGCCGGAAATCATAATGGCTTAGTCACTTTATTTGAAAATGCTGACACATCAACACCGGAACGGGTAGATGCTCAACTGGATATTGCAAGTTCGATCTTCGCCCTTGGTTCAATAATACGCGACGTAAGCCCGTTTCCTGATCTATTAGTCATCGGAGAAAATGGCCTGGTTAAGCTATTTCGCAATCAGGAAAATCGCCCACCATTCCTTACAAATCCAAGTGTAGAAGCCGCATCCGGGCAGTATCGAATCAGCGTTGACGTGTATGACGTTGAAGGTGATGAGGTATCTGTCACCTTAGAACTCTTCGATCCGGAATCAGGACAGTGGATGGCCCAGGAAACCCAACAATTAAATAACGGTGTGGGGACACTTTTCTGGGCATTATCCTCTCCTCCAGAAAGTCCAGGTGGATTAAGATACCGTTTTGTTTTTAATGATGGCCTCTATTCAGGAGCAATGTCGCCAACTTTAGGCCCCCCACCTATTTTGCCGGCACCCTGGTTAAATATAGCTCCCATGGCATTGTTAGCCATTGCCACAAGTGGGTTCGTCTTAGGAGTCTTTTTCCTGCGACAGGCGCAAACACCAACCGCGCGTGCTTCCAGGATTTACCAGAAGATACGTGAGCATCCGCCACAGACACTTCTGATCTTAGAAAAGCTTCTGAAATCAACGGACTCCCTAGATTTAACACCTCATATTGCCAGCCGTGCCCGGCAGGCAGATGATAAGATCGTGGCCAATCTCGCTGATGGATTATTCATTCTTCCCGAGCAGCCGCTCTCCGGTGTTTCCATTTTAAATCAGGCTCTGACAGAATTTCCTGAAGGGGGAAACGAACCATTCATTGGTTATGAACGTTGGTTACGCATGTGCCTCATGAGCCAGGATCTCTTAGAAGCTCCCTCAGTTACGGAACTAAGCTTACTAGCCCCAGAACTGGAGCACTTCCTGGTTGAGTTTGAATCAGAGGGGAATTCTTCAAGTGCTTTTAACTCACTTCTCCCAATAATATCTAATTTACGTGACAGTGAACGTGTTGAACTCATCGACGATCATCTGGTCTATTTAAATGAAGCGAGCCTATCCCTGAGACAACTAAACAACGGTCAGTTAGCGATGAGCGGCCCGTCTCTGGAGAATCTCTTGGTAAGCACAATCGTTAGACGTTGGTCCGGTTTGACAAGTGCGGAAATAGAAGATTTGCAGGGTAGAGCGGAATTAACATTATCTCTTAAAACACGCCGTCTCGTCCCGGGTGAGAACACGGCCGTCGTATTTGAGATACACAATAATGGGCGTGCACCGGCAGAAAACATACTTGCGGAATTAGAACCCAATCCGGCGTTTACAGCCCAAACAAACCAGCAGCAAATAGTTTACCTACCTCCTGGTAAATCGCGGGATTTGCAGTTTACGATTACGCCAATAATTAGCGATCGTTTCAGAATCGGTATGACTGTCACCTTTAGCGATCGCGATCACCAAAACAGGAAATCTGCTTTTGGTGATATGGTTCATATACTTCCTCCTGTAAGAGATTTCAGTACTATCGTCAATCCCTATACCCCCGGCACCCCCTTAAGGCAAGACAGTCATATATTTTTCGGACGGGAGGAATTATTTGAATTCGTCAGCGAAAATTCAGGAGATCGATCCTATCGCAACGTTCTAATCCTGGTTGGACAACGGCGAACGGGAAAGACTTCCGCTTTATTACGTCTCAAAGGGCATCTCTCCGCCCATCTGCTTCCAGTATATATCGACTGCCAGTCACTTGGCGTTGTCCCAGGTATGCCGTCACTATTGGAAGAGCTGGCATGGTATATTTCGGATGCCTTGTCTAAAGAAGGCATCGATGTACAAGTTCCCGAGCTTTCCGATTGGCAGCAAGATCCGACACGCCTTTTCCAGCGCCAATTTCTTCCCTATGTGAATTCTTTACTTCCTGAAGGCGCAACGCTGCTGCTGGTATTTGATGAATTTGAAGCTTTTGAGTCCCTGGTCGCCGAAGGGATTCTTCCGGCAACTTTCTTCACTTATATGCGTCACTTGATGCAGCACAGCGAGCAGCTAAACTTCATTTTTGTCGGAACGAGAAAATTAGAGGAGATGACCTCGGATTATTGGTCAGTTTTATTCAACATCGCTTTGTATCGCAAGATTGGATTCCTGGATGAAGCGGCTGCTATGCGCTTGATAACGGAACCAGTCGCGCCAAACTTGATCTACGATGACCTGGCATTGGATAAAATCATGCGCGTAACAGCCGGTCATCCCTATTTCTTACAGCTTGTTTGCTATACGCTTGTAAAACAAGCAAATATCGAACGATCCGGTTACGTTACCATCTCGCATGTCAACGCAGCAGTTGATGAAATGTTGAGTCTGGGGGAAGTGCATTTTGCTTACCTATGGAGACGCTCCACCGAAGCTGAACGCACAATATTGGCAACCGTAGCCCATTTGATGGATCCTGCATTATCGTTCCACCCCGAAGAACTCCTTCAAAGGTTAAAACCATATGGCATTCATCTTGATCCCGTAGAACTTACCGGCGCGTTAAACAAATTGGTTGAACGCGATATCTTGCGTGAAATCACAGAGGAAGGCAAGTCATTATACGAGATGAAATTAGGGCTTGTTGGCTTATGGGTCGCTAAAAATAAAAGCCTGAGCAAGCTGTACGCCGGTGAAAACAATAAAGTAAACGGCAGTTCACGGGTAGAGCCAGTTCAATTTAAATAGCGCTTCTTGACCCTATATCCGTTTGAGATGAAGGGATTAAATCTCTTTTGGAAGCCAGAGATTGAGCAAGTTCCCTTCTGTAGCCAGGTCAATTCCTTGCCAGTTATCAATATCCAATTGAATAAGTGCTAGAGCCGCCGTGGGCATCCGGTACCAATGATTGGTAAAACCTTCTACAACATCCTCAATACCGGGATTGTGCCCGACAACCATAACCCGCGTATTTGAATCCGGAACCAGGTTTAATAATGCGATGTAGTCGTCGGGTCCTCCCATGTATAAATCCTGTGTTGCTAAGATCTCTCCATCATATCCGCAGTTCGCAGCAACTGCTTCGGCGGTTGATTCTGCACGCACGGCCGCAGAAGTGATAATTTGGTCAGGTACCAGATCCAACTTCGCCAATAACCTGCCCATCCGCGGCGCATCATGTTCCCCACGCTTATTTAACGGCCGATCAAAATCTCTCAAGGTGGAATCCTTCCAACTTGACTTAGCATGTCTTAAAACCAATAACTGCTTCATTCCATTCACCCTGTTTTCCTTCTCTATTTCGGCCGTTACTCAACAATAATTGTACCCAGGACAAAGTTGTCCGGGTTTCCCGGCAGATTCTCAATCTGAAGCCGGGTTCCTGGGTCGTTGATATCGTATAAGCCAATCAGTAATTGGTACTCTCCTGGTGCAATTGTCTCCGGCAAGACGACACCTTGTTTATCAATAACAATCTCACCTGGCTGCCAGGAATTTGTTAGTGACATACCCCCCACAGGTTCGCTGTCTTGTTGAGCAACTATTCCGCCATCCTGATCAACAAGATGGATAAAGACCTTGTAACGATCTTCCAGTAGTATTTCAGCAGACCAATGAAGGGTTACCTGAATTATATCTCCCCCCGTTAACTTTTCATCAGCGATATTGGCGCTGTTAAGTATAACCTTGTCACCAAAATTCATATCCAGGGGTGTTAACTGCTCATCAGGCACTTCTGACGTTGCATAGATCGCAAATCGAACATCACCGACCCATCTTTCACTTGCCTTAAAGGTATTAGTATCTAACCAATTCTCGATAACATGATCCGGATCGCGCTGTTCATCTCCCCAATAAAGAACATAAAGCCGCTCATAGTTATCAGCTATTTCCGCCAATTGCGGTTCGAGAATTTGCGGATCCGGCTGCCCTTTCGGCAAAGGATAGACTGGGATATCTCCCCGGTAGTAATAAGTAAAAACCTCCCATTGATTCGGTGCATCGAGGATTATTGCTGCGTCCATGTCTTCAACGGCAGTGATTGTAGCTGCCATGGCCCGGTAATCTGCCCGTGCGAAGGCCGGGTTGTCGTAGAGATTTCGCAAAGAGATAAGCATGCCGCCCAACACTATTAGCATCAAGATCCAGGCGATTCCGTTCTGTATATCCAACCTTATCGAAGAAATACCCCCAAGTTGGTCTAGCGAGCTCGCCAACCAGATCAGGAGAAATGGAACAGCAATGATCATAAATTTAAAGAAGGCGGGATTTGTTGTTCCGGCAATATACATCGCTGCAACCGGAAGCAGCACGCCAAAGACAGGAATGATTATACGCCACCCCCTTCTAACAACTGCCCAAATCAATAATAAAATGACAACACCAGTCACCCAGATTAGATCGTCATTGGCAATTGTTTCACCAAAGGTCATCCAGCGTAAACTATCCCAAAGAAACACGGAAACCGTCGATCGCTCTGAAGAACGGCCTGTTGTCTGGTGCAGGAAAATCGGCAGCCAAGGCAGGTATAGAATAAAACTCATTCCTATCATGAGCAGCCATTGCAAAAGGATACGAGGCCATTCACGATCGGCCGTATACCTCACGGGCGCAAGTTTCTGTGGGCGATATTTGCCCATTAGCCAAGTTAGAACAATAACACCCTGTACAGCAAACACGGTGGGATAGAAATAGTGGGTATATAAACCGGCCGTCGACAAGAGCACGTAACCAACTCCCCAAGGCCAGCGACGTCGATTCGTCAACCAGCACAACAGGGTCAATGTTGAAAGAGACGATATGAATGCCAGCAAGGCATACATGCGTGTTTCCTGGCTGTAATAAACCAAGGTTGGACTTAAAGCAGTGAGAAGCCCGGTGAAAAGGCTGATTAGAATGATCGTATTACGCCGGCCGGGTGAAAATAAGAACCGAGAAAGGGTTATGGTTACAGCAGCCGTCAATATACCGGCGAATGCTGAAAATGAACGCAGCCCAAACTCACTCTCTCCTAACAATTCACGCCAGCCACGAAGCAACACGTAGTAAAGCGGTGGGTGCACATCGCTTGCAGTTCCCTCAATAATTAGGGGCAGCGTTCTTTCACTTAACCTGGCGCTGTTGCCCTCGTCGTTCCAAAATGATTGCGCATCCAGCATATAAAAACGCAAACCGGTTGCTAAAAGTAAAATCGCGATTACCACCAGAGGAACAACAACAGCTGCAAACCAATTTGCGCGACTAGCTGTTTGATCAGACGTATAAATCTTCACTGGATTGCTCATGTTGGGTTTAGCGGGCAATTGATCATCAAACGACAGTAATTTTAACGGTTTGAGGCTTTAACCTTAGGTTCTAAAATCATTAACAAGCTAAAGAAAGAAAGAGCGGCGCCGGCAAAGAACAAAAACGGCCGCAAGTTTTGCCAGGTGCGCAGCCATTCCGGATAGGCTTCGATCTCAGGTGCCGCTTGATTGTAGGTTACAAGGGCATCGTACACAGGAAGCGGTGTGAAATCCGGTTCAAGGAGCCGGAAATAGTACCAGGATTGATCTTTTTCAACGTCAGAAGGTCTTTTGAGATACCAATAATTTGCTACGCCTACCCAAGGCCACTCGCGCTTTATTCGCTCATACGCTTCTACAGTATATGTCGCCTGCTGTGCTTCCGTCACACGGCCGAATCGCGCTTCCATTCCTTCGGGGACAACGTTCCAACCCATTTCACTGATCCAGATTGGTTTTTGCCCGTCATTGTTCTTTACCATCAAATCACGAAGAAACAGATGATGCGGCAAATTGATGACAGTTGGGCGAAGGCGCTGATCGGCCGCCCCGGACCAAAGACCATATCCTTGGGCGGACATAATGTCAAAACACTCCCCAGCGCCGGCATTATACATACGCTGTAAGTAAATGAGATCATTCATGTTCCGCCCATCCATAGCCAATGTTGGGGTCAGCGCCCCAGCCAAAACAAGGGCATCAGGATCGACATCCTTGATCGCCTTATAAGCAAGGCATAAAAGCTCAGTATATGCTTCCGGATTGACATCCTGCAAACCCCATTCATCATTTCCGTTGGGCTCATTCCAGATCTGGTAGTAGCGGATGCGACCTATATAACGATCGGCCACGGCGGCGGCAAAATCAGCGAAATCTTGATAATTATCCGGAGGCGCTAAAGCACCTATGATTTCATCGGTCTGTTCTCTACTCCAGGAAGGTGGGTTGCTTAATCTGGCAATGATTTCAATGCCGGATTGTTGCGCCTGGTCAACAATTTGGTCGTATTTTTCCCAGGCATCAACCCCTTCAGGGTCGTTGCGCCTGTCGATAAAGTCACCTTCTGCGTGGATTTCAATATCTTCCCACTGAAACTCCTGGCGAATGAATCGAAATCCGGCGTCGTGGGCCATCTCCAGACTGCGTACCCGTTTTTCAGATTCAACTTCTTGCTGCAAAAAGGAATTTACACCAAATGGGTTTTGCGATTCGTCAGAGGCAAGTAATTCCAGCGCCAAATCGGGCTGCGGACGAATAGCTGTATTTAACCAATGAACAACCCCGGCTAGTTGTCCTTTCCAGTCCTCTTCACCGGTAAGGTCATAAAGGGAATTGGCCGCGGGCCAGAATGCGAAGAGCAATAGGCCAAGGCCAATAAACAAGGCCGCAACCAAGCAGCCGGTACGGTAATGTCTATCCATGGGTCAGAATTATACCTAAGCCTCCTTATTCGGATGAGTATTACTAACTGACGGGTTATCGACAATGACCCTACCCAAAGTGAGAAGACTGTGCCAAGCACATTTCCGAATCACTACAAGCTGAAAACAAAGCCGCCTATTTTAATTTCCAGATGAAGTTCGTGTAATGCACTGCGTCAAAGATTAGTGTACAATTTTAACCTGACTTCACTTCAATCTTAAGGAGAGGATATTTCCATGCTAACCCCGACTGAAGTTGCCCTTTTTACTCTTCTTGTTCTTTTTTGCGCCGTGGCCGCCTACTATACCTGGGGTTATATGTTCCGGATCATCAATAAAGGTCAGGGACAGTTATATTTTGTTCCTCTCTTCCAACGGCTGTGGGCAGGCACCAAAGCCTTATTCACACAGGGAAATATCATAAGCGACCGGCGAATTGTTTCCCTTTTCCATTATGGGGTCGCTTATGGTTTCATTTTCTATGGGCTAGTAAACCTTGTTGATCTGGCCGAAGGCCTCATTCCCGGTTTTCATTTCTTAGATGGATCGATTTTCGGAAATATTTATCGCCTTATTGCTGATCTGTTAGGCGCTATCGTACTCGTGGGTCTGTTGTTTTTCCTTATCCGGCGTTTCGGCCGTAAAGACCAGGTATTACGCACCAGAGAAAATGTTTTTCTAAACCCAAAGGCCCGGCATGGAGGCATTGATACCGACTCACTCATCGTTATCGTTTTCATCTTTTTACATATCACCGGCAGCTTATTAGCCTCTTCTGCAACAATAGCCCTTCGAGGAGGCAGCGATCCCTGGCAACCTGCTTCCAATCTCATAAACAATCTATTGATGTCCGGCTGGAATGAAGGACTTTTGATCTTCACCCAACATATTGGTTGGTGGATGGCAATCGGCCTGATCCTTCTCTTTATCCCCTATTTTCCTTATACAAAGCATATCCACCTATTCATGGGTCCAGTCAATTTCATGACCCGGCCTGAGCGCAGCTACCTGGGCCAAATCTTCACCCTTGATTTTGAGGACGAATCCATCGAGCAGTTTGGAGCTTCTTCTATGTTCGACCTGGATAAAACACAGATTCTGGATGGTTTTGCCTGCATTATGTGCAACCGCTGCCAGGAGGTGTGTCCGGCTTACAATACCGGAAAAGAGCTGTCTCCGTCGGCGCTTGAAATCAACAAGCGCTACTATACGAAAGGTGATATGGCGGGGCTAGCAAACGGGGCAAACGGACAGCCGTTGTTGGACTATGCAATTAGCGAGAGCGCCGTCTGGGCATGCACAGCTTGTGGGCATTGCATAGAGATCTGCCCTGTCGGAAATACTCCAATGATCGATATCATCGATATCCGCCGGGATCAGGTGCTCATGGCCAGCAATTTCCCTGAGGAGCTGAAGAGCGCATTTGTAGGTATGGAACGAACAGGCAATCCCTGGCAGTCAACCGACAGCCGTTTAGATTGGACGAAATCCCTGCCCTTCCCAGTCCCTACAGTGGAAGAAAACCCCAATTATGAATACTTACTTTGGGTAGGTTGCGCAGGCGCGTTTAATCCTGATGCCCAGAAGACAGTGCGTGCGCTTGCTACAGTGATGAAAGAAGCCGGGGTCAGTTTCGCCATACTTGGTGAACAGGAAATGTGTACCGGTGACTCAGCTCGGCGCGCGGGAAATGAATACCTCTATTGGGAAATGGCGCAAGCGAACATTGAAACGCTCAACACCGTGGGAGCAAATGAAAAACGAATTGTCACTTCCTGTCCGCACTGCTTCACAACGATTGGTAAGGAGTACGGAGAACTTGGTGGCCATTATGAAGTTTTCCATCATACCCAACTAATTGCTGATTTAATCGGTCGTGGTAAGTTGAAATTAACTAACGGAAAACTTGAGCAGGTCGTCTTCCACGATCCCTGTTATCTGGGACGTCAAAATAATATTGTTCAAGAACCACGCGATGTACTGGCCGCCGCCGGTGCGACGCTGCTGGAAATGGAAAAACATGGCAAAGATTCTTTCTGCTGCGGAGCTGGTGGTGCCCAGTATTGGAAAGAAGAGGAACCTGGCACGGAGGCGGTAAATCTAAATCGATTCAGCCAAGCCCAGGCAACCGGTGCATCAACACTGGCGGTTGGCTGTCCTTTCTGTGCAACGATGATGATCGATGCCAATCGTGAGCAAGGCGAACCTATGCAGGTTATTGATGTGGCCGAGATTGTTGCGAACTCTATTTCGAGGGAGACGATAAGTTAGTTCGATTTTCTACCGGTCGAGCGGTTTTTATTACGAATCTTTCGTAACGCTTCCCAAACCTCTTCATCATCAGTTTCATCCGCATCGAGATGGTTTCGGTGACGGTCGCGCCACTCATACAAACCGCTTGCATCATCCTCCCAAAACGTCTCCTCTAAACCAAGATTGAACACAGCATCCGCGAAAGCATCATCGGCGAATTCAGGTTCACCATTGCTAAAATCCTCAATCTCCGCTTGCAGAACATCCCTTTGTACCATGCGGCTGGCAATCTTATCGCGCATATCGGCTGCCAACTCTTCTAACAAATCTCGGCCGAAAAGAGCAGCTTCATCTACCCTTCTCTTCAATACGGCACTGGGATGGCGGTTCAGTCGCTCTAATTCTTTCTCGATTTCAGCAATCCGGCGCTCGCAGTGCGTGATCTCGCGAAGCAGCGCCTCAGCCAGCTCTTGATCTGTATAGTCGGGTCGCTGCGGGTCCGGTTGCGAAACCAATTCTTGCAGGCTTTTTAAATCTCCAGCCGTGTAAGCGGCATTGATAGCCATCATGATACTTGTGCGATACTCCCGATCCGCTTCATTAAGCGCGAAATCAGGATGAAAACGGCGCGCTAACTGCCGGTAAAGGGTCTTAAGTTTTTCACCTTGATCGGCAGACAAAGAATGCTTTGGTGGGCTGGAAGGAGGCTCATGATAGCGGAATTCCCCTGCCGCAGCAGAACCCGCCTCCTCTGATGAGCGCCAGGCTTCATAAAGTTCATCTGGTTCAGAGGAGTTGAAAAATAGATATCCTTCCCGTAACTGCCGCAGCTTCTTTTCCATCGTCTTGATTTCGTCTTCCAGGTTTTCAAGGCGTCTATTTAATGACTCAAGGCGCGAGCGGATAAGAAATTCAAACCCGCTTATTTCAGCCAGCTGTTGGCTGAGCTGTTGTTCGGCAGCAAGTAGCTGCGGCCGTAATTTTTTCAGTATAGCCTTCAATTCACTCGAGCGCTGCTGCCAGAAAGTTTCTGTAGGGGTTAATGATTTTTCTTTTTCAATCATATCAAGATCATATCATGACTAAATCAAAGTCATATCGTTGGTATAGGAGAAACTAGTTTCCGAATCTTGCAATTTTTCCTACCAATTTTATCACAACCGCAAACTAACAATATTTAGATTTAATCTTCCCGCCTGATCCGGCTTTCAAAATCGCATATAGGCATGCTCCCATAGAACCTCAATCCTCGACATGACAAATGTCATGTCTAAAACGTGACATTTGTCAAATTCAATCCAGTCAAGGTCCAGATAAAATTCAATATGTATTCACATATGCGAATACATGAGGAATCAAATACATGAATGTACCTACAATCGATGAGCTCAATTTGTTACATGCCAATATTTGCCAGGCTTTAGGAGATCCCAAGCGAATCTTGATCATGTTTGAATTAAATAAAAATCCTCGCAATGTTAGTGAACTGGCACACGATCTTGACATCCCCCAACCAACTGTTTCGCGGCATTTGCGTGTTTTACGCCAGCGTTCTCTGGTTATCTCAGAAAGAGATGGCGCTTCTGTTTATTATCACCTTGCGGACCCGCGCATGATCGATATTTTGAACCAAATGCGTTTGGTTCTTCGCGGTGCTCTGGCCAGGCAGGCCAGCGTCTTGTCTGACAACACCTAAAGTAAGACTTCAAATATTTAATACACCTTTGATTATTTTGTAACGATTCAAGGTTCAGGATATCAAAATTATGAGAGATTATAAGTACATCTGGGTCATCGGACTGGTTGTAACTTTATTATTAATCGTCCTTCCCATCCTCTTATTCGCCTCAAGGGATACAAAAGCTGCAGATGACCCTTGGAGTGCGGTTCCCCAAAGACCCCCAACAACCGATCACACAGAACTTTTAAAGGGTCCTTACGAAACAGGACAAGATGTGACAGACGCCTGTTTAGAGTGTCACGAGGATGCAGGTCATGAGATGCTGCAGTCCGTTCACTTTACCTGGGAAAGTGAACCCGTCATGCTGCCATCACGGGATGAACCTGTCACTATCGGCAAAAAGAATCAAATTAATAATTTTTGTATCGGCATTCAAGGTAACTGGACCGGATGCACACGCTGCCACGCCGGATATGGTTGGGACAGCGCTGATTTCGAGTTCACTAACCAGGAGAACATAGATTGTCTTGTTTGCCACGAACAAACCGGCGCCTATGTAAAAAGCAACTCCGGCCTCCCAGCCGAAGGCGTCGATCTAGTTGCTGCTGCACAGAGTGTGGCCACTCCATCCAGAATCAACTGCGGCGGCTGTCATTTCAACGGTGGTGGGGGTAATGCCGTTAAGCATGGTGACTTGGACAGCAGTATGCTGTTTCCCACCGAAGCCATTGACGTACATATGGGACGAAATGATTTTCAGTGCGTTGACTGCCATTGGACCGAAGATCACCAGATCAGTGGTCATTTGATTTCTGTGAGTGCTACTGATGAAAACCGTTTCGAGTGCACCGAGTGCCACTCCGGAGTGGTTCACCAAGACGACCGCATCTCGGCCCACCTTGATACAGTAGCCTGCCAGACATGCCATATTCCTGAAGGGGCACTGCGCGATGCAACTAAAATGGATTGGGATTGGTCCACGGCAGGACAGGATATACCGGAAGACCCGCACGAGTATTTAAAAATCAAAGGCAGCTTTGTCTATGAACGTAATTTCATGCCCGATTACGCCTGGTACAACGGGACGGCGGATCGCTATATTCTTGGTGACGTGATCGATCCCAATGAAGTAACCGTTTTAAACCCGTTAATAGGCAGCATAGACGATCCCACAGCTAAGATTTACCCATTCAAAATTCATACGGCAAAACAAATCTACGACACAGAAAATAATATTCTCTTGCAGCCCAAGACCGTTGGCGAAGGGGGATATTGGACTGAATTTAATTGGGATTTGGCAGCAGCTCTAGGCGCCGAAGCCGCGGGTTTAGATTACAGTGGTCATTACGGCTTTACGGAAACCAAAATGTATTGGCCATTAAATCATATGGTCCAGCCCAAGGAAAATGCCTTGCAGTGTACAGATTGTCATAGTGAAAATGGCCGAATGGATTGGGAAGCGCTCGGTTATTACGGAGATCCCATGAATTGGGGCGGCCGGCAGTCACAAAATCAGGTAAGTACAAATTAGATGCAAATGCTACACGAGACTTCATCCAAGAAAAAAGGCTCAATAGTCCTCATAATAACAGCACTAACCTTGTGGCTGTTGTTAATAGGGTCTCAATCGAATCTCCTGGCTCAAGAAGGGTCAGAAGGCCCACCGATTCACCCGCAGTTTCCACTGCTGGACGCAAACGGCAACCCAGTTATCGACAGCGGTGAACCGCTGTCAACAATGGCAACTTGTGGTTCCTGTCATGATACGGAGTTCATCGCCACTCACAGCGCTCATGCTGATGTCGGTTTGAGCGCCATTTCTGAACCCGGTGAGCAGGCTGCCGGCCAACCATGGGATATCAGCCCAGGCCTTTTCGGGAAATGGAATCCAATCACTTATAACTACCTTTCGGCAGAGGGAGATGAACAAGTTGATCTAACAACGGCCGATTGGATCAAACGATTTGGCGGGCGTCACGTAGGCGGCGGCCCGGCTGTCACCAGCAGAGATGGTAGTTCACTGCTTGATCTTTTTCCAGGTTCAGAAAGCTTGGAAACAAGCACTGTCGATGCCGAAACAGGTCAATTAATGCCCTGGAACTGGCAGGAATCAGGTGTTGTCGAAATGAACTGTTTCCTTTGCCATTGGAACGAGCCGAACAATGAAGAGCGGATCAATAAACTGCAAGCAGGCGAATTTTCCTGGGCCGGAAGCGCCACATTGATCGGCAGCGGCATCATCGATGAAAATGACGGCCTGCTGGAGTGGAACCAGGATGCATTCGATAGTGAAGGCAACTTACTCCCTGAATATATCCAGGTTCAAGATCCATCCAATCAAAACTGTGGGCAGTGTCATGGTCTCGTTCATGTGGACGCGCAAACGCCGACAGAATTGAGCGGTTGTTCACCTGATCAGTGGAGTACAATCACAACCGGGCAGATCATGTCGCCGCAGAAAATCAACCAATCAGGCATTAATATCGCCGATAAACAGGAGCTCACACGATCCTGGGATATTCATACAGAACGGGTTGTCAATTGTGTTGATTGCCATTACTCATTGAACAATCCCATCTATTATCAGGAAAATCAGGCGACAAGACCCGAACACTTGATATTCGATCCGCGGAGAATCGACCTTGGGGAGTATCTATTCCGCCCGATCCATGAATTTGCAAAAGGCCAGAGCACTCAAAGTACACTCGCTCCGGAGTTCAATAATTCAATTCGTCGCTGCGAATCTTGCCACGACGCAAGTAGTACGCACGAATGGCTGCCTTATACGGATCGCCATCTGCAAGCGCTTAGCTGCGAATCCTGTCATATACCTAAGATGTATGCACCGGCCAGGGGCGTCATGGACTGGACAGTCTTGGATGAGGATGGCGTTCCTTACAATGAATGTCGCGGCGTTGAAGGAGAAGGTCCGACAATGGCCAGTGTGCTCGTCACAGGCTTTGAACCGGTTCTCCTACCTCGGGAAAGCGCTGACGGAGATTCACGCCTTTCACCACACAATCTCGTATCTTCCTGGTATTGGGTTTATGGTGCAGGCGATGCGACAAGACCTGTTCCCTATCGCGATCTACAGCAGGTTTGGGCAGTTGATAATGGTGAATACGATTCTGAAATCATGAACCTCTTTGACGAAAACGGAGATGGTTGGCTGGTTGATGGTGAATTGGTCATCGACAATGATCAAAAAGAAGCACTCATTGCCGGCCGGATCGCTGATCTCGGATATGATAATCCGCGAATCGAAGCTGAAACAAGAGCTTACAGCATCAGCCACAATGTCACTCATGGCGAATGGGCAACCCAAGATTGCCAGACCTGCCATACTGAAAATTCTCGATTAACTGCCGCCATGTATCTTTCAGACAGAACGCCCGGCGGCGTGCTACCTACATTCATCGGCGGTAATGCGAACCTCATTGGCGAGAATATTACTGTCGACGAATCAGGACTGCTCACCTTCCAACCGGATTTATCAGACAGCAAGCTTTATGTTCTTGGCCATAGTAGAGAATCCCATGTCGACATGCTTGGGGCGCTGCTGATGTTAGCGACGCTGTTTGGAGTCGGTGTTCACGCCGGTATACGCTACTTCGCAGCCCGGCGTCAGGCAAACGAGCAGCAGCCGCAAATACGGGAAGTTTATATGTATTCGGTCTATGACCGGCTGTGGCACTGGCTGCAAACGGCCGTGATCTTCATTCTCTTGTTTACGGGCCTGATCATCCACAAACCTGAGACATTCGGAATCTTCAGCTTCCCTTTCGTGGTTCAGGTTCACAACATCATGGCCTTCTTATTGGTAGCCAATGCGTTTCTAGCCCTGTTCTACAATCTTGTTAGCGGTGATATTAAACGCTTCCTGCCGGAACCCAAAGGCTTTTTCAATCAGGCGATTTTACAGGCGAAATATTACTTACAAGGCATCTTCCAGGGAGGGGAGCATCCCTTTGAAAAGACACCGGAACAACGTCTAAATCCGCTGCAGCAAACAACTTATTTTGGCCTTCTAAACGTTTTACTGCCTTTGCAGGTAATAACTGGCACTTTAATGTGGGGCATGCAGCGTTGGCCGAATTTCGCGGGACAGATTGGAGGCCTGACTTATATCGCACCCCTCCATTCATTAGTATCTTGGCTTCTGGCGTCCTTTATCGTACTGCACGTCTATTTGACCACAACGGCCGGGCCTACGGTTACCAGTGGTATCAAATCGATGATCATGGGCTGGGATGAAGTTGAAGAACATCAACCAGAACCGGTTTCAACAGACTAGGCCAATCAAGCGATCGGCCGTTATTGTCGTGGTATGGGAGAAAAACTATGACAACTTATACACCTTCGGAAGAAGAATTACGTGAGGAACCTTCTACTGAAGCAACTCAGGAGCAGGAAGCCAATGCGTATATCAATCCCTATCTGGCCGGCATCCTATTAGGTGTCGTGTTGTTCTCTGCCTTCTTTTTTACAGGCAGTGGATTGGGCGCATCCGGTGGACTGAACAGGCTTCTGGTTTATGTAGAAGACCTGATCGCACCGGGGCATATCAACCAAGTGCCTTATCTCATTGAGATGGCCGGTGGTGATAAGAATCCGCTCGACAGCTGGATCGTTTTCCTAACGGTAGGGACTATCATTGGCGGGTTCATTTCCGGCTGGCTTAACAAACGCGTTAAGTGGGAAACTGTTAAAGGACCGCACATCTCCGTTCGCTCACGCTGGTTCCTGGCCTTCCTGGGCGGCATGCTGATGGGCTATGGCGCACGTTTCGCCAGAGGCTGCACGTCTGGACAGGCACTGTCTGGCGGAGCTGTTCTATCCGTAGGGAGTTGGGCTTTCATGTTCGCCGTTTTTGGCGGCGCTTATGCTTTGGCTTACTTCTTCCGGCGCGCCTGGAATTAGGAGGTAAAAATGACTGTATTTCCATTACCTTTAACAGAACTCCTCGGCCATTGGGGCGCTTATGTGATTTATTTCATCATCGGCATATCCTTCGGAGCCGTGCTGGAATTAGCCGGGTTCGGCAATTCAAACAAGCTGGCAGCCCAGTTTTACTTTAAAGATATGACCGTACTGAAGGTTATGTTCACCGCCATTGTCGTGGCGATGGTCTTAATTTTTGGGGCAACGGCCGTCGGTTTGCTTGACTACAATCTGATTTGGGTCAACCCAACCTACCTATGGCCTGGAATCGTTGGTGGGTTAATTATGGGGGCCGGCTTTATCATCGGCGGTTTCTGTCCCGGCACATCCTTGGTAGCCGCAGCAACCTTAAAGAAGGACGGCATCATGTTCGTGCTTGGCGTCCTGGCCGGAATCTTCGTGTTCGGGGAAACGATAAGCAACTTCGCAGTCTTCTGGAATTCCTCTTATATGGGGCGCTTCACACTACCAGAGCTCTTCGGCCTGCCAACCGGTGTTGTTGTCGTCGGCGTGGTGATCATGGCCCTCTTCATGTTCTGGGGCGCAGAGAAGTTGGAACAACATTTCGGTGATAAAGATCCGGCTGATTACCCCAAATGGCGTTATGCGGCGGCGATCGCGCTCCTAATAGGCGCTATTGCGGTGATGATTATCGGCCAACCAACCATTGCCGACCGCTGGGCTAGTATTGCTGAAGAGAAAGATATAGCTCTGGCTGATCGTGAAG
The DNA here is from genome assembly GCA_046259485.1 of Promineifilaceae bacterium (SeqCode). GTDB lineage: Bacteria > Chloroflexota > Anaerolineae > Promineifilales > Promineifilaceae > JAACFF01. Next base: position 20,722 of record JBJYWP010000195.1, on the reverse strand, counting down.
TGCAGATTCACCCCGGCGAATTGTTGGAAAAACTGCATGATACGCAGCTGAGAGTGATCATGCTGGATGTGCGCGACGAGGTGGATTACAACCTTTTCCACATTCTGGATGCCCGCCATATCCCCGTGGAAGAAATTCCTTCTATCATCGATGAGCTCCATCTCGAGCCAGCAAATACCTTGTTCGTAACTATGAGCAACGACGAAGCCAAAGCCACAGATGCCTGGAAGATTCTTGAAGCAGAAAGTATCCCCAATGCCTACATTCTGGAAGGCGGCATTAACAATTGGCTGGATATTTTTGGTGAAGACGACCTAACTAAAAACTTCAACGTGGGATCAGGAAGCGACCAACTTTGTTATATTTTTGATTCGGCCGTTGGGTCCAGGAATCTTGCCGCTGAACCCGACCCACATGCGTACGAACTAGAGTATACTCCCAAAGTAAAGCTGGAATTGAAGCGTGCGCCAACCAGCGGCGGCTGCGGTTAACGGGATATCACATAAGAAGCATTAAAAAGACCGGATAAAATCATCCGGTCTTTTTTGTTTTAAGGTAAATATGCTGCCGATAACGGGAATTTTTCAAATGATTGTGCCATCGGGAATACTGGCATTCTTAGGAACAATCACGATCCCCTCACGGGTTACCCAATTATCTTCTTCCGAATCTTCGCGATCGGGCAAGTTTCGTATGATCACCTGACGGCCGATACGAGCATTCTTATCGATAATCGCTCCCTCGATCACTGCGCCATCCCCAATTCCGATATTCGGGCGTCCTTCCTGGGCATTAGCCTCAATTTCTTTGGCTGTTTCGTAATAATCAGCACCCATGATTATGGACCGATTTATGGTCACATTGCGGGCGATGATGCTGCGCAGTCCAACGACTGTGTTACGGATCGTCGCTTCCGTGATTCGTCCCCCATCTGCCAGGAGTACATTTTGCAAATTTCCACCTTCTACTTTGGAACCAGGGAGAAAGCGAGGGCGCGAATAGATCGGGAGCTGCGGGTCGTAGAGGTTAAATTTGGGCAGCGGCGCCGCCATATCAAGATTTACCTCATAAAAACGGCGCATTGTACCTATGTCTTCCCAATAGCCGTTAAATACATGGCCCATCACCCGACGCGTATTGATTGCCGCCGGGATAATATCTCGGCCAAAATCTGTGCCAGGGCTGTCAGTTAAAATCTCGAATAAGCGCTCGACGGTGAAAACGTAAATACCCATCGAAGCCATGTAGGGTTTTTCGGGATCGTCACCGCTTTCAAACCCTTCAAGTTCTTCATCGATCTTTGGTTTCTCAACAAAGCTTACGATACGGCCGTTCTCTTCCATCTTCAGAATACCAAGACTGGAAGCATTCGCCCGGTCTACCGGCTGGACAGCAATAGATATATCTGCTTTGGATTCCTCATGATCCTGAATGAACTTCCGATAGTCCATGCGATAGAGGTGATCCCCGGCCAATATTAAAACATATTTCGCATTCGCCTGTCCAATTTCATGTAGTTGTTTGCGGATTGCATCGGCCGTACCCTGGTACCAATCTCCACTACGATACGTCTGTTCCGCAGCAAGGATTTGCACCCAACCGGGCGTAAATATATCGCGATTATAGGTCCTATGGATATGCCTGTGCAGCGACACAGAATTGAATTGGGTCAGGATCGCTATTTTGTCAATCCCTGCATGAAAGCAGTTGCTCATCGGAATATCAATGAGCCGATATTTTCCTGCTAAGGGAACAGCCGGTTTTGTGCGATCGCGTGTCAAGGGAAAAAGGCGAGAGCCCACCCCACCACCTAAAATTACGGCGACGACATCCATTTTTCTCATGGTCACACGTCCTCCTTAAGGCTTTAATTATAATAGAACTAGCTCGACCCCGAACCCCTACCCTGACTCAATCTTATCTCAAAAAGCATTTCTCGAACATATGAATCTGACAAGGCTGATTCCGAAACTGGTTTCTTAAGAGAAATTCACAACCTTGATTTTTCAAGTTGCAACCCTGCCCCTAAGAGGTTATGCTTTTTGATTGTGAACATATTTCATCGCATCTTTGATCAGTTTTACCCGGCAATTCGCTATCTATACGAGAGGATTTACGGCCACAGGTGGTTCGACCAGATCACGCCTGAAATCTGGTTGGGCGGGGCACCAACCTACGAACGCGACTATCAATTTATCATGGACAATCACATCAATGCCGTTGTGAATATTCGCGCCGAACGGGAAGATAATATCGCGCTCTATAACAATCATGACATTACCTATGTACAGTACAAAGTTCCTGATGTGACCGTACCCAAAGGGAAAGTTATCACTGAAGCAGTCGACTGGATGAAAGAAGAGATCGACGATGGTAGGACGGTACTTGTACACTGCGCCAAGGGAAGGGGTCGCTCCGCTACATTAGTCGCGGCTTACTTAATGAGGGAGAAAGGGATGAGCTTTGACGAGGCGGAAGCGCTCATGTCTTCAATACGGCCGTTGACCAAACTGGAAGATAGACATCGCGACAGATTGAATGCGTGGCTGGCCGAGCAACCTTCAGAGGAATAACCAAAAGGAAAGAGGCATGGCTAAAGCCAAAAGCAGCGGTAAAGTGACGCCGAGCCGCCAACAATATCTGGACATCAAATCGCAGCACCCGAACGCCATTGTCTTCTTCCGCCTGGGTGATTTTTATGAGACCTTTGATGAGGATGCTGAAATCGCCGCGCGTGAGTTAGACCTCGTCTTAACCAGCCGGCCGCAAGGTAAGAATCAACGCACGCCAATGGCCGGTGTGCCCCATCATGCAGCGGAAAACTATATCGCCCGTCTTGTTGCCAAAGGTTATAAAGTAGCTCTTTGCGAGCAGGTCGGCAATGAGCCGATTTCCGGCCTGATGCCGCGCGAGGTCGTTCGTATATTTACTGCGGGAACCGTCATCGAGCCGGGAATGCTTGATTCAGGGCGGAATAACTACCTCGCCGCAGTCGTCCTTGAGGAAGAACGCGCAGGCCTGGCATTCGCCGATATTACGACGGGAGAGTTTCAAACTACAGTTCTCAACAATCGCCGCGCCTTGGAAGATGAACTGGCGCGATTAACACCTTCTGAACTATTGATCCCTGATAGTCAAGACGGTTTTTTCGCCGGCGCTCTTACGGTCAGCAAACTGCCGGATTGGCGTTTCGAAACCGGGAAAGCGCGCCAAACCTTGCTAAAACATTTCGGCGTCTCCTCTTTGGATGCTTTTGGCTGCGAAAGAAAACCGCTTGCCTATCGCGCAGCTGGAGCCGTACTGCATTACCTGCAAGAGACCCAACAAGGATCGGTTGCCCAGATCCAACGACTTTCCACCTACAGCACCGACGGCTTCATGGCCCTGGGACTAAACACCCGCAGGCATTTGGAACTTATCGAATCCATAGCCGGCGATCGCAGTGGTTCTCTGCTAGGAATTGTCGATCGAACCGTAACACCAATGGGGGCGCGGCGGCTGCGGCGCTATTTGACCCGCCCCTTATTGAATATTGACCATCTCAATACGCGTTTGGACCGTGTAGAAGGTTATTTCAGCGATGCACTACTGCGAACTGAAAGCCGTTCAATCTTAAAAGGGCTGCCGGATCTGGAAAGATTAACCAATCGTGTACTCAATGAGTCGGCCACCCCGCGAGACTTGGAATTTATCGGCCTGGTACTTTCCACCATTCCGGAGTTACAAGAACTTCATCAAGGTCGGGAAGCTTTGGCAGAGGTCACCGCCCAGATGGAGCGCTGCCCGGAAACAACCGATTTGATTGCCCGGGCAATCACGGAGGATGCCCCACCAAATCTAAACAAAATGGGCGTTATCCGGCCCGGTTTTTCAGCCGAACTAGATGGGGTCATGAACGCATCCGCCCATGCTCGAGAATGGGTTGGCAGCCTGGAGGTGCGTGAACGCGAACGAACGGGCATCAACTCCCTAAAAGTCGGCTACAATAAAGTTTTTGGTTATTACATCGAATTAACCAAATCCAACTCTAAACTGGCGCCAGACGATTATATCCGCAAGCAAACCTTGACCAACGCCGAGCGATATATCACGCCTGAATTGAAAGAATACGAAACTTTGATTCTCAATGCCGAAGAACGCATCTTACAAATAGAGCAGCGTATCTTCAGTGAGGTTAGGCAGCGCGTAGGGCTGGCGCATGACCGGATGCTGGAAACGGCGAACGCCCTGGCCAGATTAGATGTTGCTGCCGCACTCGCCGAAGTCGCGGCGCGCAATGATTATGTTCGACCCATTATTTCTGAGAGCAGTTCTCTTAATATAACGGATGGGCGTCATCCGGTAGTGGAACAAATAAATCCTGCTGCAATCTCCCTGGGCGAGCGCTTTGTTCCTAACGACGCCCATTTTGACGAGGATGAGCGTATTCAAATTATTACCGGTCCGAATATGTCCGGTAAATCCACCTATTTGCGCCAGGTGGCTTTAATTACCCTGCTGGCCCAGATCGGTAGTTTTGTTCCAGCCTCGTCTGCCCATATTGGCCTGGTTGATCGCATTTTCACACGTATTGGCGCGCATGACGAACTGCATGCCGGCCGGTCCACTTTTATGGTCGAAATGATTGAAACGGCCGAGATATTAAACCACGCGACAGGCCGTTCATTATTGATATTAGATGAAATCGGCCGGGGGACCAGCACCTATGATGGCTTATCTCTAGCCTGGGCAATTGTTGAATACCTGCACAATCATCCCCGCTTAAAACCGCGCACCCTATTTGCAACCCATTATCATGAATTGACCGGGCTGGCTGATCTTCTACCCCATGTTTCAAACTACAATGTCGATGTCGCTGAGGAAGGGGATAAAGTGACCTTCTTGCACAAAATCGTACCTGGCGGAGCGGATCGCAGTTACGGTATTCACGTAGCGCAGCTTGCCGGTTTGCCCAGAGAGGTCGTGATGCGGGCCAACGAGATTCTCTTAGACTTGGAAAGGCATGCACCAACCGCCGCGGTTGAACCTTCCCGTTATACCAGCGGGCAGCAAATGGCCCTTTTTCCTGAGTCCAGTCCCATTCTTGAAGAGCTGGATAATTTAGATGTCACAGCAATGACTCCCCTGGAAGCGATCAATAAGCTATATGAATGGCAGAGACGGTACACCGGAAACAACAAGGCGGATTAAGTGAACCTATGACCAGCCTGAACGATCCTCACCCTTTTGATGAAAAGACCCGTGCATTATTACCGGAATACCTGGAAAATCTGCCAATCCCCATCCAGTTAAGGGTATGGGGCGATCCAAATTTCTCTACCGGTGAGAGGGAAGCGGCCAGATTAGTAAAAGGTTTAGCCGATGAATTTGAACAAATCGAAATGGCCATATTGCCAAGGCGCGTCAACTATCCCTACTACCCAGTTATTGGAGTTTTTAGCATTGATGGAGAAGAGGTAGTAGATCACGGAGTTCGGATTATTGGTCTACCGGCGGGATTGCAAATAACATCCTTAATTGCTGCTATTCAAAGTGTCTCATTTCGCGGCAGCAACCTGGAAGCTAAAACACGTATCCAACTGAGCAAACTCCAAAATGACGTCGATCTCGAACTTTTTACCTCGGCCGATGATGAGCTGGGGACGATCATGGCGAAATCGATATTTGGTATGGCCGCAGCCAACCAACATATTCGATCTTTTTTGATTATGGCCGATGTTTTTTACGAGGCGTTATGGCAATATTCAATACGCGAGATCCCCAAACTGGTAGTTAACAGTCGTACTCATTCAGAGGGTTTGCTCAGCGAGGAAGCTATCCTGAAACAAATCGCTCTTGCGATAAATTGATCGCTTCTCAATCATTGTCACGCCGATCTGCATCCTTTAACCTGGCATCAGGCGTCGGGGAGCCGGCAATTCTCGCCCCGACGAGGCGGCGCCATTTGCGCCAGCGGGAACGGCCGCGAGCAATCATATAACGTGTTCTTCCCCACTCGCGATCGCGAACAGATACTTCGGGCGGCGTTACATCCCACTTAATCACCGCCGAAGCCCAGGCCAGACCACCGCCAAAGCCAACAAAAATGAAATTATTATCAGGATGCAAACGACCCGCATCAGCGGCCTCGCAAAGGGCAATCGGGATGGAAGCTGCAGAAGTATTGCCGACCCATTCAACATTGGAATAAAATTTTTCCTTAGGAATCTTCAATTTTTTCGCAACATGTTCCATGATCCGATTATTTGCCTGATGGGGAATGATGAGGTCTATGTCATCTAATGTTAAGCCGGCTTGCCTGGTAACTTCTTCAATAGAGGACTGGACAACTTCAGAGGCAAAACGAAATATCTGACGGCCGTGCATGGCAATCGTATTGTCCTTATGCCCATTACCGAGATACTCCGGACCGAGGGTTGGCACAGGATTATGATAAACTGCGGGTAATCTGAGCAGATTGCTCCCCGATCCATCGGAACGCATTGTTGCTGCGAGCAGGCCTCCAGGAACCTCTGATCCTTTGAGAACAACTGCCCCAGCGCCATCACCAAAAAGAATGCAGGTAGCGCGATCCGTCCAATCGACAACACGGGACATCGTCTCTGATCCAATAACGACCGCATTCCGTACAGAACCGGTTATGATTGCCTGTGAAGCCATGTTCAGTGCGTAAACGAAACCTGAACAAGCAGCACTCAAATCAAAAGCCCCGGCATTAAGTGCTCCTAGATAATCTTGCACCCGACTGGCTGTGGATGGGAAGATATATTCCGGAGTGGATGATGCAACAATCACCAGGTCTACTTGAGAGGGGTGCAAATCAGCAACGGCAAGGGCACGTGCTGCAGCCTCAAAGGCCATTGTCGCCGTTGTTTCTTTTTCATTGGCTATGCGTCTTTGATGAATACCGGTTCGGGAATAGATCCACTCATCAGATGTATCAACAATCTGAGCAATATCATGATTAGTTAAAATCTGGTTAGGCAAAAAACGCCCCCAGCCTACTATATGCGCGAATTTCATATCTTTTTATTATGTTTTAACGCATCCTGGTTGGAATCAGGAAGCAATTTGTGTACCATAAAAGAGGGTAATGATTCGAAAGGCGTAAGTAAAGCTCAAGCCAGATTGATAAAGAAGTGTAACAGCAAAGTTCCAATGTTCTAAAAAACTTAACCCATAGAAGGGAAACAAGTTACGAAATGACTCGATTGGGATTCATGGAAGACTAGAAAGTAGTTTAACACCAGCGATGCAGGGCAAGAAACAAAACACTCTCGTATATGCTTTAAGTGGCTGTTTGGTCATATTAATCCTTCTTATGTGCATTGGTACATCGGTACTCACCGGATTGTATCTCTATGATCGTTATGGATTTCCCGAAGTCATCGCTAATGGAGCAGAAGCAATTGAAGGGTTCTCGCCTTTACCCACTACGGCAGCACTCCAGCCATCCATCGACCCAACACTCGCTCCCCCCATTGCCGAACCCGAAAATTGGCCAACCCCTCTGCCATCATTGCCAGCACCTACCCCTGATACAAATCAGGTGGTAGTACCAAATAATTTTCAGTCCGAATTCGATAATTCACTTCCTGAAACTTTAGATCAATACCCAATTCCAAATAATTCTTACGCATACCTGGAGCGCCTTTATCTAGCCGATCATCCAGCACATGATTATTTCAATGCGGCCGTACATCTTGGGAAGCTTGACGAAAGTTTGCGCACTATTAGCAAGCCCACTTATGAAATTGGGGCTCAGCAAGTCTTTAAAACCGAAGATGGGGAAGTAACCGCCACCTTAGTAACCATCACAGAACACGCATATTTCTGGATGGATAACAACCTAGATATTGCAGATGACTTGGTCGATTGGGCAGCGGTGGAGCTGGAGGAAAACTATTATCCGCGGGTTAACCATTTATTCGGCCAACCATGGGATCCAGGTATAGATGGCGATTCGCGATTTTCTATTTTGCATCTTGCATCCGTCGGTAATCGATATGAACTTGGCTATTTCAGCGATCAAGATGAATATCCTAAATTACTATTCCGTGATTCAAACGAGCAAGAAATCGTCTACCTAAATATGGAGCAGCTGCAGATTGGCAGTGAATTGTACTACGGTACACTGATCCACGAGCTCCAACATCTTTTCCAATGGAATCAAGATAAGAATGAGGTTACATGGTTCAACGAAGGAATGTCCCAGTTAGCAGAACTATATGTCGGCTTAGGCACGGTTAATCCAGATCCTTATCTTGAACAACCCCATATTCGGCTTGATCGCTGGTCTTATGACGATCATGTCATTGACGCACATTACGGGGCAAGTTTTCTATTCATGACCTATCTTTGGGAACAATTAGGCGAGGCCGGCATCTATGAACTGGTCCGACATCCGGCCAATGGCCTAATTGCCGTACGAAGTGTGCTTCACGCACTGCAGCCAGACCGGACCTTGGAAGATTTCATGGCAGATTGGGCAGTTGCCAATTTTCTAGATGATCCATTCGCTGGTGACAGATATGCTTATGCCAGACTTGATTTACCCCATGCAGCCCTACAAGCTAGAGTTAACGAGCTTCCATACAAGAATTTTGATCAAATCGAACAATTCGGCGTCAACTATATCGACATCGATCGCAGCGGCTCGATGACTCTGACATTTGCCGGAGACACCACTGCCCGTTTGATTGAATCTGCTCCCTCAAGTGGAGAACAGATGTGGTATGCCCTGCCTTCCAACGATTCGGATGCCCAATTAACAGCGAGTTTCGACTTAAGCCAGCTGGATCAGGCCGCCTTAACTTTCAACACATGGTACGATCTTGAAGAGGATTACGATTTCGCTTATGTGTCCATATCAACAGACCAGGGTAATACGTGGGATATTCTTCATCTTCAGAACGGTCAAGGCGGCCTTTACGGGCCGGCACTATCGGGGAAAAGTACAGATTCACCAAACGCCATTAACGGTTGGGTAAGAGAGACAATTCCCTTAAACCAATACGTAGGGCAACAAATACTTCTTCGTTTTCAGGTATTAACAGATTTCGAAACTGTTGGTCAGGGATTTGCAATCGATGATATCGCAATTTCTGAACTAGGTTTCTATGATGATGTAGAGAGCGCGACGGGAGAATGGGATGCACAAGGCTTCGTGCGAACCGGTTGGCTTTTACCACAACAATGGATTGTACGTCTGATACATCATGGCAATAATCCAACGGTAGAAACACTCACTCTTAATCCACTTAATCAAGTGCAACAATTCATTTACCTTGAAGAAGGGGGCACGTTGGTCGTCATGCCCTTGACACCTTTCGTTGATGAAACTGCAAAGTATTGGCTTCAGCTTGATTAGCTGGTCATCATGGAACTTTGGGCCTAAAATCATCTCCTTGAGATCGAGCATTTATAATTAATAATTGAGGTTTTTCCCGATGTGACAAACCCCGGTTGAGTTATACTTTTAACTCTTTTATTTGGAGATTTTTATGAGAATTCGCCCTAAAAACGCGAAAGAAATTGCCCGTATGCGTGAGGCCGGCAGACTTGTTGCTGAATGCTTTGCCATACTTGAAGAGAGCATTCAACCTGGCGTGCCGTTGAGCGTTCTCGACAAAATAGTCGAAAACCATATTATTGAACAAGGTGCTAAGCCCCTCTATAAAGGGTATCGTGGCAGCTCGGATGAACACCCCCCTTTCCCCGGCGTTATTTGCGCCTCTGTTAATCATGAGATTTGCCATGGGATCCCCGATCAGCGCACGCTTAATGAAGGGGATGTGATCGGTGTAGATATCGGATTACGCTATAGGGGATACTGCGGTGACGCTTGTTATACATTCCCAGTCGGGAATGTCTCACCCGCGACCCAACGCCTGATGGATATTGGTAAGGAAGCGCTCCGGATCGGTATCGATGCTGCCCAATCTGGTGGTTACTTATATGACATTGGGAGAGCAATCAACGATTATACAGACTCCCAGCATGTGGCTGTTGTCCATGAATGGGGTGGCCATGGTATCGGCCGTGCTTTACACGAACCCCTGTCAGTTTCCCATATTCGCCAACCGACGCGCGGCCCCTTATTACGTCCCGGCATGACTTTCACGGTTGAACCCATGATCAACGCCGGTACTCATGAATGGTTTATTCTAAACGATGGCTGGACGGTCGTTACTGCCGACGGGAAACTAAGCGTGCAATATGAGCACACCATTGTCGTTACTGATAATGGCCCGGATATCCTGACGAAACTTTAGGTCATACCTTCAGGCTCAAGCTTCCGCCCTCATAGATAAAGGTCTGCTATCCTTTTAGGGATTTGTAGGTTTACTATTCCCGTTTTGGATCTCAGGCCAGGGATTAATATCTAATATCTTGCAATATACATAACGGCCGATAACCAGGGCGGATCCAATCAAAGGGACAATGATTAAGGCCATCAATATCCCAGCCAAAGCCAACGCTCCAACGATAGCAACGAATACAACAGCCGGATGAAGGCGGACACTTGAGCCCATGATTCGTGGTCGGAGCCAGATATTCTCAATGGCATTGATACCCCCAAATAGAGTAAATACGAGAACCGCGAACCAAAAATTGGGGATATTCAGGTAATTGGATCCGGCCACATAGGCCACAATCGAGGCGATAAGCATTACGATCAGCGGGCCTACGGACAAAATAATATCAAACAAGCCAGCCAAAACACCGAAGGCTAATGCACCCGGCAAGCCTATCACCATTGCTGTAAACCCTGTTGCCAGACCGACAATAAACATTAGACGTAATTGTCCTTGCATGTAATGGTTCCAGACACCTTTCACTTCAATATAGAGCTGCGTAACATCATATTTTTGTGAGTCTGGGACGAGGGAGAAGAGCCAATTTCGGAGGCGTTCACCATCCAATAAGAGATAGTAAGTCGTTACCAATACCAACAACACCCAAACCAGATTTTGTGATGTGGCGGCGAACATATTGATCAGGATGCCGGGTTTGGTGATGTTCTGGGTCAGCGCCAGCCAATTCGCGATTATTGTCTCCATGGGTATCTCTGTACCAAAAATATAAATCGGCCGTCCAGCAACCTCCTCAACCAAAACAATAATGTTTTCCAATTGGTCTGTTAACCTTGTCGCCAGTGGTGGAAGCCTTGGCACCACAAGAACTCCAATGAGGATCAATGCAGCCAAAAATAGGAGGTAGACAAAAATAACCGTCCAATTCCGGCTTAATTTACTTCTAGTACTGAGATTGTTGACCAATGGGTTGAGAATATACGCTACTAAGCCGGCAATAATTAAAGGTCCAATTAATTCATGCGCTGCAATGAGGAACCAAAGGAGCGCCCCAATCGACAAGATAAGCACGAAATATCGGGTTGTCGTGCTCCAACTACTACTCTGATTCATGCAAATACTGTCCTCCTAATGCAAGACCATTATAACACTTTGCAATTTAGATATCCGGTGGATTTCAACCGATTAATCAACGCTGGCAGGCGTATTCTATTTAAACTACTGCCAGGCATTTATTCCTATGATACAGTTCTCTATCCTGATTCAATCGCTGGAGGAAATATTTTTGTTTAGTTATCTGATCCAAGGGCTTATTCTGGGGTTAACTGCATCGGCACAGCCCGGCCCCCTGCAAGCCTTCCTGCTGTCACTAACCACCAGATATGGTTGGCGCCGAGCGCTCCCGGCCACTTTTGCGCCAATGATCAGTGATGGACCGGTACTGCTTTTAGTCTTCATTGTCCTAACCTCCGTCCCCCCCACGATTCTCTATGCTCTTCAGATAGCAGGCGGATTGTTTCTAGTTTATCTGGCTTATGGCGCTTTCAAGAACTTGCGAACAGCAACTTCGATTGAACCAGAAGATGAGGAAAAAACAGGGCAAAGTGTTTTGAAAGCTGCCTTAATCAATCTCCTCAGCCCTAACCCATATATATTCTGGGCAACAATTGCCGGCCCGATCTTTATCAGTGGATGGCAAGAGTCCCCTGGTTACGGCTTGGGATTTTTAACCGCTTTTTACGTCGCCTTAATTGGCGGGTTTATGGCCTTTGTAGCCTTATTCGCCATTACTGGGAAATTGGATGAACGTCTGAATCGTGCCTTAAATGGTTTCGCAGCCATTGCACTGCTGCTTTTCGGTTTATTTCATCTTTACCGAGGTATCCTTCAGATTTTCAATTTAGAGCAGACGATAGGTTACTCAGCCGGTATTGGCTTGATGAATTTTCTTACCCTTTAGGCTTTTCCGTCATTACAGCTTTATCAACGGTTTAACTTAGGACATAAAAGAAAGTTCAATCAAAAGTTTTTTGGTGTAAAGTAGGCTCGAAATCTATTATCTGCTACAAGCGAGTGTAGTTGTTACACATGATTAAATCTGATAAACTGATCCTGAGATGAAGCCTAAAATGCGCCTGCTTCTCACTCTAATGGTTGTGTTCACCATTATGGGTCTTTCTCTCGTGCGGCGTGATAACACGGCGTTATCAAATGCTGCTACCTATACCGGAACGGCTTTAATCGATGGACCTATCAGATTGGACATGGCTATTTCTCCTCCTGTTGGATCTCCCCGAGATGCTTTAGAACTGCGAGTACGGGTTACAAACAGTACAACTTCCTTTGTTTCCCCTCAAGTACAGCTTCAAATACCGGGAACTCTGCACGTCGATCCGGGTCGAATGCCAGCAGGGGTAACTGCCAATATCGCCAATAACAGCATTCAATGGCTGCCGGTAGTACCTCCCTCGGGCGAAGCGCGAGAAATCATATTGGCGTTGACTGTCAATTCGGCCGATTTAACGCATCCGGAACAACAAGTTTCCGTTCAATTAATTACAGACCAGGGCAGCAGGGAAGCTTCAACCATATTGTGGATCGGTATCCCCCCACGGGTTGAAGGTCTTAATGTATCTTCACATGTCTCTATCGGCCAACAGTTGCAGTTAGAGCCTCGAGTCCAGGGACCAGGACCTTATAATGAAACCTGGGATTTAGGTGATGGTCGACACGTCGCAGTAAACTCACCCATCATAGTTTATCCAACTGCCGGTGTATACACTGTTAAGGTTACGGTGAAGAACCCGGCCGGTGAAACCAGCTATTCTGCACCGATCACGGTCGTGCCTCATGTTAGCGCCCAGTTCAATGCCGGAGATGACACCCCAGGTTCAGGCCAGGCAGTCACTTTTACGAATACAGGCGGAGGCCAGCAGCCGATACAGTTCCGGTGGGACTTTGGCGATGGCAGCACATCTACGGAAGCACAACCATCACATATATTTAATAATCCCGGCGTTTATAATGTAAAACTGATTGCTGAAAACGCATTTGGGGTCTCTGAGTCTTCGCAGCTCGTCACAGTCGGGTCTCCACCGCAAGCTAATATTATGCTTGCGGACAGCGCACCAGCAGGTACGCATCTCGCCGGTGAGGTTGTTCTCGCCGATGGTGAGATCGCCGGCACTGAGTATTCATGGGAGATGGGCGACGGCCGTCGCTACAGCAGTGCAAAAATCAGCCATGCTTATCGTCAAACCGGCGACTATTACATCACCCTTACGGCACGAAATGAATTCGGTGAAACGCAGGTCGGGCGTTGGGTACACATCGAGCAAGGAATCCAGCTGGCCTTTTTACCCGTGGTCAGCAGCGGCAGCGGGCTCGTTCAAGGCAGCTCCACCGATTTATCACCAATTCTCACCTCTGGACTCGATATCGCGCTGGATGCGCCTTTTGTCATGGATCCCATGGAATTCTCCCCCCTCACGCCACCAACCGATCGTTTATTAGCCTACATCAATAAGACCCGCCGGGAGTTCGAATTAGGTGAACTGACTGCTTCACCCATTCTGAGCACTGCTGCTCAGAACCATGCGGAAGACATGGCCACGGCAAAGCATAACCAACATACCGGCTCAGACGGTTCTACACCGGCCGATCGGTTCTTAGAATTCGGTTATGAGAACGGATACGCAGGCGAAGCTACTGCCTGGGGATTTGCCGATCCACGACAAGCGGTTGAGTTCTGGGTAAACAGTCCCGGCCATAGGCCAATCATCCTCAATCGCTACGCCACGGAAGTAGGCCTTGGCTATGATGTCGACTATACTGCTCCAAGTGTCTGGTATTGGACGGCCGAATTTGGCAATGTTTCGGCAGAAGCGGACGCTCCGTCGCTACGTATTCAGGCTCCGCAAAGCGGTCTTGAAGTTCTCAATTCGGAACAGATCATCTTCTCCTGGAACTGGCCCTCACCACTCACAGCAGACGAACAATTTACTATTTATTTCAATGGCAGCACTGGCTCTATCCCTGTTAGTTCCGTAAATGAACCCGTCCTTGGAACCCTCTATCGTGTTGCGTTCACGCCCGTATCTGACCCAGATCTGCTTGGTGAATACCAATGGCAGGTTAAGTTAGAGAACAATCAGGGAGCAGCAACAATGGTCAGCGATCTTCGCGCCCTGACTATCAATCTTGACCCCGACCTACCAACACCGACCCCCGTGCCGACGATGACACCAACAGCATCGCCGACACCCTCGCCGACGGCTACTCCCACACAAACCCCAATTACGCAGGCGCCTACACCGCGGCCAACTAATCCGCCGCTCGCGCCATTTGTTACAGCCACTCCTCTACCGGTCGAGCAATAAGTCAGGCGCTTCGGCGAGCGTAGCTTTTATTTCCTCGGCGAAATTCCTGGCCCGTATGGCGGCCGTCCCCGTATGGGTTGATACGTCCATTAATTCAACGATTTGTTCTTCGGTTAGGTAATGACGGATTCGTTCATCTTCATTGACTAGGCGCTGAAGAGAATTTTCGTCTCCTCTTCTCACATACTCCCAGGCTTGTAGGCTGTCCTGTCGCAGCCATTCATGGGCTTGTTGGCGATCAGCGCCATTGGCAACCATGGCCATCATGAGACGCTCCGTGGCTGCGAATGGCCCATAAAGAGCCATATTACGGCTGATCATCTGTTCATCAATCCTGATTTCACGAACGACGCGCACCGTGCGATCCAATAGTTCATCAGCGGCCAGAAAAGCCTCTGCCAAAACAATTCTACGGTTAGCCGAATCATCAAGACTTCTCTCAAGAATTGCCTGACTGGCATTGTCCCACATCACCGCAGGGGATGCGGCAATGTAACGGGCTAAGGAGCAGATATTTTCGGTGTTTATCGGGTTGCGCTTAAAAGGCATTGCCGACGATCCGACCTGTTTCTTTCCAAAAGGCTCAGCCCATTCACCAAAGGAGGGAGATTGGAGTATGCGGAAATCCAATGCGAATTTGTGTAATGAAGCGGCCAGCGATGCCAGAAGCTGGGTAATTGTCAAGTCTTGTTGGCGCGTATATGTTTGGGTGGTAATGGGGAAATAAGACAGGTCCAATGCCTGCATAACAATGGCTTCCATTTCCAAGGCACTCATTTGAGTTTCTGCCAAGATATCCTGGAAACTCGCCTGTGTCCCGACAGCTCCTTTCATACCCTTCCCGCGCAGATTCTCCAGTAATGATCGTAATCCCAAATAATTTTGCAGCAGGTCTTGAGCGTAGATGGCAAATCGATAGCCAAGCGTGGTGGGCTCCGCTGGTTGAATATGGGTGTAAGCCATTACTTGCAGATCGGCCGCATCCTCGATATGGGCAGCGAAAATCAGCAGAAGTTGAGCTAATTTGTGGAGAACGAACTGCAAAGCTTCCTTTTGTCGCAGCACATCCGCATTGTCAATAATGTCCGCACTGGTCGCGCCCCAGTGCAAAATCGGTCCACCAAGTGGAGCTTGCTCAGCGTAGACGTGGATTTCAGCCATAACATCGTGACGCAACTCTTTCTCCACTTCCATGGCCCGCTTTATATTGACATTATCCACTTGTTTTTTCAGGTCGTTCAGTTGTTCCTCCGTAACCAGTCCGGCCTGGTATTGCGCAGTAGCCAGACTAACCCAAATACGCCTCATCAAACGGCGTCTCTGTTCCTCCGACCAAATATGTCGCATCTCCTGACTGCCGTAACGCCATGAGAATGGTGATATATAGGAATCGAAATCAAACATAATTTTCTCCCGAGAAACCAAAAGCGCCGATCACAATTGATTTAACTCCGTTTCAAATGTGTTCGGCGCTTTAGGCGTCAAGATGTCTTTTTCGCAAAGGTCTTGTCAATTTGCCGCTTCTTCAACTACTTTTTGTTTTTTGCGGCGTTTGCGACCGGGACGGCTGCGTTCCTGCTGTTGAAGCGCTCGGGTTTCTTCAATTAACCTCTGGCGCTCAATTTCCAGCCGGGCGAGAATTTCCGCATTTCGCCGTTTTTGCTCCTCGGTCAACACTACCTTCCGTTTAGCCATACACGCAACTCCTATTTTTCAATACAGTAACCCTGGATTGACTCCAATTTGTTTAAGGTGTACTGCTTGTTTACCTTTGCTGCGGCTGATAACCCACCCTAACCAGGTTTACGGCCGACAATCCGCCTTTTATTCTACCACGTTTTGACTTGTTTGTGTTCCCCGCTCAGCTTTTAATGGTCTAAACTTAGCCGTTATTCCTTGTATATTTTACCTAACGCGGCAGCTGATAATTTGGCGACTCCTGTGTAACCATGATTGAATGGGGATGGCTTTCTATCAAACCCGCATTTGTAATTTGAACAAATCGCGCCTTGGCCTGTAATTCATCTAAGTTTGCCGCACCAACATAACCCATTCCGGCTCGAAGCCCACCTAACATTTGATAGACAACATCTTCCAGTTTACCTTTATAAGGTGTTTGGCCTTCAACACCTTCGGGTACAAGTTTATCGCGTTCAGTCCGAACGGAACCACTGGCATAGCGATCTGCCCCTTGCCCTTGCATAGCCCCCATGCTGCCCATTCCACGATAGATTTTGTAACGCCGTCCTTCATAAACAATGATATCCCCGGGACTTTCCGCCAAGCCGGCAAGCATTGACCCGAGCATGACTGAATTCGCCCCGACAGCCAGAGCTTTGACAATGTCACCACTGTATTTAATTCCGCCGTCGGCAATGCAGGGTATATCGTATTGACGGCAAATTCTAGCAGTGTCAGAGATGGCCGTTACCTGTGGCATACCCGCCCCAGATACGATGCGCGTTGTGCAGATGGAACCCGCACCAACACCGATCTTAATCGCATCAGCACCAGATTTGATTAACGCCTCAGCAGCATCTGCTCCGATTACGTTCCCGGCAACAACAGGAAGGTCGGGATAAAGTCTTTTTATCTCGTGAACAGTCTCATGAACGGTTTTCGTATGGCCATGGGCGGTGTCAATAACGGCAACATCAATCCCCGCCTGCACTAGTTCTTGCAAACGGTCTAATCCTGATTCAACCACACCGATCGCCGCGCCACATATCAAACGGCCGTCTTCATCGGTCACCTGGTTTGGAAAATCCACTCTTTTTAGAATGTCTTTGACAGTGATGAGCCCTTTGAGCACACCTTCATTGTCTACAAGGGGCAATTTCTCAATACGGTACTGGTGCAGGATTTTCTTAGCTTCTTCCAGACCTGTGCCAACCGGCGCTGTGATCAATCTTTCACTGGTCATGAATTCAGCGACAGGCTGATTACCTGGCATGACAAATCGGATGTCACGATTTGTCAAGATGCCAACCAGGTGATGACCCTCATCGGTTATCGGAACCCCGGATATATGGTAATAAGCCATCAATTGTTCGGCTTCTGCAAGTGTCGCGGAAGGGGGTAGTGTAATTGGATTGACAATCATTCCCGCCTGGGAGCGCTTTACTTTGTCAACTTCCTCAACTTGTTCCTCTATTGACAAATTCCTGTGAATAATGCCGATCCCGCCCTGTCTGGCAAGGGCAATCGCCATCTTGGCCTCTGTAACAGTATCCATTGCCGCCGAAATGATTGGAATATTCAGATAAATATCTGCCGCAAGCCGTGTTTTGAGATCGACCTCAGCCGGTAAAACTTCCGAGTATCCAGGCGCCAATAATACATCATCAAAAGTAAGGGCAATATCACCCGAAAATAGAACTTGCTGCATAGGTCTCCTTCCCGTTACTCTAATCTTTTATTGGTTTAATCACGGCGCGGTTTAGGTTTGTAAACACGACGCTTGCGACGCCTCGAGTCGCTTCCTACCATGAAATTTCCTGTTCTATCAAGGAAGATAAATAAGCCGACCACGGCTAGAATAAAAGCAATAACCATTGAGTATGTGATCGGACTATTACCTATAGTTACCTGGTCGGGTCGGAAAAATTCGATAAAAGTTCTGCCCAAACCCCACCAGATCAAGAAAAGACCAAACAAAGCGCCGGACTGCCACTTGCCACGATATCTATTATTTAAAAAGACCAATAGCAAGAATCCCAAAAACAACCAGATTGACTCATAGAGAAAGGTTGGGTGGAACTTGGTATCGAGAGGATAAGCTGCCAGATCACTGAACTCAGGCAGTCTGTGGGTCGTATCAATATAGATCCCCCAGGGCAAGTCCGTGGGTGGGCCATAAAGTTCCTGGTTTATAAAATTTCCCCAACGGCCGATAGCCTGAGCGATTAACAGGCCCGGTCCGGCGACATCGGCGTAATCCCAAAAAGGCAGCTTCCGCCAACGAACATAGAGCCAGCCAACGACGGCCGCACCGATAAAACCACCCAATATATTAACGCCGCCCTGGCGTACATTGAGTACATCAATGAGATTATCGTATTGGCCGCCGCCCAAAATATCCAGGAAAACATAGGTCAATCTGGCAAAAAAGTAACCAGAAATTATGACAACGATCAAGGCATTATAAAGTTCATCAACACTATAGCCACGGCGGTGGATTTCTCTACCTGCCCAAAAGGCACCAACCGCGATACCAAGCGTGACAATGATGCCATACCAGTAAATTGAAAAACCTTCGCCAATCGGAATTGTAAAGGCAACGGGGTCAATATTTATCGAATTCAGCATAATTTTATTCCAAAAAAATCACTAAATTTAATCCAGGTATCCCAAGCCTTTCAAACGCTGCATCAACTGTGAATCGCTCTCCAGGTCTATCTCCTCACCTTTAAAATGATCTTGTTGTTTTCGTATCTCTCTCTCCAATAAATTGAGCTCACGATTGAGCGCTTCACTAAGATTCAATTCTTGATTGATAATATTATTCAGCTCGAGGGAATCAATCTGCAAATCGAAAAGTTCATCCGCGCGACCATCCCGCTGTATGAGTTTAACAGTGCTGTCCTTACGTTCACGTACGAGTGCAAATCGCTCATCAAGACAGTGATAATCTTGCAAAAGCTCCGGCTGTCTCTTCTCAATGGCTTTTACAAAGTTGAGCGGTGGATACACTTCACTTAGTGCTGTCTTATTTTCCGGATCATGACCATCCACAGTATGGCGCAACGATAGATCTCGTGTCTCTTTGAGGATGTCGCGATTAAATTCTTGCGGCCATTCACCCACCGCATCGATCATTGTGTGAAAAAGGCGGCGCGTGCTCACCGGTGATGCAATCTGAGAGGGGTTAGGCCATGCTTCAGGCCAATTCATGATCAAGGGCACATGGATCAACTCTTCGTAAGCTACGAACGCATGACCCATATATCCATGATCTCCAATGCCATCACCATGATCGGCGACGATTATGGTCAATGTATTGTTTTTCTTCGCTCTGTCCTGAATCGCATCTAAAAGGTCGCCCAGGTAACCATCCTGATAAGCCACCTCGGCATCATACATGTCGTTTAAAACGCGATGTTCAAGTTCGCTAAGAGGTTTGGACAATGGTGCCGCCCAACGATAAGCTTCCTTATTCCAGGTGCGCATGATCGTCCGCGCCTCTTTGTTATCGCGGAAATATGGCACGACTTCGTCCACAAACTTCCCCGGCGGCCAAAAAGGCAAATGTGTTTCCATCAAGTTTAAGAAAAGGAAAAGGGATTGTTGAACATTCTTCTTTTCTCGATTTTGTAAATAATGGATAACATCTTGAACCGAGCGCTCGTTCTGTCCCTTGAAATTAGCCATTCTTGACCACAAGGGCGTTAACCAGGCATGCAATGATATTTGAAAAGCAAGGTCTGATTGACCGAAGAAATTCTGAATAGGATAGGACAGCTTGCGTAAACCCTGCGTATAGGATTCAGCCAAGAGATTCAAGGGCCGCGGCCACTTCGAAGAGGATCGCGGTGTGCTGGGAACTGCGCCACCATAATTGTAGAACTGCTTAAACCCGCGCTTCAGGCCATTGTTCAGGATACCCACCAGGGGGTTATTACAAAAACCCACAGTTTCATAGCCGGCCGAGGATAATAACTCGGCAACATGTGGATGGCTGGGGCTTAATCGCTGGGATGATTGCAGGAGTTTGTGCGCTGAGGGGTATAAACCGCTGAACATGGACGCATGGCTGGGAACGGTCCACTGTGCCGGGGACACAGCCTGTTTAAAAAAAACCGACTTTTCTGCAAAACGGTCCAGGTTTGAAGAGATGGGTTTATCATAACCATATGAACCTAATCGGTCGGCGCGCTGTGTGTCGAGTACAATAAAGATGATATCGGGTTGTGTCATAGCTGTCTCACACAAGGTTACAATTATATTGCTTATCTGGCCGAGATGCACCCCTCCGCATTGACTCATTAAAAATGTTACCGAAGGAAAATCGGCTGACTCAAAATAAAT
>JBJYWP010000194.1:56765-95094 GCA_046259485.1 Promineifilaceae bacterium (SeqCode) | reverse complement strand
TACACTTTTGTTGGCTCCCCCCAGAGATGTTTCCCGTAGGCGCCCGCCTACGGGACATCTCACTTTTTTTATCCCGTCCAGATAATCAAAAATCTAAAATGCTTCGACGTGACAAGCATACCACAGCACGACGATGCTGCCGGTTATGAACAAATTTAGAAACTGCTAATCCGCTTATTCTGAATTAAAACGGAAGTGAAGACCGTCCTCGTTGGCATCGACAAGGATTGTCTTTTGGCCGGCATCTCTTGGTTGAGAGAGAAGAAAGTCGGCGAGGGGTTCGCGCAGGTAACGGCCAATGATGCGTCGTAACGGCCGTGCGCCGAACTGCGGTTGGTCGTTCTGGGCTAACAGCCATTCTTTGGCTTGGTCAGTGAGCCTGAGATCGATACCCTGGTTGGCGGCCAACCTGAATTCTGTCTTGAGCATGAGATCGAGGATCAGGGCCAGCTGTTCAGGCGTTAACTGGTGGAAGAGGATAATTTCATCCAGGCGGTTCAAGAACTCAGGCCGGAAGAAACCGCGTACATCGTCCATCACCAGCTCACGCTCGCGTTCGCCAATCCGGGGCACGAGCATATAGCGGGAGCCAAGATTGCTGGTCATGATGATCACGGCCTCGCTGAAGGTGGACTGGCGTCCCTGGCCATCGGTCAAGCGCCCCTCATCCATGACTTGCAGCAGCACATCAAGGACGCGAGGATGGGCTTTTTCGACTTCGTCAATGAGAACGACGGTATAGGGGTTTTCGCGCACGTGGTCCGTCAGCTGGCCGCCTCCTTCATAGCCAACGTATCCGGGAGGCGCGCCAATGAGGCGGTTGACGCTGGACTCGTCCTGATATTCGCTCATATCAAGCGCTAACATGGCATCTTCGGAACCGAACATGAATTCGGCCAGGGCTTTGGCCAGTTCCGTCTTGCCGACACCACTGGGTCCCAGGAAGAGAAAGGAACCAATCGGCCGTTTGGGATCGCGCAGCCCAACACGCGCCGTTTTGACGGCACGGCTGACGGCCATCACGGCCTCATCCTGGCCGATGATGCGCTCATGCAGTCGTTCACTCATGGCCGCATATTTACTTTGCTCATCTTCGCTGAGACGGGATATGGGGATCTTGGTCATGACACTGGCGGCAACCATGACATCGTCGCCGTCCACACGGCCGTCGGCGGGAATTTCGGGCAGGTTCAGCGAATGTTCCTGGGTAACCATGTTTACCAGGGCACAAGATCGCTCCAACAACCGGATGGCCGCGGCGGGTAAGGCAATGGACTTGATATATTGGCCGGCGAGGGTCACGGCCGTTTCCATGGCCTCGCGGGTTACCTGCACGTCATACTCCTGCTGAAGCCGGTCCCGGTGATAGGTGAGCATAGCCAAGGCTTCATTCCTATCCGCTTCGGGTACATCGAGGCGCTGGGTATGGCGGCGAATTAACTCTTCGCGGCTTAACAGGTCATATTCCCCCGGAACGGCCGTGCCGATGATGATCTGTTCATCATTGAGCATGGCTTTCTGCAGTTCGCGGTTGACCTGCTCGGGGAACTGGCTGCGCAGGCGGTCAGCGAAGAAGCGGTTAATGCCCGGCACCAATAAGATACCGCCGCTAGCGCGGCGCAGGGCGGCACGCATGGTGGCCAGAGGATTTTCCAGCAAGGCGGTCTCACTCATCTGCACCACGGAACGAATATTTTTCGGCCCTTTCTCTTCGGCCAACAATTGAGCCAGGCTGTATACAAGCGTCCGGCGCCCGACCCCTTCTTCACCCACGAGGATCACATGACGGTTGCCGGAGAGAGAAAGCAGCGTGATGAGCTCTCGCAGGAGCTGCTCGCGCTGGTAATAGGCAGTGGCAGCCCCTTCCCGGGCCTCCTGGACATAGTCGCGTATGATGGCCTCAGATTGCTCGGTGGAGACTTCATCCAGCAAGGCGGTCACAGTAGCGGTAGTGATTCCGGCGCGCTGCAGAACGGCCGAGGTTGTGACATTGGACTGGGTCATGGCGGCCAGGGCCTGGCCGCTGCCGGTCTTCAATTCATCTCGCGCCTGGGCAATGGCCAGACCTTCATCGAGGACAACGAGCATTTCTTCATCGAGGGGTATATCACGGCCAAAGTCATCGGTAAAGGCAAATTTAGCGTCTCGTCCCTTATTGCTGCGGGCCATTATTTCTACACGGCGCGTCAAATCATCCAGGTCGGCCCCGCGCTGCTCTTGCAGAAGCTGCAGTATCTGGTAAGCGGCCGAATCCTTTTCGTGGAGAAACAGATGAAGCAGAAGCTGGGGTGTCAGCAGCTGCAGGCTAAATTCGTCGCGCAGGCCGGCGGCATTGGTCATGAGACGGGAGAGTTCAGCGGATGGGATGTTGGGATTGAGATGGCCCATGGGTACCTTTGGGGTTTTCAGTTTTTCGGTTTGTCAGTTTTTCAGTTAGTCAGCTGATTGGCTGAAATGCTTTTTTTCATTCATGGTCGTCATACTAATAGGTCTTAAACTTTCTGCGGGAAAGCGCCTTCGGCATGGATGGTGTCGACGAAGTTTTGCCATCCGGGCGGCTGGTTTTCTTGGAAAGCAGCGACTTCGGGAGCGATGTCGAAGGGGACGTATTTAAGCTCGAAGGTCCAGGCGCGATCTTGCCAGGTAAAGAGGCCATATTTGGCGCGTGGATCGCCGTCACCGGGCATACTGACCGAGCTGATATTGAACAGTTTTATTGCTTCCCTGGTACGAATAAAGGGGATGTGAAGATGGCCGAAGATCACGTTGTTCGCCTCAACACCGGCTAAGAGCTCATCGAGTTCTTCATCAGGCTGGCGAATACGGCCGTAACGAGCGACCTGTTCCTCTTCAGGCGGGAAAATGATCTGGTTAACATCCAGAGGATTGGCATGAACGATCAGCAGGGCATTAGAACGGTCACCGTCCGGGGAAATTGTATGCTCGAAGGGCAGCTTATCCAGCCAGTCTCGCTGGCTTTGATCTAGCTGATCGTAGGTCCAACTGGCCAAATCAGCGAAATGGGCGGGTGGCGCCTGACGGCCGAGCAGCCAGTCTTCCGTGTTGCCGTAAATAGAGAGGGCGTTTAATTCGCGCAGCCGTTGCAAACAGGCGGATGGGCGTGGACCAAAATGGCAGAGATCACCGGCAAAGACGATTTTGTCTACTTCTTCTGTGCTAATATCCGCTAATACCGCTTCCAGGGCGGACAGGTTGCCATGCACGTCAGAAAATACAGCCAGGCGCATATCATTCTCCTTGTCGACATTTCCTTAGCATTTAAGGTACCATAGCGCAAAAGGGCGAGCAAGAGCGAAATCTGGGGACAAAATTAATTTGGGGCTTGATCTCGCAACATAGAACCAGTTGCTTCGTAGAGGATGGTGAACGGCTCAGTAGTTTTTCCTTACTACAATTTGTCATTAGGAATAAGATACTGGTGAGCTTAGGAGAAAATCAATGAGTCTTATCGGCAATATTCTGTGGTTAATTTTTGGCGGGTTCCTGGCCGGGCTGGGATATATTCTCGGCGGTCTGGTTCTGTGCTTGACGATCATCGGCATTCCATTCGGCATGAAGTCAATCCGGTTGGGTGTGGCTAATTTCGCGCCATTTGGCAAAGAAGTGATCGAAACCAAGTCGGACGGCGGCTGCTTGCAGCTTGTCTTTACAATCCTCTGGATTGTCCTTTTTGGTTGGGAAATCGCCATCGCCCATCTCGTGAGCGCTTTGATTCTGGCAATTACGATTGTGGGAATTCCTTTCGCCAAGCAGCATTTCAAGCTAATCCCAGTCGCGCTGTTCCCGTATATTTACAGCCTTGAGTAAATTTGGGATATCGGATTTCGGATTTAAGAGAATGCGGAGTGCGGAGTTCTGGATGCAGAATTAAATAACCCAAATTGCTACCTTAAATGTCATTAGATTGGTCCAATTTCAATCGCTATATGATTACGGATAAAGATATTTAAAAATTGGACCAATCTCGGTTGAAGAAATGACAAAGTGACAACTTGAGTTAAATACTGCTGAGTCTGACGGGGAGGGTTTGCCACCAGGAGTCACCGGCCTGGACATGAAGCAGGTGGGTGATGGCAGGGCTGTCGTGAGCGCCGAGACCGGGAGCGATGGGTTGGCAAACGGGATCAGCCAGAATCAGAGCAGCAACTTCATCTTCTAAACGGTCTTGAGAGCGCAGGATGAATACCTGTTTTAGTTCTACGGTTTCTTCATCGAGCAGGTAATCGATATTCCAGAAGAGTGTTTTATCCGCTGGTGGCTGGAAATTGGGGGAAGCCAATCCGGCGGCAGTCATTTTTTCAAGCAGGATGGGGCGCAGCTTATGCTGCCATTTAGGTAGGCGGCGCGTGGCATGGCGCAGCAGGCGACGGGCGAGGGTCGTTGAGCCTTTTTGGCCCATGGCTGAGCCGACGTAGAGAACGTCTCCCCGGGGGACATAGACCGGAGCGCCCTGGCGAAAACGGCCGAAACGAATCTGCAAATCTTTTGTCACCAGAACACGCAAGATGTAAGTCCCGCGTTGTTCGTCATTCCCCAAAATAGTTACTGCTTCCATATCGATCCACTGGTTATTCTACCAGGGATTGGCAGCATAGATGAGTGAGGTCCTGCCGCTTCAGGCATAGATGAGCCATGCACAATCCTGAAGAGGTGGCTACAATCTCATTGTGATGGCGAACGATGGCAAGATCAATCTTTATGATCTGAGGCGCGATGAATTGGCAGCGCTGCTGGCGGAGTGGGGTTTTGCCGCTTACTATGCGCAGAAATTGTGGGCTGCGCTTTATCGTGAACAGGCCCTTTCTTTTGAGGAGATGACCGAGGTGCGCCCTGACCTGGTAACGCGGCTGCGCACGGAAGCCACGATTGAGCCGATGCCCGTGCAGCTGGCCACCAACAGCAGTGACGGTTTCACGCGTAAATTTCTTCTGGGTCTGGCCGACGGAGAAGAGATCGAGACCGTATTGATGCTCTTCAAAGGGCGAGCAACAGCCTGCGTGAGCACGCAGGCGGGGTGCGCAATGGGCTGCGTGTTCTGCGCCACGGGACAGATGGGCTTCCGGCGGCATCTGACAGCGGGGGAGATCGTCGGCCAGGTTCTGCATATTGAACGGCTGCGGCGGGAGCAGGGTAAATCGCTGCGTAATGTGGTTTTCATGGGCATGGGCGAGCCGCTGCATAATTACGAAGCAACGATGAAGGCGCTGGACATCCTTACCGACCACCATGGGCTGGCTTTGGCGCCGAAGCATATCACGATCAGCACCGTGGGTATTGTGCCGGGGATTCGGCAGCTGGCGGATGAGAAACGGCCGTATAAATTGGCAGTAAGTCTACACGGGGCAACGGATGAAGAGCGCCAGGCGTTGGTGCCTCCGGCGCGGCGCTGGCCTTTAGATGTGTTGATGGAAACGTGTCGCTATTACAGCGAGACAACCGGCCGCCGAATTTTCTTCGAGTGGACGCTGATTGCCGGAGAGAATGATACGGCCGAGCAGGCACACGCGTTAGGACAACTGCTGCAAGGAATGAAGGCTCACGTCAATCTCATCCCCCTAAATCCGACAGAAGGGTATGGCGGCTTACCCGCCGATGATCAGAGAGCGAAGGCTTTTCAAGAGATATTGGCCGGGTACGATCTGCCAAGCACGATCCGGCAGCGGCGGGGGATAGATATCGCAGCCGGGTGTGGGCAGTTAAGGGCCAAGACGCTGGATTTGTAGCTCAAAACTCGTTGATCTGTCTTTCAAGCGGAAAGTGATTTGGGCAAATCGCTCTAGAATAGGGTGCGCAGAGCCTCTTCAGTTTTACGGCCGATGGCGGCGATGCTGTTGCCGGCGAGGAAGCGCTGGTAGCCGGCCTGGGCTATCGCTTCGCGCATCTCCGGGTTTTCCTTAAGCAGTATGATTGCGTCCGCCAGGGCCTGAGGATTCTCGCGGGGGACAAGATAGATGTGACGGCCGTGTTCCAGCGATTCACGGACAACCCGCGAATCACCGGAAATGACGGGGCGAGCCATGGCCAAACCTTCCCATATTTTATTCTGGATGGTGTAATGAGACTGCCTGGTTTCGCCAAAAACGCCCAGGCTGATATGCGATGAGGCTATTGAATCCAGGAGTTCATCTCTATCAACAAAACCATGAAAAATCATGTTGGGCAAGCCCTCTTTTTGTGCGAAACGAACCAGGCGTTCCTTCTCCGGACCGCTGCCGAAGAAATGGAACTGGATATCGGGGCGTTTGCGAAGTAAGGAAGCGGCACCGATAATGGCATCCATGCCATGTGAAGGTAGGTACATGCCATGATAGGTCACGCGAAAGGGCTGTTCAGGGCGTTCGACTTCGCGGGGGTAAAAAATTCGATCATCAGCGCCGTGGGGCACCTGGTGAAATTTTTGGGGATCAAGGCCATACTGGCGGCAGTAGTAGCCCTCGTAGGCATCATTCTCTGAGATTAGCAAATCGGGCAGCTTAAGGCCCCCTTTTTCCAACCAGAAGATCAAGCGCCCTGTCCAGAGGCTTTTTTCGGTGAGGCCGCGTTCCTCGGCCACGAGGTGAAGAGACATGAGAATATCCAGGGCGACCGGCTTGCGGCGCCACCAGGTTAAAAGGCGGGCTAGGTAACTGTCAAACTGACCGGGATAGCCGATCAGCATGACGTCATACTCAGGGACCTGGTTGTGCTTGCGAAAGAGGCGCCAATAGGCTTTTAGCACACGGGTCCAGAAGCGCGGGCTGCGCCAGCCGCCGCCGGCCTGCTCTACGCGATCTTCGATGCCCTGCCACAGCTGTGAGTGACATTCATAGACCTGGACATCCGGACGGCCGTGCAGCCCGGCAAGGATGATACGGCTGCGCGAATAATTGGCGCGATAGGTACCAAAATAACAAATTCGCAGTTGTTGAACGCTGCTAAGATCATGGTTGGACATTGTGGTGGATTATAGCTTAGGCACACCTGGCCGGGCGAAAGTTTTGTTCATCGCGGAATTATGCGAAATCAGCGCCTGATTGGCCTTGCAATATGGTAAACTATCATAGATGATCTACCCAATTGAACAGACGCCTGTTCAGACCACTATTTTCCAACTTAGCGATGAGGAGTAACGTATGTTAATCAAAAAGCGTATGTCAAGCCCGGTTATCACGGTGCCGCCTGATTTACCGATAATGCAAGCCTTGGACATTATGAAGCAGAACCGCATCCGGCGCCTGCCGGTTATGAAGAACGGGAAGCTTGTGGGGATTATTTCCGAAGGAGACCTTTTAAACGCCTCACCATCCGATGCGACGTCGCTTAGTGTGTGGGAACTCAACTATCTTCTCGGTAAGATCACGGTCGATGAAATCATGTCCAAAGACGTGATTACGGTGGACGAAAACACGCCCATCGAAGAGGCAGCCTATCTGATGGATGAAAACAAGATAGGCGGTCTGCCGGTCGTGGCCAACGGTGAACTTGTCGGCCTGATCACCGAAACGGATCTATTCAGGATCTTTCTGGAATTAATGAGCGCAAGGCAGCCGGGCGTCCGTGTCACAGCGCTGGTCCCCGACCGACCGGGCGAGTTAGACGTGATTACCCATGCGATTGCCGAGGCGGGCGGAGATTTCCTATCAATGGGTACCTTTGCCGGCGACTCCAGCACGAACCGGGTGCTGACTTTTAAGGTGCGCAATCTGGAAGAAGACAAAGTACGCGAACTCGTTGAGCCGCATATTGAACAGCTGGTCGATATTCGTACCTGCTGCAATTAGGTCTTCGAACTAACTAACTCAAGTTTGCTACCTTGTCATTACTTCAATCGAGATGGGTCCAATTTCAATCACTATAGGATTAAGGACATAGATTTTTAAAAATTGGACCAATCTAGAGATTTAAGGCAGCAACTTGGGTTAATTATTTGAAAGAGAAGTGGAAACGGCCGTTGCACAGCTCTATACGGCAAAGAACTTTATGATTCTCGTCACCGGAGCAAGGGGGTTTATCGGCCGTTCCTTGACCAATAGACTGACATTAAGCGGCCATAAATGGCGCGCCTACGAAGGGCGTATCAATTCAACCGCTTCTCTGCGTACCCAGCTGGAAGGAGTGGAAACCGTTTTCCACTTGGCCGGCGCTGAGGCACGCGGGCGAACACGTCTCCTGCGCCATATCGATGTCGACGGCACAGCACGTTTGCTGGAAGAAGCAAAACGGGCGCAGGTCAAGCAGATCATCGTCCCCAGCCGCATCGGCGCCAATCCTAATTCCCTACATAATTTATTAAAAGCGAAAGGTGAAGTTGAGCGCCTCGTGCGACAGGGGGGCATCTCTTATACGATCCTGCGTACCAGCACGCTGTACGGTTTAGGTGATCGTTTTACAGAAATCATCCTGGGGTTGGCGATCTGGAGCTGGCCGTTCGTCTGGCTGCCCGGTGGGGGCGAGGTCGCCATGCAGCCGCTGTGGGTTGAGGATTACGCGCGCTGCCTGGTGGCCTGTCTTGATAATGACGATGTGGTTGACAAGACGATAACGGTGGCGGGAGATGAGCGCTTTCATTACCGTGATCTGGTGCGACAGATATTGTCCATGGAAGGGGTACGGCGAGTTAACGGTAAGCTTCCTCTTATTTTGTTACGACCAGGATCGGCCATATTTTTTGGTTGGTGGTACTGGCCGCCGGTCAGCCGCTTCTTTGTAGACCGCTTTTTCGTGCCGGAAGTTGCCGACCTTGGTTCAGTAAGGCACTATTTTGGTTTTCGGCCGATGCGTCTAGGGGAAACGATGTCTTACCTGCATCGTCAAAATATGCGCTGGCGGTTATTCCGGCGCTAGGCTGGACAAAGTTAGTTACAAGAACGCACAAAAATAGTTCTAAATACCGCCCCAAAAAGTAGAAATGAATAAGCTCTTCTTAAAGAGATAGAACAAGGTACCGATGACGATCTATCATGGGCTGTATGCTGCGCCGGGTGCTATAAAAAGAACCGGACGCATAAAGGAGCTAAAAATTATGAAACGTATTTTGGTAGTTTTATTCATAATCGTCATTATGGGAGGCACTGCATGTACCGTCCTTACCGGACAAAGCGGATCATCCGGCAGCCCGGAAAACGCGAGCACACCCAGTCCAACCTTGACGGCCGAACAAACAGACAGTGATTCAAGTTCGAGCGATCAGGAAAGCGCAAATACACCGACCCCTGCGGCAACGGCCGAGCAAATAGACCAGGAAGGCGTGGATATGGCCAACCCAGCATCCGTATACTGCGTGGATCAGGGTGGCCAGTTGGAAATCCGCGATGAAACGGACGGCCAGGTGGGTTACTGTATTTTCCCTGACGGCTCGGAATGCGAGGAATGGGCTTATCTTCGCGGCGAATGCGCACCTGGTGGCGCGGATCAAGCCGGTATGCCCAACCCGGCATCTCTATACTGCATCGAACAGGGCGGCCGACTGATGATGAAGACGCGAGGGGACGGGGGCGAATTTGGCGTCTGTTATTTCGAAGATAACCGGCAGTGTGAAGAGTGGGCATTACTGCGCGGCGATTGTCCTGTAGGGGGGCGTAAAATCACCGGATATCTGACGGAAGCAGCCCAATACTGCGCTATCACCGGGGGCGATTACACCGTTACCGATGAGAGCGGCGCACCGGAGGATGAACAAGGCACCTGCACCTTCCCCAACGGCACCGTCTGTGATGTCTGGGATTATTTCAATGGCGAGTGCGATTCAGGTATCACCAATAACAGTAATGCTCAAAGTCAGAGCGGAGCATTTGTACCCCTGGATGAGGCAGCTTGCAGTGATGTCGCGGAGGCGATGCAGGATGCTTTGACACTCGATGTGACAACCGGACAGACGGCGTTTGATGATTATATTAGCGGCATGAGCGGCCAGGGCTGCCAGGTTTCGGCCGTTGGCAGCGGATATGATTTTGGCAGTCCGGTTGAAGCCTCCGCGATCTTGGGCGTTTTGCTCTCGTCACGCGGCTGGGAAGAGGATAACCAATATCAGGCGGATGGTCCGACGGGCACGGCCACGGCTTATCGCCTGGGGGATGCGCTTTGCCTGTCACATATTGGTTGGCAGCCGGCTGAAGGCGTGGACTGCCCACCCTATGAACCGATTGCGAGCTGCGAAATGACGCCGGATCAGCAGTTGTACCTGGCCACACTAAACTGCGCGCAAAAACAATAGCCCTAGTAAAGGGTCTAGATTATCCCGGAAACCGGCCAGTTGGTTATCCAAAACCAGAGTAGAGAAGTTTCCGGGATATCGGCCCTGACTTCTGTCAGGGGATCCAGTTTTCAACTTTCAAGGACTGGATACGTCGAAATTCTCTTTCATTATTCGTGACCAGCACCAGATTCTCGCTAATGGCTTGTGCCGCTATCAATAAATCTAACGGGCCAATGACAAGCCCTTGTCTCTCCAATTCGGCGCAGATCTCTCCATAAGATCCTGTGGCTGTTAGATCATAAGGGAGAATCTCAAAAGGAACTAGAAATTCATTTAATCGCTGCTGATTTTCTTTTTTGCGCCAGCTTTTTGAAACACCATATTGAAGTTCAGAAACTGTAATGGAGGATACGCCTATCTGGCCTAAATTCATCTTCTTAAACCTGTCAATCACTTCAAGAGGATGGTTGTTCATAATATAGATACAGATGTTTGTATCAAGTAAATAGTTCATCAAGGCCAACCCTTTCCTGTTGAGATTCAGGTTGATTTCGATCGATCATGAAAGGTTCTTTGTATTTATTGAGGTTCTCTTCCCAGGCATCCCAGACGGCGTTGTCTTTAGGTATTAAGAGAATGCCTTCGGAGGTTTTCTTGATATAGACCTCTTTGCCCTCAAAACGATAAGCTTTGGGCAGGCGAATCGCCTGACTTCTTCCATTCATAAAAATTTTGGCAGTATCCATAACATCTCCTAAGAACCAGCAATGATATATATCATTTAGTATATACCCATTCTTGTCATTGTCAAGTCTGCTGATCTACAGTAATGAAACACCTTGTTCGTTCGATGTAAAAAAAGGTCCAGTTTTAAAAACTGGACCTTTTTTGAATCTAAAATTGGCTGTTAAGGGCCTACTCTCTTAGGCGGGCGCCGAGGCGTTGTTCGAGCTGTTTAATAATACGCGCGCGCTGTTTGGATACATCCTTATCAGTGAGGGTTTTGCTTGGTGACTGGAAGGTCAGATGATAGGCAAGGCTTTTCTTGCCAGCCGGGATCTGCTGCCCTTCATAGACATCAAACAATTCAATATCCTTTAAGAGGAAGCCGCCCACCTGGCGCAAAGTTTGGGCTACTTCAGCAGCCGCGATTTGCCGGTCGACAATGATCGCCAGATCCTCACGAACAGCCGGATAGGCGGAAACGGGTTCAAAGACCTGACCTTTTGCCAACCGCGGGTATAAAGCTTCAAGGTCCAGATCCGCGGCGAGAACAGGCTGGCGGCGATTGATGCGGAAGCCGTAATTTTCGGCCACTTGTGGATGAAGTACACCCATGGTTCCAAGAAGCACGTGGCCTAAGAGGAGGCGCGCTGTTTGGCCGGGTCTGAATGCCGGATGTTCCACTGGTTCAAAGGACACATCGAGATGCAAGGCATCAAACAGCCCCTGAAGCACGCCTTTGAGATCGAAGAAATCCATCAACTGCGTATTTTCCGGATCGCTCCAATG
This sequence comes from Promineifilaceae bacterium (SeqCode), assembly GCA_046259485.1. GTDB lineage: Bacteria > Chloroflexota > Anaerolineae > Promineifilales > Promineifilaceae > JAACFF01. The sequence continues at coordinate 83,387 of JBJYWP010000194.1, read as the reverse complement.
GTTGGCCTCTCGCAAACCGGTGAGAACAATGGAAAGGCGATCTAATTCATCGGGCAGGATACTGTCTTCAGCATCCATGAACACTTTGCCAATCTCGAAGACGGCGATGCGATCTTTAAATCTGGTGTTTTGGGCGGCAACTTCCAGACCGGAGGAAAGTAAGCTGTGGCGCATCACAGTGCGATTAGCCGAGATGGGATTTGTCAATGTTACATACGGCCGATCATCCTCCTCCAGCCCACTGGCAGCAGGAATGAGCCGTGCCTCAAGATCCGGGGCAGTCAGACGATAAGTTATTATCTCCTGCAAGCCAAGCTGAACCAACAGATCGCGCAGGCGCTCTTCCTTTTCCAAACGGGGATTGCCATGCTGGGGTGGCAGTTCGTCGGCGATGATCGTTGAGGGTATTTTGTCGTAGCCGACCATGCGGCAAACCTCTTCAACAAGGTCATGCGGCCCTTCAATATCCATACGATGATCAGGCACGGTCACCAATAAGTGATCGCCATAGGGTTCAACCGTGAATTCAAGGCGCTCTAACAAGGCCGTGATCTCGTCCGAATTCAGGGAAAGACCGCTCAAACGTTGGAGGTATTGGGGGCTAAGCTCAACCGTAACCGGCTCAGGAGGATTGGGATAATAATCAATAATACCATTCCAAACGGAACCACCGGCCAGGCGGCGCAACAGTTCAGCAGCACGCCGGGCGCCAAACATTGCCTGGCTGGGATGAACGCCGCGGCTGAATCGAAAGGCGGCGTCACTGCTTATGCCCAGGGTCGTTGCGCTGCGGCGGATGTTGATGAAGTTCCAGGCAGCCGCTTCGAGGAGGACGTTGGATGTTTCGGGTTTGATTTCACTGTCCTCCCCACCCATGATGCCGCCGACGCTCAATGCTCCCGCGGGATCGGTAACGAGGATTGTGTAGTCCGGCAGCTTATGAGTGACACCATCCAGGGTGGTTATGGTTTCATCTTCAAAGGGAAGCCGCGTGTTTATGTGAATCGGGCCATCGGGATCATATTGGCTGGTGCGCGCTTGCAAAAAATCATAATCGAAAGTGTGATTCGGCTGGCCTGTTTCCAACATGACGTAGTTGCTGATATCGACGACGACGTTGATCGGCCGTTGGCCGGCCAGGCGCAAACGGTGCTGCATCCAGAAAGGACTAGCGATCTGAGCAACACCTTTGATGAGAACAGCCACAAATCGCGGGTTTAGATCAGGGTCTTCCGTAGATATGACTACTAAACCTTCCGTGGACGGCCCATCCATGATCACATCGGAATCCGGATAACGCAGCACCTGATCAGTCAGGGCGGCGTATTCGCGGGCCACGCCGACCATAGAAGCGCAGCGGGCGATATTTGGGATGATATCTATCTCCAGGACGTAATCGCCAAGAATATCTCGCAAAGGTGAACCGGGCACATACTCCGGTGACCAGGCATCTTGCACCATGAGGATAATGCCTTCATGCTCATCGCTAATACCCAGCTCCTTTTCGGAACAAAGCATGGCATCGTTGTAAATCCCGCGTAGTTCTCGACCCTTAAGCTTCACCTGTTTCGGCGTATCTTGATGGCCATCGAACAGGGTCGCGCCTTCAAGGGCAATCGGTGAAAAGATAGATTTGTCACTCAGGTCTCCTTCTCCCACAAAGGGATAAAGGTTTGGCGCTCCGGTAACCACGGTTTTCGGTTCTTCAGCGCCATAATCAACCGTCGCCAGGACCAGGCGCTCAGCGTTTGGATGTTGTTCAACGGTCAGAAGTTTGGCCAGGACGATCTTTTCGCGATCCCATTCGAGGTCCGCGCCATCCAGGCCGACCTTTATGATATGTTTGACTTCAAGGCCGGCATTGGTCAGCAGCTCGGCCACCTTGTCGACCGGCAGGTCAATATCTACGTAATCACCAAGCCATGATAGTGGTACAAGCATTTGTTATCTCCAGAGAGTGAGTCATAAGTTATTAGTCGTTGGTCCAGAGTCTATGGTTAATAGTTCCGCCTTTAGAATTGTTCCAGGAAGCGGAGATCATTGGACCAAAACTGGCGGATGTCGTCGATGCCATACTTCAACATGGCAATGCGCTCAGGCCCAAGGCCGAAGGCGAAACCATAATAAATTTCGGGATCATAGCCGCCGTTGCGCAGCACATTGGGATGAACCATGCCACAGCCCAGAATTTCCAACCAGCCGGTGTACTTGCAGACCTGGCAGCCTTCGCCATCACAAAGGAAACAGGTCACATCCATCTCAGCGCTTGGTTCGGTGAAGGGAAAATAGGCGGCGCGGAAACGGGTTTCGCGGTTCGCGCCAAAGAGGCGCCGTGCGAACTCGGTAAGGGTGCCCTTCAGATCGGCGAAGGTGATATTATGGCCAACAGCCAGTCCTTCTACCTGGGTGAATTGAATCTCGCTGCGGGTGGTTATTTGCTCATTGCGATAGCACATCCCAGGAAGGATGACACGAATGGGCTCGGGATAGTATTCATGCATGGCGTGAACCTGGCCGGGACTCGTATGAGTGCGCAGAATGACGTCTTCTTTAGTCGTGTAAAAACTATCTTGCATTTCACGCGCCGGATGGTGTGGCGGAAAATTCAACATTTCAAAATTATAGGCGTCTGTTTCAACATCAGGCGTGCGGTATATTTGGAATCCCATATCCCCAAAAATACGGTAAATATCGCGCAGGGTTTGGGTCACCACATGCAGGCCGCCGCGCGCGGGCACCCGCCCGGGCATGGTGATATCAATAGCATCCTTGTGGATGGAAGCTTCCAATTCGGCGTGCTTGACCTCATCTAAGCGCTGATCATAGGCTGATTGTAGGTCTTGCTTAACCTCGTTCAGGCGTTTGCCAAAAGCAGGGCGTTCCTGGGGATCAAGCTGGCCGACCTGGCGGGTCAACAAATAAACCTGCCCCTTGCGCCCCAGGTTTTGGCGGTACCATGCTTCCAGTTCATCGGCCGTATTCGCTGCCTGTAAACTCGTCAGAGCGTTGGCATACATTAATTCCAAGTCCGTACTCATAATCTTACTTCCTAAATTGTATTGAGTTTTTGGGCAGCCTTAGAAGACCGCCTCTGCTCAATCGAAAATTATACCCGTACCTTACAAACAAAAAAAAGACGCGGCACCGATGCCGCGTCTTTTGGTGGTTGCTTTGCCTGCTTCAGCTTCAGCCAGTCAGAACCAACCCCCTCACACACACGGCGCCGGGATTTTCTACGAAGCTAAAGCTAAAAAACAGTTCTGTGATCATGCTGCCTGCATAGTAGCATCAGGCAGACGCTCTGTCAAGGATACAAAAAGAGTTTTGGCAGTCCGAATTCGGATGTCATCTTGCAGGCCGCCAAACGCCACACCTTCACAAAGAATCAGCGCGTCCATTCGCGGCGGGTATGGATACAGAGAAGCGTGCCGTAAGCAATGGCAATCGTAGCCAGGGAAGCAATCATTTCGTTACTGACGCCACGAGCAAGGCCAACAGACAACACTTCATTGGACAAGGGCCAGCGTAATCCTATTGTTTCCTTTACCAGCACGTCACCGCCTATTGGGATCAGTGAAATTAAGTCACCAATCTGTCCTTCTACTTCCGTCCACTCAGTGACTAACCAGGCTTGTTGATTTTCGGTCACCAGCTCAGCTCGGCGTTCAGCCAAAGCGGGATGAGCAAGGAGCATGATATTGGCCAGAGTCTGGTCCAGACGGCCGCCTAGAGCGCCAAATATCTGGATATCATCCGCGAAATGATGGACGGCGTAAAGAAGGGCCAATTCGAGATCCGTTTCATTTTTATCGTGGGGGTAAATAACCAGTTTACGGCCGTTCGTTTCCCGCCAAGCCTGGGCTTCTGCCGGTAGAGAATCGAGATCACCAATCAGGACATCCGGAGGGTGATCCAAAAGCAGTAGATGGCGCGATCCGCCGTCAGCGGCAATAACAAAAGACGCAGCACTTAAATACGGCCGAATCCACTCGACCTCCGGGATATCTCCATTGGCAAATATCAGAACAGTCACACTGATAGATGATAAAGTATCCGACTGGGATTTACAATGCACATTTTGATATACTAGTATCTTAGGTGGTCAGGCAGTCAGGCAGTCAGGTAGTCAGCTGACTGCCTGACTGCCTGACAAGCTGACAAACTTTTTTCGAGGAGCAGCTATGAGTTCAGATAAATTTCCTTACGAAGTGCCGATCGAGGTGGCCTTCCGAGATATTGACGCCTTTGGTCATGTCAACAACGCTGTCTTCTTTAGCTATATGGAATACGCGCGAGTCAAGTTTGCGATCGAGCTCTTTGAAGGGACGGAGCTCGCCACAGCCAGCCTGTTGGATATCCCCTTGATCTTAGTGGAAGCGACATGCACCTACCGCTCCCCAGCCTTACTGAGTGAAAAGCTGACCCTGGGCATCGGCCTATCCCGCTTTGGCAACAAGAGTTTTGATCTACTCTACCGGATCACAGGAGAAGACGGCCGATTGATTGCTACCGGGAAAACTGTGCAGGTCATGTACGACTATGGCCTAGGCCGCTCCTTCCCGGTTCCGGACTGGGTTAAAGAGAAAGTGAAGCAATTCCAGAAGGGTTGGCAGCCGCCTGTTTGATCCCGGCAGCATGATTCTTGCCGCAAAGACCCAAGAACAACCGGCGGAAAACTTCACATAAAATTCACAATCAACTTGACATATTCCAGAAGATCGTGTATCGTTACGTCAAGTTAAAACTTCAATCCTTATCGTAGTACCAAAATTCCATAGGTAAGTTCCTAGTTCCGGCCAAGCAGTTTGTTCCGCGTTGACTAACTGACTATTAGCCTTAACTGGTTCCTGATCCATACTGAAGCCTGTACGCCAACAGCAGTGAGACAGCGGCGTATTTCGGTTCAATTCAGGCAAAAATTGGCAGGGTGTGTACTGGCTTTGAAAAGGCAGTTCACTTTCGTTATTGATGTTGGTTATTTCTATTTAGACAATAGGGGGTATAGATTATGCAAAGAGTTTCTACACTAGAGAGTATGGCAGTTATTCGCATCGTCGGCGTGGGCGGTGGTGGTAGCAATGCCATCAACCGCATGATCGCTGAAGGCATTACCGGCGTAGACTATGTTGCCGTTAATACAGACAATCAATCGCTTCTTCTGTCCGATGCACCGGTTCGGGTGCGCATTGGGGACAAGCTCACCCGCGGATTAGGCGCCGGAGGCAATCCCGACCGCGGTGAGAAAGCGGCCAGCGAGACGCTGGATGAACTTTACCAGGTCCTGCAAGGGTCGGATATGGTATTTATCACCGCGGGAATGGGCGGCGGTACAGGAACAGGCGCTGCACCGATCGTGGCCAAAGCGGCTCGCGAACAAGGGGCTCTAACCATTGGTGTGGTTACCCGGCCATTCTTATTTGAAGGAAGCAAACGCGCCAACGCTGCCGAGCAAGGCATCGAACAGCTCCGTGAATGCGTTGATACATTAATCGTCATCCCCAATGACCGGCTGCTAGAACTGACCGATAAACGGATGTCCCTGACGGAGTCCTTCCGCATGGCGGACGACGTGCTTCGCCAAGGCATCCAGGGAATCACGGAATTAATCACAACCCCCGGATTGATTAATCTCGACTTCGCAGACGTACGCACCATCATGTCGGAAGGCGGCGCGGCACTGATGGCCGTAGGAATGGCTTCCGGTGAAAACAGGGCCCGGATCGCGGCTGAAGAGTCTGTCAGCTCGCAGCTATTAGAGGTAACTATTGATGGCGCGCGCGGTATATTATTCAACATCACCGGCGGCCCCAATATGACCTTGTTCGAGGTGAACCAGGCGGCGGCGATCATTCGTGAGCGCGCGCACCCGGACGCGAATATGATTTTCGGAGCCGTTGTTGATGAAAATATGGGCGACTCGATCCGTATAACCGTCATTGCAACCGGCTTTGAAGCAAGCCCGATGCGACGCCAGCTGTTATCATCGGCCGTACACAGCGAGTCCTCGCGCACAGCGGCAAGCAGCCCAATTAGAGAACAACCGAAACGGGAGAGTAAAAAGCCCGAGCCTGAACCTGCTTTGGTGCAGACCGGCAACAGCGCCAACAGCACTCCTAAACGAGAGGAGGCAAAACCCGCGCCGGCGGCTTCAAGTAACACACCGGAAATGCCGCCCCGGTTTTCTCCCAACAATCTGGATATCCCCGCCTTCCTGAGACGGCGGTAAGGATATAGATGGCGTCGGACAATGTCCGCGTCATCTACAAATTGACCACTCGTCTGGTCGTATACATCCCCTTTGTCAAACTCCTCCCGCTGCGCAGGACGGGAGGAGTTGGCTTTTATTCCTCCTGATACCAGACGGCAATCGCCGGGCCACCGCCAGTGCCATTGGCCAAAAGCCTGGTTTCCCCTGATGTATTAGCGCTCTGTATCTGCCAACCTTGATTGGCAGGATCAATAATAACGACCACGAAGTTATCTCCCTTCAACCAATCCCCTTGAGAAATGATCTGACCGGCCGGCATCAGAAGTTGTACGGGCGGGGCTTGCGGACGGCCGACTGCGTAAAAACCCATTCCCGCATATAGAAACTGCTCATCACCGGGCTTCCAGGCGAGGAAGTTCAATTCCGCGCCGCCCGCGTAAGGTACCGCGGACGATCCATCTCCCTCAGCCGTATACATGCGCAAGAAAGGCTGCTCTTCACTATTAGATCGTCGAATAAATGATGTCAGACGCCCGTCTGAGGACCAGGAAACAGGTTGGTCGAGGGGGATAGCCGCTAAACGGCCGATTTCAATAGCCGGCGTATTAACCGGCATGCGCCACAATGTGGTTTCCGCCTCCGCCGGCCAGGGATCTTGGGCCGGGACAGCCAGGTAAGTTCCACGAGCGGTCAGTTGGGGTATGGGATAATAAATGTATTCACTGGCCGTGTTAATCGGATCAAATTGGAGGAGGATTTCTTGTTCGCCGGTACGCAGATCACCACGGGCAATTTCAGCCGCGCGGCTAAGCAAAACGTGGGTAGCAGACTCCATAACGAAAGCTCCACCACCTCCTCCAGCCGGGAAGGTGTTCGCCAATTCTCCCTCCAGCGTCGCCAACCACAAGTCTTCCTGGTTGATGCCGCCCGGCCCATCTAGATTTTGCACACGCGTGTTGAAGGCTACACTCGAACCATCGGGCAGCCAGTGAATGGTATCGATCAAAACGGTCGTCCGGCTGCTTTCCTGGCGGACGGCCAGAGGCAGTATATTGGAGGAAACCAATGTGCGATGATCCCCCCCATCGACATTGACGACATTTAAACTATTAGTACTCTCGCTTCCGGCTGTATAGGCGATCCGGCGGCCGTCCGGGGAGAAAGCAAAGTGCTCTACGCCGTCGGCGGTACTGACCTGCCGGGGATCTTGCGCCAATTCAGGAGGGTCCTGGCCCAGGTTTAAACTGGCGACAAAAAGGCGGCCACCATCTATATAGGCTAATAATCCGTGACCCACTTCGACGGTGGGCGGTATTGTGGTCGGCGTTGGTGGGGCAACGGCCGTGGGCACATCTTGCATATTATTTGCAGTAACGAACTGCGAGCCGCCGGAAACCCAACATTCATTGACCGAAAGAGATGCCGGACAATCGATCTTCCACCAGCCCGACGATTTATCAGCCCCAATGACGGCCGCCGAAGCTCCTTGGGAGAGGAATCCGACGCGATCATATTGCAAACCAGGACCGCTGCGCACATTGAGATTGACAAGTATGGAAACCACAGGCGCGCCGGCGTCGATCTGGGTTGGGCTGGGGGTCGCGGATTGCGGCTTCTCTGTAGCGGACGGCCGTGAATCTACTGTCGGCGGCTCGGGGAATGGTTCAAGATTACCGGCAAAGGCATTACAGGCCAGCGAAGCGAGCGCGAGCATGGCGATCAGGAATTTCAGGGCATTATCTTTGCCTTGTAAACGACTCCGCGGGGAACGAAGATTGCCTCTAAGCATAAGAATCTGGATAATCAACTCCAGGTTGATTTAATTTGAATTAAATCGATTTACAACGGGTTACCCGACTTTGAGCGCCTATTCAATTGTTCTTCCTGGCCACCCTATTGTATTGGAAGTAATCATCGCACAATCTCGGCAACTCCGCTAACAGGAAAGGAAACATGAGTCTACGAAATGTCATTGAAAAAGCAGGCCAGAGCGGCGATCTGATCACCATTACCAAGCCGGTCGATTTGAATTATGAACTGGCCAATGTCGCCCACGCCTTGGAAAGCTCGCTGGTGCTGTTCGAAACGATCAAGGGTTATCCGGGTTGGCGAGTGCTGTCAGGTCAGTGCGCCGACCGCCGCTACCTGAGTATGGATTTGGATATTTCTCCTGGCGATCTTGTCGGTTATTTAGCGAGAGCCATTGAGACGGCCGTGGAGCCGGAAATCATCGAATCGGGACCTTGCCAGGAAGTAATTATCGAAGACGTCAATTTAAACGAACTGCCCATCCCCCTGCACCTGCCACAAGATGCGGGGCATTATATCGCCAGCGGGGTCGTAATCGTCAAAGACCCTGAACTCGGCCGTAATATGTGTTATCATCGCCTGCTGCGCCTGGATGAGCGTCACTTCGCCGCGCGTATCATCGAAAATCGGGGGACCCACGCGGCCATGCAGAAAGTAGAAGGCGATCTTCCCGTGGCTATCTGCATCGGTGTATCCCAGGCCGTTCATCTGGCGGCCTCGATGTCCCCACCGCCAGGTATCGATGAGTTAGCCGTTGCCCAGGCGCTGGCACAAACGCCGCTGGTCAAATGCCAGACGGTTAACCTGGAAGTGCCAGCCGATGCGGAAATTGTTATGGAAGGACGTATTACGCGACAATTAGTGAAAGAAGGTCCTTTTATGGACCTTACCGAGACGATGGATATCGTACGTGACCAGCCGGTGATCGAAATTGACCGGATCACACACCGGCAAAATCCGATCTTCCATGCCCTGCTTCCCGGGGGACTGGAACACAAGATTTTGATGGGCATGCCTCGCGAGCCAACAATATTCGCGGAGGTGAACAAAGTAACGAAATGCACAGGTGTTTCGATTACACCCGGCGGCGCTTCATGGTTACATGCCGTGGTACAGATAGAGAAGCAGGGGCCGGAGGATGGCATACGAGCCATTGAAGCCGCCTTCCGTGGTCACACATCCCTGAAACATGTCTGGGTTGTAGACACCGATATTGATATTTTCGATCCTCAGGATGTGGAATGGGCCATGGCCACGCGCTTTCAAGCCAGCAGTGATTTAGTGGTTTATGAAAATCAACCTGGCAGCTCCCTCGATCCATCGGGCATCCAAATTCCGGGTAAGAAAAGCCGGACGGCAAAAATGGGACTTGACTGCACCATCCCCTGGGGGGCCGACAAAGCCAAATTCCTGAAAGGAACCTATGGAACGATCGATATTGCAGAATATGTCGATGTTTCAATGAATGCGGGTTCGAAAAAGGACAAGGGTAATTAATATGCACTTTGCTCCGCTCCTAGCCGAAGAGAGCGTCTTAATTCAAACTGAAGTAAGCGTCGTTTTACTTCTCTCCCTGGCTGCTCTCATTGCCATTGTCATCCGGCGCATACGCTTTCCTTATACGGTGGCCCTGGTATTGGTCGGCCTCTTACTATCCCTGATTTCAAATCCGTTCCAAATAGACGTCAGCAGCGATTTGATCCTGGCCATTCTTGTTCCGCCGCTCTTATTTGAGGCGACCTTACAAATAAAGTGGGAGAAATTTCGCAAGGACCTGATGCCTATTTTGCTGCTGGCCATCCTAGGAACATTAGTCAGCACCATCATCGTCGGCGAGATTGTCACCTGGGTACTTGATGTCCCTTTGCTGGCCGCGCTGGCCTTTGGAGCATTAATTTCAGCAACAGACCCTGTCGCCGTGATCGCTTTCTTCCGCAACCTGGGGGTCAGCAAAAGATTGCAGTTACTGGTTGAGGGTGAAAGCCTTCTCAATGATGGTATTGCCATCGTGCTCTTTAACATGGCCATTGCCTTTGCTGTTTCAGGAATCGATCCCGCGGCCGAAGGCTTCTCTCTGTTATCCACCGGTTTGGTTACATTCTTAGAGGTGGCCTTTGGCGGGTTAGTCATCGGTCTCTTCTTGGGCTTTATTACTTCTTACGTCATCCTCAAGAATGTCGATGACAACCTGATTGAAACGACGACGACCGTTGCCCTGGCGCTCGGCGCCTACGTTCTCGCCGAATCCTTTCACGTCAGCGGAATCCTCGCCGTAGTAGCCGCAGGGTTGATGGTCGGTAATATCGGCATGCAGAACACCAGTCCCACGACAAGGTTAACACTGGAACATTTCTGGGAATTCGCCGCTTTTCTTGCTAACTCGCTGGTCTTTCTCTTGATAGGACTTGAAATTGAAATTAACCAGCTTGGTCCCAATATTATTCCGATTATCGTGGCCGTCCTGGCCGTGCTTTTTAGCAGGGCAATCGTCGTTTATGGCATCACCGGTACCTATTCTTATTTTGCCAAGCTGCAGCAAAAAATCCCCATGTCTTACCGGCACGTCATGTTTTGGGGTGGATTACGTGGGGGGATCAGTTTAGCGCTGGCGCTGACGCTCACGGGTGAGGTCTTTGGCGTCGTGTTCGCCAACGAAATCAAGGTCATGACATTCGGCGTTGTCCTGTTCACGCTGCTGGTTCAAGGCACAACCATTGAAAATTTAATCGACAGACTTGGCTTGGCTAGGAGGCCGGAGCATCTGGTGGAATACCAGCGCCGGCAGGCGAGGCTCTTTGCCCTGGGCGCCGGGCTAAATGAAATCAACCGTCTGGGTCGGGAAGGTATCTTGTTTCGTGATGTGTGGAATGCCGTTCTGGCCGTTTACAACGAGGAAATTAACGAAACAAAACACGCTGTTCGTGATCATTTAGAAGCGCATCCGGAAATCGAGCAAGATTTATTCATTCAAGCGCGAACAGAAGCTCTGCGCGCGGAACGCTCGGCGATCACCGAAGCAATGCAAAGTGATCTTATTTCAGAAGATGTACACGAAGAGATCACCAAAGAAGTGGATGAGCAGCTGGCAGCAATCACGATAATTCAAGAGGATCGCCGGGAAATGGCTGCATCAAGGCCACCTGGTTCTGAAATCAAATCAGAGAGCGATCAAAAAGGGGGCAATGATGAATGAGGTTGTATGTGCCACGCGAGGCGGTGAAGCCAGCCGTGCGGTACAGATGGCGGCTATTGAACAAGCAAAGGCCAATAACAGCCCTCTGGTATTTCTTTATGTGGTTTCACCTGAGGCTGTGAAAGATGTGGAACCCAGCCTGAAAAAGGCCGTAATCGGGGAACAGATTTGGTTGGGTAAAGTGATCCTAAAGGTCGCTGAAGATCGGGCTGAACGTGAAGGGGTGAGAGCGACGAAGGTCATCCGCGAAGGTGATGTACGGCAAGAGATTTGCAGCTATCTGACCGAAAAGCAGGCTCGATTGCTGCTCCTGGGAGCCTCGCGCTCGACCACATTCTCGGTTTTTGGCGATGATCCCGCGGAACGTCTGGCCAGCTCGATTCATGAAAATACCGGCGTCGACGTGGCTATCGTCAGGCCGGGAAGAGAAGATTCGGACTCTTATTATTCATACCTGGTACCGGCTTAAACGGCCGCTTACAACGGAGTCAAACTATGCACTTACAAATCTCGTTGAACGAGGAGCATAAAGCAATGCTCAGCGGCGAAAAAGGGCGGGCCAAACAGATGGCGATGCGCCTCCTGCTGGACATGAGCGCGACCGCGGGGGCGACAGAACTTATCGCCATCAACAGCGCACATTTATCAGGTGTGTCTCCTCTGACCGGAGGGCTGGGTTTACGTCAGTTTCTTTCGCGCCTGACGGCCGATCCCCTGGCCAAGGTCGCTGTACCCACGACATTAAACTCGGCGGGTTGTGATGAGGCGCAGTTTGCCGAAATGCTGATTGCCGCACCTAACTTCCTGGAATACAACCATGAAATCGTCGATCAATACAGCCGTCTAGGTGTACGGCCGACACAATCCTGCATTCCTTATGAATGGGAAGGAGTGGTGAGCGAGGGGACGGCCGCCTGGGCGGAATCGAACGCCATCTGTTTCGGAAACTCTTATTGTGGTCTGCAAACCAATAGAGAATCGGGTCTGTCGGCATTGGCCTGCGCGCTTACCGGCTATGCGCCTTATTACGGGCTGCTTATAGAGGAGATGCGCCAGCCAAACCTGGACGTGACGGTCAGTGCGACATTGGATGATCCAACTGATTTTTCAATCCTGGGAGATTGGATCGGTAAGCAGCGAAAAAATTATTGGCGAATGCCATATGGTCCCATTCCTCTCATCAAGGGACTAAAGGAAACGCCTGATCATGAACAAAAAAAGGCGTTATCAGCAGCGGCGGCCAATTATGGCTGTCCATTATTGTACCTGGAGGGAGACGCGTATCCTGAACCTGAATTCCAGGACCAGCTGTTCTTCACAGCAGAAGCGCTGAATCAGCGCTACGAAGAACTCCGGCCACGGGCAAGCGTCTCTTTAATTACGATCGGCTGCCCGCAGGCCTCTGTGGGAGAGATGCGCGCCGTCGCTCAGCTGCTTAAAGGGAAAGAGGTGCGCAGCGAACCAGCAGCCGGGGAGGAAACGCCTCCGTTGTGGATTTTTACCTCCGCGGCAAACAAGGCTATCGCCGAACAGATCGGCCTGGCCGAAGTCATACGCAATAGCGGCGCGCTGCTGTTAGAAAACACCTGCCCGGAAGTGGTCCCTTACGATAAAAAATGGGTGAAACACATCCTCACAAACTCCATGAAAGCGGAACATTACATCAAATCGGGATTGAACGGCATCCCGACTTCGGTCATGTCCCTGGCGGATTGCCTGTATATTGCCACGGGGGAGCGAGTTATTGCAGAACATGAAGCGCTAAGCATGGGGGATAAAATAGACAAGAAGGCGGAGGCCGTTCACAGCGACGAAAAAACAGCGGTCGATGGCCCTTTCTCAGCCCGCGGGTCCGGTTTACCCTCTCAGAGCGATTTTGTTGTGCGCGGGGAAGCGTTTGTCTCCCCGGCGCCGGTAACTTTCCTGGGTTATGTGAACCGCGAAACAGGCGTCATCGAGGAAGAAGGTCATCCTCGTGATGGGCAAAGCATGTCCGGAAAGATCGCCATTTTTCCCAAGGGCAGCGGCTCATCGGTGGCGCCTTACGTCTTGCTGGAACTTTATTACCGTGACCAGGCCCCGCTGGCAATCCTCAACACAGATATTGACCAGCAAAGCGCGCCCGCCTGTTCTCTGGAAGGAATTCCCTACGCTTTTGGTTTTGATCAGGACATCATTGGCGGCATCAACCAGGGGGACCTCATAGCCCTAAGGCGCGAGGGGGATAGGGTTACGATTACGGTAGAAAAACGGGCGACTTCAGGTGCGGACGAAGCCTGATCGGTCAAACAGCGAATTGGCGATTGATTATTATTCGTTCATCAGATCTGCCAACGCCTGATTGATTTCGGGGAAACGGAAGTTATAACCCATCTCTATTAAGTGCTGGGGGACAGCGCGCTGGCCTTCGAGGATGGTAGAGGCAACTTCGCCTAGAGCGATCCGTAAGGCAAAGCCCGGTACCGGCAGCAGGGACGGCCTATTCATAACATGGCCGAGAGCCTGACCGAACTCCTTGTTGGTGACCGGATTAGGCGCCGACAGGTTGAATATCCCCCGCGCCGATTCCCCATCGATCAGATATTGCAAAGCATTGGTTACATCTGCGATGTGAATCCAGGGCCACCATTGGTTACCACTGCCAAACCAGCCTCCCGCGAACAAGCGCGCCGGTAGGACAAGACGCGGCAGAGCGCCGTCGGCCATGGAGAGCACAAGGCCGATACGAGCCACGGTGCGACGTACACCGAGATCTTCAACCGCAGCGGTAGATGCTTCCCAGGCGCGGGTCACCGAGGACAGAAAATCATCACCCGGAGGGGAGAGTTCTGTTATAAGCGTGTCGCCTGTTGAACCATAATAACCAACGGCCGAAGCCTGGACGAGAGTTTTTGGTTTGCTTTGTGCAGCTTCTATGGCCATCACCAGCGCTTGGCCGACATTGATGCGGCTCTGCATGATTCTTTTCTTCTTCTCAGCATTCCAACGATCGGGCAGGAACTTCGATCCAGAAATACTCTCCCCGGCCAGATTGACGACGGCAGCTGCGCCATCTATATGCTTTGCCCATTCGCCCATACTACGGCCGTCCCAATGGACAAGATTAACTTTTTCACCAAATTCATCCTGGTGTTTTTTCGGCGAGCGGCTCAAGATCACGATCTCGGATTTTTCCCGAACCAGTCTATTTACGAGCGCTCTGCCGATTAAGCCGGTTCCCCCGGTGATAACAATTTTCTTCATTCGATCTCAGCAATTGAAAGTCAAAGTTTAACTATTAAGTTCTTAGTACCGGTTTCAATCCGCTCAACAGGCAACAAATCGCATATTACGAAAAGAACCGACCACTTTAGTTTAGGAAATTATACAGTGATTGTCAACTATTTGCATAAGTTTTGCGTGACTCTCAAATTCCCTCAATTATTTGTACAAAACGTTGACATATTGTGCAGAGTTTTATAGGATAGATAGGATGAATGGAACAACTTAAGATGACACGCTCGCGGAGTAGTGTCGGCGATCAGGTGATGGCAATGATTGAAACAACAGGAACGATGAATGAGGACGCGCCAATCTACAATTTAAAAGCTGTAGTCATGGAGACGGGATTAAAGCCGCCGACTATTCGAGCGTGGGAACGGCGTTATGGGATGCCGACTCCGCAGCGCACGTCTGGAGGCCATCGTCTCTATTCGCAACATGACATCGATGCTTTAAAATGGCTGATCGCGCGCCAGGGGGAGGGGATAGCAATCAGCCACGCCGTTGAGCTTTGGAAGAAGTTGGAAGCCCAGGGTGAAGACCCGCTCAGCCAGCAAGAACCCCTTCTAAGCAGTGAACCTTCGCCGATTATCACGGCCGCACCGGGTATGGAAATTGACGAACTGCGCCAAGAATGGGTTACGGCCTGCCTGGCATTTGATCGACTGACGGCCGAACAGGTACTGGCGCGCGCATTCGCCCTCTTCCCTCCCGAAGTTGTGAGCGTGGAACTGCTGCAGGCCGGCCTATCAGAAGTTGGCGAACTTTGGTACGAAGGTGCCGCGTCCGTACAGCAAGAACATTTCACTTCGGCGATGAGCGTACAACGCATGGAGATGCTTATCGCCGCCGCGCCGCCACCGCTGCGCCCGGAGCGCATTATCGTCGCCTCCGCACAAGATGATTACCATGTCTTCAGCCCCCTGCTGCTGACCTATCTCCTGCGCCGCCGCGGATGGGACGTCCTCTATTTAGGCGCCGATGTGCCCACGGCAGAATTAGAAAAAACAGTCAAACAGACAAAGCCCCAGGTTCTGATCGTCTCAGCACAACTCCTGGCCACAGCGGCATCGCTCATCGACATCACTTCCATCCTATCCGAGTATGATTTAAGCATTGGCTATGGCGGGCTTATATTCAATACAATGCCCCAACTGCAAGAGTATATCCCCGCCCAATTCCTGGGCACGACCATCGAAGGTGCGGTGCCGGTTATCGAGCAGATGGCCCAAAAGCAGCCGCCGCTGCCGCAGATTAAGAAAGCGGCTACGGGGCGGAAGCAAGCTATAGTTGAGTTCTCCCAAAGATGCCCGCTCATCGAATCAAATATCTGGAGCAGCTTCGCCGCCGCCGGAAAAGCAACGGATCAGCTGGCGGAAATGAATCTCGAAATGGCCGGCATTATCAATGCCGCATTGAAGTTTGGGGACAGCAGCATTTTAAGCAATGATATCGCCTGGATCCATTATCTAATGACCAGCTACCGGCTTTCAAAAGAAGAAGTGCAAGAATACGTCGATGCCTATTACCAGGCAGCCAGAGTGCACCTGGGGGGTTCAACGCAGATAATCGTCGATTGGCTGGGGGAATTGGCAAGCAGTTGAACCATCCTCAACCTAGATCAAACTCATGAGCGAGCGCACATCCATCTGGTGGATTCGCCGTGATCTGCGCCTGGGCGACAACCAAGCGCTGCAAGCGGCGTTGGAATATGGTACACGCGTAATCCCCCTCTTTGTCATCGATCCCCTGCTCTGGGCATCATCCTACGTAGGACCGAAGCGCCTTGCATTTCTTGTGGATGGCCTGCGCCGGCTGGATAGTGGATTAAGAGAAAGAGGCAGCAGGCTCATTCTTCGGCGTGGGGATCCGCTCGCCGTATTATCGGCCGTACTTGCTGAAACAGGCGCTACGGCTATCTTTAGCGAGGAAGACGTCTCACCCTTTGCCCGCAAAAGAGACGGACGTGTCCGGCGGACGCTGCCGCTCACACTGACCCCTGGTTTAACCATTCAACCTGTTGGTTTGATAACCAAGAAAAATGGCGATCCATACAGCGTCTATACACCTTTCGGCAAAGCCTGGAAGCAGCTACCCCTGCCCCAGGCCGGCGATCTTGTTGAAACCCCTTCAAGAATCGAAACGCCTGTGGATGTAGAAAGTTTGGCGATCTCTTCTATCCCGTATGAGCCGGCAGCGGACTTTCCCGCGGGCGAGTGGGAGGCGCTCAGGCGGCTGGAGCAGTTTACGGCAGGCGAGGGAGCAATCCACGAATATGAACAGCAGCGCGATCTGCCCGCGGTAGAGGGCACATCCCAATTATCCCCTTATTTGCGATTTGGGATGGTATCGGCGCGGCAGACGGCCGTTTTCGCATTGAAAGCGATTGATCGCTCCCCGGCAGGTAAGGCAAGACAAGGCGCACAAACCTGGTTCAATGAACTGATCTGGCGCGAGTTTTTCATCAATATCCTGTATCATTTCCCACGCGTGCGCCAAGGAAATTTCAACAAGAAATATGACGGAATGAAATGGATCAATGATCCCGCTCAGCTAAAAGCGTGGCAGGAGGGTCGCACCGGTTATCCCATCGTGGATGCCGCTATGCGCCAGTTAGCACAAAGCGGTTGGATGCATAACCGCACACGGATGATTACCGCTTCCTTTCTGGTTAAAGACCTGCTTGTTGACTGGCGCCGGGGTGAAGCATGGTTTATGCAGCACCTGCTGGATGGCGACCCGGCGGCCAACAATGGCGGCTGGCAGTGGTCGGCGGGAACAGGGACGGACGCCGCGCCTTACTTCCGGGTCTTCAATCCTGTTACGCAGAGCAAGAAGTTCGATCCCAAGGGAATCTATATCAAGCTCTGGCTGCCGGAATTAAGGGACGTGCCCGCGAAATATATCCATGAGCCGTGGCGTATGCCGCCGGAGATCCAAATGCAGGCCCAATGCCATATTGGAAACTCGTATCCAGCGCCAATAATCGACCACGCACTGGCCAGAAAACGTGCCCTGGCTGTATATAAAGCAGCTGCCGGAAAATGAGACCAACGATCAGGTAATAAGTTCTGGTTCTCGGACTATTTAGATGTTATCATAACATGGCCACGACAAATTCTTTCAGGAGACTACCATGACTATCACGCTTGATATGTTCAACGATGCAAAAGATCTCGAAACCTTCGAAAGCGGGGAAATGATATTTGAAAAAGGCGACCCGGGAGATTTCATGTACGTCGTCGTCGAGGGTGAAGTGGAGATCATATTGAGGGGGCAGATCATCAATACATTAAGAGCCGGGGATATCTTCGGTGAGATGGCGCTTATCGATAACCGGCCGCGCAGCGCTGCGGCCAGAGCAACCAAACCCACGAAACTGGCTCCGGTGGATCGCTTCGGCTTCACATACTACGTGCAAAATTCGCCCTTTTTCGCCCTGGATGTGATGGAAATTATGGCCCAGCGGATGCGGGAACAGATGGAAAAGGAATAGGAGATCCATCAAGTCCGCATTGAATTTATGATATGTCCAACAAATCGGAAACTATCCAGGTTCCCCAGATCGTTGAAGCGCTAAAGAACGAAACTTTAGTTCTTTTTATCGGCGCCGATCTGCCACGGATGGTCACCGGATTGCCTTCTCGCAGCGATTTAGCATTGGGAATGGCCGGCCGTTACGGGGTTACCCAGTCAGCCTCTTTAGCGAAAGTGGCGGCACGAGTCGGTCGATCGGGCAGCCGCTATGAATTTACCGACTTTCTGCGCAGCGAATTAAATCCCACAGAATTAGAACCCCAACCTTTCCACCAACGAATTACCGCGCTGGTTCAAAACAACCAGGTAAAGATGATCATCACCACAGCCTACGACGATCTACTCGAGGCAGCTTTCCGAGATGCGCGCTTGCGTTATGATCGTGTCGTATACGGCCGTGACCTGGCTTTCACGCGTCCTTCCCGACCGGTTCTGATTAAGCTGTATGGGGATATCGACCAGCCGGATAGTCTTGTTGTTACGGATCAGGACCACTCAAATCTTTTGCGTGATCGTGACCGCGAGCCACTCATCGATGAAGTTCGCCGTGCATTCCGAAATAACACGCTTCTCTTCTTAGGCTATAACCTGGCCGATCCGGATTTTCGCTTCTTATTCGATGAATTTGCCCAAAACCAATTTGCCCGCACTGCTTTCGCCGTTTGGCCCGGGCTGAATGAGGATGATGTGCAGTTATGGCGCGATCGCGGCATCGTCATTCTCGAACGAGACCCGTTTGCAGGACAAAGCGATCAACAAGGCTTGCTCATCGACGATCAAGGCGGGATTGCCGGACCAACATCAATCGAGGTATCCGCTGGTTTTGAAAATCAAAAGCAGCCGCAACTTGAAATGGCGGCAATTCGACAGCTTCTTTTTGATGCGTTCAGTGATGAGGAATTGAATACGTTCAGTTTTGACTATTTCCGGCCTGTGCATGAAAACTTCGGCTCCGGTATGAGCAAAAAAGATAAGATACAAGCGCTGCTGGAATATTGCTCCCGCCATGGTGAGATCGATCGGCTTTTGAATTTGGTCAAGGAAGAGAACCCATACCAGTACGGCCGTTACGTAGAACAAAATCAATGATCCCTGGACCACCCGGTTCAATTATATTTTGATGACGAGTCTACGCGAAAGCACCCTATTGAAAAATATCAGAGCGGCGTACCTTCAATGGCCTGTAAGTGGTCGATATGAACCCGATCGTTTTCTGAGTTCTCTGCTTCCGAGGCGGACCGTGAATAGGCCATGACAACAAAGAATGACAGTACAAACCCGGTCAATCCTCCTGAGGCCAGCAGCGCCGGTAAAGGCAGCGTTTGTACTTGAAGAGGTTCAAACCCGAACAGGCCCCAGACAACGATTCCCACACTCCCGCCCAAGGTTCCGCCAACAATCGCGGCGACTTTGTTTGCGGTAAAGACGGCCGGAAGCGTCATCCCCAGCGCAATAAGGACGCCAAACAGTCCCCCACCGGCAATATTCAGCAAGGTGTCCGAGATTCCATCTGAATCAACCAGGGCAAAAAACGACAGTGCAAAGGCGAATCCCAATCCGCCAAATAAGATTCCCCCAAAAACACGGGCTAAGGCGGGTCGCTCACGCTTTAATGATTCCATTCCGCTAATTCCAAATGCTAAAATTGCGCCGGCCAGCATACCAAACAAAGCCATCACGGGAATGATGAAGAACAAATCCAGCAAGGACCCTGACCTTAGTACCTGGGTGAACTGGTTAGCCATGGGGATGAAAAGCCCCAGACCAAAACCGAGCGCGCCGCCAAAAGCGCCGGCGATCGTTACGCGGCGGATTTTCGTCCAATCCCTCTTATATCTAATTCCGGCCAGGTTAATGAAGATGCGGAAGCGGTTGGATCCCGAAACCTCAATCTTCTGATTGGGAGCGACATCGCGAATGCGTGCCAAAGCCAGTATCGCCCGGGGGCGCTGCGGGCTGCTCTTATCGCCGGCGACTATGGTGAGGAAATCAATTCCCGCCTGCCCTCCTTGCTGCCCCAGGGCGGCCGCCGCCATATCTCTTACCTGCAATTCGGCATCATCCAGTGCGCGGTGAGCCAAAGCAAGGGCCACCCGATCCTGCGGATAACGTGCCAGGAGGTGGACCGCAGTTAGACGGGCCTGGAGGTACTCACTATCCAACATCTCCAACAGAATTTCGATCTGCGTATGGGGATCATTGACTCTTTCTAACCAATAAGGGGCATCTTCGTTATAGAGAACGGCCGCTCTGAGCATATAAGCGGCTTCTTCATCTGTAAATCGCAGACGATCACGCAGCGCAAAAATGCGGCGGTATTTCCCTTCACTCAGCAGGGCATTGGGATCCTGTCTCCAATCGGCCAACTCCCGTCGCAGCAGTTCCTGGACTTCTTTTTTATTGCGTTCATCTTCATCAAACCAGGTAGAGATTGTGGCGGCTAAAATATCATGGGCCAGCTCATAAGTATTTTCCTCATCTATGCGGCGTACCAGCCGCTGTCCTACTAAACGTGCCAACACCTGTGCGACCTGCGCCTCGTCGGTCCCCAGTTCTGAAGCAAGACTCTCCAGATCTTGCCTGGATTTCGTATCATGAGAGGTTACCAGGGCGATTAATATATTCTGGGCCATTTCCCGCTCATCACCACGGTGTTTACGCAGAGCCGTCTCAATGTACCTTTCCAGTATGCCTTGAGCGCCTCCAACGCTTTCATAATCGGCCACTGTGATGTTCTTGCGATTATTCAGTCGAGCATGTTCATAAACGGCGTCGCATACCAGTTGTAGCTGCGGGGTTTTGACGGATGAATTTTTAGCTTCATCAGCTTCCTCCATCAGATCCTGCAGCAGTTGGTCAACCAACTGTGGTGCGTAGCTCACCCCCAGCTTTTTTGCCGGGCCGGTAATTGCCTGATATGCCTGTTCGCGTGTCAGGGGCAGCAAACGCATATCAATATTAAATACTTCGGGGATGCGTTCCCTGATCTCATTCACCGATGCCAACCAATCTTCACGCAGGCTCAGGACTATTTTGACAGGGACATCACGAGCGTCATAAATTGCCCCTAATTCAACGATAAACTCACTGCGCATTGCCGGATTAAAACGCATAAAAAACTCTTCGAATTGATCGAGGATGATCACGATTGTTTTGTCAACAGACCTGGTCGCGGCGCTAAGAAAATCAAGTAAAGGACCTCCTTCTGGTAAGTCGACATCCGGCAGACGCCTTTTGACGGCCTGACGGATAACTTCAGCCGGATTATCCAGTATGCGAGAGTAGATGATCTCATAGTCAGAATCCGACCCCTTGAGACGAGGAACCACACCGGCTAAGAGCAGTGATGTTTTTCCGGCGCCAGAAGCACTATAAAGCAAAACCAGGCGATGGGCATGAATCAAAGCGCTCAGCTTGTAAGTCTCAGCTTCCCGGCCAAAGAATATTGGGGCATCTTTGGCCTCGTAAAAATCCAGGAGTTTATACGGCCGTTCAGGTAAAGGTATAGAGGCGGTTTCAGCTGCAGCGCCAATAACAACAGGCGCATCTTCTTGCTGCACCTGATGCTGTCTACGGGCGGCCAATTGATTAGTCAGTTCCAGGAGAAATGATTCGACATCGGTCTCGATAATATCAGCCCTATTCGACCACCAGGCGCGAGTGTATTCGCTCATTTTCTTCCTAACAACATAAGAACGTCGGCGGTGGTGGTCAAGTCTGCGGGTGACGCTGTCGTAATAACTGCGGAACCAGGCGTCCTCATGGTCAAATCCAAGAAACAGCCAGGTCCGCCTGCTCATTTCGCCGCGCAATACATAGGAAAGATTTTCTCGATCTTGTAAAAAGCGATAATGATCATCCTCGGTAATGACCAAAGATTCCGGCCGGTCGATTACCCCCCACAACCAAACGAGCATCGATTTTCGTTCATCACTGTAGGCGATATCCTCATTACTGATAACCGGTAAGAATGGGATACCTTCCTCTCGATAGGCATATTCCAACAGGCGATCGTAACAAACTGTAACAACCAGCTCGGTGCGAAGTTGGGCGATCAATCTGTGGCTGAGAGCTGGTTTCACATCCGGATTATCGAGCCGATCCCGTAAAAAATCGATCATGCTAGGCCGGTTTCGAGTGGTTAATTCATAAAAACCGGCTACACGGTGGAGCATTCGCGATTCATCCGGCGGGTAATTAGACCGTTGGGCTAATTCTTCCGCCAGATCCTCTGCTAAAGGTAAGACGCCCCGATTAACGCTCTCACCTACAAGAGGAATGACATTTTCCCTATCAAACTGGTCCAACAACTCTTCTGGAATTGAAATCATTTGCCTATTACAAGCCTCTCAGGCACGCTTACCTTGTTATCTACTGAGATTTTTCCACTCATAAGCCTGCCCCCGGTTTTAATCGGCCGGCACGGGGGCAGGCTGAGATGAGTTATGATTCGGGCAAATCGGTCACGGGAAAGTTACAGGTTACATAGGGCTCATAGGAGGCCACCCAACCAGACTCGCCTGTACCTTCAACTTGAACCTGAATCCACAGGTTGTTTTCACTGCGCGCCCCAGGTAAGAGACGGGTCCCGTTAGACAGCCGTTCGATGGCCGGGTAGGAAAGTCCCGGTCCTTCGCGGAGGTTCAGTACGAGGATATCCACCATACAGGAAATCTGCGGCGGCTTAGGCTCACGCACCGTCAAGGTATCATAATGGATATGAGCTCGAGGGCTGTCAAAAGTCTCGACGATGAGAGCGAGGTCGCCGGAAGCGTAATCCCCGTCTTCGATCTGGCTGACAGGTTGTCCGTCGATGTGGAAGGTGAAGACCGGACCATTGGCATCGATTCGCAGCATATCCGACTCGTCAAAGTCATGTATCGATTCGTCCGTCCCTTCATCCAGGACAGTGAGCCCGGATGGAGAGCTTTTGATGACTTGCCAGGTCTTCGTGGTGGGTGAAATCATGAAGGCGTAGTACTGGTTGCCTGACCGGCGCAGAGCCAGGCCATAGCGAAAATCACCCTCCTGGGCCGTGTTGGGACTGTCGGTAAACACCTCCACTTCGGCCGTCATATCGTTAAATTCAAATCCCGGCAAAGCGACAATGGCTTTATCGTTTGGCTCGTGGACTTCAACATGGTAGTACTCCGGTTCGTGATAGCCTATGTAGTAGTTGCCAAACTCGGTTGTGCCCGGCCACCCGCTGGTTATATCGGTGAATTTATCTTTGTATAGAACATCAATTTCGCTGAGCTCGCGAACCGTCAAGGCATCATAATGGATATGAGCCCGAGGACTGTTAAAAGTCTCGACGATGAGAGCGAGGTCGCCGGAAGCGTAATCCCCGTCTTCGATCTGGCTGACAGGTTGTCCGTCGATGTGGAAGGTGAAGACCGGACCATTGGCATCGATTCGCAGCATATCCGACTCGTCAAAGTCATGTATCGATTCGTCCGTCCCTTCATCCAGGACAGTGAGCCCGGATGGAGAGCTTTTGATGACTTGCCAGGTCTTCGTGGTGGGTGAAATCATGAAGGCGTAGTACTGGTTGCCTGACCGGCGCAGAGCCAGGCCATAGCGAAAATCACCCTCCTGGGCCGTGTTGGGACTGTCGGTAAACACCTCCACTTCGGCCGTCATATCGTTAAATTCAAATCCCGGCAAAGCGACAATGGCTTTATCGTTTGGCTCGTGGACTTCAACATGGTAGTACTCCGGTTCGTGATAGCCTATGTAGTAGTTGTCAAACTCGATTGGACCCGGCCACCCGCTGGTTATATCGGTGAATTGGTCATCGAATAGAACATTTTCATCAAGGTGAACGTGAACACCGATGGCGCTAGCTGTCGAATCCGGGGTTGGCGAAGGAGCCGGTTCTTCCGGCTCTTCCGGTTCCGGTACATTGGTGGCTGTGGGTACGGCCGTTGCCGGAGGCATTGTTGGTTCAGTTGTGGCAGTCGGCGATGGGAGTTCCTCAACGGCCGGTTCTGCTGTGGCTGAAAGTGCCTCATTAGCAGGGGCTGAAGCCGGCTCAGCACATCCTGTGATAAACAAAATGGCGGGCAGTAAAAAAACGATCCAACTCCAGCGACTCTTCATTTGTCTGCTCATTTTATTCTCCTTCAACTAGATCGGCTGCACAGCGAAAACCGGCAAAGGGAACAAAACGCATATCATTTGCTACTGCCGGCTGGCGGAAAGCCATATCCTTTAACAACCCATGACGGCCGCCGCGTAGAATGTAATCGCCGTCTGGTATTGGGCCATAGGGTTCACCCACCCACTCCCATACATTCCCTGCCATGTCATAAACACCGTAAGGACTCACATTAAATGTTGCGGACCCCACCTCATGGGTATCCGTTCGCGGCAGATCGAATACCTGCCCATCAGCACCCGGATCGGATCCCCAGGGGTAAAGAGCCGGTTCCGGACCAGGTCCTCTCGCTGCAACTTCCCATTCAGCTTCCGCAGGCAGGCGTTTATGCTCCCAGGAACAATAAGCAAACGCATCATCCCAAGTAACGCCTTTGATCGGGTAATTTTCCTGACCAGCCGGTAGGACTCCGCCAGGCCAACCGGCTGGTGAGACGCGGCCGGTCTCACCCAGGAAATTCTGATATCCGGCGTTTGTCACTTCATATATATCAATCCAGAAGCTATCAAGCATGATTTGCTCAACAGGGGAATGGAATTCATCCTCGGCAACATCCCCGATTTCAAACTGGCCTTCAGGAATATTCACCATCAGTTCACTTGACGGCAGGGCTACCTGCGATTCATCTGGACATGGTTCTTGCGGCCACCCAGCAACAATTTTGCCTAGAGGAATCACTTCTTCCCCGTTTCTATACATTTCCACCCATTCCTCGGTTTCCGCCATATCAGCGCAAATTGCCGGGGATGGGGGCTCACCCGGAAACACGTAGGAAGCCTCGCCGGCACCAACTGTGACCACTTCACCGAGCGCTTCCACTTCAACCTCACCGGATAAAGTTACCATGCAAGTCACGGGTTTTGCCTGGCAAACCACAAAATCGACATCACTATCAGCAGTATTCAGGGATTTAATTGTTGCATATTCTGTCTCAAGCTGAATCCTGGCATTGGCTTCTTTATTCAATTCAGCACGCGTGGTGCCAAATACCTGCTGAAGCCTAACCAAAATAAAGCCCTGGGGATCCAATGCCGCTTCAGATATGTGCAGCTCTGAATCGTGGAAAATCTCAACTACCAGATCGTCAAGGAACCTCAGTTCGCCACGACCCTTGTTTTCCACAGTTATTCGGTCCTCTTCTTGGACCTCAACGCCATCTTCTTTTTGAAGTTCTACAAAGGAAGTATTGTTGCGGAACCGTCTAACAACGATTTCTTTTGCGGTCAGTGTTCCGATCGATGCTGGGGTTGGAGTAAGATCAGCCGCCGGTGAATTTGTTGGCAGCGCGGTGGCATCCAATGGCGCTGTCGAGGGTGTGGCGATAGGCGTCGCGATAACGGGTTCAGTTTCCATCACCTGGGAACAACCGATGGTAACCGACAGCACGACTACCAGAACAAACCAGTTCCACGGTCTTCGATTCTTTGGTTTCATTATAATCTCCTCCATGTGAACAGCTTTATAGCGGCCATCCACAATGGGACAGATAACAAAAGAAGAAAAACAAAACACCTCAGGCAAATCGACTCCACACATTAGAGCGCTTACCTTCGGGGAAGGATCAATCTTAATTGTGATGGCAAGCAGATGATCTAGCTCAGCTTGGGTAAACTGAAAACAAATAAATGAGCCGGATTATCTGGAATCACCTAACAATCGATATCTGATACCCAAAAGATTTTATTCTATATCGACAATTCGAAGTCAGATGATATCTGGCAATAGACCGCAGAATCCCGCACCGGCCGGACAAAAACACGCGATCAGAATGATGAACAAACTTCCCGAGAATCATCTTTCGTGCAATATTCCAAACTCTGGAATCCACCTCGTGACAATAACTCGGTCGAGAAACAGGATACTTATCTTATTATAAGTCTAGGCAACCAGCCTGCGTGTGTCAACATTGTGAAAAATTGCACACGATCTATTTCAGATCAATCAGGAAGGCGAACGAATCAGGAGGTGATCGCTACGATCTCTGGAACATATCAGTAGTTTTCAATATCTGGTGTCGTTTCTATTGAATCTACTTATAGTAATCGAGAAGCAAAAGCTATAAGTAAAACCTTGTTTGGGTGTTGATTTGATTACCAATTCGTTTATACTCATAGTAAGATACTTTACTAAGCACATGCTAATTAGAAGTCTTTTTGCCAATCAACACAACACAGCCCTCAACAAAACCAGTTGCAACAACTTGACTTCTCGCTACAGAGAAGCATAGCGGCCAGTAAATTGATTCCTTAGAGATACAACTGAAGATGGATTGTAAGGAGTTCAATTCATTTTTATAAAAAATTACGTGATTTTTTGTGATATCAAACAGAATATAACGTTTTTTCACAATACTTTCGTTCAATAGGGGATTATCAGTGGTGCCAATCAATAACCAGTCCATTACCATCCACAAGCGAATCCCCCTTGTTTTTACACAGCTAATTTCAATAAATT
>JBJYWP010000194.1:55336-56665 GCA_046259485.1 Promineifilaceae bacterium (SeqCode) | reverse complement strand
GATTTCTCAATTGTCTCTATCACCCCAGTTTTTAAATCATGATCGGTATTTTGCTCTTTGTTATTCAATCAATGCCAAAGTAAAACTGGGGGATAAAAGGAGGTGTGAGGGGGGATAAAAACATCTTATTGCTTCGAAGTTTCTCTTAATACAGAAAACAAAGAAAAATAGTTTGAATTAACAGCCAGTAATATAAAAAAGGGAGAGGACTATAATGAAACCCAAACTATTGATAATTTTATTAGTTATAGCAGTAGCCCTGCTGACGATCACGGCGGTCCTGGCTGATGATGGTGAACTGGTACGCAAGAGCATGGCACCAAAAGGTGACAATGCGCCTGCAGTTCCTGAAGGTTTCATTGCCGAAGCCGATCACGCCTTTATCGACATGATGAAGTTTTATGTGCCGATGCAGAAGTCTGACGGGACCATAGAGGACCCAGATGCTACGGATTACTACAACATTGATGGCGACCTGGTAGAAACGCGCACCCTGGCCAAACCCTTGATCAGCGTCTACATTTATGGTCCCGCCGAAGAAGTGGAGGGGATTGGCTTTGTCGGCCACGGCAAACGTGAGGCTTACGGGGCAGTAAGCCTCGATGACGGCACAACCTGGAAAGTAACCAACCTGTCCGAGTCGGCCGACCTGTTTTCCAGTGATGTTGTTCGCGATGATATACCCCTCTTCGACGATACTGAAGGGGCTTATCCGGGCGATGTGATCAATGTCTTCCAGGCCACGGCGGGTAATAAAACACTGGCCGTGTGGCCCAGCCGCTATTGCCAGGGAGGATCGCCAAATTATTCATTAGATACAAGTAACCCTGAGAAACTGGACGCAATCGCCGCAGAAATGGAAATTACCCTTGATGATCCATCAGCCGATGATCTGTACCTGATCGATATGTTCGGCGTTGGCGGCTCACAAGGATCGGTTGATTACAGCGATGACAAATTTGAACAGAACCAGCCAGTTAAGGAAGTGCCTTTCGCCTGTCTCTGGGCGGCGCGCGGCGAGCTGGTGCAGGGGGACGACCCGCGCACCGGAACTGTCGAAGAAAGCTATATGCGATGGTTCAAGGCGGAGCGCCTCACTTCCGGCCGGCGCGACGTGAATCGCGTCGAGGCTTCCTGCGTGGCCGGCGCCGGCTGCGCCATTACCTGGCAGGAGGATCCGGAAGGCCTGCGCGGCGGCCAGGGTGAAGGCCCCGGCGAAGGCTGGAGCGGCGCCGTAGCCAACAGCCAGACCGACGTCTGGTACTCCTATATCAACTGGGAGCACTTTAACCTGGTGGAAGATCCTCAAGATGAGGCAGGGGCAGCTAT
>JBJYWP010000194.1:0-55236 GCA_046259485.1 Promineifilaceae bacterium (SeqCode) | reverse complement strand
ACTGGGAGCACTTTAACCTGGTGGAAGATCCTCAAGATGAGGCAGGGGCAGCTATTATCACACTGGAAGATTACGAGGAATTGGCTGTCGATACAGTGAATATCACTCAAAAACCACAGGTGGGCATCCCCTTCGCCGTGCCCATGCGCGTGACAGACAATGCCAAGTGCAACGTGACCAACCCGCAGCCTTACTGCAATGGCTCAGCTATTTCCGCTGATCACACAGATGTGCTGAACCCCCTCGACTACGGCATGGTCGACATGTGCGCTGATACAGTCCAAATTCCGACCGGCCAATCAGGTAGCCTTGCTGATGTTTGCGTAACCGAGTATGGCCTGCCCCTGGTGGGCAATATCGCCGCCACGCGCCCGCGTCTGGGACTGTACGGCTACGACAGCGATAAGGATGATGTCACTGACAGCGCCTTCGTGGTCTTCGAAGCCGAGGAATCAAAAGGCCTGGGCGCCTTCGGATTCACCGCAGATGGCACGGCTTGCGATCCCGAAACTGTACCTGACTGTATCGCCTTCGACGAGGGCAAGAATGTCTGGTACTACTCCTTTAATATGGAGTTGACCGGGGACAATAACGATAATTACGCTGATAAAGAGGATCTAGATAGCCTGATCGCCAATCTGGGCGGCCATGGCAACCAACTCAACCAACCCGAGGTAAATTGGGAAACCGGCGAATTCTACTCAGTAGCCAACACCGTTGACTTCTGGGATTTCGGCGATTATAACTACGAGATATGGAACACGGAGATCGCCCGCCGTGGCAGCCTGCTGGCCCAGGATATTGTCAAGGTTGACAATAACATCTCCAAGGCCAAGGCAGGTTTGATTGCCATGCCAGCCTGGAAGCAGGGCATTATGAACCAGGGTGGCCCGGCGGATGTGATGGTGCGGCGTATCATTATCCCCAAAGGTTGGAACATAAATAAAGGTAATCCTTACGCTTTCCGTAACATGGCCTGCGATGAATGGCTCTACAGCCGTGACAAACAATCTGGCATGCCGGAAAACGCCTATTATCCGGACGGACTCTGTATGGACTCAGCGATCAACCTCTCAGGTTACATCCCCGATACCTGCACCGATTCGCAGACGGGCAGCGATGAGGATTGCCCACAGGTGGACCTGAGCCAGGGCACGACCTTCGGCGTTGGGGACACCAATCCCATCTTGCAGGGCAACCAGGTGGATCCCAATCAGACCAGGGTTCTTAGCTGGCACCAATGCCCGGCCGATTTCACCTCGGTGAGCGGCGAGACGCTGGACTGCAGCACCGATCTGCGCACGGACGACAGCACGCTGGCCGACCAATCCTGGTACAATCCGCTGGACGTCTCCAAAGGCCACCGCGGCTTCCTGGATGGCGATTTTGTGATGATGCTCTACGCCTGGTCGCCCAACTGGCGGCTGAACGCCAAGGGCAACGACCGCTACGAGCTCTACGTCAGACGCTCCTTCGACGGCGGCGAGACCTGGACGACGCTACCCGGCAATTTCAAGCATTGGACCAACGAATCGTATTTTGGTGCCGGTACGGTCACCTGCGAGACCTTCCGCTCCACGGAGACAGGCGGTGGCGGCATTGTCGAGCCTCGTGTCTGCAACGAATACGCTGCCGGCGCAAACGAACAGGCGCGCAACGTTACCCAGCTCAAGTCCATGGCCACGACCACGCTCGATCCACGCTATGCCACCACCGGTTCCCCGCGCGGTGAAAGCATCACCGCCGATCCCTTCGGGTATGGCATCCCCTATCCTGATACGGAAGACCTGCGCGATCCCTCACGCTACTTCATCGTCTATGAGACGGGTGACAACGACACCACGGCCGAGGGTGAACCGGAACCCCTGGATCTGTTCTACAGCCGCGCGGTCATGTTCGGCGACAACTACCAGGTATGGTCTGAAGAGACCGATCTGACCGACTGCTACCCGTCCGATCCGCATGGTGTACTTCCTGAAGAAGACCTAAGGATCGGTACCGGATTCTGCAACGAATTCGACCAGGTAGACGCGGGTAATCAAAGCATCGAGGGCAGCGAGGCCAGCCTCGAGGCCAACCCGGGCGGCGAGTTCATGTATGCTGTGTGGGCGCAGTTCGATACCGAAAACGCCCAAGGCGAAGAGGAATCCGATCCCATGGCCCGTCGTGTTTGGTGGATCGATGGTTGGATCTCCGAAACCAACGCCTGGACGCTGCCTGGAACCAACAGCAGCAACTGAAACAAGCACGAATAGTTAGCGGAGGGCCGCCTTGAACGGCGGCCTTCCCTCTCCGGCCAAGATTGTCACTAAATGGAGGACAAAAAGATGCTAAATAATAAAACGCGTTTCATCGGGCCGCTGTTGGCTTTTTTGCTCATCGCGCTCGTCGCTGTGCCGGTGATTTATGCCACCAGCAATGGGCTTGCTGACTGGCGGAACCACTATGAAAATTCGAACTCGGATGACGCTGGCTGCCAGCTTTGTCATGGCACCAGCTTGGGTCAGTTAAATACTTACGGGAAAGACATTTGCGATAAGTTCATAGATCAAGGATTTATTTCCAGCGACTGGACTGATACCTTGCTGGATATCGAAGGCATTGACTCTGATTTGGACGGGTCAAATAATGGCCTGGAGATCGCCAACAATAGCCAACCTGGCTGGACTGAAGGATTGAACCCGTTATTTTCGTCAGACTTTATCGATGGTTGTCCTAAAGTCGCGGATGATTCTACCGTGCCGAACAATGTCCCCTTACCGTACGATATCGACCTCGGCGGTGATCCCATCGCGAACCCGGGTGGGCCTTACGTGGCGCTCGTGGGCGAGATGATCACCTTCGACGGTAGTAATTCGACAGATGAAGGCGATATTGTGCGGTACGATTGGGTGTTTGGGGATGGAACTTCCGCTGTTGACGCTGGGCCTAATCCTGAGCACGCCTATGACGCAGAAGGTGTTTACAATGTGGTCCTGACGGTAACCGATAACGATGGGAATACCAATGCCGCAGGGACCACGGCGACCATCTCGCCGCTAGAGCTGCTCGATCTGGACATCGACACACTGAAAGTGGCCAGGACCGGCAGGGTTGACAAAGCCATCTCGGTCAAACTTTCGGTCGAGAACAACGGCACCGTCCTTGGCCAGGCTATCGCCACGATTTTAGGTAAGGTAGGCGGTGATACTGTATACAACCGGCGCCTGAACGTCTACGACTACATCGGTAAAGGCACCACTAACTTCACCTTTGCGGACTACACGCCTGAGGCCGCTGGAACCATCGAGTGGACGGCCACTATCGCCGATGAGGACCCGGATGATGACCTGGTCACAGCGACCACGGTTGTCAAGTAATAATAACTTTTCGGGACCGGGGGTATTTTATCCCCGGTCCTTTTTCATTCCACTCCTGGGTCTTGGGAAGAGACCGGCCTCTTCAATGATCTGCGCCACCAGTTCTTCCTGGCGATAGGCCATCACATGGACTCCATCGACGCCTTTTAATTCGCGCACCTGTTGGATGATCTCGATGCAAATGCGCTTGCCTTCCTCGCGCTGTTGAATTTTGGGCGTTTTATGCAGCCGCTCCACGACCTCGTCAGGAATAACAACGCCTGGGACCTTTGTACGCATATATTCGGCTGCGCGTTCAGACCGCAGCGGTCCTACACCCACCAGGATATATACTTTGTCCAATAAACCAAGATCCTCTACCTGGTTCAAGTACTCCTGTAGACGCGGCACGTCGAAGCAGTATTGAGTCTGGATGAAATCGGCGCCGGCGGCGATCTTCTTCGCCAGACGCAGCGGACGCCACTCGAATGGGGGTACAAAGGGATTGGCCGCCGCGCCGAGCAAAAACCGTGGCCTGGTCGTCAGTTTACGGCCGCTTAAGAGGAAGCCATCATCGCGCATCATGCGCGCCGTACGTAGGAGCTGGATGGAATCGAAATCAAAGACGCGCTTCGCTTCCGGCTGGTCACCGGCGCTGACATCGTCGCCGGTGATACAGAGGACATTGTGAACGCCCATGGCTGCCGCGCCTAAAAGATCGCCCTGAATAGCGATACGGTTGCGGTCACGGCAGGCAACCTGGTAGATAGGCTCGTAGCCGGCGCGGGTCAGCAGGGCACAGATAGCGACACTGGACATATGGCAGTGCGCGCCGGAGGCATCGACGGCATTGATGCCGTCACAAACGGTGGAGAGCACAATGGCCGCCCGGTAAACATCTTCGGCATCGGCGCTGTCGGGGGGATTCAATTCGGCCGTTACCGCGAAACGGCCGGAATGCAGCACCCGCTCTAACCGGCCCCCTGTTCTTAGTTCACTGTCCATGTGCTTTTCACTTCTTCCGCCACCTGCGGCGTCACGACCGCTACATCCTCTACATTGACCCAACCCTCAGGTAGTTCGCGGTCAATGCCTTGCAGCATATTGATCCAGGAGGCCGTACCCTCCAGCCGGCGATTGACAGGAGGTTGGATATCCATCAACTCATAGCCGTACCTGGGCATATCTTTAGAGCGTTCATAAGCCTGCACCCAAATACAGGGCTTTTCAGGATAGACCTCGCAGTGGCCATTCGTCCTCACACCGCCGCAGGGACCGTTTCGCAAATTTTTGGGGCAGGTCATGGAACAGGTCATACCCGTGCTGTGCAAGATACACTGCCCGCACATGCGGCAGTCGAAAACGGCCCCTTTTCCGACTTCTTCAACCCAGATAACGGCCGGTTCCCAAAAAGACCCTGGTTTTAACCAACGCCGGAAAGGTTGCAAGACCCGTTCGAAAAGGTCAAATACCACCTCAAGAAAATGGGGGTAATTTTGTAAGAATCGCAACATGATTCAACAGCCTCGGATTTGAAATCCAATACAAAAGCCGGGAAACTCTAACCGGCCAACTTACGCAGGGCGCGGTAATTCTTGATGTAGCGTCCCGAATATTCGTCTCGCCCAAGCAGCAGATCGATCGCGCGAATGGTGCTGGTGAGCTTGACCGGATTGGTAATGACCGCACTGGCCCCCTTTTGGGCGACCAGGGCTAAAAATGCCTGGTTAAGAATTTCCCGCTCCGGCAGGCCAAAGCTGACATTGCTCGCGCCGAGAGTTATATTCACGCCAAATTCTCCGCGAATGAGCTCAATGGTCTTTAAGGTTACCAGGCCGGATGTATGATCGGCGCTAACAGCCATGGCCAACGGATCAATGACAAGATCCTCAATGGGAATTCCCATTTGTGCCGCGCGTTCGATGATCTTGGCGGCAACAGCCAATCTCTTTTGCGGGTCCATGGAAATGCCATCGTCATCAATTACCAGGCCAATCACGGGCACACCGAACTCCTTAACAACAGGAAGGATATTCGATAGGACCTCTTCTTCACCATTTACAGAGTTGACCAGGGAACGCCCCGGAGCGGCGGCTAGACCGGCGGCCAATGTCTGCGGATTGGGCGAATCGATACAGAGGGGAACATCGTAAACCTCGGAAATAGCTGTCACCACCTCACCCATTACGAGCGGTTCATCAATGCTGGGAACACCCACATTGATATCCAACACATCCGCCCCATATTGAATCTGGCTTTCAGCGAGTTCAAGAACATAATCATATTGGCGTTCCTTGAAAGCATTGGTCAACTTCTTTCTTCTTGTCGGGTTGATGCTCTCGCCGATGATGGTCATAGGGCGATCAGTATCGATAATGACTGTTGAATTTTTTCCTCGTAGAGTGGTTTGCATGGCAAGTAATCCAATATTTTTTGCTGAGTCGTTCTAAAAGAATCCCTAATCGACAAACGTTTTAACCTTAGAAGCCGCCTGGCTGGCGTCCGGCGCGTAGCCATCGGCGCCTACCTGTTCCGCATAATCGGCCGTAACCGGCGCGCCACCAATCATGATTCGGACGTTATCGCGAATGCCCGCTTCGTTTATGGCATCGATGGTGACTTTCATTTTAGGCATGGTCGTCGTCAATAGAGCGGACATGGCTATCACACCGGCGTCATTGGCCTGGATAGCTTCGATGAAAGCATCTGGGCTGACGTCAACGCCGAGATCAATGATCTCGAATCCCGCGCCTTCCATCATCATGGCCACGAGGTTCTTACCAATATCGTGCATATCCCCTTGAACGGTGCCGATGACGACTTTACCAATTGGTTCAACACCGGACTCAACCAGGTGCGGTTTCAAGACACCCAGGCCCGCTTGCATCGCCCGGGCGGAGATGAGCATTTCAGGGACAAAGTAGTCACCTTCTTCGAAAAGACGGCCGACTTCGGTCATGGCTGGGATCATGCATTCGTTAAGCACGGCGGCAGGAGCGATATTCTTATCCAGGGCTTCCTGTACCAGTTCCGGAGCAGATCCCATATCTCCTTCTATGATGCACTCATATAAATCTTCAAAAGCGCTATCCATCGTGAAATTTCCTCTTTAACTAAACTTCCTTAATAATAACCGATTAAATTCTTAGGCGTAACCACCATTATCCCGGCTCAAAAGAGTAGCGGCCCCGCACCCGGCGAGGCCGTTAAGGGGAATGTTCGCGGCTCTCTTCCCGTCGCTCGTAAATAGGTCTGCTGAACCTGTTCGCGAAACTGGGAGACGTTATCCTCTTCAACAATCGCCACCATGCAGCCACCGAACCCGGCTCCTGCCTGCCGGGCGGCCACAACAACAGGGCTCTCCAGCATGGCACGCTCCATCGCTTCCATGGCCGGTGCGCCGATTTCAAACAGGTCACGGGCACCCAGGTAGGAGGCGAGGAACAGTTCATGCAAAGCATCTGCATCCCCTGATGATAGAACGGGCGCCAAGTCCAAAACACGTTGGTTCTCTTCGATGATGAACCGGCAGCGTTTGGCGACCAGGGGAGGCATTTCTGATTCAAAAGATGCAAACTGCTCAATGCTCAGATCACGCAGAGCCTTGATCCCGGGGGTTCGCTTTTGCAAAATCAAAACCCCTTCCTCACATTGCGCGCGGCGATCGTCATATTCAGAGCCCACCAAATGCCTTTTAGCGCGCGTATCACAGACGACCACTTGAAGCCCCTCAGCAATGGGAACGCTCACACTGGTTAAATTCCGGCAATCGAGCTGCAAGGCGCAGTTCTCCCGTCCCAGCGCTGAACTATATTGGTCAAGTATTCCCGTATTCACGCCGACAAAGTCATTTTCCGCCTTCTGACCTAACAAGGCCATTTCCACGGCCTCGAGCTCAATCCCACTTACCTGCTGAAACGAGATCCCAACCGCCATTTCTAAAGCAGCCGACGAACTGAGCCCGCTGCCAAATGGCACCGTGCTGTGGACCAGGCCGTCAAAGCCTTGCAGGACGTAGCCCGCTTCTTGCAGCGCATCAGCCATTCCGCGAATATAGTTGCTCCAGGGAGTGTCCGCATCGTGGTCTATGTTGTCAAGACTAAACAGGCTTTCCCCGCCTACATTCAATGAACGCACGCATACCCGCCGGTCTGTGCGTGGGCGGGCGGCGATCCAGGTATCCATGTCCGTCGTCATGGTCATGACATAACCCATGTTGTAGTCGGTATGGCTGCCCATCAAATCAACGCGGCCCGCGGCGCGTGACCAGAACACAGGCTTCACACCATAAGCCTTCTCAAACGCACTCGCAAGCATCGCCTTCCGTTCTTCTTTATTCACGGCAAATTCCCCCGAGAATATTACCAGAAATTTATAAGAACTTGAATGCTTGCAACATAGCCGACACATTGGCCATCGGAATATCGGTCATCATACGATGAGAGGGAGCAATAAGCAGGCCCGTCCTCGATGGAGATAGTTTGTTTATGCAGGAGGAAATCGCCTCCTGCACCTCATCCGGCGAACCATAAGGTAAGATAGTCTGTGTTGAGATGCCGCCATAAAAAGCGAGGTCCCGCCCAAAGTTCTCGTACAACCAATCATGGTCCACCACCTCGGGCTGCACCGGGTTTAGGACAGTCAAACCGATTTCCACAAGATCGGGAAGGATCTTCTGTATTTGGCCGTCCGAGTGCATAATCACCGGCAAGCCACGCTCCCGAAATGGGGCGAACAGGGTGGCCAGACGTGGTTTGATATATTTTCGCCACATGCGTGGTGAAAATAACAGGTTCTTTTGAGCGCCATAATCATCGCCGAAGTAAGCGCCGTCAATACCTAAGTCGAGATAGCGGTGAATTAATTTCAATTGGATTTCAGTGATGCGGTCGAGAAGGGCATTTGTAAATTCCGGGTCTACAGCCATATCCATGAAGGACTCTTCAAAACCGCGCAAAGTCCAGGCTCGCTCAAAGAGCACGAATCCAAAGTTAGGCGTGATAAAGTAATCATCCCCATAAGTCTTGATCGTCTTTTCTGCCTCAGCCAACAACTGCGGATCATGCGCATCGGGCCAAGAGAATTTGTCCAGGTCTTTATCCTCTTTCAGGGGACTAACAGCGGCGAAATAACCTTCTTCCTTGGTGTCAAAGCCCACGCCCCACCAATCGAATTCCACCCGGCCATCATCGCTTAAGTTATGTGGGTAACTCAAGTCGACGCGGATCATGTGATTGCCTAAGAAATCAGGCAGATCACTCACCTGGACATCAAAGTAAGCGGCCATCTTGCGGCCCATATCGGCCGTGTAGTTAATCTGGGTGGGAATGTGGTCGACCGGTTCATGGCTGATGGCGCGGCGAATTCTTTCCTTGCGCGTTAAATTCATTTCGCTCTCTTGCCGCAGTCAATACAGCTCAAACTCTGCATTAACCATCATGGGTTTCGGGTGCCACGTCAATGCATCAAACCGGCTGCCATCAATCCATCATGGACCGCGGTAAACGTATCCGCTTGCTTTTGCGATATTTCAGCTCTATCAACCAGGATGGCAAGTAGGGCGGGCAGATTATTTCCCTGCATCCGCAAACCAGTTTCGACCATCAATGAATCCAGGGCTGTGTGAACTTCTTCAAAGATATTTGCTTCACCTTGATTTATTAAACCGGACTGCAGCGCTTTTGCCAACATCTCTTTGCGATTCTGCTGCTCAACAGCGGGATCATACGCAGTGCCGCCCATGATTCGCTGCGGCTGCATGGTTCCTCGACCAAGCGCTTGCACGTAATTGATCACATCCCAGCGCGCTTGCTCATCTAGGGTCCCTTTCCAACTAGGCATTGCCGACCGAAACGGATCACCCTGGCCACCTTCACTGATGCGCCAGAAAAGATAAGCATCACTGAGCATTTGACTTGTATGGGCAATGGGCGAAACTGCGGGATCAAGATTTGCTGAACCAGGACCATCACCCATGCCACCGTCTCCATGGCAAATAGCACAAGTGGAGTTATAGATTTCAGCGCCACGTTCAAGCGAATCTTTACCAGCCACAACCGGATTGCTCAATCCGGCATATGCCTCAGGGATAGCCGCGTGGTGGGCCGTATGCATGCTGTTGTTGCCCATCATGCCCATACCCATTCCTGATTGAGGATCGCCGGTTACAGCTTCGGCCGTGTCAGGCCGCACGGCTTGGGCATGTTCACCATGATCGACCAGCTGCTGGTCAAACCAAGCGTGCAGAGCCATGATCAAGTCATCATCTTCGGCCGTATAAAGTATTTGCCCCCCGCTTTGCACATCGCTGTAGACGACCGCCAACCTGTCTGCACCTTCCATCAGCGCATCCAGCCCGGCCATATTCTCGCCGTGAATTTTCATTGGATCAAGAAAATCACCTTGACTGAAACGCTCGGCTTCATCAGCGAGATGCGCTCGGATAAGGGCGATCTGTTCGCTGTCCCCGTCATTGGAAACAACCTGCTGCAAACCTCCTTTATCAAGTTTTTCAAAAATGTGCGTTGTGCGATCTAGGTCAAAAGGCATCACTTCTGAACCCAACTCCGCTACCTGATCTTGACGATCAGGCGAATCCGAACCACAGCTTACAGTAAGCCAGCCGAACATGGCCAACGCAAAAAGATATAATAACCACCTAAAAACCATGAATATCTCCAATAAAATAGAATTATTTAAGTTATAGCGATTTTCGAAGGTATGCTATGTTTTTAATTATCAATTATATCGCATCTCTAATAGGATGGTTTTCAAGGCCGTATCCAAATACCTTTCGGTTTCAAATTTCGCTTGTCTGGGGTCTTTCAAGCAACAGGCCGCATAGATTCGAGGATGGTCATCCCGTGCGGCGTTCTCATTAATACCCGCCAGATCCAGGTTTATACGGTTGTAAGGTACCACTTTATTTCGCAAACGCCGGATCAAATCGATTGTGGGGGTGTGGAAACGCCCTATAAAGCGTGCGTTTAAAGTCGTTGGTTATGATGCCGGACGACAAGCCATCGTTTGAATTATTGCAACTGTCAATGCCTGGTTCGCATCATTGACCACCGTGACAGATGCAATTGGGCCAAAAGTCTGCCAGGTAAATAGCGCCATATCTTGGGAAACATCGGCCACAAGGGTCGGGTGATAGACAAGATTATCACCTGCTAAGGTTCCTTCCGGTTATTAACCGCGTGTTCTATAAAAAGGTCTTCTATTTACGCTTACTTGTAGAATTCCATTAAATAGAGGATGACACGGTCCAGTTTTTTGACCGCATTAATTTAACTCACCAGAAGGATCATGCTAATCTAGACCGGTAGCTCGGATATGAAGGCTGCCATGGTAGTTCCTTCTTAACCCTGGCATTCATGCATCCCAAGGAGGGGAGGAAATCCGGGCCACCTACAGCCGGCTCGGCCGAACGAAGTTGGGAAGTAATGTAGGTAAAGAGGTGTTTATAATTAACTGGCTCATCATCAACGATATTATAGACGCTTCCTGGCGGTGCGGTTTCGGTCGCGGCAACAATTGCGCGAGCCATATCCACAACATGAATCAGCGATAATAGATTACTGCCATCGCCGGGTAACTTTAAATCGTTTCTATGCGCAGCAGATCGCCAAGCATCCTCTCGACCGGTGCCAGGCCCATATAAGAGCCCACCGCGTAAAATAGACCAGTCAAGTGCCGAGGCGCTCACTAAATCCTCCATATCCGCGGCAGATTGGCTCACTGACGTTGGCTGAGGCAGCGCCTCTTCGTCCACAATCGTCTGCCCTCTGTCACCATAAATCAGTGTGATACTCTGTTGTATGTATCGTTTCACCCCGTTGTCTGCCGCCGCGGCCAAAAAATTCCGCGTTCCTTCTCGCCGGATGCGATCGTTTAGACTCCAATCCCCATCTCTAGATTTTGGAATAGCCGTAGCCAGGTGAAGGGCTGCCTCACAACCGCGCGCTGCGCGATCAAGACTACTTTTATCGAAGATATCTCCTACTAACGGCTCCACGCCCGCGAATTCCAAGAACGGCATTTGTTTAGAATCGCGAACAACAGCTCTAACAAGATGCCCGCGCTCAACCAGGCGCGGAATAACATTCCTTCCAATGACACCTGTTGCGCCAACCACCACGATTATCATTTTGGTTTCTCCTTATTATCGCTGCCTCACCCCTACAACGGTAGGCGAGGAAGTAACAGCATTAAAAAGAAATCTCTTGCCATGACAAATTGCCGGCTAGAAATTATAGACGCATTTATCTCACTCCTGCTTGAAGACGCGGCACGGCCGCCAAGGCATCTGCCAAAGCGTCGATAAATATTCGCAGGGTAGAACCATCAATTTCTCCATGATCGGGATTCAACTCGGAAATCGTCAGCGCTGTCCAATTGGGTGCACTCAGCAACGGGCTTAATGCTGCTATGAGTTGGTCAAAGCGCAAACCTACATTGCGACGCGTGTTCTCTGCTAAAGGGAAATCCAGATAGTCCAGCACATCGACATCCAAATGGATAAGTAAGCGCTCAAAGCGCCGTGCCCAACCATCCTTAATCGCGACTGCAGCACTCTCTGGATCTGCAACAACGGCTTCTAATTTAACCTCTGCCAGGCCGCGCTTGGCTATGATTTCTCGTTCAAAAGGCTTGCTGTTGTTATTGGCAAAGAAAAGAATCTGGTCTGACTCGAGTAGCGGCTTGCGTGTACCGATCTCTGCTAGTACTGGTACTGTATTGGGAATGTCCAGCAAGTGGGCTACGCCCATCCAATCAAGCGCACCATCTTCAGTACTTTCGGGCGTGTTCAGATCCGTATCTAGATCAATATAGACAAGTCCGACGCTGTGGGATCCCCTTATTGCACCCGCGACTGTGCCGAGTTCTACCGTACAATCACCTCCCAGAACAAGCACCGCCTTTTCTTCGCTCAACGCTGAGGCAACCCGCTTAGCGACAGCCTTGGCGACCTGGGCAGCTGTATTTGCATTCATTGCGCGAGGATTCACACGATCTACGCGCCAGCGAAATCCTGGAACATCTCCCCAATCTTCTACAGCGATACCGCGTTCAGCGCAGCGATCAAGCAGGCCGGCAGCACGTAACGCTTGTGGTGCCTTTTCCTGACCAGGCGCATAAGCACCGGCACTACTTGGCGCACCAACAATGACTAAAGGACCCGACATTGTTACCTCCAATTTTTTCTTCGAAAACCACTGGCTTAGTTAATGGTTCATTCACACTAGTGGAACGTAACGAGCCCAAGAAAGCAAATGAATCCACGCTATTAGAAATGAAGAATTTCATGGCTGTTATCCATAGAAACATCATTCCAAAGTCTAATTCGCGCTCATCCCCTCAACTGTAGTAACCATCATAGCACGTCTGTCAAACCACTTATACGATAGGCTGTTACCCTACTTTTTTATATTGCCATTAGAAGGCACTATGCGTACAATGACTTCCACGAATCAAATTATCAAGACATTACGACTCAATTCTTAATCATCAATACACCACCTAATACAAACTCGCGGTCACAATATCTATGAAATCCTTCAGCGCTTTTATACCAATCGACCGTCGAATTGCCTTGATCCGGGGTGAAGACCTGCCGGATCGCACCCAAGGATCTGCTTTATTTGCAGATATCTCCGGCTTTACAATTTTGACGTCGGCCATGGCCCGTGAATATGGACCGCAACGTGGCGCAGAGGAAATGGCGGGATGGCTCAATCGCGTTTTCGGGGCACTCATCGAATGCGTGCATAATCAAATGGGCAGCGTCGTTACCTTCAACGGCGATGCGATCACATGCTGGTTTGATGATCAACCTATAGGCCAACCAGACAGCAGCCGGGCTGCAGCCCTTCGTGCTGTTGCCTGTGCTTTTGCCATGCAAAAAACGATCGACCAGTTCCGCTCAATCCGCTTGCCCAGTGATACGGTCACCTCGCTGCACATCAAAGTAGCTGTTGGTGCTGGTACTATCCGGCGTTTCGAAATTGGCCGTCCAGAATTGCAGCGGATCGATGTCCTGGCAGGAGGTCTGCTGAATCGTATCGCCGAAAGTGAAAGTCTCATTAGCCAGGATGAAGTGATTGTCGGGGAAGAGATTGTTATTCAGTTGGGCTCATATCTGGAGGTTGAGCAATGGCGGTCTCACGGCAACGGCCAACGTTATGCCGTAGTCAAAGATTTAACCAAAAGTGTACCTGAGTCACCCTGGGTTGAGATTCCTGATCTGACGAATGACGTTACCAGCGAATGGTTGTGTTTGCCGGTCTACGAGCGGTTGAACATGGCACAGGGAGCCTTTCTGGCCGAGTTACGGCCATCCGTCGTCGTTCTTTATCTCAGCTTTAGTGGGTTTGACTATGACCATGACGATAATGTCCGCGGATTGCTCGATCGCTTTATTTCATCCGTTCAATTAGTCCTATCCCGGTATGAAGGTTTCCTTTTACAATTGAGCGTCGGAGACAAAGGCAGTTATCTTCTGGCCACATTCGGAACGATCCGGGCTCACGAAGATGATCCAGTCCGCGCCTTGGAAGCGGCCATTGATCTCCAAGAATTACCGCCGGATTTGATGTTTGTTAAAGAGCTAAAAATAGGCATTACCTTGGGAACGCTTTACGCAGGCGCTTTTGGGGGATCTACACGCCAAACATATAACGTATTGGGTAGCGAGGCTAATATCGGCGCCCGGTTGATGTCCTACGCCAAGCCAGGACAGATTGTAGTCTCCTCCCAGATGGTTGACGCCGCCAGCAGCCGGTATAATTTCGATGAATTAGGTATGGTTCTATTGAAAGGGTTAGCTAAACCACGGCAGCTGTTCCTACTCACAGGAAAGCTTGATCGGGAACCCCAATCAGAACAAATAACCTTATTATCGACTCCTATCGTCGGCCGTTCTAAGGAGCAAGCCACTCTCGCAGCAAGTTTGGCCTCGCTGCAAGAGGGAAAGAGTACCTTCATAATCATTGAAGGGGATCCCGGCATTGGCAAATCGAACCTGACGATGGCTTTTCTGGAACAAGCCCGCAACACCAGTTTACCAATTCTCCTTGGTGCGGGAGACTCCATCGATCAGGGAACACCTTATTATGCCTGGCGGCCAATTTTTCAAACGATTTTCGATATTGGTGAAGCAACCGATCAGGCTCGCTACCAGGACAAGATGATAACCAAGTTGCCGGATGATCCAGAGATAAGGCAGCTTGCGCCCCTTCTTAACGCCGTCTTGCCGGCTAATTTTCCAGATAATGAGTTAACCGAGAAAATGGCCGGTGAGGCAAGGGCTAACAGCACGCGCAATCTTCTCGTAAATCTATTAGCCACCACTCTAGAGCAATCAGGCGGGCTGATTCTAATCTTGGAAGACGCTCACTGGTTGGACTCCGCCTCTTGGGCTCTGGCAGCGCAAGTTCACCAGTTGCTTTCACCGGTGCTTTTACTCATCGTAACACGCCCAATGGTTGAAGAGGGTATTCAAACGAAAGAAGCAGATAAACTCTTGGCCGATCAGGATGCCGAACGAATTAATTTATCCAGTTTATCCTCTGAAGAGATCCTTTTCCTTATAGAGAGCCGTCTTGGCGTACACAACCTTCCGCAACCAATAGCCGATCTTGTTCTTAATCAAGGGGAAGGCCACCCCTTCTACAGCGAAGAAATAGCTTATGCCTTACGTGATACCGGCTACCTGCTCATAGAAGGCGACCAGGCAAGACTGGCAGATGCGAGTGCAACCCTTCAAGATATCGATTTCCCCGCCACAATTCAAGGTGTCATAACAAGCCGCATCGATCAACTCGACGTGTCGGAACAATTGACCTTGAAAGTTGCCAGTGTCATCGGCCGACTTTTTGCTTTTCACGTTTTGAACAGCATTTACCCGGAACAGTCCATCATACCGGCCTTGCCCAACCATCTGCAAAATTTAGAGCGGCTGGATATCATCAACCTGGAAGCCCTGGAACCGGACCTGGCCTATATTTTTAAACAAATAATCACGCAAGAAGTTGTCTACAATTTGATGACTTTTTCCCAGCGTCAATGGCTGCATCGCAGCGCCGCCGAATGGTATGAAAGGCGCTACACGGAAGACCTCAGCCCATTTTACCCCTTATTAGCCTACCACTGGCGAAGAGCCGAAGAGCCAGCTAGAGCAATTGATTATTTGGAAAAGGCGGGGCGTCAAGCTCTCCGGGACAATGCCAATAAGGAAGCCATTGACTTCTTTACCGAAATAAAAGAAGTGGCATCCACGTCAGGACTGAAGGTTCCTGCCCTCAGACAAGCAACGTGGACAAGACAAATCGCTGATGGCTATCTGGGACTGGGTGAAATATTAACTGCGCAGACCTTCTACGAAGAAGCAGCAAAGCTCCTCGATCAGCCGATACCCGCTTCAAACATCAGGTTGGCCGCGGCATTTCTGGGCCAATTGACCATGCAATCCCTGCATCGTCTTTGGCCTTCCAGATATCTAGACCAGCAGAAAGGTGCGGATATCTTGCTCGAGGCCGCCCATGCGTACCAGGGCATTGGTTTCACCCACTACGTATCTAATGAAACAATCCCGTTTCTCCATGCAAACGTTAAGGCTTTGAATCTTGCTGAATTAGTTGGTCTGTCTCGTCCGTTAGCGGAAGGTTATGCTACACTGTCCGTCATTGCCTCCCTCTTACCCGGTGACAGATTGTCTGAACTATATGCCAGTATGGCGATGAACGCTGCGGAAAAACTCAACGATCCCTCTATTTTTGGCAATGTAATGATCCGGATCGCCGTCTACCACAGCGGTATGGCTCACTGGAAACGCGCGGAAGCGGCAGCCGATCAGGCTATTGCTAACTATACCTCGATTAACGACCTGCGCGGCTGGGGCGATTCCGTCAATGTCCAACTATATACATACTACTATACTGCTCGGTTCATTGATTGTCTTAATCTTGGGCAGGAGCTCTACCAAGCAGCCCGGAGGAATGAGAACATACAGCACCAGGCATGGGGTTTGTGGATGTCGGCCAGATCCTTGATTCGTTTGGGTCGCTATGATGAAGCCGTCCGCAATCTCGAACATGCGCAACCTGCCAATGCGTTAGAAGTCGCCCACATCTCAGGCTCAATGGCCTTGGTTTACTGGCATCTAAGCCAAGCGCAAGAGGCATTAGACGCAATAAATAAAGTAGATATTTCTGTAGCTGCCGCGTCACCCGGTTTTGCCACTCTCAGCGCAATTGCCGATATTGCTGATTTCTATCTTCTAGCCTGGGAATCAATCTTGAAGAACCCAGAAGAATACAGCGCCTTTGATTCGTCTTTGCTTGTCGAAATCCAGACGGGTGCCCGCCAGAGCTGCAAGATAATCCAAGGTTTCAGCAGGATTTTCCCCATAGGCAAACCGGCAATTTCGCTTTATCAGGGTAAACTTTATTGGCTCGAAGAAAAAAGGGACAAAGCATTCAAAGCCTGGCAAAAATCTATTGATTATGCCGGGCGCTTAAACATGCCTTATGAGTTGGCCAGGGCCCACTATGAACTCGGCCGTCATCTAGCTCACGGGAACCCACAGCAGCAAACACACCTCCAGCTAGCCGCCGAAGGTTTCGAGCTGCTAGGGGC
Organism: Promineifilaceae bacterium (SeqCode); assembly: GCA_046259485.1. Taxonomy (GTDB): domain Bacteria; phylum Chloroflexota; class Anaerolineae; order Promineifilales; family Promineifilaceae; genus JAACFF01. The sequence continues at coordinate 38,260 of JBJYWP010000194.1, read as the reverse complement.
GTCGGGTGACATGGCACAAGTCCTGGCCAGCCAAGAGTCAGGCTAGGGAAGACCCCGATTTAGTTAGACGGCGTCCGGCCATCCATAGATTTGTTTAGGCGTTGGTTGTCCCAGTAACCGTTTCGTCAACACCTGTGCTGTCTGCATCCCGGAAGCCACGGCCGAATCTACAAAGCCGGCATTGGCCCCATTCTTGATCCAGTCGCCTGTGATGTAGAAGTTATGACAGCCTGTTTCATCTGTCTTTAAACGATGCTGGCTGCTTCCGGCAACTGATATGACGTAGTGTTCTGACGGGTCAATATTAGCCCGCCAAAACTGTCCGTCAAAGCGTCCCTCGCCTTCGCGCTCCTGCAAGTCAACCAGGAGATCCCAGTTCAATCCATCGGGATGATCCGGGCTGCCGGCCGCTTTAGGCCATAACGGCCGTACATATCCATTGAGAAACTGGAGGCTGTTCATTTTCACTCGTTCAAACTGCTGCCAGGGGAAATCATGATCTGACGGATCCGGTAATTCCCCAGCCGCCGTCAGGACGCTTACCAGGTAGCCAATGTGGTTGACATTTTGATCTTCAGGCCAGGACTCGCGAATAATCAAGTGACTCAGATCAGCCCAGGAATCAACCAAATCATCGCCGATGTCATATCCGTCTGAGCCCATCATACCAAGTCGCCAGAGGGACCAACCCATTCCAGCGGTATCCGGCTTTAACCACAGCTGGAAAGCTTGGGTTTGGACAGTTTTGACATGGGCGACCATGTTACGCCATTTATCCCATTTTCGGCCTTCGGCTTGCAGCATATCGCTGCATAAATAAGGAATCGATCCCAGGGAGGCGCCCAGTATGACCAGGTCGAAATCCTTCCCATACTCAAGGGTAATCTTTTCAGCATCCTCCCACGGTGTCCAAAATGACTCAAGATTGAATTTGGGTACACTCTGCCCGGCGACTTCTATTCTCTCCTTGAGCGCATCGCCTTCTACGATCTGATTGTATAAAGGTTCATTTGGCCAACAGGGTAATTGTTTGACTGGAGTGAGCGGTTCATAAGGCTTACCATCTTTAATCGACACCTGTCGACCTATCTCAATTGCCTGCACATGGGAGCCATCTGGAGCGAGTTTTAGTTTATCAACACGATGGAAGAATTTGAACTCGACCCCTCGATTTTTCAGCACCTGGTAAATTGGCCCGAAAATCGTGTCCCCCATACCTGCTTCCATGCGCCAGAGGTAAGCGCCTTTATAAGTGAAAAGGCTGCGTAAGAGAATACGTAGGATAGTGCCTGCCTCGATATTCGGCGTACGGGCATCTTCATAGGCGAAAACCATGTCGTAAACATTGCGAACCGTGGACGATTTCAAGGTGACCTCGCTTGCCCCATGAAGCCGCAGCCACTCGCGAAAATCGAGGTGGTTGATCACATCATAACCCTGTTCCACAATGTCATCTTTGATCAAGCCGCGAACAATGGCCACAGCGTAATCGGCCGAACACCAGGCAATATAGGTCTCAAAATCAGTTTCTTTCTCTACGTCATCACGGACGCTTTGCCACAATCCCATTATGAGAGCCGCGAGTAAAGCATCAACAATCTCATACCGCACACTGCTACTGAGGCCAAATCTTTTTCCGAATGACTGGCAGGCCAGCCTAGACGCGATCCCCAGCAGGACGGCACCGGCATTGTTGGCCACAACGCCCAGGTCTTTTTCTACCTCTTTGATCAGCTTCTTCCACCAGGGAAGCCGCGTTACTGCTTTTACTGAACCAGGTAGTTCAATCTCCATGGCGCCAAGTTTCGAATTTCGTACGTCCTGATACAACTGCTCAAGTAGTAAACACAAATATTCGGCAGGGGTGGGATACGGCCGATCCAGATCCTGCCCCGGCGTCAGGTCATTCCGCGGAAACACCATTGGGTAAGAATGCCACTGGCCGCCAAATTTATAATGGGCAACGGATACATCAAAGGGCTTAAAGGCTTCGTCCCAGGTCGCCAATGGTTCACCCATTGAACGGCCGAGTTCTTCATGGCAGCGCTGCATGAGGTTGAAGGCGTTATCGTAAAAACCCCACCAAAAATGGAATCCATGTTCTTCGACGCGGTTAGCAATCGCCGCGTTCCGACCGCTGGCACCTTTTCCGCCAAGCCGCCAGCCCATCTGGTAAACAGTCACCTCGTAATTGTCCTGCCAATTAGGAGCGCTCGTGATCTCGAAAGCGGTCGTCATTGCGGACACACCACCCCCTAGAATCGCTATTTTTGTTTTCCTGTTATTTGCCATCTTTACAGTTCCTGTTGGTTCAATTTCCGGTTTGTCCAAATTCAGCGGCGATCTCAAGCCGCTCGGTATGCTGAACATTCCTCTTTCTCCGCCGCGTTCCACATCAACAAGTCCCTGAATCACTGCATAACTAAAGATATCAAGGATTTTGCTCGATTGATCCTGTCCTAAATGCATTTTTCCTAACATACGATAAAGGGCTATTTCGCTATTAAGCAAAACATCTGTCCAATTGGATACGGGAACCTCCAACATATCAGCGATTTCAGGATCAATACTATGGCGGATGATGGTCGCTGGAAAATCATCAAGCAGGGTACCGGGAATCTGCTGTTCCAGAAACCCCAGCAGGACCTTGGTCAATTCTATACCGGCTTCACTCTTGCCCATTTGCCTGCGGGAGATTGTATTTACTAAGGTATACGAGTCAGCAACGTCCGCCGGCAGCAAATCCTCGTCTATCCCAAGAATATGTCCGACCACTTTCCAGGAATGCAGGTAAGCCTCCTCGTGTTCAGGAACAGCCTGAATGTTAAAGCGTCTTAAACCGTCAAGAATTTGCCAGGAGAACGTCATTAACGTTCCGGCCAAGTCTTCCTGGTTGACCGGAACACCCCATTCTGAACGCCAGCGAGCAGCCCATTTTGGATCATGTTCTATCAGGCGACGTGTCGTCGCATGTATTAACCTCACTTTTTGGGCTGAACGTAAACCACGCCCGTCGGGTCCAAGACCACCGGGGGCCATCACGTCCAGGAGGAACTGCGCAGTTTCGTAGATACGCCGGTGAAAATGTTTGGTCATGCGCTGTGTCAAGAAAAGGACCTGCGCCCCGCGATGGGCACCATAAGCACGTGGGAGGGATGCACAAAATAGAAGGGTTATAGCTAAGGGCCAATGAAGGTCAAAAAAGACCTCACCTTGTTTGATCAACTTCTCATCCGCCCAATCCGGCCAATGGTCTGTATTATCCAGATAGTCATGAACTTCGCGGGGCATCTCTGCACGAACAATTTCGTCGTTCTTGACCAGGCTAGCCATCATTTCGTTGATCCGAGCCAGATCATGACGCTCATGTATTTTACGTACGACTTCATCGGCCAGCGGATCACCGATGAGGCGTTTCTTATCCAGGAATGCATCATTCCACAAAGACGAATGGACAGTGTGGCTCCCATTTCTTCTTATCATGGCTATCTTTTACCTCTCGGCTTATGTAAGGAATTTTGTTGGACTGAACACCTAACAACAGGCTAGCAGAAAGGAAGTCTGATGGCAAGCATTAATACCCCCCAAACTGGAAAAGCAGCACGGCCGTTTACAAGGTCAGGTTAATCCGCCCTCCCACGACAACTTTATCATCTCCGGCGGCCACGATTGATCAGACAGTTTTTACAACCGTTGAATTTGGATCCCGCCTAACCCTGATCTCTGCGCCGGCGGGATCCGGTCAGACAATTCTGTTGAGTGAATGGATCACCATTACATTGGCATCGAGATTATTCTCCGGCAAACTCCTGTACGGCATACATGACGTCAATCAGCAAGCCTATGAAACCTAAATACGGTTCATTTGAATTCAGGGTGCCCACGATGGTCACATTTTGCTCCGGCCAATAATAGGCCAGGCTGTTAAAAAGGCCGTCATGGCCCAGCGCTTCGCCCAGGCCGGGAATATCAAACTCGTCAGGCACCAAGCGATAGATGCCTAATCCATAATAAGCCCCGGCACTAGTCGTTTCGACCCAGGCCATCATCGCTTTTTTACTGGCCGGATCATCGAAAAGATCGTCGTTAACCCAAGCCCTGAGAAAAGTATTCATATCCGCGGCTGTTGATACGAGCCCGCCCGAACCCCATTCATAGGAATGACTGTCGAGCTCATTCCACAAGTTGCCATTGTAATAAGCGTTACTGACGTTTCGGCCGTTAGGACCAGGAATAACCGGTTCACGAAACTCAAAATAGGTATGTTCCATCCCCAAAGGCTCAAAGATGAACTGACGATAGGCATCTTGAAGCGCCAACCCTGAGACTGTTTCGATGATCATACCCAGCAGCTGGTAGTTGGTGTCGCTGTAATTAAAGGTTTCTCCCGGTTGGGCGACGGGCGGCGCATTGGCTATAGCCCAGTCAAGCACCATCGTTTCATTCCAGATGGTGTCCGGTTCACCCAGCACGAGATCCTTAAAATCAGGTAACCCGTTGCCGTCGGCATCTTCCCCATTCGAAAAATCTCCCAAACCGCTCGTATGGGTTAGAAGTTGGCGCACTGTAATCGCTTCACCGTAAGAATGCCCGTCCAATACAAGCAGCTGTGAAACCACCTCTGCCGGTAGATACAGGCTGATGGAATCATCCAACGCCAGGTCACCCTGCTCGGCCAGCTTCAAAATAGTCGCGGCCGTTATCATCTTGGTCATACTGGAGATGATGAATTGATCGCCAGGCAGCAAGGCTTCTTCCTCCGGAACAGCCATCCCCGCCGCGCCCTGCCATGTGAAATTCATATCCGGCGCATCGACCAGCAGAATGACGCCGGGTACGTCACTGTCGCTGACCCAGTTGTCGATAATCGATTGCAGTGCCGCTGCTAATTCAGGTAAATTCTCAGAAGCTGATGCCGGCGCGCCGGCATCAACCGCTTCGGCAACCCATTTCTGTATCAGATTTGTAAAGAGGTAAACGCGGGAAAAGCCAGAATCGCTGCAATTATCCTCAACCACCTGGAACTGGATCTGGCCTTCACCCAGGTCGACAACGTCATAGATACCCACGTCTTCCGGAGCACACTCAGCCCAGTGTCCAACATTTTCCAAGTCACGGAGATGAATCCGGCCATCTTCAAACCAATACTCGCCGGTCACACGCGGTGCAGTAGCAAGCGCATCCTGCGACAGAGCGACCAGGTATCGGCCGTCTGCAGTGTACATGATGTATCCACTTTCACCGGCGATTGTACCCATCCAGATACCTACCATTCCCTCAGTTGAGGTAATCAACGCCTGGGCCGGTGTTGGCTCCGCTGTATTGGTGGGTGCAGGCATGGTTGTTGGCAAAGCAGCCGGTTCAGCCGGCGCTTCTTCGGTAACGACATTCACCTGAGCCGGTGCTTCAGACACCGAGCTTCCACCGCTGCCGTCACCAGCGCAGGAAACCATCAAGAATAATAAAATAACCAGGGAACAAAACAATTTCTTCATCGCTTACTCTCCTTTTCAGCGGGTGGTTTCGTACCTGTTTCAGCGCTTAAATAACCAAACAATGCGTTCAAATCAACAAACTTTCGATGCCAACCGGTGCCCGTTTCCTCCAGCGAACAACGCCAGATCCAATCTCCATTTTGTTCCACCTGCCACAGCCGCAGAAGGAACGAACGATAGGTAGCTTTCTCTGTTTCCATCTTATTGACGTGCGGTGCCTGACAATCTGACGCGTCTCCAGGCGCTGCTTCGCATCTCTACCTGACTTAAGAACACGGTTTCTGTCCATCACAGCCTAGCAAAATGCCGTTAAGATAACGTCCAGTAGTTTTGTATGAAAAAAACACCTCTATTTTTTCTCTACTTTGAGGTACACTGTATATAGAGGGTAACTTCATGGCACAGCTTGTCATCTCCGTCCTTGGGCCGCTGAAAATCACAACCGCCCAGGCGCCAAGCACCGGCTTTCTGTCGGACAAAGTACGTGCCTTATTAATTTATCTGGCGATGGAGTCGGAACGGCCGTTGCGGCGAGAAACGTTGGCGGCACTGCTCTGGCCCGGACAGCCGGAAAAAGGAGCGCGTGCGAATCTGCGTCGCGCCCTGGCTAATTTACGGCAGGTAATTGGCGATAAAAAAGGCAAATACCTGCTTATCACCCGCCAGACCCTCCAATTCAATCCTAGCGCCCAGGCCCTTATCGATGCAGTCCAATTTGAGCAGTTGCTTAATGATCGTAAGCCGGGACTGGCGCAAATGGAAGCGGCCATGGCCCTGGTCAACGGTCCTTTCCTAGATGGATTCTCCATCGGCGACAGCATCGCCTTTGAAGAATGGACCTTACTCAAGCGAGAAGAGTACCGGCGCAGGCAGCTGCGTGCGCTCCAGCGGCTTACTACCTATTACGAAGCCCATCACCAGCCGGATACAGCCCTATCCTATGCCTGGAAGCAAGTGAGCATCGAGCCGTGGTATGAACCAGGCCAACGCCAATTGATGCGTCTGCTGGTCCAAACCCGGCAGCGGGCTACTGCGTTGGCCCATTACCAGCAGTTCGAACAAGAGTTGGCCGCTGAGCTGGGTGTGTCCCCTGAGCCGGCAACGCGCCAGGTTTATAAACAGATTCATGACCGGGTAATAGAAGCGCCTCCGGTAGAGCGACCCCCTGCGTTTCTGGCTGAACCTCAATCGGCCGTTTTGCATTCGTTTGTAGCCCGGGAGACAGAATTAAACCAATTACATGATTTTCTACTGGCGACAGTTGCCGGACAAGGACAGTTTATCTTCATCACCGGTGAAGCGGGCAGTGGAAAAACCAGCCTATTGCAGGCTTTCGCCAGACAAGCTCAAGAAAATTTCCCATCTCTGATTCCCCTCTTTGGTAACTGCCAGGCTCATTCCGGACCAGGAAACCCCTATCTGCCATTTCGCAGCATTCTGGCCCAGGCGATTGGTGAAATCGAACCACTATGGCGCAACGGTACCCTGACGCGCGCGCAAGTCAATCGGCTTTGGAATTTGCGGCAAACAGCGTTAAAACTGCTGCAAGAAGTCGCGCCAGATTGCATGGCCATGCTGGTTGACTCTACCCTTCTGCCGCAGGATGCGAAAGCAGCGGCCAAACAGCGTTCCCCAACCCAAGAAATGATCTTCCGTCAAATGGGTCATTTCTTACAAAAGCTCAGCCAATATGGTGTCTTGCTGTTGGTGCTCGATGATCTTCATTGGGTTGACGAGGGCTCAATTGATCTCTTGTATCATCTCCGGCGGCAGGTGGTGGGGTACCCCATTCTGCTGTTAAGCGCTTATCGCCCGGAAGAGCTACTATTCCCTCAACATGGGGCAGATCGCCACCCACTAACCCAATTTGTGCATGAATTAACCCACGATGCAGGCAAGATAGAGGTAAATCTGGACCATGCCGACGGCCGTTCTTTTGTAAACGCGTGGTTAGATAGTGAACAGAACAATTTGGACGAAACTTTTCGCGAACTGCTTTTCAGGCAGACGCGGGGACACGCGCTGTTCACAGTGGAATTGGTGGCTGCATTGCAGGAGCGGGGCGGCTTGCGACGAGATGCGCAGGGCTGTTGGCAAGTAGGAGACTCTGCTGCCTGGTCCCAGTTACCCATACGAACAGAAGCGATCCTAGCCGAACGGGTCAGCCGGCTGCCGGCGCCAACAGGCCGGTTATTGAATGTGGCCAGCATTCAGGGTGACACTTTCACAGCTGAAGTGACTGCAGAGGTGTTGAATCAACCGCTTCGTGAAGTCCTTCACTTCTTGAGCTCGGTGCTGGATCGCCGCCATCGACTGGTCCGATCGCTTGGGCGGCAGCGGGTGGGCAACCAGTCAATCTCCCGCTACACATTTCGCCATAATCTCTATCAACAATTTATTTACGGCCGTCTCGACGTCAACGAACAAGCTTATCTGCACCAATTGACCGGAGAGGCACTGGTCGATCTTTATGCGGCTGCGAACAGTGAACCCATGGCGGTCGCTGCTGAAATCGCCTACCATTTTGAGTTTGCCCAGGTGATAGAAAAAGCAGTAAATTATCACCAACTGGCCGGTCAATACGCTCTACGTCTTTCGGCCAACTCGGCCGCTGTCGAACACTTCCGTCAGAGCTTGACCTTGCTTTCCACACTGCCACAATCCCCGGAAAACCTCCGGCAGCAAATCGACTGTGGATTGGCTCTCGGGGCAGCGCTGCTGACCTCGAAAGGATACGCATCCCCGGAGGTCAAAGCGGTCTATGACCGCGTCTATGACCTATGCGGTCAGACCGGCGCATCCGCAGAAACAGTGACCAGTCTTTTCTGGTTGACCTCCTACTATGCTGTGAAGGGCGACCTCGCGCGGGCGGTCACTGTATCACAGCAAATGCTCAGCGTAGCCGATCAGGAACAAGTAAGCGGCGCACACCAAATGCAAGCCCATTTGCTGGCCGGATTACCGCTCTTTTTCATGGGCAAGAACGAGGCAGCGCTGGCGCATTTTCAACAAGCCGGCGCCCTTTACGATCCGGAGAGACACCGGCCATTAGTATACAGCTTCGGCCAGGATCCCGGCATTGCCAGCATGATCTGGCAGGGACACGTACAAATGCACATGGGGCATCTGGCGGAGGCCAACCGTTGTTTGCAGCAGGCTCTCCTCTGGACCTCAGAACTGGACCATCCTTACACCAAGGCGTTTTCGCAGCTCGTGGCCGGCGGTACGCCCAATAATGGCTGGTATGTAACCGATCTACAGGCAGCAAAGACGCATGTGCAAGCGGCGATTGAACTGGCCGAAGAAGGCGGCTTTGCTTACATCCTGGCACTCGGTATTTTCTATTTGGGGCAAATTACAGTTTCCATCGCTTTTCAGAATGGCGACAGCGCACAGCAAAAAATATCTGGTGCGTTTTCGTTGATGCAGCAGGGAATGGCGATGGAAGCTGCGATCGGCAGCAAACTGGGTCTTAGTTCGCGTTGGCTGGTGCTGGCCGATGCCTACCGGCAGTGCGGCCGAATCGACGAAGCGTGGCAGGCCTTGGAGCAAGCAGAATGTGAAGCGAACGCCTGCCAGGAGCACTATTTCGAGGCTGAGATATGGCGGGTTAAGGGGCTGCTTTATCTCTTAACTGAGGACGTTGACCTTGCTGAATCGTGTTTTAAGCAAGCAATCACAAGCGCCCGCCAACAGAAGGCGCGGTTATGGGAACTGAGGGCGACGACGGCGCTGTGCCGCCTCTTGCAGAAGCAGGGGGAGGAAACACAGACACGGCAAGCGCTGGCTGAGATCATCCGCTGCTTCGATGGTGAACTAGAATCGCCGGATGTGTTGGAAGCGAGGGCATTGTTTCATCTCGTTTTTCAACCTTCATCAAGGCAGGAGTAGGGCAAGCGGTAAAGAGCCCAGCATTATATGGTCTCAACAGCTGCCTGGTTCAATGAAAGCTTTGTAACGGCCGATCTACAAGCGACCAGGAACCTGCTGGTTACCTTGAGGTAAGGAGTCATTATCCACCACATCTACGGTAGTGAATCGATGAAGTCACCGACCAGCTCGAAATTCGCCTTCTCGTGTTTCCACGATGCTGACCCATATGTATCATAGAATGGATCTGCGGTAACCACGACGACCATGTTTAACTCCTCCACCAAGACAATCAGCTGACCCCCGTGTCCCCAGGCGAAATTAACAGGATGGTCACCAACCGTGGCCGACCACCACTGATAACCATACCCGATATCCTGGAAACGGCCGATATTATCATAGGCATGCTCCGAATAGGTTTGAAGAGAGTCGCGCACCCAATCAACCGGGACAATCTGCTGCTCCGCAAACTGACCTTCATTAAGATAAAACATGCCAAACTTGGCCGCATCACGAGCCGTGAGGTGAATTTCGCCGGCAGCCCAGTTGTAACCATCCAGGTCTTTTTTCCAATCACCTATTTCGGCTCCCAGAGGATCGAAAAGATACTGCTGGCCAAATGACTTGAGATCCGTCCCGCATGCGCGAGCTACAATCACGCCCAGCCAATGAGCTGTCAGATTACTGTATTGGAATTCGCTCCCAGGATCGCTGGTGAGTGGAAAATCAACCACAAGGTGCACGTAGTCGCCAGACCATACGGCCTCCCAGAGAGCGGAATCGCTCTCCTCTGGTGGGAATCCAGCGCGCATCTGCAGCATGTCTCGAACCGTAATTTTCTGCTTGCGTGGATCTCCTATCTGATCGGCATACTCTGGAAAAAAGTCGAGCATTTTTTCATCCACGCCGGACAGGCAGTTCTGATCTTGTGCAATCCCTACCAGGGCCGAGGTAATACTCTTTGCTATTGATTGCAGTAAGGCTTTTTGTTCCAGTGATCCTTCATTGAAGTAATCTTCAGCAATGAGAGAACCGTCTTTGACCACCAACAAGCTATAAATAGTTTCCAATTCGGCCGCGTCGTGATAAAGCTTGGCCACCAACATCGGGTCCAGCTCTTGTTCCTCAGGCGTCGATACTTGCCAATCATCGCTTATAAGTGGCGTGTAGTTCACCGCTTCCAATTCCTCGGATGAGGGACCACAACCGACTATCATTAATAGGAAAACAATAATGCCGGAATACATAAGGTTATTCAATTGCCGAAGTACTGCTAGTTTATTCATTTTGCTCGCCATCCTTGGTTGCTGCATTGGGCATCGCTAAAAGTCCTAATTCTTACGATACCAGGATAATTGGCTGGCGATAGTCTTGTCAAACTCAAAAAGGGGAATTTCGATAAAACATGAATTTCTGTCGATCCGTACGCTCAACGGGTTTATTTCCGGGTCTTAGCTCCATGCTCAGAGCCTATAAAACGAAACACCCTGGTTTTAAGACCAGGGTGTCGAAAATGGGCGCGGAGGGACTCGAACCCACGACCTCACGGATGTGAACCGTGCACTCTAACCAGCTGAGCTACGCGCCCTTGATATGATATTGAATGGAGCGAAATTATAGCATCGGCAAAATAGGCCAGCAACTGCGCTTATGAGTTGTTGTGCTAATTCATTGCAATTCGGCCACGGCCGTAGCAATCTGTCCCGCTATATAGCCGTTGTTGCGCAAGAGGGCAACGTTGGCGTTGAGCGAACGGCCGTTGGTCAGCTCTACAATACGGCGCAGCAGCCAGGGCGTGGAAGCGGGGCCATGAATGCCACGCTCGTCCGCCTCACGCGTAGCCGTTTCAATGGCCGCCTCTGCCTCATCAAAGGGCATCGCCTCTTCCTGCGGCACGGGCACGGTTATTAGCATGCCGCTGTCAAAGTTTAAGGCGCGGCGAGCCTGAATGATGGCCGCTACTTCCTGAGGGGATTCAACGCGCCTATCAATGGGCAGGCCGCTGTTTCGGGAATAGAAAGCCGGAAGTTCATCCGTGCCATAGCCGAGGATAGTCACACCTTGGGTCTCTAACACCTCCAGCGTGGCCGGGAGATCGAGTATGGACTTTGCGCCACTGCTGATGACGTTCACTGGCGTGCGTCCCAGCTCCATCAGGTCGGCGCTGACATCAAAGGGATGGCCGCGATGCACGCCGCCGATGCCGCCGGTGGCGAATATGCCGATCCCCGCCAGATCGGCGATGATCATCGTCCCGGCGACGGTAGTCGAGCCATCTTCTTTGGCAGCCATCACCAGGGGCAAATCGCGGCGGCTGCACTTGCGCACGCTGTCGCCACCAGCGAGCTTGCCGAGGTAGTCCATCTGCTCTTCAGAGAGACCAACGACGATTTCGCCGGCGATGATGCCGATGGTCGCCGGCAGCGCCCCCCCTTCGCGCACGGCCGTTTCCATGAGTACGGCCGTTTCCACATTTTGAGGATAAGGCAGGCCATGCGTGATTACTGTGCTTTCCAGGGCAACAACAGCCTCTCCGGCTTCTAATGCCGCTTTGACGGCCGGGTTAAAAGTTAATTCAAATCGTGTCATTTGTGAATACGCCTTGTATACAGATTGTATGGTCTTTGTCGTCATTAGATAATCGCTAAAAAAATTAAAAAATCAAGCCTTTTGTGGTTAAAATGGCTAAGAACCAGGTCGCCGTTTCTGGCAAGATGACCCTTGCTTCCATTATGGCGCCTGCATAAACTGCGAGCTAAGCTGGCATCTTACCAGCTTCAGCAATTATCTATAATATAGGAGAAAGGAAATGCCTAAAAAAAGTTATTCAAAGACAGGACAGGTATGTCGTGTCACCTTCAAGTTACCTGCCGAGGTCGGAGCAGAAGAAGTCGCACTTTGCGGTGAGTTCAACGATTGGGACGTAGAAGCGAACCCAATGAAGAAATTGAAATCAGGCGAATTTAGCGCAACTGTTTCTTTAGACGCCGGTAACACCTATCGCTATCGTTATCTGATTGATGGCGAGCGCTGGGAAAATGATTGGGATGCGGAAGCATACGCAGCCAATGAGTTTGGCGCCGAAGATTCCATCATTTCCGTTTAAATATATAGTTAAAGAGTTAAATTTCATGAGTAGAACGCGCAGGTTGTTAACCGGCGCGTTTTACCTATTTACACAAAGCTAGTTAATTTTTGATATACTTAACAAGGCACTTAATTAGGTGCATTTATATTCCTCGCCGGGCTGACCAAAAATTCAACCCTCTATCGAAAGCATCGATCGGCGGGCAAAGTTATCGGGTGGTTTCCGGCACCAAAAATAGGAGAGAGAAGATGACGTTTAGAAAAATATTCCCATTCGTAACGGCTTTGATGCTGTTAGGGCTGCTTTTAACTGCCTGCAGCGGTGAAGCGCAGCAGGCTTTACAAGAAGCGGCACCGACAATTGAAGCAGCTGCGCAAGAAGTCGCGCCGACGATTCAAGCAGCCGCTGAAGAGCTGGCGCCGACCGTGGAAGCGGCCGTACAAGAAGCACAATCGTCTGAAGGTGAACTGCCCGATCTTGGTGGCCGCGAAATCACAATCGCCGTTGAGAACGCCTACCTGCCTTTCAATTATATCGATCCCGAAACCGGCGAACCGGCCGGTTGGGACTACGATGTCTGGAATGAGATTTGCTCCTTGATTAACTGTACGCCAGTTTACATTGAATCTGGTTGGGAAGGCATGATCCAGGCCGTGGCCGATGGCCAGTTCGACGCCGCCGCTGACGGCATCACGATCACCGAAGATCGCGCGGAGATCGTCGACTTCTCCGAGGGTTACATTAATATCGACCAGCGTCTTCTGGTTCGCAAAGATGATGATCGCATCAATTCAATCGAAGATATTGTGAACGATGACAGCCTAGTTCTGGGTACGCAAGTCGGAACGACCAACTATGAGACAGCGACCACCTTCCTGCCTGAAAGCCGCATTCAGGCTTTTGAACAGTTCCCCTTCGCCGTGCAGGCTTTGATTGCCGGCGATATCGATGCCGTGATCATTGACGAGGTAGCGGGCCAGGGCTATTTGGGTGAGAATGCCGACCAATTGAAACTGGTCGGCGACTCGATGTCCAGCGACCAGCTTGGCTTTATTTACCCCTTGGGCAGCGACCTGGTTGAACCCGTCAATGCGGCGCTCAACGAGTTGAAGGCCAACGGCTTCCTTCAGGGAATCAATGCACAGTACTTCGGCCCGGATTTCGACGTCACCTATGAGGATCTTTTCCCAGAGGAAGAAAGCGAAGGCGCCGAACTGCCTGATCTGGAAGGCCGCGAAGTGACCATCGCGGTTGAAAACGCCTACTTGCCTTTCAACTATATTGATCCCGATACCGGCGAACCGGCCGGCTGGGACTATGTCGTCTGGGACGAGGTCTGCAGCTTGTTAAACTGCACTCCGGTTTACATTGAATCAGGTTGGGAAGGCATGATCCAGGCTGTAGCCGACGGCCAGTTCGACGCCGCCGCTGACGGCATCACGATCACCGAGGATCGCGCCGAAATCGTCGACTTCTCCGAAGGTTACATTAACATAGACCAGCGTCTCCTGGTGCGTGCGGATGAGGATCGCATCAACTCAATTGAAGATATTGTGAATGATGACAGCCTGGTCCTGGGTACGCAGGTCGGCACAACCAACTATGAGACAGCAACCACTTTCCTGCCTGAAAGCCGCATTCAGGCTTTTGAACAGTTCCCCTTCGCCGTGCAGGCTTTGATTGCCGGCGATATCGATGCCGTGATCATTGACGAGGTAGCGGGCCAGGGCTATTTGGGTGAGAATGCCGACCAATTGAAACTGGTCGGCGACTCGATGTCCAGCGACCAGCTTGGCTTTATTTACCCCTTGGGCAGCGACCTGGTTGAACCCGTCAATGCGGCACTTAATGAACTGAAAGCCAACGGCTTCCTAGAAGAAGTAAACCTGGAGTTCTTTGGTCCTGGTTTCACCATCAGCTACGAAGATCTTGAATAATCTTCAGGCATTGCGATCCCGTGAAGGTGATCGCGGCCGAGTGATTTAGCTTATAAAGATGCGCCAGAGGTCCTGGCGCATCTTTTTGTTTTACATTGATCCCTAGGTAATGTATTATTTTGATAGTGACGGCTTAAGTCAGGAGGATGGAAAATGACAGGACCTGAAATACAAACGGCTGAGGATCAAACCTGGGAGGCTAACTGGCGCGAATTCCCCTGGTGGCTACTGGCTATCTTCACCTTCTTAGGGGTGATGGCTTTCCTCATCGCCACACGGCCGAACTATAACGAAGCCTTCCATTTTATTCGTGGGAAAATAGAAATTGTCATTGAACCAGGAACTTTCGAGCTCCTGGTGGAAGGGTTCTGGATGACTCTCAAAGTTACGCTCACTGCCTTTGCCATAGCCTTAGTCCTCGGACTCCTAGCCGGTCTGGGACGTATCAGCCACAACACCTTCATTCGCAATCTGGCCATGACCTATATTGAGTTCATCCGCGGCGTTCCCACTTTGGTGCTCATCTTTACCCTGGCCTTTGTCATTGTCCCGGCGGCAACGGATGCAATCGGTATTGAGAATACACTTGGACAGGATTGGCGCGCGATTGTCGCCCTGGCCATCATCTATGGCGCCTTCCTTGCCGAAATATTCCGTGCAGGGATTGAGTCTATACCTGCAGGCCAGATGGAGGCGGCGCGCTCGGTAGGCATGTCCTATTATCAAGCGATGCGCCACATTATTCTGCCGCAGGCGATCCGCAATATTTCGCCTGCTCTGGGCAATGATTTTATCGCCATGCTCAAAGACTCCTCATTGGTTTCCGTGCTGGCCGTGCGTGATTTGACGCAAATGGGACGCCTCTATGCCGGCAGCACATTCCGTTTTCGTGAATCGTACCTGGTCCTGACTTTTTTCTACCTGAGCATGACCATCGCCCTCAGTCTGCTGCTGCGCTGGTACGAGAGAAGGCTTAAAAGAGGGAGGAATTAATAGATGAGTAATATGATTGTCATCAATGATTTGCACAAGTATTTTGGTCGCATCGAAGCTGTCAAAGGGGTTGACCTGACGGTGGATAAAGGTGAGGTGGTGGCCATCGTAGGACCCAGTGGATCGGGAAAGAGCACTGTCCTACGCTGCGTTAATCACCTGGAGATACCCACCAGTGGATCGGTGATTATTGATGGCGTTAACCTGGAAGATAAAGATGTCAATCTTAATGAAGTACGCGCTGAAGTAGGGATGGTTTTCCAGCAGTTCAACTTGTTCGCCCATCTTTCTGTCCTGGACAATGTGACCATCGCCCAAAAGTTAGTGCGCAAGCGCAGCAAAGAAGAAGCACAAGATATCGCCATGCAACAGTTGACCCGCGTGGGTATCCCGGAAAAAGCAGACAGCTATCCCGGCCAGCTGTCCGGCGGCCAGCAGCAGCGCGTGGCCATTGCGCGATCGCTGGCCATGAATCCCAAGATCATGCTCTTCGACGAGCCGACCAGCGCCCTTGATCCGGAGATGATCAAAGAAGTGCTGGACGTGATGCTGGATCTGGCCGAGGCGGGTATGACCATGGTCGTGGTCACGCACGAAATGGGTTTCTGCCGCGCCGCGGCCGGCCGTGTTGTTTTTATGGACGACGGCCAGGTGGTGGAAACCGGTACGCCGGACGTGATCTTCAGTAACCCGAGTCACGAACGGACGAAGCTGTTCTTGAGCAAGATTCTGGCGCATTAGTAACGCTTAATTATCCCGGAAACTTGGAGTTTCCGGGATAATAACAATAATGCCCGAGCCGCTCCTTTTAGACCAGATCGCTTTAGCAACCTTTGAAACGTGCCCGCGGCGGTTTCAGCTGCGCGATCTGGAACACCTGCCCTGGCCATCTTCTCCTTTGGATCCAAAACAAAGCCTGGCCGTCGAACGCGGACAGCACTTTCATCGCCTGGTGGAACGTTATTTCCTGGGACTGCCAGTCGATGCCGAAGCCGTGGATGATGATGTCGTACGCGATTGGTGGCAGCGATTCACGCGCAGCAATCTAAAAATTCCCGCCAGAAGACGCTGGCCGGAACACCGCTTAACCATTCCCGCCAGAAATAGTTTCTTAAACGGCCGTTTCGATCTCCTGGTTTTGGGAGAAGAGGACGGCAAGCCTTATGCCCGGATCTATGATTGGAAAACCAGCCGCCCACGTTCGACGGCCGATTTACAATCAGCCTGGCAAACGCGCCTCTACCTGGCGCTGGCAGCCGAGAGCGGACGGGCTCTTTTCCCAGAAGGACGCTTACTGAGTCCCGACCGGATCTCGATGACCTACTGGTACCCGGCCGAAGCGGACCAGCCGCGCGTTATAACCTACAGCAAAGCAGAGCATCAAAAAAATTGGTCTTCAATCCAGGAACTGGTAGCGGCGATTGAGGCTCATGATACGCGGGAAGTGTGGCCCCTGACGGATGATTGGAGCCACTGCCGCCACTGTATGTACCAGGCTTACTGCGGACGCCAGGAAGCGGGGAGAGTCCAGGCACAGTCTGACAGCGAGGAGGACGAATCTACTCTGCTGGAAACGGCCGAACTGCTCGAGCCACAAACACCCTGAACGCCTCACTATTTACCCGGAAATTTATCCGTCTCATTGACATGATCACCCACTGCCCGTATCCGGGATTAGGATAAAAAAGTAAGCGATGGACCAGGTACAGTGGCACTTCTTACTTTCGGAAGCAGGCCAGCGCATCCTCGCGGAAACGGCCGAGACGCCGATCACCGAAGAAAACCACCTGCGAGCAGCCAGCCGTTTGCGACAACAGATCGATCCGCACCTCGCGCAGGCGGTCATTGAGACAGTCTGGCTGCGGCAGCGCGCGGTGGATAAGTTCAGCCGCGCGGACCAGATGTATTTTACCCGTGAAGCCCTGGAACAATCCTCCTCGGAAATTATCTCCGCCTACCGCGCCCGGCGTTTTTTTAGCACCGGGTTCAAGCGGATTGCTGATCTGGGCTGCGGCATTGGCGGCGATGCTTTAGCCTTGGCGTCGCAGGCTGATGTTACCGGCATTGAGCAGGATTGGCTGCGATTGGCGATGGCCCAAGAGAATGTACAGGAGTATGGAAACCGTGATCGTTTTTTTCCTCTTCGATCAGACCTGACCAAACAGCAGCCGGTTCCTGTTGAGGCGTACTTCTTCGATCCCGCACGCCGCGACGATCAGGGGAAACGGTTGAAATCGGTACACCTCTACCGTCCACCGTTGAACCTGATTGACGCGTGGCGACAACATACAGCACACGCGGCAGTCAAAGTCAGCCCGGGCATTGACTACGCCGAAATACCACCCGATGCGCAGGTGGAATTTATTTCTGTATCCGGCAGCGTGAAAGAGTGTGTTTTGTGGTATGGAGACCTGCGGTGCGGCGACGGCCGGCAGGCGACTTTACTACCGGGAGAAGACGTGCTCACTTCCGAGGATAATCCCGGCGCAGTTGTGCCGCCACGAGAACCCGGCGCTTATTTGTATGAGCCTGATGGGGCTGTCATCCGGGCGCACTTGATCCAGACGCTGGCCCGCCGTTTAGGGGCTGCGCCGATTGATCCCAGCATCGCCTACCTCACCGCGGACGATGGGCAGCAAACGCCGTTCGCGCGCTGCTTTGCAATCGAAGATTGGTTTCCTTTCCACTTAAAACGCCTCCGACAATATTTGCGCGAACACCATATCGGCCGGGTAACGATCAAGAAACGCGGTTCTCCACTGGAACCAGAGGCACTGCAGAACCGGTTACGGTTAAAAGGGGATGAAGAACGAATTCTCTTCTTAACCCATGTCCTTGGTGAACCAGTAGTTTTGGTAGGTAAAGATGCTGACTTGAGAAATTAACGAGAACAAGTCGGCTTCTTGCCTTGACAGATAATAAGTGCGCGCTAGAATTGGTACAAAATATCATTGATACAAAATACCAATAGGGAACAGTTTATAATGGCTTCATTACCCAAAATTCCACGATGGCTAAGCGCTGGGATTCTTGTCTTGTTTACCTTCTTCATGATCATTGGCTGCTCAAGCCAGCCTGCAAGCGAGGGAGACGAATTAACGCTCCCCGAACTGCAATCAGCCGATCTGGCAGACGGAGAAAAGCTGAACGTCGTAGCCACGACAAACATCATCGGTGACGTCGTTTCTCAGGTTGGTGGGGACGCGATTCAGTTGACTACTTTATTAGGGCCTGGACAGGATCCGCACAGTTACGTCCCGGCGGCGCGCGATCTGACGGCCGTTGCCGGCGCGGATGTTATTTTCATCAATGGTTGGGATTTGGAGGAAGGATTGGTTGGTGATTTAAAAAACATTGGGGACAATGCGCTTATCGTTCCCATCTCAGCTAACATCGAGCCCCTGCCGTTTGGCGAAGATGATCACGAAGACACAGCCGGATCTGCTACCGAAGCCCACGATCATGCGCTCGATCCGCATGTCTGGTTTAGTGTGCGCAATGTCCAGCAGTGGGTAGACAATGTAGAATTGGTTCTAAGTACCCTCGACCCGACCAACGCCTCGATCTACGCAGCTAATGCCACGGCTTATCGCGCCGAATTGGATGATCTGGCAGCCTATGTGAAAAACCAAATGGAGAGCATTCCAGAAGAAAAGCGCTTCCTGGTTACCAATCACAATGCTTTTGGTTACCTGGAAGCTGATTACGGACTCACGATGTTAGGAACGGTGATTCCCGGAGCGAGCACGCTGGCGGAACCTTCGGCCAGTGATTTAGCCGATTTAATCAACACCATGAAAGATCATGGTTTATGCGCAATCTTCAGCGAAACAGCGACCAGCGACACCCTTGCGCAAACTGTTGCCGGCGAACTCGACTATTGTGATGAGGTTAAAGTGCTCCCGCTGTATACCGGATCCTTAGGTCCAGCGGGCAGCGGCGCCGACAGCTACATTGGCATGTTCCGAGCCAACGTCGACACGATCGTTTCCGGATTGAAATAATTAAGCCAAGTTGCTATCTTTAAGACATTAGATTGAGGTCATAACAGGGTAACCCCTTGAGTTAGTTATTCGCTTCAGGCAGCGAGTTGTTCGTCAAGAAGTTGGTTGACGAGAGTGGGGTTGGCCTGACCGCGCGTGGCGCGCATGACCTGGCCGACAAACCAGCCTTTCAGTTTTTCATTGCCCGCCTCGTAGTCAGCCACCTCGGATGGGTGATCACTCAGAATTTGAGTCACGATCTTGGCTAACTCCGCCTCGTCGGAAATTTGGGCCAGTCCACGCCTGGCGACAATCGCCCCCGGCGTTTGGCCGGTAGTGTACATTTCCGCCAGCACTTTCACGGCCGTCGAGCTGTTGACACTCTGACCGGCAACTAGCTCACCTAATTCGACCAGGCCAGCCGGCGAGACATTAACCTGATCAATACTCTGCTTGTGCTCGTTCATCAGAGCAAAGAGGTCGTTAATCATCCAGTTGGCCATTGTTTTGGGATCGCCGCCGGCGTCAACGGCGGCATCGAAAAACTCGGCTACAAGGCGATCCTCGGCCAGGACTCCGGCATCATAATTTGAAAGGCCCAAAGTCTCACGATAGCGCCTGATCTTGGCTCCGGGTAGTTCCGGCAGAGCCGCCTTGATTTCCTCAATCCAGATTTCATCCAGCTGCAAAGGCGGCAGATCGGGTTCGGCAAAATAACGGTAATCATCCGCCTCTTCTTTAACGCGCTGGGAGAAAGTAACGCGGCGCGTATCATGCCAGCCACGTGTTTCTTGAACGACTTCCTCGCCGGCATCAAGAACGGCCGATTGGCGTTTAATCTCAAAATCCGTTCCGTCAGCCAAAGCGCGAAAACTATTCAGGTTCTTTAATTCGGTACGCGTGCCCAAAATATAGCTGCCCAGGGGGCGGATGCTGATATTTGGCTCCACGCGTAAGACGCCTTTCTCCATATCACCGGAATTGACGCCCAGGTAACGCAGTATCTGGCGGACATTACTGGTGAAGATGCGCGCCTCTTCGCCGGAGCGAACATCGGGCTCGGTGACGATTTCCAATAAAGGCACGCCGGAGCGGTTATAGTCGACGAGGGAGCCGCCCGTTTCCAGATGGGTCAGCTTACCGGTGTCTTCTTCCATATGCACGCGGCGGATGCGAATGCGTTTCACATCTCCATCCGGTAGTTCGATATCCAACCAGCCATGACGCGCCAGGGGCAGTTCATACTGCGAAATCTGGTAGGCCTTGGGCAGGTCGGGATAGAAGTAATTCTTACGGGCGAAGATATTATGGAGTTGGACCTCACAATTGAGAGCCAGGGCGACGCGCAGGGCATAATCAATAGCACGGCTGTTGATCACGGGCAGCATACCAGGCATACCCAGGCAAACGGGGCAGACGGCCGTGTTTGGCGCGGCCTCTACACTGTCCACAACGCGGCAGCCACAAAACATCTTGGAATCAGTCAGCATCTCGGCATGAACTTCCAGGCCGATGACTGCTTCGTAATTACCCTTCGCGCTCATAAATTTCTCCTTGGAATGATCGTTAGCGGTCAGAAGTCAGCTGCCGGCAAGGCGTTTGCGCCTATCTCCGCGTTGTCTTCAACAAACAGGGACTGGCCGGAGGCTTTTACCTGGGCGTTAGCGCCGATAATTGAGCCGTCGAGAACAACCTCAGTGACGGCCGATTCGCGACCGATCAGGCTGTTGCGTACAACGCTGTCCCTGATTATCGCCCCAGCCTCGACATTGACATAGGGACCGATGACGGCATTTTCAATCACCGCCGATTCATGTAAAAACACCGGCGGAAGCACCGTGAAGTCTTCCATATAGCTGCGCTCGATAGCATCTGCAGTGCCATAACCCAAACCGAGAAGGCGAGCGTTGGTGAAAAGCAGATCCTCGGCCGTTCTCGTTTCCAGACACATTCTTGCCGGCTGTTTTTCCACATACAGATCACCCAGCTGCAAATACTCCAAAAAGCCTGCGAAGTCCAGGTTTCCTGCCATTTGCGCCTCGTCAAGGGCGCTGAAGCAGTCCGTTCCGCGCCGGAAATAACTCACTCCGGCCCAGATATCTTCTTGCCGCGGTCTCACAAAATGTGTCGCGTCGGCGTCAAATCGATCAAGATGCTTATAATCCGCTTCCGTGATATGGCTGCCCAACGCCACGAGCATAGGTTCCTTATCACAATAATCGCGGCATAAAGCCAGAGCGTGCAGCGGCTTTGAACCAGGAAGTGCGGCTATTACCTTCGCGTGAATGTGTGGGATTTGCTCCTCGAACCAGGCCGCAATTGCTTCTTCATCGCGTTCCACGACCACGATCACCTGCTCGGGTTTTGCATCCCATATCTGATTCAGTACATGGCCTAAGACATTACTGCCGGCCACTCTTTGCAAGGGTAAGGATCGCTTATCCGGCCATATCTGTTCTCTATCTTCAACACCGGCATACAGAATGCAAATATTCACGGTTAACTCCCCTCTTACAAAATTTCGGCCAGCGGCGGGACCTGTTTGTGCCACTCTGTCGCCTGCTCGTAGGCGAAGGCGGCATTGAGGATTGTCTCCTCTTGCAAAGTATTACCGATCAACTGCAGCCCGATGGGCAGCCCCTGCTCATCAAACCCACATGGTAGGGAGAGCCCGCAGCTGGCGCTCAGATTGACCGAAAGGGTAAAAATATCGGCCAGATACATGCTCAAAGGATCGGCCGTGCGTTCGCCAATCTTAAACGCTGTTGTGGGGCTGGTTGGGCAAGCGATCACATCGACTTCCTGGAAAGTGTCTAAGAAATCTTTCTTAATTAAGGTACGAACCTTGGAAGCACGACCGTAATACTCATCATGATAACCGGCGCTCAAAGCATAAGTACCGAGCATGATGCGCCGCTTCACCTCCGGTCCGAATAGAGCACGCGTATTTTTAACCGAGTCAATCACGTCTTCTCCGGCAACCCGCGGCCCATAACGAATGCCGTCATAACGGGCGAGATTGGCGCTGGCTTCGGCTGGAGTAAGTAAATAATAAACAGGCAGCGCATAACGCGTATGCGGCAGACTAATTGGCCGCACCTCGGCGCCCTGCGCTTCCAGCACGGCAATCGCTTCACGCACGGCCGATTCGACCGCCGGTTCAATACCATCGATAAAATATTCACGAGGCACACCGATGCGCAGCCCCTTCACATCCCCTGTCAACGCCGCCTGGTAGTCGGGCACCGGGACATCGAGCGATGTACTGTCTCGCGGGTCATAGCCGGCAACGACTTGCAGCATAGTCGCGCAGTCGCCAACCGTGCGGCCGAAAGTGCCTACCTGGTCAAAGCTGGAAGCAAAAGCGATTGCTCCCCAGCGGGAGACACGACCGTACGTCGGCCGGATGCCCACCAAGCCGCAAAAGGAGGCCGGCTGGCGCACGCTGCCGCCTGTATCCGTACCTAAAGCACCCATAGCCAGACCGGCGGAAACGGCTGCCGCGCTGCCGCCGCTGCTGCCGCCGGGCACCCTGCTGAGATCCCAGGGATTGTGCGTAACGCCATAGGCCGAGTTTTCCGTCGAAGACCCCATGGCGAACTCGTCCGTATTGGTTTTGCCCAACAAGACCGCACCCGCTTCTTGCAGCTTATCGGTTACAAAGGCGTTGTAGGGCGGAATAAAGCCTTCCAGGATCTTGCTGCCGGCCGTTGTCGGGACGCCTTCGGTGATGATAATGTCCTTCACGGCCACGGGAATACCCAGGAGAGGGGCTTCGTCCCCGGCAGCCAGGCGCTTATCCGCTTCGGAAGCCTTTGCTAAGGCCAGATCCTCAGTAACTGTCAGAAAGGCGTTTAGCTGATCATCCAGGGCAAGGATGCGATCGAGAAAGGCGCGCGTCAGCATTTCACTGCTGAAGACACCCTGCTGCAAACCCTGTCTTGCCTCAGCAATGCTTAGTCTATTTAAATCGGGTAAAGATTCCATATTGTGTGATTTCTAATTGCGGCAGCGACAACCCCACCCGCTTACGTTGAGCAGTACGGCACCGTATAAGGGGATCAACGTACGGCTGGATTCAGGTCAATTTCAGTCGCTTAACACGGATTGGATATAGAACTGATCCTGCTGATGTTGTTCGGCGTTAGCAAGCACCTCGACAGTCGGGAGAGATGGCATCACCTCATCGGCGCGCATGACATTCTCGCGCGAGATCGCGTGCGCCGTAGGCTCGACATCACTCAGATCCAGCTCATTTAACATTTCGGCATAGTCGAGAACGGCCGAAAGCTGCACTTGATACTCGTTTATCTGTTCTTCAGTAAGGGCCAAGCGAGCTAAATGGGCGATCTTTTGTACTTCTTGGCGCGTGAGCGACATACTGTTCTCCTTTTACATCTCGGCAATTGTTTCTTCTTCGTCGGTTTCCGCCAGCATCGCATCAAATTCCGCTTCGGTCCAGAAATTTTCGCGGTCGGTGAGTTGATCGATGTATAACACGCCATGAAGGTGATCAATCTCATGCTGGAAGATGCGGGCGGTCCAGCCTTTAACTTTGAGCTTGATGTTTTTTCCGTGCCTATCCTGCGCGCGCAGGCGAATTTCTTCGTGCCGCTCCACTTCGCCGACATAACCGGGGATGGAAAGGCAACCCTCAATACCATCCACCATTTTACGCGATCGCCATACGATTTCCGGATTGGCGATCACATAGAGTTCGCGTGAATCTTCTATCTCGTGCCCTTCTTCGTCCAACTCAGGCAGGGTTTCGATCACCGTTAGCTGGATAGATTTTCCAATCTGCGGAGCAGCAAGGCCGACACCGGGGGCAACACGCATCGTCTCGATCATATCGTCGATTAGCTGCTGCAAGTCATCGTCAAAGCTGGTTATGGGGCGCGTTTTTTGGCGCAATATTTTGTCCGGTAAAGTTACTATATCTAATACTGTCATGACTATTCACATCCGGCAATCTGGTGTTTGTTTTGTTAAGAGTAACAAACAACCAGCCACATACTTATCTTGTCATTATTTTAACAGAGGGATGGTAAAACGAAACGGATTATTCGTCAATCGGCGGTGTGCGGCGAGGAATTCGGTCCTGTTCCATTTCCTGCCTATAAACGTCTAGCAAAATCGCATAATCCTTGCGCCGTTTCTCATCATCTTTGCGACGCTGGGCATCACGAGATTCTTCCAGCCGGCGAAAGATATCGCTTAAGACCTGGCTGGGATGGGGGATGCGGTCGAAGTCAATATCAGAATCAGCCCCGGCCGTCTCAATATGGACATCGCCATAATCAAAAAGGGTAGCGAAGAAACCAGGCCTTTCCGCTTTTACATTTTGGATGTTTTGCAGCGGCGCTTGCTTGCGGCTTTCGCCAAAACCAAAGGGTTTGCGATCGATATCAATGACATCTTTGTCTGTCAATTGGAATATATCGTTGCGCCAATCCTCGTATCGCCATAAGAGCCACAGCAAATCAAACAGAATGAACATCAGGGTGAGCGCATAAAAGAGCGGGCTTGCTATGTCAAAATAACTAGTAAGGAAGACGGCGCCCACGATGATCAGAGCGATCAGAAACATCGGTGGAATGATCTCCCACAACAAGATCAGGTAATTACGCCTGTATGTGATGACGTTTCCGTCTTCCAGCCGCCAATCCAGTAAACGGCCGACGGAAATGCCAAATCCAGGCTCGGTATCCACGACCAGCAAGTCTTCATCTTCAAACATCTCGTCCTCATCAGGAACAAGATGTATGCTCGAATCAACCTGGAAATGATCTGTCACCGAACGGCGCATGGTTGATTGAGCGACAGCGGCATCCATTACCTGCACACGCCGTCGCAAATCATTGAGGACGGTTTCCACCTCTGACGGATTGTTGATGCCGTTAAAAACGATCATCCCCACATTGGAAGCGGTGGTGATGCGCACGGAACCTATGTTAAAAAGATTGGCGGTGAAGTTCGGCCGTTCCACAGCCACGCTTTGCACCATGCTGATAGGCACCTTATTAAGTTGGGTTCTAAAAGTGCGTAGTTCAAATTCGCGATGGGATATATGCTTATTAGTAATAACCAAATAATCATTACGCCAATCAAGCAGGCGCAAGATGATCAGTATTCCAAAGAAAAGTATGGGAAGAACGATAACGGCTCCCCGAAGAATGTTCGTGGCTGTCGAGTCTACAGGTATGAGGAAGTACGCCAGCATGGGGATCAGGATCATGCCCAACAGGGGCCAGAGAAGACTCTCCAACAGAAATATGGAACTGCGGCGCGTATAATATTCGACGATCTCGTCGGGGAGCAGACGAATCGGCCCAATACGATCGATTCGTTCAACCAGCGGCAGTTTCTCCGCTATCTCCCATACATCCTCCGACAAACCTGCGTACCAATTGCCATCCTGATCAACGATTGGTTCAAGGCGTGGAATGGCATCGGGGTAAGCGCGTAGAAATTGGCGGAAATCATCCCCCTTAATAATGATAATGTGGCCTTCATCGGTACCGGTTACCGTCGCCGGATGGCTGCCTACTTCGAACAACCACTCGGCGCCAAAAAAATCATTGGCTACATACTGACGCGTATTGCCGTCGCGAACGATGCCCTGTTCATCTACTTCTTTGGCATAGAGACGGCCGTCACGCACAAGATACATGCTGTCGGCCATATCTCGCTGGTAGGCGATAATCGCGTTTGGCTCAAAGGAATATTCCCGAGCTATTTGATTGAGAGCCAATAATTGATCATCCAATAAATTTGCGAATATTGGATGTTCGCCCAGGAATTGCATTTTAGTTGTCACACTTCACTCTCTGCGATCATTTTAACATAATCATTTAACAGGTAAAAGGGAGTAGACCTATCAATAAGCACCTGATACGGCCGTTTGCCCGCCCCCTAACAGTCATGTATAGTTTCGGCAGTTGTTGTCCACCACCGGTTAAGGAACTCCAACTAACCGGAAAAACGTTATATGCAACACCGCCTTTAAGGGTTAAGCGGCAAATTATGCCTTCGATTTTTAGCCTTTTTAATATTCTTTCCCTCCTCTATATATTTCGCTCTGCCCAGTTGAGCATCGCCATCTGGCGGGAGTGGTCAAACCTCACGAACGAACCGCTCACGCCTCATAAAAAATCTCTGGCGAATCAGGCGTCCTTTTTCATCGCCGTACCTATCGCCGTTTTTGTCCATGAAGCATCCCATGCCTTGGCCATCCTGGCCACAGGCGGCGAGGTTGTGCAATTTAACTACCGCGTTTTTTGGGGCTATGTGGTTCCTGGCGGGTCATTCAGCGCCAGTGAAATGTGGTTAATTGCTATCGCAGGGACAGTAGGGTCACTGCTCACCGGGGTTCTTATGTGGTTGGTAACACGTAATGCCCAATCTTCATTTATTCGCTATTTTGGCTTACGTGCGATCCGCTTCCAGATTTACTTTTCCTTGATCTATTATCCGATATTCACGCTGTTGGGATTCGATGGCGACTGGCGAACAATATATGATTTTTCGAAAACGCCGATTTTAAGCGGATCAACGCTTGTTTTTCACGCGGTTATCCTATTTCTATTCTGGCGTTTCGATCGCCAGGGCTGGTTTGAAGCACCCGCCTTCGCTAATGTGTCCGGCCAACAGCGGTTTGAACAATTGGCAGCCACAGCCATGGATAATCCGGAAAATGTCGCCTTGCAGATGGAAGTGATCGATACTCTGCGGCGTGGTGGAGCAACCAATAAAGCCAGATACCAGTTAGACAAGCTGATCGAACAAAACCCAGAATCTGGATTGGCGCAGTTAGAGCTGGCCAGTTTACAGAGCATGGGCAAAGATACCGTCTCCAAGGATGCGGGCGAGAGTGCGCAGAAGGCTTTAAGCCTCGGGCTCACGACGCCGGCTCAAAAAGCTTATGCCCATGAATTAATCGGCCGTTACCAGATGGATCGGGGACTTCTTCAAGAAGCGGGAACTAATTTTAGCGAGGGCATCGAGATCCTGGGCTCGGGAAGCAGCCCGGTGATAATGGAGCTGCACATATTACGCAACCAGGTCTATCGACGGCAGCAGAACTACAATGCCGCCTACCAGGATCTGATGCAGGCGATGGCGATTGCCCAGCAGTCAGGGAATGAGTCCGCCATCAAGCAAATTAACAGCGAGCTAGATATTTTAGCTAAACACTCGGGGCAAGTTTATTCGACCATATCGACTGAAAATTAACAATTTCTTTTTATAAGTGGAAAGGAATTGTACGAAAGTAGCGACAATTGTCACCGAAAATCGGGAAAAATGTCATTAGGCAAAGTTGTTATTAACGAGTATCCTGGATAGGTGTCCCAGTTTATCTGGGACCTATGATCGAAGAGCGAGTGAAGAGATAAAAGCCAACCTGGCAATTTTATCTAAGGAGGTGATGCCATTTCTAATCAAGGATGGTGTGCCACCCATAATTCTAACCATGGGCTTGGTCAGCTATCCAACTGTCCTAGAAGACAATCCATCTACAACACATGTAACCATATTGGATGAACCATAGTTTGATGGTCGTAATCAGGAACAAAAACAGAGGAGAATAAAATCCATGCTTTCTGAACGCCTTTTAAAAATTTTGTTAGTAACTTTAGTTCTTAGCCTGGTTCTTGTTGCATGCGGTGGAACAAGCACTACCGCGCCGGTAGCAGAAGCGCCGGCGGAGGAAGAGGTAGCACCGGCTGAAGAAGCTGCGCCGGCAGAAGAAGCTGCACCCGCTGAGGAATCGGGTGGGTATCAGATTCCCGCGATTGAAGACGGAAAATACAATGTGGCCTTCGTTTATGTAGGCCCGCACGATGATGGTGGTTGGAGCCAGGCCCACGATGTCGGCCGTATGTATGTTGAAGCGAACGTGGACAATGTGCACACCGCCTACGTCGAAAACGTGGCCGAGGGCGCCGATGCCGAACAGGTGATCCGCTCCCTGGCCCGCAAAGGGTTCGACGTGATCTTCACCACCTCTTTTGGTTTCATGGACGCCTCGGAAATCGTGGCTGATGAATTCCCCGATGTGGATATCATCCATATCAGTGGGTACAAATCCAATGAAGCCAACTTCGGCAACCTGATGGGCGCCATGGAAGACATGAAGTACCTGGCTGGGATGCTCGCCGGTTCGCGCGCCAAGACAGATGACAATCCTAAACTGGGTTACATCGCCACCTTCCCCATTCCGGAAGAACTGCGCCTGGGTAATGCTTTTGCATTGGGTGTAGAGGAAACCTGCCCGGACTGCACGATCGATGTGCGCTGGATCTTCACCTGGCACGATCCCATCCTTGAGCAGGAAGCGGCTAAATCGCTCTTCGACGGCGGTGCCCAGATCGTTATGACCGGCGCCGATACGCCCGCTCCGGCGGAAGCCGCTCCCGATGGGAAATGGGGCATCACCTATGACTACCGTGACAACTGTACCGTGGACCAATGCCTGACATCCATGTACTGGAACTGGGGTCCCGTTTATTCCGCAATCGTGGAAGGCTCTCGTGACGGCACCTGGGTCGGCGGTTGGGAGTACTTTGACGCCGACGTCAATGGTATGGGCCTCCTGGGCTTCATGGAAGGTGACGACCCAAGACCTGGCTTTGAAGGTTTGCCGGAAGAGGATATGCAGCTCATTTCCGACACATTAGCCCAGATGCTTGCCGGTGAATTTAATCGCTTTGATGTATTCTCCGGCCCGATTACCGACAATCAGGGTAACGTCGTTTTGGCAGAAGGCGAATCATTGGAGCAGTTAGATCTCGATGGTTTTGCGCAGTTTGGCAGCGAATGTCAGACCTGTATGTACTGGTGGAACCAGAATATCACCGCC
Organism: Promineifilaceae bacterium (SeqCode); assembly: GCA_046259485.1. Classification (GTDB taxonomy): domain Bacteria; phylum Chloroflexota; class Anaerolineae; order Promineifilales; family Promineifilaceae; genus JAACFF01. Next base: position 9,032 of record JBJYWP010000194.1, on the reverse strand, counting down.
GAATTACCTGAGCTAGAATAGTTCGAAAAAATAAAGGTGTTTGGCGCTGAGTTGCGCCAAACGCCTTTTCTTTATCAAGCCCGGATCTGTTGCTCTCTGCTGACCAAACTAGCGAAGGAACCTGTCATGAATAATAACCCCACACCTTATGCCGTGGAAATGGAAAATATTGTTGTTCGATTTCCCGGCGTCTTGGCCAATGATCATGTCAACCTCACCTTGAAAAAAGGCGAGATTCATGCCCTTCTGGGCGAGAATGGTGCCGGGAAGAGTACGCTGATGAACACGCTTGCCGGCCTGTATCGACCAACATCAGGGACGATCAAAGTCTTTGGCGAAAAAGTCGATTTTGGTTCGCCAGGCGACGCCATTGCTAAGGGCATCGGCATGGTACATCAGCACTTCATGCTCGTACCGACGCAGACGGTAACAGAAAATATCCTGCTGGGTCTGAATGAACCACGTTTTTTTATGAATCTGGGGAAATATGATCAGAAAATCCAGGATCTTGCGGAACAATATGGTTTACGCGTCGACCCATCAGCCAAGATCTGGCAGCTTTCTGTGGGCGAACAGCAGCGGGTGGAAATCTTAAAGACCCTGTATCGTGGGGCCAACATCCTCATTCTTGACGAACCAACGGCCGTGCTGGCTCCGCAGGAAATTGACGAGTTCATGAAAAACATGCGCTTGATGGTTGATTCAGGTAAATCAATTATCTTTATCAGCCATAAGCTTCATGAAGTCAGCGAGGTGGCTGACCGCGTCACCGTTTTGCGTAAAGGGGTGGTCACCGCCGAAGGTGTAAGCATGGAAGGGCTCAGCAAGCGCGAACTGGCGGAACTGATGGTCGGCCGTACGGTCGTGTTTGCAGTCAAGAAAAAGCCACAAAAACCGGGGGATATTGTGCTCTCGGTTAAGGATGTCTATGCCGAAAACAATAAGGGAGTTACTGCACTCAGAGGCGTCTCCCTCGACGTCCGCAGCGGAGAGATTCTGGGCGTCGCCGGTGTTTCCGGGAACGGCCAGAGCGAGTTGGCAGAAGTCATCACCGGGCTGCGGGAATGTACAGGCAGTATCCACGTGAACGGCCAGGAAGTAGCCAATCAACCGCCCATCACGGCGATCAATAGCAGCGTGTCTCATGTGCCCGAGGACCGCACCCGTGTTGGAACTGCGCCAACCATGAGCATCACCGAAAACACGATCATGAAAAGCTATCGCATGCCCCCCGTGGGTAAGAGATTCAGCATTGATTTCGATACTGCCGGAAGCATGGCCAATGTACTGAAGGATGAATATGACATCCTAGCCCCAAGCGTAGAGACCGAAGCGCGCAAACTTTCCGGCGGCAATTTGCAAAAAGTAATCCTGGCGCGCGAAATATCATCCAATCCGCAGTTGATGATTGCCGTTCAACCAACGCGTGGTCTTGATGTGGGGGCTATCGAATCTATTCAAAGCCTCTTGTTGGAACAACGAGAAGCGGGCACGGCAATTCTCCTTGTCTCGGAAGAACTCGAAGAATTAATGGCTCTGAGTGATCGCATTGCTGTTATTTACGAGGGCGAAATCATGGGCATAGTCAATGCCGACGAAGCGGATGTTGATGAAATCGGGCTAATGATGACCGGAGCCCACGCTGAAGACCTGGTTTAAAGTAAATCAGGATCCCTGCAACGAAGGAGGGAATATCTATGCCAAGATTGTCAATTGAAAAACGGGTTGAGGATGTACCCCGCTGGATGCCCGCGGCAACTTCTATATTTGCTGTGGTCGCCGCATTTATCATAGTTGGCATCATTCTCAAGCTCATGGGTGGAGAACCCTTTACGGTGGCCAGATTCTTCTGGGATGCCACCTTCGGCAGTTGGGCGACTTTTTCCGACACGTTGGTAAAAGCAACACCTTTAACTCTGGTTGGTTTAGCCTGTACCGTAGCCTTCACGATGAGACTGTGGAACATCGGCGCCGAAGGGCAATTTTACATGGGTGCCTTCTTCGCCAGTCTGGTCATTTTAATCCCCATCATCCCACCGGAAAGCCCAAGGGTCATTGTCATCCTGGCCATGATCGTCATGGGCCTGATTGGTGGCGCCGTGTGGGGTTTTGTTCCCGGTGTGCTGAAAGCGCGATTTAATGTAAATGAGATCATCACCACCCTGATGCTTAACTATATCGCCATCTTATGGAACAATTTTTGGATTTTCAACACCTGGAGCGACGCCGGCTTCCAGATGACCCCCACATTTGCAAAATCGGCCTGGCTGCCCCGCCTCTCCGACCTAGCGCGTCAATACCCATTCTTTTCGGGCATGACGCTCCACGGCGGATTTGTCATAGCCTTGATTGCCAGCGTCATCGTATGGTGGGTTTTGAAATACAGCAAATGGGGGTACGAGATCAAGCTAATCGGCGATAATAAGGAAGCGGCGCGATATGCGGGCATCAACATCATGCGTAACATCATTCTCGTTTTTATGTTCTCCGGCGCCCTGGCCGGCCTGGCGGGCATGATAGAAATCAGCGGCGTCGTACACCGCCTGCAAGAACGCATCTCGCCTGGATATGGCTTCACGGGCATCATCATTGCCTGGTTGGCTAAACTTAATCCCTTCGCGGTTGTCCTGGTCTCAATTCTCTTCGGGGCACTAATCGTCGCCGGCCGTGAAATTCAACCTTCGGGTTTAGCGAGTCTAATACAAGGCATTGTTCTTTTCATGGTCATCGGTAGTGAGTTTTTCTTACGCTACCAAGTCAAATTCACCCGCGAGGAAAAACCGTCCATCGAGGAGGTAAAGACCGCATGAATTTTGAGATTATCCTACACTCCGGATTGGCCACGGGGACCGTTCTCCTCTTCGCCACTATCGGTGAAATTTTCGCTGAACGATCGGGTATTTTAAACCTGGGCGTTGAGGGCATGATGCTGCTGGGTGCGATGGCCGGATTTGCCACTTCATTGGCCGTGGGCAATCCATGGATCGGCCTGGCAGCAGCAATGATTGCCGGGGGCATTTTAAGCCTTGCACACGGCTTTGTGACGATTAACTTACAGGCGGATCAGGTTGTTAGCGGCCTTGCGCTTACTTTTTTGGGTACAGGCCTGGCCCTTGTGCTTGGCGAAGGTCTTACGGGGAAAAATCCACCCTTGATCCCATCATTTGATATCCCAGGGCTAGCTTCTATCCCTTTCATTGGGCCAGTCTTTTTTCAGGACCACAGTTTGTTGGTATATATCGGATTGATATTTACACCATTGGCCTGGTATTACATCTACAAGACACGGCCGGGGATGCACCTAAGGGCTGTAGGTGAAAAACCTGAAGCGGCCGATACACTGGGCGTCAGCGTCTATGGCCTACGTTATTTTTACGTCTTTGTGGGCGGCTGCTTAGCAGGACTGGCCGGAGCGGCGATTAGTCTTTCTATCTCACCCGGTTGGTATAGTTCGCAGACAACCTCGGGTCAGGGGTGGATAGCCATCGGCCTGGTCATTTTCGCGCAGTGGAATCCGCTGACGGCCGCGCTTGGCGCGTATGGATTTGGCGCTTTACGACGTGGAATACTTGATTTACAGGGACCGCCCACCTTACTTGGGTTTACCAATCCTCTTTATATAAATTCGAACTATGGCTTTTTCTTGCAGATGACGCCGTATATTTTGACCATTATCGCCGTGATCATTGGCTCGCGGGCAGCGACTCGCCAACGGCTTGGCGCGCCGGCCGCGCTTGGAGAACCGTATATCCGTGGCGAGCGAGGGCTATAAGTAAGTAAATTTCCGGGGTTTGAAAACTAATGCCGTCAGAGAAGAATTAACCTAAAACCTCGAATGTTTTGGGCCGTTTGGAAGAGGTGCCAACTTGTTGAAAGTTGGCACCTCTTTTTAATTAAGATCCTTTACTCCGGCGGCGGGAAGAAAGCCAGACTATCATGAGCAAGACCGCCGATAGAAGTGAAAGAGCCCCTAGCTGCTTCTCGCGCCAGCGCATCTGATCGTGCTGTTTAGCTTCATCGGACGCGATCCAGTTCAAGGTCTCCAGCATACCGCGTTGAAGCGGCCGTGTTTCCCAGCCCAACTGCTTCCTGGCCTTATCCGAGCGCGCGATATAGGTTCCTCCGGCTGTCAGCGCCCCTTCATGGCTAAAAGCGCTCTCTAAACCGGTAATACGGCCGAGCAGGTTAAAGATGGGGGCTGCGTGGCGAACGATAACAGCAGGTACTCTTATTTTCGGCGCCCTGACGCCGGTTAAGTAGGCCCAAAAATCAAGCATATCCCCCAGCGGAACAGCGGGACCGCTCAAGATATAAGTTTCACCCACCTTCCCCTTTTCAGCGGCAAGGATATGCCCTTCGGCGATATCGGCTACATGAGCAAAAGTAAAGACAGTATCGGCGCCGGACACAATCGGGTAACCCCGATAGAACATGCGCATCATATCAGTGATCAGACCGCTGCCGCCCGGTCCGTAAACACCGCCAGGCATGACAATGATGATCGGGACACCCTCGCGCATCAGTGGTTCGACAACCTGGTAATGGGCCAGCCACTTCGTGCGTGCGTGCTCGGTGAGAGCAGGTTCTTCGGCGTGAAATGACTCGTCAACCATTTGACCCTTTGTATCGCCAAAAACGGCCGTGGTGCTGGTGAAGACAATCCTGGGAATGCCCAGTTCTTGGGCGAGACGGAATACTTTACGCGTTCCGCCGACATTGATCCTTTCCATTGTTTCAGGGTCCGGATCGCCAGTTTCGACATGGGCGGCGAGATGAAAAACCACATCACTGCCACGCATTGCCTCGCGCATGGAGGGCGTATTTGTTACATCACCGCGGACAATATGAATGCCCAGGGGTGTCAGGCTTGCTGCGGCTTCTGGAGATCGCACCAGGGCAACGACCTCATATCCACGATCGACAAGTTTTCGAATAAGCTGCTGGCCGATAAATCCGCTGCCACCTGTTACGAATGCTTTCATCAAAACCTTAACTCCAGGGTCATGGCACTTTTCTAGACGGGGCGACAGTAATATACATCAGAGCGAGGATTATACCTAATCATCTCCTGAGATGTATAATCCGCCCCATGAAAATGAAACAAGCCTTATGCTTATTTAGTCTAGCTGCCTTGATGTTTTTTGGAACAGGTTGTCGCACATTCAGTTCCAGTGAAATCAATTTATCTTCCGATATACCGGCTGTACCTTCTGACGGCGAGCGCGCGAAAGTCACCTGGGTTTATGATGGGGACACTGTAGAGGTTGAACTCGGCGGCGAGGAGTATCGCGTAAGATATATCGGCGTCGATACACCTGAAAGAGAACAGGATTACTATCAGGAAGCCTTCGACGCAAACTTTGACATGGTCAAAAATAAAACTGTGATCCTGGTCCGGGATGTTTCCGATACGGACCAATACGGCCGTTTATTGCGCTATGTTTATCTGCCCGATGGTACATTTGTCAATGCCGAACTACTGCGCGAAGGTTATGGCAGAACAATCAACATCCCTCCCGACGTCGCCAATGAGGCGTACTTTGCCAGCCTGCAAAAAGAAGCCCGGGATGAAGGGCGCGGGTTGTGGGCGGTCGGAGATAATGCGCTGTTACCGGAAGGCTGCGTGACGTGCAGTAAAAACGCCCATGACTGCAGTGATTTCGATTCCCAGAAGCAGGCCCAAGCTTGCTATGATATCTGTATGCAGCTTACCGGTGAAGATGTACATCATCTCGATGGCGGAGGCGACGGCGTCGTTTGCGAGTCCCTTCGCTAATTTGACGACGTTCTTAGTAACCTACTGGGCCACAAAAACATCCATTCCTGATTCTGCCTCTCAGACAGCGCGCGCTTCACCCATAGCCGAGACATCATAACCAGGCAGCGCTTCAACGGCCTGCCTGAACGCCTCGTTATGCAGCAGGTCGAGCAAGGGGCGTAGCAGTTCGCTCTCATAGAACGAGGCAGGTATCACAAGTTCATACTGCTCCGAAGCCAGAGGCACAAAATCGAGATCGAGCGCTTCGGCGGCGGCGCGTATACCCAAACCCGCGTTGGCCGCGCCGGAAGCGACCGCCGCCGCAACTGCCAGATGGGTATATTCCTCGCGGTCGTAACCGGCAACCTGTGCAGGATCGATGCCGCGCCGGCTTAATTCATAATCAAGAAGGACGCGGGTTCCCGCGCCGCGCTGGCGGTTCACAAATTGCAGGTCGGGATTAAGGATATCCGCCCAGTCAGCTAGGCCCAGCGGGTTTCCTTGAGGGACCATCCAACCCTGCTGACGGCCGACCAGCTTCACCAACATCACCTTTTGATCCGGCAAATAGCGGCGTACATAACTCTCATTGTAGATCCCGGTTTGTGGATCGAGAAGATGTGATCCGGCCAGGTGCGCTTCTCCGCGACGCAAAGCCACCAACCCACTCATACTGCCAACATTGGCCGACATTAAGCGCAGACCGCCCGCCTTTTCCGCCAGATGCTGCGCCAGCACGTCAAGCGTCAGGTCATGACTGCCAATTGCCACAATCGTACGCTCAATTTCGCGCGGTTTGCGGTAGAGATGCACGGTTACCCTATCTCCCGCGTTTTGCCCTTCACTAAAACGCGGTATACGCAGAATACCGTCCGCGCGGACCAGCGAAGTAATTACGCCGGCGCCGCGGCTGAGCGGCGTAACCATCAATTTATCGCCGACTTTACCAACGGAAACACGCACATAATCATCATCACCGGTATGGGAAACAATTTTGCGGGTGAGGGTTCCTTCCAGGGTGGGTGGTTCGAGAGGAGGCTGCCCCTGCCATAAGGCTAATAAGGGTTCTACAAAGACTTCACCCGTCAGGGCGGCGCTTACGGGATAGCCGGGAACACCTATCACGGGCACTTCGCGCATCGCATGAACCCCTTCCCCACCACATTCCAGCATCCCAATGATGACAGGATGGCCGGGGCGAATGGCTATGCCATGGACCAGAAGACGGCCGAGTTCGCCGACAATGTGCGATGTAAAATCTTCACTTCCGGCGGAGGATCCGGCATTGATCAAGACGAGGTCAGAGTCACAGACGGCCGATTGCACGGCGGCGCGAATTTCAGGAAGATGATCGGGGATGATCGGCCGGCGTACGGCCACGCCGCCCCAGTTTTCAACTTGAGAAGCCAGAACAATGCTGTTGTATTCGATAATTTGCCCGGGAGCGACCGGCGATGATTCTTCTTCCGCCTCATGCGCTTCCTCAAGGGATACCAGTTCCGAGCCGGTGGGGATAATCGTCACCCGTGGCCGGCGGTAAACGGAAACAATGCTGTGTCCGGACCCGGCCAGAGCGCCAAGGTCTACGGGACGCAGTTGGTGATTTGCCGGCAGTACAAGTTCGCTGGCCACCATATCCTCGCCCATGGGCCGTACATGATGCCAGGGTGGAACGGCCGCCCTGATCTCAATTCCCGGTTCGCCGGCTTCCGTGGTAATTGGCGGAGCATGTTCAATCATGATCACGGCATTAGCCCACGCGGGCAGAGGATGGCCCGTGTTCACCGCCTGGGCTGGGCGCTGAATATCTTCTACCGGCGCGCCGGCTTCCACAACTTGCAGCTGCAAGGGGGAAGTTTCGGTAGCGCCAACAGTGTCCTTTGCGCAAACGGCATAACCATCCATAGCACTGGCATGGTAGTGGGGCGAGGAGATGCGCGCGAAGACCGCTTCGGCCGTTACGCGCCCATTAGCCTGCGACACGGGAATTTTCTCCGCGGCTAAGGGTCCCCATAATCCAACTCCCTGCAGCGCCTCGCGAAAAACTCGCTGCGCCTCATCCAAGGCAATATCTTCCAGATAAATGTTTCGTTTCATAATGCTTCCTGTCGATCAAGGCTGTGAAGTGGGAGCAATACCATCTGCTTTCACAATAGGCCCTATCCCGGCACAGGTTGGAATTTGGCCAGGACATCCGCTGATCCTACATGGCTACAACGTACGTGGCAAATCTAGAATGACGGATAAAATTAGACCAAGAGAAATAGAGAATGTAAAGGAGGAAGTTGCCATGTCAGAAAATTTATTGTGGTGGCAGAAAGGCATCATTTACCAGATTTACCCACGTTCATTCCAGGATAGTAATGGGGACGGCATCGGGGATTTGCCAGGCATCACAAAACGCCTCGATTATTTGGCCGGATTGGGCATTGATGCAATCTGGATCTCGCCGATTTACCCTTCGCCAATGGCTGATTTTGGATACGATGTCGCCGATTACCGGGATATTCATCCCATGTTTGGTTCCCTGAAAGATTTTGATCACTTGTTAAAAGAAGCTCATAAACGGAACCTTAAACTCATCCTCGACCTGGTGCCTAACCACACATCCAACGAACATGCCTGGTTCCGTGAGAGCCGCAGCAGCCGGGACAACCCCAAGCGAGATTGGTATATCTGGCGCGATCCGGTTCCCGATGGCGGCCCGCCCAATAACTGGTTGAGTTTTTTCGGCGGGCCGGCCTGGACCCTGGACAAGTTGACAGGTCAGTATTACCTGCACCAGTTTGTAAGTGAGCAGCCAGAATTGAATTACCGCCATCCGCAAGTTCTGCCGGCCATGATGGACAATATGCGCTTCTGGCTGGATAAAGGCGTGGATGGTTTTCGGGTGGACGTGATTGGCTTGATGATGAAAGATGAAGAGCTGCGCGATGAGCCGCTTGATCCCGATTGGGATGGGATTAATCCGCATCGCAGCTTGCAGCATATTTACACCCAAAATTTGTCCGGCGTACACGATCTGATCCGCGAGATGCGCGGGGTGTTAGATGAATATGATGACCGCGTGATGGTCGGCGAAGTTTACCTGCCTAATGAGATGTTGATGGTTTATTATGGAAGCGAGGCTGATGAATGCCATTTGCCTTTTAATTTCCAATTGATCCTTATGCCGTGGCAGGCGGAGACCGTTCGCCAGGCGGTCGATGCTTATGAGGCGGCACTGCCGGATGATGCCTGGCCCAACTGGGTGTTGGGAAACCATGACCAGCAT
>JBJYWP010000193.1:0-9666 GCA_046259485.1 Promineifilaceae bacterium (SeqCode) | reverse complement strand
TTGTTATTTCCTGCTGTAATTTTAGGAGATAAATTTTGACATCACTATTAGATATAAAAATCAAGCGTGCGCTCATCGGCACGCCTTTTCCAACCAGCCGCGAGGTACACGAGCGTCTTGACAAGGCGCGCGCGCTGGCCGTATTCGCATCTGACCCAATCAGCAGCAACGCCTATGCCACCGAAGCAATTATGAGTGTGCTGATCGTCCTGGGCAGCGGCGCCTTATCCATGACCCTGCCCATCGCCATGGGCGTAGCGGCCTTGGTGCTCCTGGTTATTTTCAGTTATATCCAGACTATCATGCACTATCCGGACGGCGGCGGCGCCTACACGGTCGCTAAAGATAATCTTGGCAAGTATCCATCGCTCTTCGCCGGTGCCGCTCTGCTGGTCGATTATACTCTAACCGTCTCCGTATCCTCGGCGGCCGGCGTCCGCGCCGTGACTTCCGCTTTCCCCCAAGCAGCGCCTTACAGCCTGTTCATTGCCCTGGGGGCTGTGGCGCTGATCACGTGGATCAACCTGCGCGGGGTGCGCGACAGCGGCTCTATCTTCGCTATTCCCACTTATGCTTTCGTGGGCGGCGTTTTGCTGGTGATCATCATCGGCATAGCCCGCAGTTTAGGCCTCTTCGGTCTCGAACCCCTGCCTGTCTTTCACGACGCTGTTCCAGCCACGGCTTCATTCGTCGGCTTTGCCTATATCTGGCTCCTGCTGCGCGCATTTGCCGGCGGCTGTACGGCCTTGACCGGAATCGAGGCGATCAGTAACGGCGTCAAAGCGTTTAAGGCCCCGGAATCGAAAAACGCGGCGATGACAATGGTGGTCATGGGCGTCATCGCCATGTCGCTGTTCATGGGCATTTCTTATCTTTCCACACATATGCACCTAGCGCCGGTCGAGCACAGCGAAAGCATCCTCTCACAGATGACGCGCCAGATCACGGGCGGCGGCATCCTTTATTTTTGGGTGCAGCTGTTCACGGCCTTGATCCTGTTCCTGGCGGCTAACACCGGTTACCAGGATTTCCCGCGCCTGAGTTCTTTCCTGGCCAAGGACGGCTATCTGCCGCGCTGGATGCAGAATCGTGGGGACCGTCTGGTTTACAGTTCGGGGATCCTCGTTCTGGCCGTCATTTCGTCGTTAATCATCGTCGTCTTTCACGCTGACGAAATCGCCATGCTGCCTCTTTACGCGCTCGGCGTCATGCTCAGCTTCACCCTTTCGCAGACAGGTATGTCGCGATTGATGAGCAAAGTTGGGCAGCTCAAGCCTGGTGGAAGCGCCTTTACGGGTGTGACTACCATCCACTATGAGCCGCACTGGCGCTGGAAGAAGGCGCTGAACACCTTTGGGGCCATTGTCACCGGGATCGTTTTTATTGTTCTGGTGGCCACAAAATTCATGGATGGGGCCTGGCTTGTCGTCCTGGCGATTCCGGCCCTGGTCTTTATGTTTGACCGGATCAATAAACATTACCAGGCCGTGTCGAAAACACTGAGCACCACCGACCTGAAAGAGGAAGATCTGCTGGAGGTTTCCGACGTCGCTATTGTTCCGATCGCCGACGTACACCGGGGGACACTGCGCGCACTGCAATATGCGCGCCTGATCGCCAGCGATGTACGCGCCGTGTGTATCGCAACGTCACCGGACGTTCATGAGCGCATTGAACGGCGTTGGGCACGGTTCCCCATACTGACAAAAGGGATCAAGTTGATCATTATTGACTATGACTACCGGGATATTTTAACCCCCCTGGTCGACTATATCATCGGTGTCAACGAGAATGAATTTCCCGGCCAACTGGTCACTGTTGTCATCCCGGAGTTTGTGCCGATGGAATCGGCCGCGCGCGTGCTGCATAACCAGACGGCAAACATTCTGCGCGGACGGCTGCGTACCAAGGAACAAATCATTGTCATTGACGTTCCTTATCACATTCTTCCGGTAGGTTTGCTTGAGGAATTAGAAGCGGATTCCGAGAGCGCGGCGGCTGTCTCCGTTGAGGAAGTTTCCGCTGATATTGCCCCCGCTGAAGAGGTCTCGTTCGAAGAGGAACGCGTTCCGGAAAAAGAAATCTAGTTCTTTAGGACTGAAGATTAGTTTTTTGATAGGCATCGGCCGTTTAGCCGATGCCTATTTGATCCAGGATGCTTTTGACAAGGGGTTTGGGCGTGAAGTGATTCTCAAAGGTCGCGGTGTTGACTTTGCGCAGCTCCTCGAGTTCACGCGGATTCTCCAGGAGATAAATCACGCGCTCGACCAGCGCCTGGGGATCGTCGTAAGCAAACTGCTCGTCAAAACGATCGTAAGCGTACATATTTTCCTTGTTGTTCATCAAGGTTTCGCCGGCAATAGGCTTGCCCATGGCCATCAATTCGCCAAATTTGAAGGCCAGGCAGTCATGGTTGCCGCGCACGTAGACCCCCACGCGCGAACGAGCATTGAGGTCAAAATAGGCGCGCTGATCCATTAATTCGGTCTCGTAAGGGCCGCAGGCGTCCTTACCGCTTTTGCCGGGACAATAATAGCCGGCGATGATATTGAACCGGTCGTATTGGTTGAGCGCATCGATGACGCTTCTTCGCCTGGCGATCATGTCTTTGTATTTGGGCTGCTCATAGAGGATGAAGTTGCAGAAGACGTCGATGTCTCTGTCGCGATCGCGCAGCCGGCGGTAATCATCCAGGCTGGTAAAGGTGCGCAGATAGCGGATTCTGCGTTTTATAGCCGGGAGCGGCCAGGGACGGCCGTTAAGCGGGGTCACTTTGGGCAGCAGACGCCAGGGCTGCAAGGGAGCGATGGGGTAGACAACGGGAACGGGCTTAATTTTTTCAGCGAAGGGTTTTAGCTCGTCGCTTTGGGCGATGACGCCGGCATTGTAATTGACTTTGAAATAATATCGACAGCGCTCCAGAAACGGCCGGTAAAATTCTCCCCACGGTTCATCGGCGCCGCTTTTATCATCGCCGTCAATGCAAAAGAGGAAGGGATCACGGCCGTCGACGCGGTAGAGGCTTACGGGAACCGTCTCCGACATCCAGTTAGCAGCCGGATCGAGGTCCGCGAACTCCGGGGGAGCCGCGCGGGAAATGTCAAAACGGTAGCCGCGCTCTTTTTCGTTGGCCCAAAAACCGTTAATAAAGAGACTGGCAAAGCGTAAATCACTGAAATCGTAATAGGTTATTGTGGTCATTTTTAGGTTTTTCAGTTCTTCAGTTTTTTGTTCTTTTTGTTTTTCAGTTTTTCAGATGGGTAGGGTGACGGTGAAGGTTGAGCCGGTGCCGATTGCGCTGTCCGCGCTGATTGTCCCGCCGTGGGCATGGACGATGGAGCGGGCGATAGCCAGGCCGAGGCCGGATTCGCCGTTTTGCCGGCGGGCCTGATCGCCGCGATAGAAGCGGTTAAAAATATAGGGCAGGTCATCGTCGGAGATGCCGGAGCCGGTGTCGGTCACGGAGAGCAGGATATCGCCGTTCTGCTGAGCCGCAGATAGAGTAACCCGGCCGTCTCGCGGCGTGTGACGAATCGCATTGCTAACGAGATTGTTCAGCACCTGGGCCATGCGCTCGGGATCGACTTCGATCTCCGGCAGGGCGGGGGCGGCGTCCACTTGCAGTTCAATCTCTTTCTTTGACGCCTGGGGCTGGTGCGCGGCGGCTGTCCTTTCCAACAGATCTTGTGGGGCAACGGGACGGCGGTTGAGCGGCAGTTCGCCGGTGTCAGCCAGGGAGAGCAGGCGCAAATCGTCGACGAGATGGCTGAGATGCTGCGCCTCATTGTGCATCACATCGTAGGTCTCCGGCGCGCCGGTTAATTTGCCGTCGCTGAGGGCCTCCGTGTAGCCAAGGATGACGCTGAGGGGCGTGCGCAGGTCATGGGCAATGTCGGCCGTCAGCTGACGGCGAGACTGGGTGGCCTGGGCCAAGTCGCTGCTCATGTGGTTGAAAGAAGCAGCCAGCTCACCAACTTCGTCCTGTGTGCGCACGGGCACCTGGATACCCAGTTCACCGGCAGCCATGCGCTGCGTGGCTCCGGTCAGTTCGCGAAGTGGGCGGGAGATGGTCCGCGCCAGAATGAGGCCTAAGACAAAGGCCAGGAGAACGGCGGCCAGTGCACCCCAAATGACGGCACGGCGCATACTGGCCAGGAAGTTGGCCTCCAGGGAGCCGGCAACAGTGCTGACCCGCTGCGGCTGCTCGCTGAATAAGACGTAGCCCACAGCCTGCCCACTCACTTCAACGGGGACGGCATTAGTCAGGGTTTCACTATCCAGCTGCGTGCCAAGCGGATATTGGGTGCCGGCGAGAATGACCTGGCCGTCCTGATTGGCGACGGTGAAGAGGTCCAGGGGACGATCATCCCCTCCCTCACGGGAAGAGCGGTAGCGGGGATTCATGCGCGGCGGTGCAGCGCCAGTGATTTCATCCCAACTGCCGTAGGTTTCGTAATAGGCGGCGAGGCGGTCAACGATATCGCGCTGGTAGCTCTGAAGGATAAAGCGATCAAAGGCATCGCGCGTCTGCTGGCTCATGAGGATAGCTACCACCAGTGCTCCGGCGACACCGACGATCAGAAAAGCCAGGGTGAGTTTCGCAGCCAGGGAGCGCATGGTTAGAGATCGGCGGCGAAGCGGTAGCCGATGCCGTAAACGGTTTCTATGTAGCGGGGGTTACTGGGATCGACTTCGATCTTGGAGCGCAGATTACGCACGTGGACATCGATGGTGCGCTCGTAACCCTCAAAGGCATTACCTTGCAGCAGGTCGAGCAGGTCCATGCGCGAATAGGCACGGCCGGGGGTAGACATGAGCGTGGCCAGGAGATCGAACTCCGAGGGAGTCAAATCGACATAGTGATCGTCGACTTTTACGAGACGGCCGTTGCGATCGAGGGTGATGTCCCCGGCACGCAGCAGTTCAGCCTGTGGGGAGCTTTTCCCGGCGCGGCGCAGCACGGCGCGGATGCGCGCGGTCAGCTCGCGCATGCTGAAGGGCTTGGTCACGTAATCGTCGGCGCCCAGTTCGAGGCCCAACACCTTGTCGTTTTCTTCGACTTTGGCGGTGAGGATGATCGTCGGCGTCTCCGCTTCACGGCCGTACACGCGCATAAACTCGTATCCGCCCATCTCGGGCATCATCAAGTCGAGCAAGATGAGGTCGGGTTTTTCATCGCGGGCCAGGAAGAGCGCCTGACGGCCGTCGGCCGCGGTGAGCACGCGAAAGCCTTCCTGGGTTAAATAACTCTTCACCAGAGTGCGTAAGTTTTCGGTATCGTCAACGATAAGGATGGTTTTGGACATTTTTAGTTTGTCAAGTGGTCAGGTGGTCAGCTGAAATGCTGACTAGCTGACCTCCTGACTCGCTCATTTTGATGCATTGGCTACAAAATCTAAATAAAGTTCCACTTCTTCTTCCACGTCGGCCACGTTGGGAACCGAAGGAATGATCAGATTATAATCCCCGCGCTGCACGATGGTGCCGGCCGTGCCTTCTATCTGCGTGTCAGAGGTCGCAGTCGCCGTGACATTGAAGGTGACCGGCTGGGTGATGTCGCGAATGGTCAGGTCTCCATTAATCGCAAATTCTACCGTATCGCCCACGGTGGCACTGGCCGGCAAGCCCTCAATCCCTGATGGGACAAAAGTGATAAATTCATAATCACCGGTTTGCAAAATTTCATTGTTAATGGCGCGGTTGCGGAAGTTATTGTCCGTCGCTAAACCGCGGGCATTGACCTGGATAGTGCCCACCTGAGCAGTGGAGAGATCGTTTAAGTCCAGGGCAATCTCACCGGCGACCTGATCGGTGGAGCCAACAACGGTGATCGGGTTGCCACGCAGGACTTCATCGAGTTCAAAACGCACCTGCGAGGCGGCGGAATCGATCACGTAAACGGCCGTGCCGGCCGACCCGGCGGCTTCATCAATGGCGACAGGGGCTGCTTCCAGTTCCGTGCTTGGGGCGGTCGGCTCGCTGAGCAAACCACAACCGGTCGCCGCCAGTGTAAAAAGCATAAGAACCAGCCCTAATAAAGCGTTTTTCTTTGTCATTTTCTGTCTCCTTTTGCAGTTGGTCGGTAAGTAAGTGAGTCAGTTCGTCAGAACTGAAAACTGACGAACTGACTTACTAAAATACTAATTCCCATTCTAAGCTAGCAATATTAAGGATGTTTGTAGAAATTGTTCAGGAAATGTTAAGAAGATAAAAAACAAGACCTCGCGGATTTCAAAACCCGCGAGGTCTATTACTAAGAAGGAGGGCAGACTCTTATCAGTTAAGCGCCGAAGCCGGTAGGACTGGCTGATGGCGCATCATCTGTCTGTGGGGTACCACGGAACCCGTGGAAATCACGGCCACCATGGCCGCCATGATGACCACCGAAGGACTCGGGCCCCATTGTGCCGCGAAATTGTAGGCCGTTTTGTATCTGTGCTAGAACCAGGTCAGCCTGTTCCTGGGTGATAGCATTGTCAGTAACAGCTTGCTGGACGGCCGCTTCAACGGCCGTTTGCATTTTCTCCTGTAGTTCATCAGAAGTCATGTCGCCCAGCAAATCGTTCAGCGTCCCATCATCGTGGGCTGATTCGAACTCTTCAACGCTTATGCCAAGCGCCTGAGCCATGAGCACGGTGCGATCAAGATAGCCCTTGAGGGCCTGCATGGCCAGCATGGTATTGGCTTCATCTTTGGTCAGATAGCCATCTTCTACAGCCTGGGCCAGGCGATCGGCGTAAACTTTTTGCCGCGCGGCCTGCAGCTCTTCGACGGTGATGCCTAACGCTGCGGCCAGTGCTTCATCGTCCGCGCTGCCGATACGGCCGTCGAAATCACGATCCCATCCGTGATAATCACCACGGCCGTTGGGCATGGCGGGTCTCACCGGGGTATCTTGCTGGTTATCGTCATTCTGCAGCAGGCCATTAGATGGCGCGCTATCAGATGGCGTATCATCCTGGGCAAAAACAGCCAAAGCGCCGAGAGACATTACCAGAACAGCAATAAGGCCGATAATGGCTATTTTCGTCGATCTATTCTTCATATTTTTTTACTCCTCGTAAAGAATCTGTGGTTGACCGGCAGTCTTATCCGGCCATTATTAATTATGCTAGCAATCTATTGTTCAGAAGTTGTTAAGAAGTGATTGGTAAAAGATTAGGATGATCGGTACCATTCATTTCGCAAAGCGAACACCATATTACAGTGAGGAAAATCATGAACAATTCAACGAATCGCGTCTCCAATATCATCAGTTTAGTTCTGCGCGCGGTGGCGATGGCCATGGCCGTGGCGGCAATTGTCCTGGGAATCCTGGGAACGGCCGATACGGATACGCTGATCACGATGTTAAGCATCGGGTTATTTACGCTGGCTTTGGATTCACTGGATCGCAAGCCGGAAGTGGAGTGATCAGTTGCCGGTTGCCAGTTGCCAGTGAGCAGTTCCGGTAGCCGCGCAATCCTTTGCGCGCCGACGCAGCATGGATGCTGCGGCTACAACGGAAAACACAAAGAGCTTGCGGGTCCAAATCCCCGCAAGCTCTTTGTGTATAGTGGCAGGTGCGTTAAAATGAGATCAAGTCCGTCAATAAGGCCTTTGTGAAGGTGCTTGTAGACGGCCGTTTTTTTTGAGTGAGGTGTGGCTTATGTCCGAAGATAGTGAAAAGGCTCCTTCGATTTCCAAGCGCCGGCTGCCACGTAATATCTGGGTCCTGACCCTGGTCTCCTTTTTCACCGACATCTCGAGCGAGATGATCCTCCATTTAATCCCCTTGTTTTTGGCCAATGTTCTTGGCGTGCGCACGATTACTATCGGCTTCATTGAGGGCGTCGCCGAGACAACAACCAGCCTGGTAAAAATTATTTCCGGGCGCTATTCGGATCGTTTGGGCAGGCGCAAATGGTTGACGGTGGCCGGTTATGGCCTTTCGACGGTCGCAAAACCATTTTTGATTCTGGCCAACACCTGGCAATCTGTTTTTGCGGTACGTTTTACAGAACGGATCGGCAAAGGGATACGCACAGCGCCGCGCGACGCGTTGATTGCCGACAGTATTTCAGAAGATAAAAGAGGCCTGGCTTTCGGGGTGCAGCGCGCCGGAGACACAGCCGGGGCCACGTTGGGGATCCTCATTGCCATAGGCGTCGTATGGCTGGCACAAGGAACTGCCCTTACACTGTCACGCGAAACATTTCATACCCTGGTCTGGTTGAGCCTGGTACCGGCTGTGCTGGCGGTTGTTTTCTTGATTGTGGGTATCCAGGAGGATAAAACACGGCCGTCATCCGATCAGGGCTCGGGAATTAAAGGAGGGCTTCCCGCCCCGTTCAGACACTACCTGATCGTCGTTGTGATTTTTACCTTAGGTAACTCGTCTGATGCCTTTTTGCTTTTGCGTGCGCAGGATCAGGGCGTGAATATTCTGGGCGTTTTAGGGTTGCTGCTGTTATTGAACATGATTTACACGGCCGTGTCCGGCCCGGCAGGGTCCCTATCCGACAGAATCGGCCGTAAGCGTCTGTTGACTGCCGGTTGGTCCCTCTATGCGCTGGTTTACCTGGGCTTTGCCTTATTAGGGGCAACCTGGCAGCTAATTTTTTTCTTCGCCCTATATGGCCTCTACTATGGGTTAACAGAGGGCGTAGCCAAAGCCTATGTCGCCGACCTGGCGCCGGGAAATGTGCGTGGTACAGCTTATGGCTGGTTCAACGCAGCGGTTGGCCTGGCGGCCTTACCGGCCAGTTTATTGGCGGGGTTGTTGTGGCAGGGTGTGGGTGGTTGGTCCGGGTTGGGAGCGGCAGCACCATTTTTATTCGGCGCCGTGTTAGCTGTGCTGGCAATTCTCTTGTTAGTTACCTGGCTGCCGCCGGATACAGCTTGATTAGAAATGAAAAGACCTCGCGGGTCCTGAGGCTGCGAGGTCTTTTTTTGTGACGCTTTCGAATCACTTACGCCACATATCTAGGAGGAGAAAGAAAGAAAGAAAGAAGATTGTATTAGGCGCCGAAGGCGGTTGACTGAGCGTCAGTGTCTAGATCGGGTTGATCGTATGGCGGTGCACTAAAACCACGCTGTCCGCCATCAAAATCCATGCCGCCGCGGCCGTGATGACCGCCACCGAAATCACCGAAGCCACCGATCATGCCTGCGCCGCCGGCAATCTGCTCCAGGACGAGATCAGCCTGGGCCTGAGTGATGACGCCATCGGCAACGGCTTGCTGTACGGCCACTTCCGTAGCTGCCTGTACCTGCGCTTGCAGATCTTCGGCGGTGATGCCGGTCAGGATTTCAGAGAGCGAACCATCCGCGCGGGCTGCTTCATACTCGTCGACGGTCATGCCGAGAGCCTCAGCCATAATGGCCTCGCGATCGAGGTACCCTTTAAGCGCATTTGTAGCCAGCATGGTGTCGGCCTGTTCTTGAGTCAGGGAGCCGTCTTCAACGGCCTGGGCCAGACGATCGGCATAAACTTGCTGCCGTGCGGCCTGCAATTGTTCTACTGTAATGCCCAACGCCGCGGCTAAGGCTTCGTCATCATCCCCGCCAAAATCATGATGACCGGAACGGCCACCGAAATCGCTAAAACTTTTAAAACCACCGGGAGCGGAGGGCAGTGTTGGCGTGGTTTCTGTGTCCGGGGTGGTGGTGTCGTCTTGTGCAAAG
>JBJYWP010000192.1:0-16177 GCA_046259485.1 Promineifilaceae bacterium (SeqCode) | reverse complement strand
TTCAACTTGCCGTCAATCATGGCCTCGAAGGCGCCGCGAACCGCGTCGATGGAGACGATCTTGATGTCCGTGCCTGGATTCAGACCATATTCTTCGATGGCCTGGATTGCACCGATAGCCATGTCATCATTGTGGGCATACAGGCCGGTGATCTCGTCGCCATAATTCTTCAGGAAGGCTTCCATAACCTCTTTACCCTTGGCGCGAGTGAAGTCACCGGATTGGGAATCGATGATCTCAATGTTGTCATTGAGCGTTTCGCGGAATCCCGAGTAACGATCGTTTGCCGGGGCGGAACCCACGGTGCCGACCAATTCGACGATCTTGCCTCCGTCTGGGAGCAGGTTGTTCATTTCGTCGCCGGCTTTTTTACCTTCTTCAACGAAATCCGATCCGAGATAGGTGGCGTAGAGTTCTCTAGGAACATCGGCGCGGCGGTCAACCATGATCACGGGAATGCCGGCGTCTTTCGCCTCTTGCATAACGGTCTCCCATCCTGTTTCAACGACGGGGGAGAAGCCAATTACGTCAACGCCTTCGGCAATGTACGAACGCATAGCCGCGATTTGATTTTCCTGCTTCTGCTGGGCATCAGAGAATTTGAGCGTGACCCCTAATTTATCAGCCTCTTCTTTGATCGAAGCCGTATTCGCGGTACGCCACTCGCTTTCAGCCCCAATTTGGGCATAGCCGACGGTTAAATCCGCAAATGTCTTTTCTCCTTCCGCCATCTCAGGGGCTGCAGCTTCTTCAGGTGTGTCTTCAGCTACCACTGTGTCACCACTTGTATCTGCAGCTGGCTCTTGCGTCGCGGTTGAACAACCAACGAGTAAAAGAACCACTATAATGACTGCGATGATCATGCCTAGTTTCTTCATTTTTTTCTCCTTTCTGATAGGGCTAGATCGATCATATATTCCATCCTCGCAAAGATGAAATTCCTACTGGATTGATCATACTGGTTAAAATAGCCAGGAATCAATGTGTTTTGTCGGGCAGTTTTTATGAAACGCTCCGGTACCGGTAACAAAATAAACTATTCTGCCTCAAGAAGGTTAGATTTTTTTGGATGAGGGTTTGATTTCTTACGACGCAAGCCTATCCACCTTGTAGAACAAGATGATATCTCGTAGATAGAAGGTTAAATTTTTGCCTTTTTGAGGAGCCTAAGAATTCGCTGCTGTGACGAAAGAATATTTTTGAATATCTTTAAATTCACTAGCCGCAGATTCATTCTTAGCGATTTGGCAGATCAATATTTGCGTGTGGGTAACAATTCCGCGGCATTTTCAGGAAAATAGACACTTTCTTCGGAAGGGATCCATTTGGGGACAGGTTCGCCGTTGACGACCTGTAAGGCTAGTTCGAAAAATTGAGGCCCAAGCAGCGGGTTACATTCTACCGTTGCATTTAATTTACCGTCGATCATTGCCTGAAAAGCATCGCGAATAGCATCAATCGAAACAATTTTGATATCCTCACCGGGCCGTAAGCCGTAAGCCTCAATCGCTCGAATGGCTCCGATAGCCATGTCATCATTATGAGCGTATACGGCGTTGATTTGGTCGCCGTAGAGCTGCAAGAAATCGCCCATGACTTCTTCGCCTTTAGCCCTCGTAAAATCCCCGGACTCGGAGCCGATGATCTTGATCCCCGGATATTCCTGGGTGATTTGCCGGAATCCGTCGTGGCGATCAATAGCCGGTGCAGAGCCGATTGTACCGACTAACTCGACGATATTACCCTCTCCACCCAGTAGGTCGACCATAATTTTGGCTGCCTTTTGCCCTTCTTCAATAAAGTCTGACCCGAGATAGGTGGTGTAGAGTTCCTCGCTGACATCCGCCCTGCGGTCGACGAGGATGATCGGGATGCCCGCGTCCTTGGATTCCTGGAAGACAGACTCCCAACCGGTCTCAACGATGGGAGACACGCCGATTACGTCTACCTGTTGGGCGATAAAAGTGCGGATGGCCTTGATCTGATTGGCCTGTTTTTGCTGGCCGTCCGAAAAGATCAATTCGACGCCCAATCTTTCCGCCTCTTCCTTGATAGAGGTGGTATTCCCGGTGCGCCATTCGCTTTCGGCCCCAATTTGCGAATAACCGACAACCAGCTCGTCGTAGGGCTTTATGCCATCATCTGCTGCCGATTCATTGGTTGGTTCGGCCGTTATAGAAGAGAGTGAATTAACCTGGCAGGCCTGAATGAAACAGGCCAAAACGGCCAAGATTACAAGAAAAACGAAATGCCCCAAGCGTGATCTCATGGCTCCAACTCGCTCAAACGGGATCGTAGATCTCCGGAATAGTCACACTTACCTGGGTCCCCCCGCGATAGTGGCTCTCGATCGCCAAACCATACTGCGACCCATAATACAGCTTGATACGCTTGTTGACATTTTCCAGCCCAAAACCGCCGCCTTTCATTGAGACGCCATCGGCCGCCCCGGACAACATGGCTCTAATCTGCGACAGTTTATAGGGCGTGAAGCCAACGCCGTCATCCCGAACTTCCAGGACCACGCTGTCGCCTTCTCCGCGCCGTGCGCTGACGACAATTTCGCCGCCGGTGCGCTTTGTTTTGATGCCGTGGTAAAGCGCATTTTCTACCAGGGGCTGCAGAGTCAGCTTCAGGATCGTACTGTCAAGCAGAGATTCATCAATGTCAAATTGGTAATCTAAAATATCTCGATAGCGCATTTTCTGGATGGTGAGATAGCTTTGAACATGTTCAAGCTCCTGGCGCAGCGAGATCCAATCCCTTCCCTTGCTCAAGGCAATGCGGAAGAAACTAGAGAGAGCGCGCACAATCTCAATCACCTGGTCGGTCTTTTTTGCCTCGGCCATCCACACAATCGTATCCAAGGTGTTATACAGGAAGTGGGGATTGATCTGCGCCTGCAAAGTCCTTAGCTCCGCCTTTTTTAAATTCTCTTGCTCCAACATCTTAGCATTAAGTAGGTCTCGAATCTGGCTGATCATTAAGTTGAAGCTGATACCCAATTCCGTGATTTCATCGACATTTTGGGTGGTTACCAGGGCTTGTAAATCCTCTCCGGTAATGGTCGTGGTCACGTCATGCAGTTTTTTGATCGGCACATAGATGCTCTCAGAAATGATCCACGCGGCTAAGAAAGAAAAGCCGACGACGACAGGCAGCAGAATCATGTATAAGATAGACAGCCGCGCGAAGCGTTCCTGGTTCTCCTTATAACGTGCTTCCGCCTGGTTCACTTCAAACAGCATATAATCTTGCACCGTCTCTTCGACGACATCAGAAACACCGCGGATATCCTCCAGGATTTTTTCATGCTCGGCCACCCGGCTGCCTGCTTCGATCTCCTGGCCCATTTTGTCCACATAATGGGTCAGCGTGTTCAATGTCCTGTGAATCACTTCCAGCTTAATTTCCGACTTGTCCGATTCGGCATTGGCCATCATCGACTCAATCTGCGAATTAGCCTGGGCGATAATCTGGTACTGGTTTCCCTGATCAAATTCTGTTTTGCCGGATACGATGTTCCACATTTCTGTATCAATCGCCGGTTTGATAAATCCATTGATGCTGTTCGCGGTGGTGATGTTTGAAATAATGGCGTCATATTGGCGGTTGAAGCGCAGAACCTCGAAAATCAAGAAGATGTTCGTCAAAGAGAGTAACAAGATCACGGCAAAAAATGAGAAAAGTATTTTGGTGCGCAGTGTAAAACGAATCCCGGAAAACAGGGTAATGAACTTGTTCATAAACCTGGACGTGGATTCGTTGTAGGTGAGTTCTGCATTTATCATGATAGCTGCCTCTTCTAGCAGTGTCGTTCGTGAATGAAACCAAGCATAGCTTGCAGTGGATAGTGAGATCTAGTTGACCATTTACGGCTGGGCTAACTGGCGAAATTGCTGCGGTGGTATGCCCGTGCTTTTCTTGAAAGCGTAACTGAAATAATGCGGATCGCTGTATCCGCTTTGGTAGGCCACCTCAGAACATTTCAAGTTAGTGGTTCTCAACAGTTCCTTGGCCCGTTCAATGCGCATTCGGGTTAGATAACTCTTAAATGACTCGCCCATTTCCCGGCCAAAAACTGTGCTGAAATGACTGGGACTTAAATTGACGCAGTTGGCTACATCCTCCAGCAGCAGATCAGGCTGGATATAATGGGCATCAATATAGACCTTGGCCTGGAAGATGAGCTCTTCTACTTCGTGATTTGCCTGGTCGTTTCTAAAAGTGAGCACGGCCGTAATCAAGTTTCTCAGCGCCTCTCTGATTTGATTGGCCGTTTGCAGATCGGCCATCAAACTTTCGACATCCGTCATGACCGGGATCACTTCCGTTTCTTCTCCGCCCAGTTCGTAGACAAACTGCGCCGAAGTCAAAATAAAATCAACGAACAAGTAATGTTTGATCAAGGTTGAATGCAGCGCGGCTTCACTGATGTTTGTCAGGTACTGCTTAAAAAACGCATCAAAGTCGCTGATCAAACCGCTGCGTAAATAACCCTCAACAGCCTTCTGGTTGAGTTTGGGTGTTTCCAACAGATTGCCGGCCGCATAGTCGGAAGCGGCCGAGATGCTGCGAGTCGAGTTGTTGGTATTGGCCAGTGCATCTGCGAAGGAAAGGTGGATATTAGCCAGCCGCTCTTGAATACTTCCTAAAGCGAACGTTGTCCGGCAGCCTATATCGTTTTCAATATCTTTCTTGATCAGACCGGCCAGGAATTTTCCATCTTCTAACAGCTGCTGCGGATCATCACCCATCATGATCAACAGCACCTCTTCAACGCTTTTATGCGCGTAAAAGGCGCCTGCATGCATGTCCGTCAATGCGGTCACGATTTGCTGGATTTTTTGGCGTTTTTGGGGATCAAGATAATCGCTGTTTTCAAACAAGTCTACTTTGATAAGGATCACGAGGTAATATTGGGCAATCATCTTCAGCCCGATATCCCCGTACTGTTCAATCGCTTCGGAGGAGGATAGGCCGCCGACCACCAGATCGAGCAGCAGCCTTTCTTTTTTCAAAGCCAGGACATCCATAACCCGCCCTTGCAGGGCTTTCAGGTTGGCTCTTTCTTTTCTTTCGCGATCGAGGACGCCGGCGATATTTTGCAGGACGGACTGCAGCTCAACCGCGCTGATGGGCTTTAGTAAATATTCGGAAACACCCAATTTAACGGCCGACTGCGCGAATTCAAATTCATCATGTCCGCTGAGGATGATGATCTTGATCCAGGGCATCTGCTCCCTGACGATCTTGCACAGCTGTAAGCCGTCCATAAAGGGCATTTTAATGTCCGTGATCAGGACATCAGGCTGTGTTTTCTCGATCAGCGGCAGCGCGACTTCCCCATCCTGAGCTTCACCACAAAACTCAAAGCCCACGGATTCCCAGTCGACGTTGTCACGGATGCCTTCCCTGGTGACAATTTCGTCTTCGACTAGAAAGACTTTATATGACATATCTTCTCTCACCCTGTTGCCTCTGATTAACCGTCTGATCCATGTTTGGACTCGATCAGAGACCCGCATAGTATAACATAATCCCCATCTAAAGGATTTGAACCCGGTATAGCCGGCAGCGATCTATAGTGCGCTTTGCCGAAATCACCTTTGATTCAGGGATCGAGGGGCAACCTTAAGCAAAAAATCCCGAGCATGCCGCAGGATTACGAAGTGTTATAATTTAGGACCTATTTCATCAATGAAGGAGTGCGCGTGATGGCACTGAAATCAAGCAGCTATTTTCTGATCATCTTAACCATATTGTTTACTCTTGTGGCCTGCGGTCCCCTTTCAGAAGGTGCAGAAGAATCGGCCGAACTTCCTCCCACGAGCACACCGTCGCAGCCCGCTGATACATCCGCGGCTGCTGATACATCTGCGCCCGCTGAAACGTCTGCGGCTTCTGACACATCCGCGCCCGCCCCCACACCGGCGCCGGCAGTAGCCCCGAACTTCACGCTCTTTACCCTGGATGGCGGAGAGCTCTCCCTCAGTGATTACGAGGGCGAATGGGTTATTGTGAATTTCTGGGCGACCTGGTGCCCGCCCTGCGTCTCCGAGATGCCTTACCTGCAGTCCCTGGCTGACCGCGGCATCAATGTTATCGGCATCAACCTGACCGATACGGCCGATGATGTGAAAAAGTTCACGGCCCAACACGGCATCCAATTCCCGATCCTCATGGAACCGGACATCAACACCGTCCTGGATTACCAGGCGCGCCAGCTGCCGCGTACGGTGATTGTCGCCCCCGACGGCACCATTGCCCTCCGCGTCGCCGGGGCAGTTGATGGTGAGCATTTGGATCCCTGGCTGGAAGCACAAGGTGTGAATTGATCATTGTTCGCCTTGCAGTAATCGAGTAACTTTTTATCGCTTCCTATTCGCCTTAATTTTTCAAACAGCCTGCCAACCAATGCTGAAACGCTTATTGGCTGACAGGCTGATTCGCTGATTAGCTGACGAGCTGACAGGCTGACCACCTGACAACCTAACCCCTACTCATTCATAATAAAACTGTTCAGGATGTGATCCAGTGCCTCTATATCGGCATCGCTGACGATTTGCAAGCCGACGATAGCTAGATGATCCTGTGCCTCGGGAGTGGCAGCCAGAACGGCCAGAACGGTGCCTATGCCGCCGCAGTCATTCCAGATATCGTAATAACCCGTGTAAACGGGATCCGCATACTCAAGGCGCTTGTCAAAGGTGCACTCCTCGGAATAATCAAAGGCATCCAGCAGATCTATTACGGTCGTTTCCTGGACCAAATCTCTGGAAGCGAAGAAGAACATGCCCGGCTCCGCCCAGCTCTGGTTGAAATTATCCAGGTTGGCTGCAGCGGAGATGCTTGGCCCTAGTATTTGGCCATCGGATTCCCAGGCAGTGCCATCAATATCAGCCCAGGCCGTTGGAATCTCTACCTCTAGAGCCCCGGAATCATCGGTCACGAACATGAATTCGCCATACCCTTCGGCATCGACAATCTCATCCCCGATCTCTTGCCCGATCTCTTCGGCGAAGCTGACGGTCTGCTCCAGCGGACGGCCGTTGAGCTGCCCGGCTAAGATTTCTTCTGTATCGAAGCGCAGCACTTCTACACTCAATACATCTCCCGGATCGTGGCTGCGCAAAATGTTGCAGTAGTCAGACATCGTGCCGTCGGTCCCCATCACAAGCCCTTCCAGTTGGGTAATGATATCTCCCGCCTTAATGCCCGCGTTGTCAGCCGGTGTGCCTGAGGCTACGGAAGCAACCCAGATGCCGGCAATGCTGCCGTCATCGGAGAGTACGGCCTGGCCGTTGATACCGATTGAATTGTAATCCTGGCCCTGGCGCAGGATGTCGATCACGCTTAGCGCTTCGTCGCGAGAAATGGAGAAGCCCTGCCGCGTGTCATCGCGGCCGGCGTAATTGATGCCCACGACCTGACCATCGTTGGTGACCAGCGGGCCCCCGGAATCGCCGCCGTTGATCGTGGCGTCGATTTCCAATGCATGGTCGACGGATGCCCAATTCGTTTCCCCGTCGGCCTGGGCTTTAGAGATGATGCCCCGGGTCAGGGTATATTCCTCGTTGCCGAATAAGGGAAAGCCGGCGACATAAATTTCCTGGCCTACGTTGAGATCACCATCATACCATTCCAGGTAAGGGTATCCTTCTCCATCAATGTCGATAACCGCCAGATCGGAGCATTCGGATACGCCCAGGAGATGAGCGTTCAAGGGCCCGTCATGCCCTTCCAAGTAGACTTCCAGGAAAGCAGCCCCGGTTACAACGTGATTATTGGTCACGGCGATGCCCGAAGGATCGATGATGAAACCAGACCCCTGACCGGCGGCGTTCATCATCTCCCCAAACTCGGGATCGATAAAGCTGCCCTGGGATACGATGCGAATAGTGGCCTCTTGTACTTCTTCGAGGGTCGTCGCCGCCCCACTTGCTGATGCAGTCCCTTGGTCCTCCTGCGAGGTTTCCTCAGGGGGCGCTTCAGGTTGCTGAGCCGTTTCGGTTACCTCTGTGGGCTGCGATTCAGGCGCTGTTTCAGCGGCCGTTTCGGCCGGTTCAACGTTGAATTCGAGAGTCTTGTCGAGTTCCCCATCCAGGTAAATATCCACCTTGTACTGCCCGGCAGGCCAGGCCCCATCGTTGGTCAGGTCAAACACGACCGGGCTGCTGCCTGTTTCCAGAGCTGCATCATCGATTATATGGCCGGGTTCGGCGGCGTCTCCTACGTCAACGGCCGTCCAGACCGCTTTCACTTCGGTGGAATCAGGAGCGTTGGCCAGTTCAACGATGGCATAAAACGTGTCATCGGGACTGAATTGCGTCGTGACGGCCGTCCCTGACTCATCCGTTGCCAGAACCACGCTGGGGATATTGGCTGTACTGGCGCTGAATTCACAGCCGGCCAGGGCCAACATGAAGACTAAAATAACCAATCCTACATTCAATAATCTGCTCATTCAGGCGCCTCCAGTTGCCTAGGAATTTTTAGCGAAAATTTCCTTTTAATCATATCAGACAGCCTATCGAAGACACGCGGCGATCCCAAAGTCAAGATTAAGCAGCAAATCTTACTGAAGGGCTTACGGAATTCTGCATCAACGCAATTTACATTGCTGAAATGTAATCATGCAGTAAACATAATAGAAAATTTGGTGGCATTTACTTAAGAATTTCAGCCAGCGCATTGATAGGGTTCACGACTTTGGAATCGCCCTGTTCGAAGACAGAAAAAGGTATTTGAAACTTCCATTATTAGTGGATAATGTATTGTTTGAGAACAACAATAATTTGGAGCTGCCGCAATGTTGGTTTTTAAAAAAGTAGTCGCCGCGATCGTCATGGTCCTATCCATCATTGCCGTAATTGTTCTGGTTGTCTCTCTTTTCGGCAGTTGGGTAGTGCGCGGCCGTCGGCAGACATCCTCTATTGAGCTGCTCCCGGCGGGCGAAAATATGATTGCGACTACGCAGGAGCGGATGGTCCGCGTCGATGAACATCTGCGAACAGCGAATGGCGTGGTGACCGAAATTGATACGCGGGCGAGGGAGTGAGGGCTCGCGGCCCAGGAAAGTGATCCTCGACTTGCGAACGGGTGTTGAAAACGCGGCTGATATCTTTAATCAGGTGGAAGCCAACGTCATCGCCGTTAACGAAGCTGTCAATGCTATCAAGGCGATCCCGCTGCTTACTATAAACAACCGCCTACCCGATACAGCTATGCTCCAGGAAGCGCAAGACAGTTTGGCCCAGATTCGCGAACAGGTGACGACGTCTATTGAGACGACGCAAAACAAGCGCTCTGATCTCATTCAGGGTAAAGTCGATTCAGTTACCAGAGTGACAACCCCATTAAGCGATAGGCTTAACCTGGCGTTGACCAATTTGGGAGAATTGGACAGCCGCCTGACCGAGGGTTCCCAATCAATGGCCAATCTGAGAGAACGCATCCCACGTCTTCTCACGACTATTACTATCCTCCTAAATCTGCTGATCTTGCTGGCCCTCTTAGCCTTCATCAGCCTGTTTCTTCATGCCTGGCAGTACTTTAAATGCCCGGAGCTGGAATTAGCGGATTTAATGCCTGCGGACTGCGAAAAAGCACCTGCTGTTTCCTGATATTAGGGAACAAAAAACAATCGTCCGCCATGCCACAGCGTGTTAGGCCTAATCAAGCCTGATTAAGTGCCTTTGAACGTCCGGCAGTAGGACGAGATTGGCGTAGGAGCCGTGTTCACTGCGCCAGACCAGGGTGAAGGTCCAGCCGCTCCAGCGCCAGACGGAAATCGCCTGGGTGGAGCCGTCAGCCAGTTCTTCAATCACGACCAGCTCGTCGATCCCGTCGCCATCTACGTCGCCCACGGCCAGTTCCTGGACCGGGTCCGCCAGCGGACGGCCGCCCCAGAGCAGGTCGTAACGGCCGCCGCGGTAGCCCACGATATAGAGCTGGCTGCGTTCATAGCCCTCCGCATCTTTCTGGCGGATGGCCAGGGCGATCTCGTAACGGCCGTCGTCATTGGGGTCGCCCAGGGCCACGTCCATCACGCGCCATACCTCAGGGCTTTCCCAAATAGCCGACCCATCTTCATAGACCGTGATTTGCTCGCCCTCACGGCGCACCGTCTCCGGCTTCCCATCGCCGGTTAAATCGATCTGGCCGGCGAAGAAACGGCCGTCGACCGTTCGACCGCCCTTGCTTGCTAGTGGCGCTTCGACGGCCGTGCAGCCGTCTACGTCGCAGGCATAGGCGAAGCGGGATTGGGGTAGCAGTGGCTCCAGCCAGGATTCCGCCTCAGCCATTGTCAATAGTCGCGGCTTCAACCTGGAGTCCAGTGGTAGCGCCTGCACGGCGCGCAGGCCCTGCTCGTCGAAAAAGGCGCGCAGAGCCAGGTCGTGTGCCGTCTCCCCCTGGCTTTGGTCGAAGAGAAAGTTGCCCAGGCTGTAGGCAGTGACCTGGCCGTCTTGAATTGTAAAGCCCTGCACGACGTGCGGATGGTGGCCTACGACCAGGTCGGCTCCGGCATCCAGCAGGGCCTGGGCGATCCGTTCCTGTCCCGGATCGGCTTGGGGTTGATATTCATATCCCCAATGAATGGAGACGATAACGGCGTCGGCCGCGGCTCGTGCCCTGGCGATTGCCTCCGTGGAACTGTTCGCGTCCCACGAGGCTGGACCTGGCGAGCACTCCCCATCCGGCGGGCAAGCCAGTTCCGGATTTGGATCGGCAACAGCGTTAAAAGCGAGAAAAGCCAGGCGCAGCCCGTCAACTTCGCGGAACAGAGGATCGGCCGTGCCGCCTTCGCTTGCGAGACCAAACACATCGATGCCCGCCTCCCGCAGATGATCGGCCGTTTCCCGCAGCCCATCAGCGCCGTAATCGAGGCTGTGGTTGTTGGCCAGGCTGACCATATCGAAGCCGGCGTGGACCAGATCGTCCACGGCATTCGGCGCGGCGCTGAGGAGGATCGGCTGCGGCCCTCCCTCAGAAGCCTGGCGCGCCGTGCCTTCCTTGACAAGCACGCCTTCAAGATTGGCAAAAGCCAGATCGGCCTCGCCCAGCCACCCCGCCGCGTCGCCCAGCGGGTCAGATTCCCCGGACACCCCGCGCCCCAACAGCGTGTCCCCCACGGCGATGACCGACACCACCTGTTCATCTCCCTCCAGCGCCAGACCGTCGCGCAGGTAGATCCAGGGATAAGGATCGAGGTCAGGAACGGCCGTTGGAACGGCAATGGGCGACATCTCTCCAGCACATCCTGAAATGAAGATAATGAGGAGAGATGCTATTACTAGAAACTGTTTCACCAAGTCTCAAGCCGCCGATTAAAAATTCACCATTCACCATCCACCATTAACCATTATTCCCGTCCCACGCCGGCGGCTCATTCTCAAACACCACCCGCGTCACCTGCCACCCATCTTCTCCACGTTCCACGGTATAGACCACATCAAGCGTGTAAGGGCCACGCTTTCCGTCCACGGTATCTCCCTCTTCGGGATAGCCCGCTTCGCCAAGATCGTAAAGCGTATCCTCCCAGATTTCGCGCACGGTGACGACGGCTAGGTCGGGCGACTGCAGGTCAAACGAGCGGTAATTGGCGTTGATCCACTGCCGTCCCATGTACTGCTTGGCGGCGACAAGCGCATCCACGTCATCCTGGAAAGTGGTCACAACGAGACTTGTCGGATCCATAGACGGATCAAGCCAAAAGACAAAGGGAATATTTTTCTCAAAACTGTAAATAGCGCTCTGCATTTCCGCGTATTCCGTCTCCGTGGTGAAGAAGGTCTCGTTCCAGGACGGCCGATCGGGCGCCTGGCCGTCATCCAGCATCTGGCGCCACTTTTCATCCGTCAGGCGATCATCAGCGGGCCAGGGAAACTCGTAATAAGAGAACACGCCGCCCTTGGCCACCTGCAAAAAAACAGACCCGTCTTCGGCCACCGCGGGCACAACGGCGTAAAGCTCATCAATACGGCCGACCCCTTCTTCCAGCACCGTGGGATCAGGTACCCCATCACGCACATAATCCGGCGCTGTAGCCACATCAGCGATGATCGCCGCCTGGGGCTGCTCTTCCATATAAGGTTGGGCGAAGACATCTTCCTCATCATCCGTATCGCCGGAGGCCATCACCAGGTGTTCCAGCTCGCCGCCATAAAAGCGGACCAGGTACGCTTCGTCACTCGTAAGTGGTTCGCCGCGCAGTTCTTTTTCGGCCATGAGCTGGAAGGCGTCGGCGAGGTTTATGATCCGTTTCAAGCTGTCAGCATCCTTTTCGCTCAGCAGCTCCCGTTCCTGCAAACCGTCGCGCGTCATCGCCGCCAGGGCAGAGAGGCGCGCATAAAATTCAGGCACCGGCTCCACATAGCCCACGGCCTCCTTCGGCTGCGGCGGCCAGTATCCGCCACCGCCCAGCTCGGCATAGACCTGCTTGGCGTAGAGAATCGTGTCATGTTTCAGCTCCGCCCAACTGCCTAGGCTGCTGTTGAGTTGTTTATCCAGCCAGGCGTTGCTCTGCATGAACTGCGGGGTACCTTCGCCGGGCGCGTCCAGTAGCGGCTGCAAGGTATAGAGCCAGCCGTTATAGAGCGTTTCCGTCCACTCATCGGCCGTCAGGCCGCCCGCCCATTCGCGCATCTTGGCCATTTGCTCCGGGTAGTTGGCGTAATCCGTTTCCCCCAACGCCTCAAGAATGGCGTAGGCGCGCTCGGATCCCATGGCCGCCATCACATCCAACCCCTTGGGCAGCTGGCGCGGATTGTCGAGGGTGCCCACGTTGCGGTAGATCAATTCGCGGAAAATATAGGCATCGGGCACGAAGCGCTGGCCCATGAAGCGGAAACCCTGAGTGGTCTCGGTCACGTCATCCGTTTCGCTGATCACCAGGCCCAAGATGCGCGGCGGGGGCAGCTTTATCGCCGCGTCGATGAAGCGGTCCAATAGCGCCTCGTCGCTGAGTTCAGCCAGCGTCGGCGCGGGGCCGTAAATCTCATTCAGCACTTCTTCGTATTGGAAGGCGGTCAAATCATCGCTGCGTCCGACAAGGAAAGCCGTGGGATTATACAGATCGAGCCATACTTCCTGCGCCGGACGACCGTCTACGGTGGCATTTTTTAGTGCCTGCACCAGCAGCAGCGCAGAGCGTGTCTCCTCACGGCCGACTTCCGGGTCTTGCGTTCGTAGGCGGAAAGTCATCCGCCCGTACCACATCATGCTCTTGAAATAAGCCTGCAGTTCCTCGCTGCGCGTATAATGCCCGCGTGGGATATACTGGGTGTAATCTTCGCCGTATTCCAGGCCGGGGAATATGGGCGAGGATAGGATGCCCTCGGCGGCCTCGATCTGTGCCACTTCGGCCTGCACCAGGTCCTCGGCATAGTCGGGTACAGTTACCTGTGGGTCGAGCAGCCGGCTGCCCACGCCGATAAAAGCCACGGCGTGGCGGGCCGCTTCCTCCCAGGGTGTGCCTTTCAGCTCCTGGTACTGCGCGTCCGTCTGCGCCAGCATCGCCGCGTTCAGTTCTTGCAGCAGGGGGATAAAAGCCTGGCGTTCGGCCGTGCGCAGCACCTTGTCGAAGATGAGGTGGTAGCTGTGCAGCAGAGAGTCGCTGGTCACGAACACGGGCAGGTTATCGTAGCGTGCCTTTTCGTACACCGTGAAAAACTCTTTCTCCTCTCCTGGGCTGACAACCACGCCGCTCTCGCCCAGCCGCTGCAGCTGGTCGGGAGAAAGCACGAAGGGTACGAGGACGTTGCTCAAATCAGAGGCGATAGGATCGTGATAAATGGCCAGGACGGCCTCCACGGGCATCGGGCTGTAATCGGCGAAGCGTGGCATGGCCTCCAGCTGCACCTCGGCGACCGTCTCCGGCGTTGTTGCCGTAGGCGGGATTTCCGTTGCCTCGCGCGTGGGAATGACTATCGTCGGCGAGGAGACCGGCGGCACGGTGGGGCTCGGTTCAACAACCGCCGCCACCTCCGCTGTTTCCGTTGCCGGAATAGGCGTGGCCGTATTAGGAACGGCCGTGTCCGCGAGCGCTGCCGGGGATGGCGTCGCTGTGACGCTCTCCTGGCCTTGACAGGCGGCAAGCGCTAAGAGAACCAGTACTAATTGCGAAATCAAGAACCTTTGTAAGGGTTTTTTCATGGCTCACCTAATCCTTTTTTAACTGGTCATGCACCAATGAATGGGGGACATTCATGGAGCTTAAAGGGCGATTTAATTGTAAATGGTCGCTATGTAATAATTATACATGGGATTTCTTTGAGGCGATTGCTATCTCATTTCCTGATATCAAGTTCAAGGCAAACTGTTTAACACCAATGAGTATTGTGGGTATCAATAAACCTGTTATTTGGAGAGAATGAATATGAATCTGCAAGCAGAGCTTGATCAGCGTATGCAAGAACTGAGTTTTGCCCAGGCACAGATAGGGGCGATTTTCGAGAATTCTCCATTGGGTATTGGAACGGCCTCCCTTGATGGTACGATTTTATCGGCTAACCCGGCACTGGCCCGGATATTTGGCTATGAAGAAAAAGAAGTGCTGCAGATCAACGTCAATGATTTTTCCCAGATCCGGCTTTTCGCAACGCGATTATGCAGGATTTGTTGCGTCAGCGGATTGTTAAAGTGCCGCGATTGCAATTGCAGCGCAAGGACGGGACGCTTATACATGTCAACCTGACGGAGAGTCTGTTGACCAGGGAGAATCATGATGTCCTGCTGGGCGTTGTGGATGACATTACCGATCAGGTGCTGGCCGAACAGGCGCTGCAAGAAAAAACTGAAGCAGCGGCTGTTGCGGCTGAACGCGCACGAATTGCCGGAGACCTTCACGACTCGGTTACACAAACGCTTTACACAACCAGCCTGATCGCGGAGGCGCTGCCTAAAGTCTGGCATACTCATCCCCAGGAAGCGCTCGATAGTCTGCAGGAATTAGGCAAATTGACAAAAGGTGCGCTGGCCGGGATGCGCGCCTTGCTTTTGGAACTCCGTCCTGGAGAATTTGCCGAACGTGACCTGAGTGAACTTTTGCGCCAGCTCACAGACGCGATGGCTGGACAAACAGAAATACCGATCGCAACCACCATCATCGGTAACTGTCAATTGCCCACTGAGGTACGGATCGCCTTTTAAAGGATAGCTCAGGAAGCGCTCAACAATATAAGTAAACATGCACGAGCCGGCCGTGCGGCCGTCAGTTTGAACTGCCAGGGCGATCACACCATTCTCAAGGTGTCAGACAACGGCCGAGGGTTTAACCATCAGATTAGCCAGCCGGATGAATTGGGTTTGGCAATCATGTGTGAACGCAGCCGGGCGATCGGAGCAGATTTTGTGATCAATAGCTCAAGAGAAAAGGGGACAGAGATCGTTGTCTACTGGTCTCCTGCTGAAAATACCGAGGGTTCTAATGGATAAGGCGATTCGTGTGCTTACAGTTGATGATCACGAGTTACTGAGGCGCGGTATCCGTTTTGCGCTGCTCCCAGTTGACGATCTGATGCTCGTCGGCGAGGCACAGGACGGAGAGGAAGCTGTCAGATTGTGCCAGGAACTGCAGCCAGACGTGGTGCTGATGGATATGCGCCTGACTGGCGGTATGGACGGCATTGCAGCCACGAAGGTGATCCGCGAAAAATGCCCATATACACAGGTAATCATTCTCAGCAGCTTTCACGATAGTAAATTGGTTCAAGGGGCGGTCCAGGCCGGAGCCATCGGTTACCTGATCAAAGGCGTTTCTGGTGACGCGTTATGTGAGGCAATTCGCGCCGCCGCAGCCGGTAAACCTGTGCTGGATGCCGAAGCACTGGGAGATTTGGTGCAATCGACGGAAAGACAATCAGGATTGGGGAACGATCTGACTGATCGTGAACGAGATGTTTTACAATTACTGGCGGCCGGGATGTCAAATCCAGAAATGGCAGCACAGTTGCATCTCAGTGTTTCGGCCGTCAAATATCATGTCAGCAATATTCTCTCCAAGCTTGGTGTCGCCAACCGGACCGAAGCCGCGACCATCGCCCTTGAACAGAACTTGGTTTCCAGAAAGTAAAAAAACTCTCTAAGCAGTCGGAACCTGGCTGATCGGCCAGGTTCATCTTGGCTACCTGGCTAATCACATTTTGGCCGGTAGATTGCGCCTCTTGACTAGGTT
>JBJYWP010000191.1:0-13194 GCA_046259485.1 Promineifilaceae bacterium (SeqCode) | reverse complement strand
AGAAAGCGCTGCACGAACATGCGGCCGTCCATGCCATAGCCGCCGGCGTCGCCGGATGAGATTGTTTGATTAAAAGCAGCACGGCCTAAATCTTAAGGGTCGTGCTGCTTTACAACATATGGTGTAAGGATGAGGAGACGGGTTATGACAGCAACTGTGATCATAAAATCCGCACCCAACCTGCGCGATATGGGCGATCATATGACGCAGACTGGTGGCCGCATTCGAACAGGCTTGCTTTATCGCTCTGAGAATCTCGGCCGTCTTTCCGATCAAGATTTAGCATCATTAGCAGCATTAGGATTAGCCAAGATCTACGATCTGCGCACGGCCGGGGAAATAGCCGAGCAGCCCGACCGGCTGCCGGCAGGCGCAGAACACATGGTGGTGGATGTGCTGGCCGGCGAGAAGCGGGCGGCGCCTGCTGAGCTTCTCCATCTACTGTCCAATCCACAAGAAGCTAACGCCAGACTCGGCGGCGGTAAAGTCAAGGATTTATTCACCCAGAGTTACAGGGAATTCGTAAGCCTTCCCAGTGCGCGCACCGGATTCGCCACGTTGTTTACTGAGTTCGCCGGCGCGCGTAATTTGCCCGCTTTATTCCACTGCACCACGGGCAAGGACCGCACCGGCTGGGCGGCGGCCGCTCTCCTCACCTTGTGCGATGTGCCCTATGAGGATGTGCTGCGCGATTATTTAGTAAGCAATAATTTTATTCTCCCGGAATATCAGGAGCTGATCAATATCTACACGACCAAAGGCGTCGATGAGGAAATTCTGCAGTCTGTTTTAGGGGTGCGCAAAGAATACCTGGAATCCTCTTTCGCCGAGATGCGAGATTGCTTTGGCGATATCGAGGGTTATTTCCGTATCGGGCTGGGTATTGGAGCGGATGAGCAGCAAAGACTGCGGGAGATATTTGTTGAGTAGACGCGGCATCCCGGCCATGACGGTGCACAAAGGATTGCACGGCTATTCAATTAAGGAAAGGAAGCAATGATGAAAAAGATACTGTTCATTTTGGTGATTGGTATGGGACTGCTCTCTCTGGCGGCTTGCGGATCGGGAACCGGTGCCGGTTCTGATTCGGACACTGGTTCCGCCTCAGGCGACACCATCACCGGCGTCATCTGGCAGTGGGTGAGTGTCGTCAATCAGGATACGAATGATACAACGGCCGTGCCTGACCCCGCGAAATACACCATCGAGTTTAACGAAGACGGGACATTCACGGGCAAGGCTGACTGCAACCAGATTGCCGGCACCTATTCCACCGAAAATGGATTTTCGATCACCTTAGGGCCCAGCACCCTGGCCTTCTGCGGCGAGGCATCCCTGGATACGACCTACCTGGACCTGCTGAGCAATATAGCCGCGGGGGGACCCGACGGGACAGGAGGGTTAGCCTTGGAAACGGCCGGTGGGCAGCAACGCATGCTCTTTATTCAGGGTTAATCTGCTAAGCATAATACCGATCTATGAAACAGTATTAACTGCCTGCCATTAGGATATTGGTTGTCATCAAAATGATGTCACGAATCGAAGGAGGTCATTTTATGGGTAAGATTATTCTCTAAGGTTGTCAATTATTAACTTGTCAGTTCACCTGCAACCTTTTTCGCTATGGCTAATCCTTTCGCCAATACGCCCATCTTTATGAGCATGATGAGGGGATAAATCAGCTTTTACTGTTTGGATGTTTAATGGCGCAGGTGCTGCGTCGAAATTTAGGAGGTAACAAATGGAACCAAAGAAAACCCTTAGCTGGACCACGATGGCCGTCTTGACCGCGACCGCTGTAGCGAGTGTTCGCGGCCTGCCTGCGATGGCTGCCTATGGTTGGTCCTCAATTTTTCTGTACATCTTGCCCGCAATTGTGTTCATGGTACCCATCGCCCTCGTAGCCGCGGAATTGGCCAGCGGCTGGGAAGGTGGCGTTTTCGTCTGGGTTAAAGAAGCTTATGGTGACCGGCTTGGATTTAGCGCTATCTGGCAACAGTGGATTCAGAATGTTGTCTGGTATCCAGCCCAATTAGCCTTCTTTGCCTCGGCCCTGGCTTACGTTTTCAACCCCTCCCTGGCGAATAATGGGCTGTTCAATGCCGTGGTTATCCTGGTCGTCTACTGGTTATCGACCTTAATCGCCTTCCGTGGCACCGCGGCGTTTGCAAACGTGGGTAGCAAAGGTTTCATCGCCGGTACGATAATCCCGGCGGCCGGCTTGGTTGTGTTTGCGTTGATGTTCCTTTTTTCAGGGGGCCAATCGCAAATCCCACCCGTCTCTCAGGCATCCTTTTTACCAGCCTGGGCAGGGCTTTCCAGTATCGTCCTGATCGTCAGCAACTTCCTGTCTTACGCAGGAATGGAAATGAACGCCGTGCATGTCAATGAGATGGACAACCCCGGCAAGAATTTCCCGAAAGCGATTGGATTGTCCACAATTTTGATCCTGATCGTTTTCGTCGTTCCCACGTTGGCGATTTCAGTGGCCGTCCCCTCGGGAAGCATCAACCTGACCCAGGGAGTCCTGCAGGCCTTTGACGTTTTCTTCGCTCAACTCGGAATGCCATGGGGAACAACGGTAATGGCAATCCTGATAGTTGTCGGTATCCTGGCATCAGTGGTAACCTGGATTCCGGGACCGAGCAAAGGTCTCTTGATGGTTGGAAAAGAAGGTTATCTGCCGAAATGGCTCCAGGTAACCAATGACCAGGATATGCAGACACATATCATGATCGTCCAGGGAATCATTGTGACCATCCTGGCGGCCCTCTTTGCCTTTATCCCCTCTGTACAGAGTGTATTTTGGATATTCTCGGCCATGGCCGTGCAGCTTTACCTGATCATGTACATGCTCATGTTCCTCTCCGCGATGCGCCTGCGCAAGACGAAACCGGATGTTGAAAGGGGGTTCAAGACCCCATACATGAGGTTTGTTGGTTGGGTAGGTCTTATTGCCAGCATCCTGGCGTTTCTAATCGGGTTTGTCGAACCAACCGGGACGGGAGTGAGCCAGGTATCTTATACGCTGGTCCTCGTCGTCGGAATCGTCGTGCTGGGTGTAGGGCCTTTCATTCTCTATGCTATTCGTAAGCCTGAATGGAAAACGGTGGGTGAAAATACACCAGATGCCAATTTGGATGCGAGTTAATCTGCTGAGTGAGACTTAGCATATCGAAGGAGCAACTAAAAATGAATGACAGAAGGAAAAACAATTTACCGTTGGCCATCCTACTTCTTGGAACCCTGCTGCTTGCCGCGCTTTTTCTGAGCGGCTGTAGCGGCCCGACTTCTACGAGCGAGAGGAATAGCCCAGAGGCCCAGCAGCTGGCCCAACAATTGAATGCTGACCTGGCTGCGGCCGGGCTGCCGGAGGTACCAACAAACACTTTAATAACCCTCTATGGCGCGGACGGCGGCCTCTCATGTATCAACGTTGGTAATTTACAACACAGACTTAGTTTGGCTGAATTCGGCTCATACCCCATCGGCCGGCGAGTGTTCATGGATCCAAAAGTACTCGAATACCAGAATGCGGTAATTTCGACCTATTGCCCGGACAAGCTGACTGTACTCGAGGACCTTGTTCAAAACCTAAAAACCGCGAACACAATACCGTAGAAACGAAACGGCCCTTCAGGTCAGGGTTGGCCAAGTATGGAAGAGGAAGTCCCCCGAGCGATGACCTCTTCCCCGCTGCCGCCGGCCTACATAGATATTTTTTCTACAAGGAATTAGTTTAAGGAGATAAATTAATGATACACCATAAAGATACAGTTCGTGATGAGCTGATGGATGAAGTGTTTGCATCCAATGACCTCTCAGTCGCGATGCCTAAGTACAAAATGCCCGAAAAGGAACATGAGTCACGCCACGCCCTCCAGGTCGTTTCCGATGAATTGATGCTTGATGGCAACTCCCGGCAAAATCTGGCTACCTTTTGCCAGACCTGGCTGGAGCCTGAAATTCACGACATCATGAACCTGACGATCGATAAAAATATGATCGATAAGGATGAATACCCTCAGACGGCCGAGCTTGAAGGGCGCTGTGTGCACATGATGGCCGACTTGTGGAATTCGCCAGATGCAGCCAATACCCTAGGGACCTCCACAACGGGGTCGAGTGAAGCTGCCATGCTTGGTGGTATGGCCTTACTATGGAACTGGCGTGCCCGGCAGAAAGCCGCTGGGAAACCAACGGATAAACCCAATCTGATCACCGGCCCGGTTCAAGTATGCTGGCATAAATTCACCCGCTATTGGGACGTCGAACGTCGTGAGATTCCAATGGAAGGTGACCGTCTAATTATGAACGCTGAAGAGGTCATTAAGCGCTGTGACGAGAATACCATCGGCGTGGTACCAACGCTCGGTGTCACCTTCACCGGCCAATATGAACCTGTCAAGGCGGTCAGTGACGCGTTGGACAAATTACAGGCTGATACCGGATTGGATATTCCCATCCATGTGGACGGCGCCAGCGGTGGCTTCCTGGCTCCTTTTGTTACTCCTGAGTTAGAATGGGATTTTCGCCTACCACGGGTAAAATCCATCAATACCTCCGGACACAAGTTCGGACTTGCGCCGTTAGGTGTGGGCTGGGTTATCTGGCGAGATGCCGTAGATTTGCCCGAAGATCTCATCTTCTATGTGAACTATCTGGGTGGCAACATGCCCACCTTCGCCCTCAACTTCTCCCGGCCAGGCGGCCAAATCGTAGCCCAATATTACAATTTCCTGCGCCTGGGTAAAGAGGGTTACCGCAAGATTCATCAGGCTTGCTACGATACAGCCATGTATCTCGCGGAAGAGATAGGTAAACTCGGACCGTTCGAGATCCTCTACAACGGCGATCCCCAATACGGAATCCCTGCCCTTTCCTGGAAACTAAAAGAAGGAATCGATCACGGCTTTACCCTGTTTGACCTGGCAGACAGATTGCGCACACGGGGTTGGCTGGTTCCGGCTTATACGATGCCACCGAATCGCGAAGATCTGGCCGTCCAGCGTATTCTGGTGAAACACGGATTCAGCCGCGACCTAGCCAGCTTACTGATGCACGACTATCGCGCTGCGGTCGCTCATTTTGATAAACATCCAGTTTCAACACCTCTAACTGAGGAGGAAGCTGGCGGTTTCAAACACTAAGCTCCGATTAGATCAATTTAGGCGCCAGGTTTGATCCAAGGATCAAACCTGGCGCCCTCCCGTTGTGGTGAAATAAGAGGTTTGAGCTTACGGTATTCAGGAGGCAGTAAAATGAGTAATGATCTAACCAATAGTTCAACTAATCCATCTTCTTCTGATAAATCCAATCCGGACGGAAATTTATTAGCCTGGCCGGTGATGGCTTTCTTGATCATCGCCACAACAGGCAGCATTGCCCAACTCACTGCTGCCTCTGAATATGGCTTGGGGGCCATTACCGTTTATCTCATCCCCGCTGTGCTTTTTATGGTTCCCTCGGCCTTGATCTCCGCGGAACTGGCAACAGGTTGGGATGGCGGTATTTTCGCCTGGGTGCGAGAAGCTTTCGGGGATCGCCTTGGTTTTCAGGCTATCTGGTTACAATGGATTCAGAGCGTCGCCCTTTATCCAACGCTCCTCGCTTTTGCTGCAGGCTCTCTCGCATACGCTTTGGGACAACCTAGCCTGGCAAATAATGGACTTTATACCGGCGCGGTCATCCTGGTTATCTTCTGGGCGGCTACCCTGGTTGCCTTCCGTGGGTTGAACGCCAGCGCGCGTTTGAGTTCAGTTGGGCTCATTTTAGGGACGATAATCCCTGCCGCTGCTCTAATTATCCTGATGTTCATATGGCTTGGTGAAGGGAATCCATCGGCAGTGCCGTTGCAGATATCCGATATCGTGCCATCTCGGAACGGGATATCGAGTCTGGTTCTCATCATCGGAACATTCATTGCCTTTGCAGGCTTAGAAGTGAATGCGGTCCATATCAAAAAGATGCGCGATCCGGGACGTAATTATCCCAAGGGGGTCGCATTAGCAACGATCATCATTTTTGTAATCTACGTCTTAGGCACCATCTCGATTGCGGTAGCCGTGCCCACTTCCTCGCTCGATTTGGATGCCGGCGCTGCGCAGACCTTCGTAACCT
The DNA here is from genome assembly GCA_046259485.1 of Promineifilaceae bacterium (SeqCode). Taxonomy (GTDB): domain Bacteria; phylum Chloroflexota; class Anaerolineae; order Promineifilales; family Promineifilaceae; genus JAACFF01. The sequence continues at coordinate 7,074 of JBJYWP010000191.1, read as the reverse complement.
ACATGCAAGGTCTGGGTTGGGGGTTTGGTGGCAGAATTCTTTGTTTCTTGTTGGCATTCGGCGCACTGGCCGCCGCTGCCACCTGGGTAATTGGGCCCAGCCGCGGTCTCTTGTTGGTTGGTCAAAAAGGATTCCTACCGCCCCGATTTCAGAAAGTAAATGAAGAGGATGTACAGGTGCCGATATTATTGGTTCAGGCTGTGATTGTCTCGATTTTAGCAATTGCTTTCGTGCTCATTCCGAGTGTGTCAAACGCCTTCTGGGTTCTGCAGACCGTAACTGTTGAGTTGTATATGCTGATGTATATCCTCATGTTTTTATCCGGGTGGCGTCTGAGACAGACGGAGCCGGATGTTAAGAGGAGTTTTCGTGTTCCCGCAATGGCATTATTTGCTACACTTGGGACCCTCTCAGCTATCGGTGCGATTCTGATTGGGTTTTTCCCCCCATCCCAACTCAGCACATCGGTTTCTCCGCTGGCGTATGGAGCTATATTGCTGGTCGGTATTATTATCCTGGCGGTACCCCCGCAGATCATTTATCACTTCCGGAGTCCGGACTGGGTTCCTGCTCAAGAGGAGGTGGTCGGGTCGCAATAGAACCCGAAAGATACCGTCGAATATCACTAAGTTCATATTTTACGACGAGGATTTATGTCAGAAAATTTTGATCTGAAATCAAAGCAGTATTTGCAAAGTCTGGCCTGGGGTCTCCTGGCTGGTTTAATCAGCGCTGTGGGGGCTTTTATTTTTCTTGGTCTCATGAACCTCGGCACGGCCCTTATCTGGCCCGATCCGCCAAGCTGGGAACCCTTCTCCGGTTCCTGGACGATTGTTGCCATTATGACCGTGGCCGGGTTTGTAGTCGGCGTCATCCATCACTTCACACCGGCTGCCCAGCTGGATGTATTTGAAGCGGTGGACAAAGGTCGCATGGATCCCAAGCCTGTTCCATCATCACTGTTGGTATCGCTTATCTCGCTGGTAAGCGGGTTCAGCCTTGGCCCGGAAGTGCCATCCGGCATGCTGGCTTCTGGATTGGGAACCTGGTTGTCTGACCGGCAAAAATTAGATGAGGATACAACGCGAACCAATGTTCTTGCCAGTGTATCTGCCGCCTATGCCGGCCTGTTTTCATCCCCTTTTGCGCTTCTGGTGATGATGTTGGAATCGGGCCATGTCCAGAGCGTCGCTTATTACGGCACGTTGTTTATTTGCGGTCTGGCGGCTGCGATAGGATTCAGCCTCTTTTTCTGGATTGGCGGCGATACATTTTCTACTCTATTGGGCCTGGTACAGCCACCTGCCTACGATTTGAAAGTATGGGATATTGGTTTGGGCATCATTTTCGGCGTTTTAGCTGTTCCCGTGGCTATTATATTCGGCTTGTTGCTGCGTCTGCTCGGCCGTCTGGTCGCGCCGCTCAACAAGCAGCCCATCGTGCGCGGCACCCTTGGGGGACTGCTGCTCGGTCTGCTGGGGATGGCCCTTCCACTGACACTCTTCTTAGGCACAGACGGGCTGGCGACAACAACGAGCCAGGCTGCGGAAATTGGGGTGACTCTTTTAATCGTCTTCGCTTTTGCCAAGTTGTTGGCTCTGAGTGGAGCGCTCTCCTTTGGATTTATCGGTGGTCCGATTTTCCCAACGCTTTTTGTCGGCGCTACCTTGGGCTCAGCCGTTAATTTATTGTTCCCACAAATCCCGATGGGCCTGGCAGTGGGCTGCTTGATGGCTGCCGTTCCGGCGGCTATTGTGCCAATTCCACTGGCCCTGGCAGTCATCGTAATCGCAGTCGCGGGATTAACAGCCGCAAACAGTCTCCCCGTCATCCTGGCTGCTCTAACCGCCTTTACAGTCGGTCACGGCCTGGGGTTGTTCGGCGGCGGGAAAAAGAATCAGAGTTAACTCTACTTCTTTATCCTGGAAATATACTCCTTTCTTGGATTGGATCTTTCACTGGTCTGTTTCCGGGAAAATGATCCTAGCACCTTGGAAATTGGGGAAAGCTGATAATGGATAACAAGCCAGAAGAATTGAAGAACACCTCCTATGAGCTGTTTATCGGCGCGCTCTCCGTCCTCTCCATCTTCAATCTAGCCCTCTATTACCTGCTGCCTGATGATAATGTCGCGACTGTAGTCCTAATCATAGATGGCTTTTTAAGCGTTATTTTCTTTGCCGATTTTTCATACCGCTTATTCACCACGGATTCAAAGTCCAACTATTTTTTCCGCGAGATGGGCTGGGCAGATCTACTGGCCAGCCTGCCTATGCCGCAGTTCAAGATCCTGCGCTTGTTCCGCATTATACGCGTTTATCGCCTGGGAAAGGCTTATGGCGGCTCGCGCATGGTCAAGGAATTTATCTCCAATCGCGGTGGAAGCGCCTTATTGGTCTTGATCTTCATAATGATTCTGATCCTGGAGTTTGGCGGTCTGACCATGCTGTATGTTGAATCCAAGTCACCTGATGCGAATATAACAACCGCTTCTGATGCCGTCTGGTATGTCTACGTGACCATTACAACCGTGGGTTATGGCGACCAGTACCCGGTAACGAATGCCGGGCGCATCTTGGGCATCATCATTATGACCATCGGCGTGGGCTTATTCGGCACAATAACGGCCTTTCTGGCCAACATTTTTATCGCGCCAGACGACAGTGAAGAGGCTCAACCGGGGATGACTTCCGAAGACCTGACCGAGCTTGCTGGCCAAATCGCAGATTTGAAAACGATGCTGCAAGGTTATCAGCAAACAAACAGCGATTTAAAGGCCAAAATCGAGAGTCTGGAATTGATTCTAGCGAAACAGGACAGGTAAATTCGTCCGCATGATTTAACTGTATTGTGGGACTTTAACGGAGAGGCATGTCCGAATCATTTGATGCAACAGAAATAACGAACGAGCTTGCACTTGAATCGGCTCAATCAGGTGGGGAAACAGCCAAGCCGCCTAATTGGCACACGATGGTAGCCATTTCTACATTGGTCATGGCTCTGTTTACGGCCGTTGGCGCCTTGTTGGCCGGCATCACGGCCCATGAAGCGCTGATGGATAAAACGACGGAACTAATAGACACTACCATTGCCGAAAACGATCGCGTGAGTATTGAAGTGCTGAAAGCTAAGGTGCAGATTTTGAGCGAGCTTGGAGAGACGCCCGATGCGGCGGATTTGGCCCAGATCAAGGCCTATGAGACCCAAATCACAACCTTTGATGAAGAAGCGACTTTTGAGGAAAATGGCGTGCAGTCAGTTAGTGCCACGCACCTTATTTTGGCCGTGGCCGTTACCACCTTATCGGTGGGTATCACCTTGAGCGGCATGGCTATCATTATCAATCAGAAAGCTTTATGGATAGCCGGCCTGGTTGTCTCAAGTGTGGGGATCCTTGGGGTCGGGTATGGCATCCTGTCCAGGCTCTCTTGAGAGCGGATGTTGGGGAGTATCCTTCAACACCACTCTAGGAAAATGTAGGTATTTATGTCTTTAACCGCCGTGCAACACCGCTACCTGGCGGAGATGATGCAAAAAGTATCGCGATCGTTTGCCCTTGTCGCGCCGGCCGTAGAAACGCCTCTGGATGATTACCTGGCTGCTGCCTATTTGATCTGCCGCGTAGCCGATAATATCGAAGATGCGCAACAATCTTATTCGTGGCAGCAAGCCCGCTTCGCCGAGTTTATGGGTCTGCTCAAAGAACCGGAGACGGCCGAGCTGCTTCTTACTGATTGGGAAGAACAAGACTGGCTGGGTCTAACGGCCGATGAGCAGGCAATGATGGCCAGGTCGGAGGGATTGGCTCTATGGGAGATTCTTGCCGGGATGCCTGGGGAAATGCGCATATCAATAAACCACTGGGTTTCCCAGATGGTGTTTGGCATGGAGCGGAGTAACAATCCGGCTGGCAGCGATTTCTTCGTAATTCGGCATGGTGTCCGGCTGCCGGTGGGAGTTAGCGATTACGATATGTACTGCTTCTACGTGGCAGGGACAGTCGGCCGCTTGATTAGTGATATGGCCATCAGTTTCTACGCCATTAATGGGTCCGCCGCACAGTCTATGAGAATTGGCAGCGAGATCTTCGGTCGTGCGCTGCAGAAGACAAACATTGTAAAAGATTTCACCTCCGATCTGCGCCGGCAGATTTGCTATCTGCCGGATGCGTGGTTGAGCGAGGTCAATTATAGACCGCTGACGCTAAGCGGCGCACCTGCCGCCTGGAAGCGTAAAGTCATCACTAATGTCCTGGCGGAACTCATTAATTCTGTAGAATTTTTGATTACCATACCCCTCAACGCTCTCGGTCTGCGTAAAGCATGCCTGATGATGATGCTACCCGCCTTTCAAACAATCCTTCTCGCCGCCCAGAATATGTCACGATTATTCACAGAACAGAACGTGGTTAAAATTTCACGGATCACAATGCTGGAATGTGTATTAAAAGCCAACAATCTTGCCGGGAACGATAACGCCATTCGCGAGTACGCGCGCGAATTTGCGGTTCAGATGGAACAGCAATTAGAGCAGGCGATGGTAGAACAGTTTTAGGGAAAACGGCCGATGCAGCTTATAGGCATTTGGGAATAGTACAGCCTGGACACAGCGAAATATGGAGCTGTTATTACATGATTGACTCACTGGAGGTTTATGTATGAAAGAATTATCCGGTCGCTTGGTCATTTATCTGGTCGGCGCAGCCTGCATCTTTATTATCCTTTTCGGCATTCGCGCCTCAGCCTACATCCTTAATCCCATCTTACTGGCAATCGTGATCACGATAACGGTGCTGCCCATTCCCGGCCTTCTGAAGCAGCGCGGCCTGCCCGGGTGGTTAGCCCTGGTGTTAACGATTTTGACGGTGGTTCTCATTCTGGCTATGGTGATTATGACCGCCTTCTTCTCCATCACCGGTCTGGCTGACCAGATTCCGCAATACCTCAACCAAGGCTCGCGGGATATCTCGGCAACGAATGCAGCAAACACGACAGTCTCCACATCAGGCTTGCTTAGTTCCGCTCAGGCCAGCCGCATTGCCCAAAGTATGTTGGCAAGCGTATTAAACTTGCTTGTCCAACTTGGTTGGGCGCTGGTGATCTTCTTCTTTATGATCAGCGCCGCTATTTCGCTGCCTACCCCCTCCCGCTTAGGCCTCAACCCGCAAACACCGATGGTTGCCCATGTATCGCATCTCACAGAAGACGTGCGCAAATATCTAGGGGTTTTAACCGGCATCAATCTCATGGTGGGGCTGGGAGACGCGCTCCTGCTCTGGATCCTCGGAGTCGATTATGCGTTTCTCTGGGGGCTACTGGCCTGGTTTATGGGCTACATCCCATCTATCGGCTTTATCATTGCCCTGATCCCGCCGGTGGTCATGGCCTATCTGCAATACGGTCTGGAAACCGCGCTTATTGTCCTGGTTGGCTACATTTTGATCAACGGTGGGGTGCAGAACCTGATCCAGCCCAAGCTGATGGGCAACAGGTTGAGCATCTCGCCGGTGGTCGTCTTTATCGGATTATTCGTCTGGGGTTATCTTTTGGGCGGCATCGGCGCCATCCTGGCCGTGCCTCTGACCATGCTGGTCCTGATCATCATGGAGAATTTTGAGGGGACCCGTACTCTGGCCGCATTGATGCGCTATACCGGGGAGGAACCGAGCGAGGATAGGCAAAAAGCGGCCGCCACCGTCAAAGGTTTCTTGAACAAGCTGAGAGGTGCACCTACAGAAGACGGCTAATCATGACATCATAACGCCCCTCTTGAATTGGTGAGTCTCCAGTCAAATCCGTATCACCTTTTGTAGTTAATGAGTTGTCTAGGACAAAGGAGAAACAGCGCTTCCCTCTGGGCTAACCCCCAGCTTGTCAGGGATTTACAAATTAGTCAATGGAGGCAGGTTAGTGCTTCCTGACAGTACATATCATACGAGGAGATTAATCATGAACTTGAACAGAACAAAGAAAATCTGGCAGCAAAGCAATAAATATAAACAAGCCTCCTTTCTTCTATCTTTGCTGTTATTGTTTCTAATTGGTACAGGTGCTCCTGCCGTATCGGGTCAGGAGGAACCAGAACCAGGTATCCCGCCGCTGGTATTCGCCGACAGCAAATCCACCAATGCGCCAGAAAGCGAACAAGAAGCAAACGACGAGATCTGGATTAAAGTGACCAAGGATGCCTACGTGGCTTCCAACGATCCAAATCGCAATTTCGGTTTTTCAGACCTTATAAGTTTTGGTTTTTCACCAAATGGATTAGGGGCCACCCGCCCGCTTCTTTTCTTTGATATAGCCAGCGTACTACCTGACAAAGCGGCTATTTCAAAAGCTGAGCTCTACATATACCTGGCCAATGTTCGGGACAGCGATTCAAGTCGAGGTTATGCAGCCCACTATATATCTCAATCCTGGCAGCAGGGTTCCGTCACCTGGAATAACATGCCCCAATGGGGAGCAGAGTTCGCCCGTGGTACATTAGGCAATAGTCCCGGCTGGCAGGTGACAGACGTGACCAGCCTCGCCAGGGAATGGCTGAAAAATCCCAGTGGGAATAATGGCGTCATTCTGGTAGGCGATGAACGGCCGGATCAGGACTACGAACGGGATTACTTCTCCAGAGAATCTTCTACGGGCCTCTACCCGCAGCTCTATGTCAGTTACGTGGTGTCAACGGACGATAAAGCGCCTGAGGCCGAAGTGATCCAACCTTCCCCACCAGGCGTATGGTCGCCGGCGAATTTTGTCGTGGCCTGGGAAGGTTCCGATCCGCAAAACAGTGATGGCACGCCGGGCAGCGGCATCCGCTGGTATGATGTCTATTACACGACAGATAATGGCGTCACATGGCAGATCGGCCGTGCGCAGGTGACGACCACTGAAACCAATGTCATCGGCGCGGCGAATGGGGCTAAAATCGGCTTCTATGCCAGGGCCATGGACAATGCGGGCAATGAAGGCCCCACGCCATCCGGTTCGGCATCTATCCAGACCTGGACGGTTATCGATGCCCAGCCGCCGGCCGTTTCCATGAATCCATTACCTGAATTTACGGCGAGCACTTCTTTCC
>JBJYWP010000190.1:0-7809 GCA_046259485.1 Promineifilaceae bacterium (SeqCode) | reverse complement strand
CAGGAGCTTTTCAGCAGCTACCAGGTTGACACCGGCACGCAGTTACTGCTCAAAACCGCCAGTGAACTCGCCGCCTCTGAGCAGGTGAACAAAGTACTGGATCTGGGCTGCGGTTATGGCCCTCTTGGCCTGGCTTTTGCCGCTGCCAGGGAACAGCGCCAGGTGCATCTCGTCGATCGCGACGCCCTGGCTGTTCAATTCACCCAGACCAACGCGCGGCTGAACAAGCTCAACAATATCCTGACCTACGGCAGCCTCGGCTATGATGATGTAAATGACAACAATTTTGATCTCCTTCTCTCCAACATCCCCGGCAAAGCTGGGTTGCCAGCCATCGAAAGCATGCTCCTTGATGCCCGGCAGATCCTAAATCCACAAGGCATCGCCGCTGTTGTCGTCGTTTCACCCCTGGCCGATCCCGTAACTGAAATCCTCACCCGGCCGGATGTAGAAATCCTTCTGCGCGAAGAAGGGTCTGAGCATGTCGTCTTCCACTATCGATTTCTTGGAACAGCAAACCCGCCGAGTCTTGATTCCGGCAAAAATGGAGAGAACCACAATCAAACCATATTGGTCTTTGCACCCGGCGCGTTTGACAGAGGTTTTTATGATCGTGGGTCGATGGATGTCGACTATCGCGGCTTGAAATTCAACATGCAAACTGTTCGCGGACTGCCTGAGTTTGATAAAATCAGCCATCAAACCGAGCTGCTGTTTTCTACATTAGAAAAAGTACGTTCAGGGAAAAAATCCGTCCAACATGTTTTGATCTTTAACCCCAGACAGGGTCATGTGCCTGTCGGCATACACAAGCAGCTCAATCCACGGTTTATCACGCTTATTGACCGCGATTTGCTTGCTCTACGCAGTTCAAAGCGAAATTTGTTGGCTAACGGCCGTTCGCAAGAAAATCTTTCCCTCCGCCACCAGGTCAATTTGGAAGCGGACGGACTGCCCGCACCCGATCTCATACTCGGCGTCCTGCGCGACAGCGAAGGCCCGGCAGCCAATTATGAATATATTCGCCAGGCTGCCGGCCTGCTTGCCCCCAAGGGCCAGCTGACCATCTCCGCTTCTTCGACGACCATCACACGCCTGGAAAAAACAATCAAACAAAATAAATTAATGACCGTCAAACAGCGTAAACGCAATCGCGCCAAGCGTCTGCTTATACTGGAAACTCGTTAAGAACTATGCACTCTCACAGAAACAAATCTATTATCCACACACTGGCTCTCACTATATTTGTGTTTTTCGCTTCCGTAACAACTGCCCCGGCCGCTCATTCAGCCGCACCGCAGCAGGTTTCCTCCCTGGAAGATTTATGGATCGATATGCGCATCGGCTCGCCGCTTGTCCCCCTGTTTAACGAGGCGTTTCAACCCGGCGATATCGCTCGCATCGACCAGGCCAGCCAGATCGGGCAGCTGGCGGATATTGAAGACGGCCGTAAGCTGGTTATTTTCAGGTCTGTGGAGGAGACAGAACAGTTTCTTCCGGACATAGCCGATGAGATCGACATCATTGGTTACAATCTCGAACACAATCCGGATGATCCCGGTAACGAACCGGAAGATCCCGTAGCCGCCATCCAGCAAATGCGTGCGATGGCCGACGATTACGGGCTCGAACTCGCCTTCGGCCCGGACCATTCCTATGCTCTTTCAGATGGGGTAGAAATGGCTCCCTACGCCGACATCTTCGTGCTGCAGATTCAGCGTGTACAAACAGATCCGGTGACAGTGAAGGAGTTTGTGGAAACCCTGGTTCCCGAGCTCCGTGAGGCAAATCCCGATCTGGAAATTAGCGTCCAGGTGCGCACCGAAGGCAGCGTGGACGACATTATCGCGCTGTTGGATGATCTCAAGGGGTATCTTGATGGCGTTTCCATCCTCACCAGCCCTGATACGGTGGACATAGCCTGGGAACTTACGGCCGCGCTGCGCCCCAATGTGGGAAACCCGTCACCGGGTATTGATCAGACCTGGGTCTATATCCCCGTTGTGATCGGGCTGGCGGGAGGGACTTATCTTATCTACCGCCACTACCGCTCGCGATAAGTCATCGCGATAAGCTATCGATTGTTGATCAAACAATTACTCCCTGGCCATCAGCCGCCGCAGCCGCCACCAGGCAAAGGTGTATAGCAGCAGACCGAATAAGATCAGGCCTGCCAGTAAGATCATATCCGGCGGTTGGCCGCGCAGCATGACGGCTTGCAGCATGGCCGTGCCATAAGTCGTTGGCAGCAGCCAGGAGATGACATGCACACCGGTTAGCAAGCTGTGTAAGGCGATAAAAAAGCCGCTGAAGAAGATGCTGGCCAGCAGCACAATCATCGAATACTGGATCGCCTGGCTGTCCGTCTGCGATATTGAAGAGATGGCAAAGCCCATTCCTAACGATGTGTAGAGTAAGGCTATGATTACAACCAGGTACCACAGCCAGGAGCCTAACATCGGCACCTGCAGCAGTAAGACAACGAGCAGTGTCAGCACCAGCGCCAGCACGGCGCCGAAGAGCAAGAAGCTAATCGTCTTGCCCATCAGCGTCTGAAAGGAAGTAACCGGCGCAGCGCGGAACAGCTCAATCGAACCGCCCATACGCTCGCGAACGATAGAAAGAGCGGCCAGGGTTATGGCTATATGCTGCAAGAGTAAGGAAATGACGCCGGGTACGTAAAAATCGATCGGCCCGAATTCTATTTGCGAAAGCTGTTCCGTCTTCCCGCTAAACGGCCGTGCCAGGACGCGCGAATTCATATCAATCAATCCGGAAAGGAAATCATCCATCAGCCTCAACTGCTGCTCTAAGGAGCTTACCAGGACCACTTCCTGGTTATAGTTGTCTTTATTGGGATCAAACGCATCCAGCTCCTTAACAGTCTTTTCAGCATCAGCAAGGCGTTGAAAGGGCGAGCCGAATGCTTCTTCTTCAGACAAGCTGGCAACCCCTTCAAACGTGGCCAGGCTGGAAGAAAGGGCCAGATTGATTTCATTAAAATCATTCACCAGTGTCACAATACCTTCGGCCGCTTTCTCACCATCCCCGCTCTGCAGATCGCGCCGCAGTTGAGTGGCTGTATCTTGCGTTACTTCAACCCTGGCCAGAACATTTTCAGCTTCCTGCTTGGCCCGGTCCAAAGTACGCACCCAGACAAGCCGGTTTACTTCTTCGACATAAGCGCGTTCTAATGTATCTACAAAAACCTTCTCAAGGGGATCGATTTCGTTATGGATCAGCTCCATCTGCGACTGATTCCCCGCCTGAATATCACCAAAAGGATCGGCGGGCGTCACCAGAACCAGGTCCACCTCACCATCCTCCAGCATCTGCTTGCCCTCTTCAACGGTGCTTACAAACCCTTTCAGATCGACGGCCCCTTGCAGGCTGCTGGCGATATCTTTAATTTCTTGCTCGATCTTACTATCTTCCGGGATCACCATCACCGTGCGCATAATGCGGAAACTGTTGTTATAGCCGATGCCGAAAATAAACAAGATCAAAAATGGGCCCAAGATGAGGGTAGCCACCAACCGTGGTTGGCGAAGGATCTCCGAAACCTCTTTGCGCACAAACGAGGAGACTTGAATAAAAAATTGGTTCATCGTTAATCTATCTCCTCTAAGGCCTGCTATTCCATAATCATCACAAAAACATCGTCAAATGGGGGAACGAACTCATTAATTGACTCCACGACGACGTTCGTGTCCCGGCACCAGTCAAGAAGCTGGGGAATAGCCGTACTGGCTTCCTCCACCGTAACGCGCGCCATCAAGGGATCGAGGAACGTGACTTCACTTCTCACCAGAGGGTGATCCTCTAGCATGGTCAAGGCATCCAGACCAAGAGGCTCAAAGGTGCGTATATCAACAACATGCCCTCCGAGAGCTTTATAACGCAGCATTTCCGGCGTCTCCACCATCAGCAGCTTCCCGTCACGCATCACGCCAACATAATCGCAGTAAGCCGCTTCGCCCACATACTGCGTAGTTACAAAGAGTGTATGTCCGCGCCCTTTTAAGACCTGAAAGTGATCCCAAAACTTGCGCCGCAACACCGGATCAATACCGGCTGTCGGTTCGTCAAGAAAGATCAGCTCCGGGTCGTGCACGAGTGTGCTAGCCAGGCTTAAGCGGCGCTGCATACCACCGGAAATATTGCGCGCCAGTTTTTTCTCATGACCGGTCAACTCCACCAGATCGAGCAGCTCATGCAGCCGCTCGCTGCGATCAAGCGGATAGCCATAAATAGAGGCGGCGAAATTAAGGTTCTCCCATACCGTCAGCTCGGGGTAGAGAATAAATAGCTGAGGCATGTAGCCGATTCGCCGCTGATCATCGGCCGTATAATCGTCCGGCGATTTGCCCAATACGGCGATCTCGCCCTCAGTCGCTCCATAATTGCCAATCAACAGGCGCACAGTCGTTGTTTTTCCGCAGCCGCTTGGCCCAATAAAACCAAATATGCCGCCTTGCGGCACATCAAGCGAGATATCGCTTACCGCAGCCACATTACCGAAGCGCTTCGTCACCCCGCGCATCTTAATGACATTTTCCTGGCTCTCCGTCACATTAGCTCCTTTGAAGAAGGTAGTCCATATATTTCTTATTCGCAGCCAGGCCAATCAGGCCTACTGAAGCTACTATTTTAATCTAAACAGGTTGGAACAGGAATAAAAAAAGTGGGAGGCAATTGGCTCCCCCCCACTCTTAAACCATAAATTTTAAACTAATAGATACGTTGACTAATGCGTATCAATGTAGTCCACCAGCCAGTTGTAAACTTTCTTCTGGCCACGCACGCTTCCCGGCAGTTCGTTGGCAATGATGGATTCTACGTTTTTCACATCATCAACCGTCATATAGCCGAAGGTGTTGCAAATCTTCTGGATCATCAGGATGACTTCGTATCCTTCCTTGCGATTGAACAGGAGCGCATCGGCGCGGGTCTTGCGCGGATCGTCGCCCTTTTTGGCATGCCATTCATATTCGTCTACATTGAGCATGTCTTTCTTGACCTGGATCGCTACCAGGTAAGGCGGCAGTTCGTTCGCCTGCTCAAGCCAGAACGACAGCGTATCAACTGAAGGCATATGATCGACGATATGATCTTCTTCGTTAACCGTGGTCAGAAGTCCGGCCAGCTCGTCGGCATCATACTGGGCCAAATCGCCAACCGATTCAATACCGGCCGCGTTCAACAGGAGTAACGATTTGCGGCCAATGCCACGCACGCGGCCGAGATCGAGCTTATAAGCAATGTCTTCCACATCATCGCGACTCATGCCTGTCGCTTCTGCCAGTTCAGCGCGACCTTCGGCCGTTGCTGCTTTCTCTTGCAAATCCTCAACGTCCTTAACATCCGCTTTGTCCAGGTCAGCAACAGTGGCCGCGGTCATGCCCGGAACAGCAATAAACATTTCGGTCTTATCCCATTTCGCGCCATCATTCTCTTCAGAGAAATGCATTTCGACCTCTTTCTGGGCCTCATCGATAGCTTCGTGCCTTTCAGCAACTTCGTTCATCACCTCTTCGGGTACCGTGAAGTTTTCCACGTGGCCGCCCAATTCGGCTATCTCTGTTTTGGTAGGCTCAACTTCAAAATCGTCGGCCATGACAGCCAGGGCTGCGCCACCCTTCTTGAAATGATCTTCGAGGCGGGCCTTATCTTCATCGGTCAAACCAACACGCTTGTGGAACAAAGCGCCTGTGCCGGTGCCAAGTCCCAAACCGGCGATTGCGCCGGGGATGAGGCCGATGCCGCCGGTTAGCAGACCTGCCGCAAGGCCGCCCGCAGCACCTAAAATGGTGCCCCATTTGGCGCCGGTCCCTGCAGCACGCGCGCCAACCTTGTCGATCTTTAATTTATCATCATCCATGCTAATGATACCCATGCCGCCCAACTTAATGTCTTTGCGTGCTTTATCCCACAACTTAAGCTTCACTGCTACAGCATCTGCCTCATCGGCCGTATCAAAATAGGCAACAATGAGATTACGGTTTTTGTTTGACATTAGTAACTCCTTTCGAAATGCATGAAAACAATTCGCAAACTTAATTCGACCATCCTTCCCCAGCTAAAAGGCAGCATAATCTGCCGATCCTCGCCGTTCGATGGACAAATGACTATAAAACTAATCTGGTAAATCGGCTTCACATCCCCAACAATCTATGTGGTAGATGCCATCATTAGTATACTCGAACAAAGCCTAATATTTAATAATTAAGCACCCTTTATGCCAATTACATCTAATATTTTAATGTAATAGTGATGATGTGCCGACAGAAGGCGGTATCTGATTGCCGGACAGAATAAGTTCTACTTCTTGAAGCAGGTCTTCCAGGTGTGCTTTTGTGGTCATGTCGGTAACATGTTCCAGAATGGCCGTCAATTCGCCGCGCAGTTCGCGCAGCAACATGCGCACCGCATTACGGAAATCAGTGCCCTGTCCGGAGGACAGCATGTATTCAGCCATTTCTGGTGGTATGCCGAAAGCTCCCAGCATCTGGATCAGCATAGGGTCAGGTTTTGTTTCATAAGCAGCCAACATCTGTTTGAGTGTGGTTAAGAAATGGCGCTGTGAAGCGCGCATAATCGTATCCACAACCGGCTCTTTTTCTTGGAGTTCGGCAAACAATCCCGCTTTTATATCAGCTAGATATTCCGCAAGTTGGTAAGCTGTTTGCGGTTCTAATATGGTCGCATCCATCATCTGCTTATAGAGGCCGCCGGCCAGTATGGCATCTAAAATCTCTTCCTGGCTGTCCATGACCGGCTTAATGGCGTTGGCAGGCATAATGCGGTTCACAATATCCGGGCGCAGAAATACTTGAGCCTGGCGCAAGTTTTCAATGAGGAAAGCCAGGATTTCACGCTGCCTCGCGGCCGGAACGCGCTTAAACGGCTCTTCACCGGCAGCCAGCGTACGTCTTTCAACTACGCCGCCCAGTTCTTTTGCCGCGCCTTTGAGCCAGGTTGTGCGGTTGGTCACAATCGCCTTATACATCCGTTCGAGGATGTCAAAGCCTTCGTGATCACGCGTCGTCGCCGGGACAACATAGTCCAGCATGCGCTGCAAATTGGCGATGCCCAGGCGCGCACTTTCAATGCGATCGGCGCCCACGTTTTCGGTCAGAACCGTAGGATCGACGGTGGCTATTAAATCTTCACCGCCAAATTCCAGCCAGTAGTTCTCTTGAACAGCCGCGGCCCATTCATTGAGCGTCACCTCTTCTGCTTTCGGCGAATCAGCCTGCGGAATGGGACGATAACCCCAGTTGATGGCGAATAAATCATAAGGCCCAATCATGGGAATAAGGCGCGTGACGCCATCTCCCGGTTGGGTCACGTAATTAAAACGGCCGTAGGACATGATCGATGCCACCGGGCCATGCTCCGCTGCAAAATCGGGATCGCGCAGCTGCTCCGTAGTATATGCCTGGCTGGCGCGGTGGTTGTGGCGCAGGCCGATCGAATGGCCCACCTCGTGACAAACGATATAACGCACCACTTCACCCAGTAAATCATCCGGCAGAGGTATACGCTGCGCCTGCTCATCTACAGCACTAGCCTGGCTGAAATACCAGGTTTCGGCCGTCTTCAAAACGTCGTCCCAGAAGATCACATGCGCGGAGAGAATTTGTCCTGTGCGCGGATCGGCCAGATGCGGTCCCATCGCGTTGGAGAAAGGCTGCGGCACCCAGCGAATGACCGAAAAACGCGCATCTGCCGGATCCCAGGTTGGATCATCCGGCGCATCCTCGGCCAGGATCGCCTTCTTGAAACCGGCTGCTTCAAATGCCGGCT
>JBJYWP010000189.1:16827-52596 GCA_046259485.1 Promineifilaceae bacterium (SeqCode) | reverse complement strand
ATATATAGCTAATCTGAACTAACTGTGAAGAAAAAATTATGAAAGAATTACAAAGGGTGGCTCAAGGACAACCTTGTAATGAAGTACAGCCCCCTTCTTCCTGGCCATTTTGTTCAGAAGAAGGCGTCGGCTGCTCAGCAGGGGGTGGATTAACTATCTTGGAAGCCTCGACAACTCTTCCGGTTTCATCCACGGGCGTTTCCGGTAATTCAACAGCCTCAACCCCGCCAACTCGAATAGAAACGACATAAGGATCACCCATAGTGCGATCATTTTGGGAAACAGAAAGGCGTAGATAATAGCTGCCGGGAACCAGTTTACTGGCATCGAAAACAGCCAGCTGGCCGTTCACAACCGCTGTAGAACGTTGGTCCCCTACCGGCACCCAGCGTACCTCGTTCCCACTTTCATCAGGAATACCAAGTTCCACCAGGTAAGAGCCATTCGTGTTGGACTGAAAATTTGCCGTGCCGGTTATCGCGATCTCGCCGTTAACAACCTGACCGGAACGAGGGCTGGAAATACGCCACATCGTTGCCTGCTGTTGTATACTCAGATCGGCTCCGTCAGCATATTCGAGATCACCGGAACAGGGACGAGCGGGTAAGACTATTAAGCCATGATTCGCCGCCCAAAGTTGTGCCTCAACCAAACTCTCAATATTACGGGGTGGTGTCAGGAAAATTTGAGACACCGTTTCCGGTTCTAATAACGAGACATCAACCCCTTCATCATAACGGCAGTATTGGGCTGTCGAGGAGTCTTGGGTCCCGACCTCCTGACTTGTACTTGCTAATAACAGTGCCGGAACGCGTAAGACGGCCGGATCGACTTCTTCCCAACTTACCTCCCCAATCGTTGTATTGGCGGCGGAATCCTCCGGCGTATCCAGGAACCATTCAGATTGGTTCACCCGGCAGTCAGAAGCACCAGGTGTAACCGAAGAAAGCGCGCAAAGGAGACGGCGCGAGATACCTGCCGGCCGCTCAAAATCAACCGCCGGCATTTTCCCGTCATACACGAGGGTTCGCTGTAATTTCTCATCAGCGTAAACAGCTTGCAAAAAATTCGCCCACAACGTTGCCGCTCCCTCAGCGCCATCAATATCCTTCATTACGCTGTTATCCGTATTTCCTCCCCAAACAGTCACCACCAGGCCGGGCGTGTAACCAATAGTCCAGACATCGCGTAAATCAGAAGTCGTTCCCATCTTGGCCGCGGCTGGGAACGGTAATACCAATGGATTGTCGCTGCCCAGGCTCGGGATACGTGCCGGATCATCATCCAGGATATCGCTTATAAGAAATGCGACCCGCTCATCTAGAATCTGTTCCGCCACCGTCGGTTGGTGTTCATACAAGACCGCACCATCCCTGTCCGTCACCCGCAAAATAGCCACGGGAGACACCTTGCGTCCCCCATTGGCGAAGGTAGCGTAGGCGGTAGTGAGTTCAAGCGGCGTTACTTCGGCACTGCCAAGAGTAAGGGAAAGACCATAATCACTCGGTTTTTGCTGCCAGGTGGTAATGCCCAACTTCCTGGCAAAATTCATCATATTTGCCACGCCGATATCTTGCAGGAGGAGAATTGCCGGAACGTTATAACTGTTGGCTAGAGCGCTGCGTAATCTTACCGGTCCGTGGAACTGCTGATCATAGTTAACAGGCGAGTAAGTAGCCCCCCGTGGATCTATTCCGTAGTCTACTTCAACATCCCATAAGATATCCGCGGCAGTCCAATCCGTATCGCCATCGTCATCCGGAGAGAGCGCGGCGGCATACGTCAGGGGCTTGATCGTGCTGCCCGGCTGTTGAGGAGAAAGCGCGATATTAACCCGGCCGCTTATATCCGGGTCTTCATAATCAACGCTGCCTAACATGGCGATAATTTCGCCCGTAGCCGGTTTTAACGCGACCAGGCTGGCATTATTCATATTGTGATCCGGTCCCAACTTTGCGATATGTTCCCGGGCTAATTGCTCCGCCAGCTGCTGGTATTCAAGATCGAGTGTTGTCGTTACATCAAGCCCTCCCTCAGCCACCAGTTTGGACCCGAACATCTCCTCAAGCTGCTGCCGCACATACACGGAGAAATGGGGTGCCAGCAAGTTAACATCTCGCCATTCAAATTGAAGTGGTTCCTGGTAAGCTACTTCGGCATCAAGGCGTGAAATATAACCCTCGCCAACCATCAAATTTAGCACCAGCCATTGGCGGGACTTCGCACCTTCTAGATTGTTGTATGGGTCGAGGCCGTAGGGGCTTTGCGGCAGCGCGGCAAGCAAACTCGCTTCCGGCAGTGTTAAGTCAACGGCCGATTTCCCGAAATAAGAGTTGGCCGCGGCTTCAATACCATAAGAGAGGTTGCCATAGTTAACCTCGTTCAGGTACATCTCCAGAATATCATCCTTGCTGTAATTTCGGTCCATGATCCAAGCCAGAACGATCTCCTTCATTTTGCGGTCCAGAGAAATGGCTGTTCGCTCTTCGTAATCAAATACCAGGTGGCGCACCAGCTGCTGCGTAATCGTGCTGCCCCCGGCCGGACGGCCGGATGGATCGCGGATAACGCCATAAATTGCCGCCAGGAGGGACGGAATATCGACGCCAGGATTTTCATAAAAGGTATCATCTTCTACGGCGATCGTGGATTGAATCACATAGTCCGGAATTTGCTCAAGCGGAATACGCGTCCGTCTTCCTTCGCCAAAGACCTCCCACAAAAGATTCCCTTTTCTATCCAGGATACGGCTCGTTTCGAAAATCTGGCGCTCCGGAACTTCATCTAACGCGGCAACGGTATCATCGAGATCCTTTGTCCAATCAGCATAAAGTACGGTGCCGCCAATCAAAACGCCACCAACCAGGGCAATTATTAACAGGAATAAGGAGGCAAAAAAGAAACGGACAAAACAACCAGCCAAACCTGATCCTCCGGGAGGCCGAGAAAAGGGTACGTACTGTACCGGTTGGGAATTCGGTCGTTTTGAGAGCATTCCAAACACCAATCATCATGGTAATCCAAGAAAATTACCATGATGCTTACACAATCTAGTTTAATGTAGACGGGCTAATTTCGGTGTGAAAATGATGCGAATCCTTCGCCGGCACACATAAAAGTTCATGTACCGGCGAAGATGGATATGAAAATCACGCTAGAATGATGATCACTCCTCACCAATAGTGAAAGGTACTGTATCTGGTTCACCTACGTAATTACTATCCTTGACCACAATCAGGCGCAGGAAATAATCACCAGGGGGTAGGGCATCAGCATGAAGCATTTCCAATGTGCCATTCACAACCGGTTGATCATGCGTTTCACCCAGTGTTACCCACTGAATATCTGAACCATTCAGTATACCAAGCTCGATTTTGTAAAACTCCACCACACCAGGCTCGAAATCGGCCGTGCCGATGATGGGAATTACGCCGCTCACATTATCTCCGACTTTCGGTTCTATAATGCGCCAAACCGCTACACGGTTGGGATCTCGCGCCAGAGCCATCAGTTCCTCATTACATGCTTCCAGTGGAAAAATCGCCAGATTGTTGGCCTGCGCCCATTCATGGGCCGCTTTGAGACTTTCCTCATTTCGCGGCGGGGCTAAAAATATCTGCATTTGGCTTTCCGGCGGCATTAACGCTGCATCTGTTCCTTCGGCAAAATAGCAAAACAGCTGCGGCGGAGGTGCGTCCTCATCGCTCTCAAAAGCGACCAATTCTTCCTCCAAAGGCGGAAGCGGAAGGGCTGGTAAACGCTCTACTGCCGGTTCAATCTCCTCCCAGATTACAGGGGTTTCCACATCGGGAAATGATTCCGGCTCTTCGACCGTTGTCTGCAGCAGCCACTCCGAACCACCGGGCGTACACTCCGCCGCGCCAACTGTAACAGAGGCAAGGAAGCATAAATCCTTCTGCTCCAAGGCCGCGGGGACAACAAATTCACTAGGGGGTATCTGATCATTCACCACCAGGGTTCTGAGCATATCCGTATTGGCATAAACTGCCTGCATGTAATCAGACCACAACGGTGCGGCGCCGGTCAAACCACTGACATCGATCATTTCACTGTTGTCTGTATTGCCCGTCCAAATCCCGACGGCCAGACCCGGTGTATAACCAACCGTCCAGTTATCGCGGAAATCATTCGTCGTTCCCGTTTTAGCCGCTGCAGGGAATGGCAGGTCTAAAGGATTGTCGGTGCCCATTGCCGGGACACGCGCCTGATCATCATCCAGAATATCACTAATCAGATAGGCAACGCGCTCATCCAACACGCGTTCCGCTTCCGGAGGTGCATATTCATAAAGCACCTCACCATTACTTTTCTCCACCCGCAGCAGGGAAATCGGCTGTACCCGGTATCCACCATTCGCAAAGGTCGCGTAGACTTCCGTTAACTCTAGCGGCGTTACCTCCCCTCCACCCAGAGTCAGGGACAATCCATACTGGCTGGAATCATTTTGCCAGCTCTCAATACCTAATGATCGCGCAAATTCTAAGAATTCCGGCACGCCAATATCTTGCAGTAATAAAACGGCGGGAATGTTATAGCTGTTGGCCAGAGCATCTCGTAGGCGGACTGGCCCATGAAAACGGCCGTCGTAGTTCACGGGCGAATAGGTTTGTCCATCCGCTTGCGGATACTCCGTTTCCACATCCCAGAGGATATCAGCCGCTGTCCATGACACCTGACCCTGATCATCCGGCGACATCGCCGCCGCGTAGGTCAATGGCTTGATCGCGCTGCCCGGCTGTTGCTGTGAAAGAGCCACATTAACATGGCCATCAATGGCTTCATCATCATAATTTACGCTGCCTAACATGGCCAGGATTTCTCCGGTTTGCGGCTTCATCGCCACCAGAGACGCGTTTGTCAGATTGTGCTGCGGCCCGACCTCCGCCACATGACGCCGCGCCAACTCTTCGGCTAAGGACTGGTAATTCATATCCAGCGTCGTCGTAACCCGCAGGCCGCCATTGGCAACGACTTCTGCCCCAAACATCTCTTCAAGCTGCTGCCGCACGTAAACGGAAAAATGGGGGGCAGTGAGGCTGACTTCTTGAGCGGCAAAATTCAACGGTTCTAAATAAGCCGCCTCAGCCTCCGCCTGGCTGATATATCCTTCATCGACCATCAGGTTCAGGACCAGCCACTGGCGGCCTTTTGCCCCGTCCAGATTTGATAAGGGATCCAATGCCACCGGACTCTGTGGCAGCCCGGCCAGCAAGGAAGATTCTCCCAGGGTCAATTCGGTCGCCGACTTCCCAAAATAGGTGTTTGCCGCGGCTTCAATACCATAAGCCAGATTGCCATAATAGATCTCATTGAGATACATCTCCAAAACCTCGTCTTTACTGAAGTTTCGATTCATGATATAGGCCAGAACAACTTCCTTGACCTTCCGTTCATAGGAAACGGCCGTGCGCTCATCATAATCAAAAGCGATATGGCGCACTACCTGCTGGGTGATCGTGCTGCCGCCGATAGGGCGTGAATCCGTATTACGGAGATTTGCAAGCAAGGCCGCCATCAACGACGGAGCATCAAGGCCGTTGTTCGTGTAAAAGGTATCATCCTCGACGGAAATTGTTGCCTGGATCAAATACTCCGGCATCTCCGCCAGAGGGATTCGTGTCCGCTTCCCTTCACCGAAAATTTCCCAAAGCAAATTTCCATGCCGGTCGAGGATCTCCGATGTTTCAAAGGTTTCGCGATCGCGCGCATTATCCAGCGTTTGGATCTCCGTTTCGATCTCGCGTGACCAATCTGCGTAAACCAGTGTGGTCACAGCTACAACAGCAGCCATCACGGCGATCGCAAGCAGTAACAAGCCCCCGAAGATAGCGCCGCCCAGGCAGCCGCCGCAGCCTCGTCGTTTTTGCGGTACCATTGCCGGCTGGTGACTCACCGGCTGTTGAAAACTTCTATTGTCCATATTTTTTCTACTATATTTTGTAATCATCCGTACTATTTATCCGCGGAACTCCACGGCTCTTTCTAGACCACTTGTGCGGCCGGACGGCATCTTATAATAAACTGGCATACCTCGAATTTGACGTACTTACCCATTAAGTCTAATTCAAACTCTATCTTATTTGCTTTGCGCCAAAGTGACGCTTAGGGAACGCTAAAGCAACGAAAAAGAGCGCCTTTTACAAGACGCTCTCACTTTCAACTTTGTTCCTTTGTAGGACGGTAACTAACCACGCCGCAGTAAGTAAACTCCGGTTCCGGCTATCAGGACCAAAACACCGGCAATGCCTAGGACGATTAAACCGATGTTATTTGATAAGCCATTATCGGAAGGCTGTGCAGCAGCCTCATTATCCGGGTTTGCCGCCGCATCGACTGTTCCCGCATCGGCAACGGCATCCGCCGACTTCTGCAAACCAAAGGTCACTGGGATCATAACGCCTTCAGCCATAGCCACTGCCCACCTATTATCGCCAATAACGATATAATCGGCCGTAGGATTAATTTGCACTTGGTAGGTGTCCGGATCCAGGCTCTCAAAACAATGGAGATCGCCGGAGCCATTTGTGATATAGGTTGAAATCGTGCTGCCGCCACGGCGCAAAGTAATGGCCTGGTCAGCAACCGGGTTCTCACCGACATCGGATCGCGTGCCATCACCATTAACATCTTCATACACCTGGACACAAATTGAACTCGGGGCAGCCGCTAACATTGCTTGAGAAAGCTTAGAACTTCCGCCTTCCACTGTACTATTACTCTGATCACTAGTTTCACCTGCCGCAGCAGTTTCTTCCGCTCCTGCCTCGGCCGTCGCTGTCGCTTCCGGGGTTGCATCCCCTTCCGCCGCTTCTGCTGTCGCTTCTTCAACCGCGGCGGCGCCTTCTGCAGATGGAGGCACAATAATTAATTCGTCACCTGTCGTAATGACCGAAGGATTGTTGTTAATCTCAGGGATTTTAACCAGCGCTTCTTCAGGCGTGATACCCATGGTCGCGGCATATTTTACGGCTAGAGACCAGAACGAATCGCCTGACTGCACAATATGGACGACCGCGCCATCAGCACGCGGTGTAGCCGTGGGCACTGGCTCAGCAGGGGCCGCGGCCGCAACATTTGCCGTCCCACCGCCGCCAGCAGCTGCACTCGTGTCGGCAGCGATGGCTGCCGGCGCCGCTGTCACGCTTGTATCATAATCTTCCAACGCGTAAAGGCCGACCGTATCAATGAAAAAGCCGTTGTTAGGATGGGGATAGTTTGAGGCCATCTCTATCCATACCGTCATGTCCGGGGCTGTGGCTGTAAATTCATGGACGAAGGTTGGGTAAGCAAGATAAAAGGGGCTTACATTATCGGCTGTCCACCAACCGCTGTAATTGATGTTGGCTTCATCACGCCACGCCGTCCCCACCGGGCTGGCGCCCAGGCGTACACGGCCGTGACGATTATCTGAGGGCGGAACCTTATGCCCATCTTCATAATCAGCGACAATGTCAATATAGATAGGAGCCACCAGGCGATACCTGCGCCCGACTTCAAGCCCACTTACATCTTGAGACATAGCCGCCCACACCGGGGCCCAACCTTTAAAGATCTTGACGGTATAAATGCCGTCCTTCCAGAAAAGATCTCTTTCACTATCTGGGGCACCAGCGATATTCCAAACGACGGTTTCCGGCCGGGCGGTCTCTGCGTAACCGTTAAAGATATTTGATTCCCGGTTAGACCAATGCATTGTCCAACCATCCGGAACGGTAATCTCGGCAATGCCATCTTGGTGATGATGGCCTTCCTCAAATCCGGGATTCTTTAGCAAATTCTCTCCCTGTGCCCCAACCTGAAGGGGAGTCAGTACGAGAATAGCCAGCATCAAGCCGGTAACCAATAGCAGGGCTACCTGAACATCTTTTTTCATTTCCATTCCTCCGATCCACCGCTTTGTATACATTTGCGGCCACCGTTTCTATCAGCCAACGCCTCAAAGAAGTTGGTAGGCTCCGAAAGCAGCATTCGTGCGATTTAGCTTGTGAAACTTCACAAAAATTATGGCGCAATGCAACATTGCGCCACTCGAAATCGGTGCGCATTGTAACATAGATCAGTGTCGAATCCAGATTTTCACCCTAGATATGGGATTTAAGAAAGAGTTTGCTTAGAGCTAAATTAACCAGGTTCCTTAAGTAGGCCCTTTGCAACATTATGTAAAATTACAACAGTTCCTATAAAAGTTCCTATAATAAGAAAAATAATGACGAATTCCACCACCCATAGAAGAGGCAAATTCCTTATGTTGAGAAAGACCTCGCCGAGTATTGGCATGATGTTTCCCGGCATGAAGAGGGGCCCCTCTATGGACTGCGGATCCAGGTGGTAGTTATAGGAGACGCCGATGTGCAAAATCATATTACCCACTGACAGCAAGAACAGACCAACAGCAGTGGCAAGCAGTATCATGCGCAGATACGGCCGTGATTTCAAGGCCATGATCCACTGCAAAGTATAAGCCAATGGAATGGCTAATAAGCCCAGGTAGGGTGTCAGATAGCGGCCATCAGCGGTAAAACCATGAAAAGTTCGGTGACGCGCAAAAAGCAATAAGTAAACTAAGAAAATGACGGCCGTGAGCAAACATTCGCGCCGCGCTACGCGGTAATAAAAATACCAGCCAGGGATCGCCAGCAGTAAAATGGGCGACAGTTGAAATAAACCCTGGTTGGGACAAGGAGGACCGCCGCACCAGCCATCTCCAGTCCCGCCGATCAATAAGCCCTTCAAACCCTCTCCAATGGGATAGTTAAACGTTGTTCCAAAGGATCCTGCCCAGGGGTAATTGATCGCATAGCTGTAAGAAAGTTTCAACGGGCTGCCGAAATTGACGTTGTTATAAAAAGCCAAAAAAAAGACAGATATCAGACCACCGGCGATAAGCAGTCCGAAAGACCCAACCAAATCACGCCTTTCCTTTGACCGGTCGGCTAAGAGCAGATAACCCAGCAGAATAATCACGAGTAATCCATTTGAGTATTCCGTAAGCACGGAAAAACCAAGCAGGAAACCTAAAAGGCCGAAGACTATCGCCCTCGCACCGCCCTGGCGCGCCAGGCGCATGGCGAGATAAACAGTTAGGATAACCAAAAAAGCGGACAGGGCATGAGAAAATAGGACGGAGCTGTATTTCCAATGCACTGTACCGAGGCCGAAGACCAAAACGGCCGTTACAGCCGCGATACGATTGATAGCCAGCATGCGCATAATCGCGTACAAGACGACCGCTGTGCCGGCGCCTGCCAGCGCAGGCAGCATCAACACGTAAGCAAGACGGGGATTTTGAGCATCGTGCCGTGAGGGTAATTCCTGGAGCGGTTCAGGGAAAACAGCGCTGCCTAAATAAAACAATGCTCCGGCAAGAGCTGTACCGGGTGGGCGGTCGCTAAATAAACGGCCGTCTTCCGTAATCGCAATATCATTCCCTTCCGCGTAATCATCAAATTGCTCCAAGGCAAAAGTATGATTCTCAACCAGGGTGCGGATAAGGGCGTAATGGCTGCCGTCATTACTGCTGGTTATTCCCGATGCCGTGGCGTAATACACCGAGGAGAGCAAGAAAAACAAGGACAGGGCGATCGCCCAGTCAACCCAATACATCCTTTGCTTTTCAATCCAGCCGGCCATCTTCATTACTTATTAGGCATTTAACGAACTGTAAACAGCATCAAGCCTAGCCGCAAGACGATTCCAAGAAAAATTAGCCTCATAATGCCGCTGCGCATTCAGGCCGAACTCCGCGCATTTATTATTATTCTGGAGAAGCAGCACTAGACGCTCGCCGAGTCCGGCGACATCACCTGTCGGCCGTAAATAGCCCGTCACCCCATTGAGCACATACTCTGAAACCTGGCCGATATCCTCGCCGACAATTGGCACACCGGCGGCGATTAAGTCGGCAAGTTTTACCGGGCACTTACTGCGATTAATCAGCGTGTCATCCATCAGATAAACCGCCACATCGGCCGTATGCAGCAGCAGCGGCAGTTCGCCTTCATCGACCCAACCAAGGTCGACGATAGAAGAAAGAACATCTTTCTGATCCAGATACCCGCGCAGCTGCCGGGCATCTTCGTCATAAAGGCTTTCACCAATCATCAAAACAGCTACGTCGGGAATGAGCTCTTTCACCCCGGCTAATACCTCAGCCAGCCGCCGCGTATCAAATTCAAAAAACCGGCTATACAACAAGAGTGTAGGCCGGGTTCCCAATCCAAGCTGCGATCTCTTAGCTTGAATTTGATCCTCCGTTACAGCCGCCGCGTCAAATCGCAGCCCGGATCCATTAGGCAGGTACTGGACCCTCTCAGCAGCCACGCCGTTGCTCCATACGATCCCTTCCAATGTCCTGCTGGCCACCGTAAGCGCGTGTGCATGGTGCATCCCCCATTGTTCTTGCCAGGAAAAAAAGCGCTTTTGCACGGCCGAATAAGGCGCCAGGTCATTCCATCCTCCAGACCCTTCCCAGTCATCCATATCCACAACCAGGCGAATATTCTGGCGTTGAAACTGCCATAACCACCACATGGCCAGGCCGCTGTATGCCTTAGGTTTAAATCCATGGACGACATCCGGCTGCCACACTAATACATCTTCTACTAAATAACGGCTGGTCGAGAGGGGCTGCTTACCCAGCGCCGAATAGCGCAGAATAACCCCATCTTCCTCCCACCAGCGGTCCGCTTCCTCCGCTGTTTGCCAGGGCGGCATAAACATCGCCACCTCGTGCCCGCGCTGTACAAGAGGGCGCGCCAAACCGAGGGCACGGCTGCCCATCGTTTTGTTAGGGTGTAGCCCAAATGGGCCAATCATGGCAATGCGCATGATGGGAAGCCCCCGCCGCTCAGGAAGGCAGGCGCTCTTGTTCGGAGATGAGTTCGCTCACGCGTGGATATTCCTTGTAAACACCGCGGTATTTAGGAGGGAGCAGTGCTGCTATCCGGCACATAATTTCATCGGTGCTCTCTTCTAAAAATTCTTCACGGTCCTTACGGGGCAATGGGGGAAGCATGAAAGGCTCACCAATCTTGATTGTAATGTCCAATCGTTGCAGGCGCTTAAGCTTCTGCTTGACCAGACGATCTTCTGTGCCGCTGATACCGACCGGGATCAAAGGCAGCTGACTGCGCGAGGCCAGGTAGGCTGCCCCCGGTTTACCGAGCACCAATGCCTCGCTCTTACTCCGCGTTCCCTCCGGGGCGATTCCCAGGAGGCCGCCGGCCTTCAGACGCCTGAAAACCTCACGCATGGAGTGAAAATCCACTTCCTCTCGATCGAGCCAGATCGCATCCAGATGATCGCCAAGCCAGCGCCACAAGGGAACATCATGATATTTGTCCGCTATCATAAGAATGATGTCATCACGGTCTGAAACAACCACACCTATCATGGCATCGAGGCGGCCGATGTGGTTGCTTACAACAATGGCGCCTCCTTCCGACGGGATATTTTCATATCCGGTCATGGAAACCCGTGCCAACACTCTCAGTACTACGCGAAATATTATGCGGATCGTCCGCAGGAACATACTTCAACCTCTTCACGACAGTAATCTCACGACCCGCAAGCGCACCCGCGCTCTTTCCTGGCCCGCCGAGTTCTGTTCTCTTTTATTATTTGCTCAATTGTATAGGAGAGTGCGCCGGACAACTACAACACCATATCTCCATCTGCACCGTGCCCCGAACCTTCTGCTCCTCAGGCTATTCACCAACCTGAAGCAGCAGGATTTTTTCAGTCGCCTCTTCGATCCGCGCTCTTGAAAACAGAAAAGGATGGTAACGGCCGTCTCGCCAATCTGAAAGGCCATCCGCATAATGGGGGCTTGCCGGATTTCCCGATTGTCCCCCCGGAAGAACGGATAGACTGTTGTCCCATTCTCCCACATCCATGATCATGCGGCAGCTGGCGATGATTTGCACCGGTTTGGGTGGGAAATGAGGCTCGACTTCCGCCTGGTTGACTGTCATCCCGTCTCCACCTACGGGAGTTGCCGCCATCTCCCAGGATCGGCCTAAACCAGGAATTTGCACCAAAGGGTGTTCGTGCTGAACAGTGTGCAGATTGCCCCATATCCACTTTTCCGGATTTTCTCCAAATTCTCTCTGCAAGACCTGAATTGTTTTTCGCAGAGCCGGCAAAAGGATCGGCCGTATATCACCAACCCAGGCCGGGCTTCCGTTTTCCAGCCACTGCAGCGAAAGCTCAGGCGTCATCTCTAAAAAGGGATCCGCCTGAAACGTTTCCGGTGGACTGCTCTTGAATAATTTCCGCGCTAATTCAAGTCCAACCGCTTTTTGAATGGTCATTTGTGAGAAATGAACCAGCCAGCCAAAGTAAACACTTGGCGCAACCAGGTTGGCGCGCAAGTCGCCATCCCACTGCTTCAGCAGCTGCATGGCAAACTGCAAATCCTCTTCTTCAGCCGGTATTTCTTCCATAACCGGCAAAGCAATCTCCAGGAATTTTCTTGCCTGGAGAGAGACCGTATCCATTTGGATCTGCGCGTGTGTCTCTAAAGTCTGTCGCGATTCCTTTTCGAGCAGCTGGTGAATCCGCCGGGCGCGGTAATCAGGCAGCCACTCTCCGGTTAAAAGATAGGGATAAGAAACGCCCACAACACGGTTATTGGCGGTAACTATCCGTCCCACCTCAGGATTAAATGCAGCGGGCAGCTCTGAAAAGGGAATCCACCCCGTCCATTCATAGTCATCATTCCAGCCGGGAACGGGGAAGAGTCCCATCCCCTGCCGGCGAAGAGGAACTTTTCCGGGCATCATATAGCCGATATTGCCCTCCACATCGGCATAGACAATATTTTGGCTTGGGAATCCCCAGAAATGCAAACCTGCCCGAAATGCCTGCCAACCACCGGCAAGGTCCATTTCAAGGACAGCACGCAGGTGGTTGTGGGTATCAAGAGAAGCCCAGCGCAGTGATAAGTCCCGGCTTTCATCCGCTAAAATATCAGAAAAGACGGGGCCATGCCGTGTATAACGCACCTGTTCCACAACCGGCTTTCGTCCCCGGACCTGAATGACTTCCTCTTGAACCTGCGCTTCTACCCACTCACCATTTAGCTCGTATAATGCCGGATCCGTCTCATGAAACCGCTCTACGTAAACATCCTGAATATCCGGGAAGGCGTTTGTAAAGCCCCAGGCCACTTTTTCATTGTGGCCAATCACGACGCCCGGCACTCCAGGCAGAGTAAAACCAGTAACATTGTAATCGCCGCCGACCAGATGGTTCTCATACCAGAGCGGAGGATAGGTGGGCGGGAGGTGCGGGTCATTAGCCAGGATCGGCCGTCCGCTGGCGGTATATTGGCCATTGACAACCCAGTTATTACTGCCAACACCTTTCCCAGCAGCAGGTATATTTAACGGGAGAATTTCCAGCGCCTGACGATAAACCTTCATCAACTCCTCGGCCAGCTGATCATCAATCCCCAAATCAGGCAGGACAGAACGATACTGGGCACCGGCAAAAGGCGTCAGGTCAAGCGCCTTTTCAGCGCCCAACGCCTCAACCAGGGTCGTCCGCAGCAGTTCCGTTTCCCAGTTAACAGAGAGCCCCCAGGCCAAAACCGTGCCAATCGCGGCCGTGCCGGCCAAATCCCATAATTCAGGTTCGTGGTGCAAAAGGGTGAACTCCGGCGGGTGTGGCCGGCTGCTGATATAAGCATTGACGCCCGCCGAGTACGCGCTCAGGGTATCTCTTACAAGGGAATCAGCGCCGTCTACCTGAGCTTGGATCGCCTTAGGCCAGCCAAAGAAACGAGCAACACGATCGATCGGCAGCCCGGCCGGACCGACAACTTCACTGATCCGCCCTGATCCCACCCGGCGATTGACCTCCATCTGAAAAAGGCGATCTTGCGCATGAACAAACCCCTGCGCAAAAAACAAGTCCGGCGCACTATCCGCATAAATGTGCGGGACTCCCCAAACGTCGCGTAGTATCTCCACGGGTCTTTCAATCCCCCGCACCGTGATTTGGGAATAGCGGGCTGGCAGACCACGCTTCAGCAGTCGCCGCCAGGCCAGGCGCGCGCCGAGAGCTCCGGCTGCCACAGCTGCCGCTGATACATAGTAACGAGCCTTTGACTTTCCACTTTCAGAAGGTTTATCCATTTCGTTTTCTCCCTGACCCGGCCCATTTTCTCCGGGGACCCGGCGTTCATACAGGCGTTCTTGCAACGAGAAAATTCAAGAAATCGGCTCTTTAAAATCGTACAATCCATCCACCACCAACCAGCGCAGACCACAGCCCGGGCACAAAAGCGCATCCTCTTCCGGCTCACCAAGCGGCTCACCGCATTGCGGACAGGCGAAAAACTGGTCTTTTTCAGCAGTCGCGCCCGCCGCTGAACCCTGATTCGATACGAACACACTAGGCGTCAGCTGCCACCATTTACCCGTGAATTGAATACTGCTGTCCACGGCCACCAGGGCGTTTGTCGGGATAATCTTCTTTAAGACAGGGATACGAAAATGGGAGACCGTTAGCATTTGTCCCGGCTCAAAACCGGCATTTTTCAGCTCCTGGCGAATCCAGCGCGGGTGAAAGTCATAATTCAATTCTACGAATTCCACCGGTTCCGGCGCGAAAGGCGACCAATCCTGCCGTCTGGCAACATAGCGCAGAATCGCCTTCAAGTTCTGTTTACTAGCAAATTCTAATACATACGTTGCCCTGGGACGCGCAATCCGCGCCAGCTGCTCAAACACGGCCGGAACATCAGCCGCGTGATGCAGGGTTCGAATTTGTACAATTGTTTCGAACAGCCCGCTGACAAAAGGCATACTGTACCAGTTTCCGGCCACGAAGATAAAACGCGGATCCTGGCCAAGAATCTCCTGCGCCTCGCGCAGCAGCGTTCGAGAATAATCAAAAAGAACAACGCGCTCATATCCCCGGTACTCGTCAGCCAGACGACCGAACCCCGCCCCAACTTCAATCAAGGTATCACCCTGAGGAGGCATCATGCGCCGCAGGGCGACGCGCTCCACCTGATCCTCATAAGCGCGTTCACCACTTTCCCAAAAGCGGCTGCGATAATCTGAACCCTCATAATCACAGACAGGCGGTAAATCCGGGCTATTTGCCAAGGCACATTCTCCTATTGACACCAAATTAATATCAAGCCAGCTTATGCTAACAAACTTGCCTGTTTGCGCCAAAGACATCCAGTGATTCTCAATGTTTCCCGGGAAACATAAGGACCCAACCTTCGCGCAGATGTTTCCCGGGAAACATCTACCTCAATCACGGCTTCATTGCCAGAACGGCCGAATTCGTTAAAATAGTCTTTTATGAGTCGCGCTCCATTAGACATCGCCGGCTGAAAACCATCATGACCAATGACGTCGCCGTATTCCTAGACCTTGACAATCTCGTCATCGGAGCCAAACAAATTAATTTATCCTTCGATATTAACCTCGTCCTGGATCATATTAAAAAAACCACCAACGGCCGTATCGTCCTCAGACACGCCTATGGCGCCGGCAAGCAGAGTCAAAGTCAACTTCAAGAATTAGCCCAGGCCGGTTTTGTTGTCCAGTCGGCCACGCGCGTCAACAGCTTCAGTAAAAACCTAGCCGACATGCAAATAACGGTCAACGCCATGGACACCCTGGTCGATGGCCACCAGTACAGCACCTACGTCTTAATGAGTGGGGACCGCGATTTTACCCCGCTCGTGCAGTCCCTTCGTAAACGGGGCAAATGTGTCATTGGCGTCGGCATCCGCCATACAAGCAGCGAAAGCCTGGTGGAATTATGCGATGAGTACGTATTTTATGAAGACTTGATCCCTTCATCGGATATGAACGATGAAGACTTCGAAAAGCTTATCACGGCCGTACGCGATGTGCTTTTAAAAGATAAGGACCGCGTTCGCGCCAGCATCTTCAAAGAATATATGACCAATTACAGCGACGGCCGTTTCAGCGGGTCCTCTTACCAGCAGGGCAGCTTCAGTAAATTTCTACAGATCTATCCCCATCTAGTAAGAATTGAACAAGAAGACAGCACAACTTATGTCACACTCCCCGGAGTGGTCGATTCCTCTGAACCGCTCTACGCCCGATACCGCACCGCACTCAAAAAACAACGGTTGAAAGTGATCCCCCCCTCACAGCGCTTTGTCATTCTGCACGCCTTGATTAATCTCTTCGAAACGGAGCAGGACCTGGTGTGGTATGAGGTTTTAAATAAGCTCAATGAAAAATTATCTGAAAATGAAGCTTTAGAAATATCGAAAAATCAGATCAACGGCATGCTTTTAGTAGCGCGGCAGGCGGATGTCATTCGCACCTTGAAAGGCAGAACCTTGTCTACCGCCCCCGTCATCCTTGAGTTAAACAGCAGCCGCGCCTTTCAAAAAGCAGTCATCTGCATCGATAACACCTACTTAAAAGCGATCCTCGCCCTACAAGAACCCTTTGATTTTTCCGAAGCGGCAATCGCTCTCTATGATAACGAGAGTTATGCCCCGTATTTGCGCCGTATCGTGAAAATCTAGCCGCCAATCGAGTTCCTTCTAACTTCACAAGGCTAATAGCACTTCCTCCCGGTGCCCCAATCCCCGGCTGTTATCGATATAGTACAATCGGGAGGGTGTGAGCCGGTACCAGTCAACCTTCTTTAGAGCCGTTGCCAGCATACCTTTTGCTTTACCAATAAAGGGATATTTTTCTCCATAAACCTGAATGGCCATTTTCTGATCAGCCCCCGAAAGTAATTGAACCGGTCCCTCGAGTTGAATTCCCTTGATTTGCTGCCAATCCTTATAGTCTTCCTGGATCGTCGCCGCGGCCCAAGGATTAGCTGCTAAATATTGGCCATGTCGTGTATGGCGCGCGGACAAGAAAAAGAGGGAGAATTCTAAGTTGACATAAAACACAGCAGCTGCCCAGACACTATCCCCGGACCGGACTGCCAGAGTCATAACCTGGTGCTGCACCAGATAGTTAAGGGCGGCAGTGCGGCTGTCAGTCACGGACGGCCGCTTCGCCTCCCTGCCAGCGCTTGAATAAATCAGTCTTTAATTCAATTTGCAGAAGGTCCAGGACGCGGTTGACCGTCTGATCGATGATGTCGTCAATCGTTTGCGGCAAATGGTAAAAAGCCGGCACCGGTGGGCTAATGATCGCCCCCATCTCGGTCAGCTGGACCATCATGCGCAAATGCCCCAGGTGCAGCGGGGATTCTCGTGGAGCAATTACCAGCCGCCGGCGATCTTTTAGGACCACATCCGCAGCCCGCAGCAACAGATTGTCGCTGAAGGAGTACGTGATACCGGCCAATGTTTTCATCGAGCAGGGCAAGACCACCATACCATCAGTCTTGAAAGAGCCGGAAGAAATTGGCGCGGCGATATCCTTGAAACGGTAGGAAACATCGGCCAGCGCTTTGACCTCGTCCATTGTATAGCTGGTTTCCAGGCCGATGGTTATCCCCGCGGCATTACTGGCTACCAGATGAGTTTCAACATCTTCGACTTCGCGCAGCACTTCTAACAAACGGATGCCATATATTGCGCCGCTTGCGCCGGACATTCCAACAATTATCTTCTTCATAATATCAATCGCCTCAGTCAAAATTGCGAGTATAATCAGCATTTTAAGGCAAGATGAGGTATTTGTGAAATCAATATATGTGAACCAGGCAAAGCCCGGCGACGAACTGATTAACGAGGTCTTCTTAATGAGTGACGTTGTGCGGCGCAAAACTCGCGACGGCCGTCCATTCATTCTTTGCACATTGCGCGATCGCTCAGGCCAAATTAACGGCGTCTTTTGGGACATCCCTGATTACATAGATTCTATCTTGCGCCCGGGAATTGCCATTTTGATCAGCGGCCAGATCAATAACTATAAAAATGCCCTGCAGGTCAATATCACCGACGCCAACATCACCGACAATGTGGATGTGAGCGAGCTCTTACCGGCCAGCCACCGCCCGATCGATGAGATGACCACTGAATTACGCGAGATTATCGAGGGTCTGAATCAACCTTGGAAAGAGCTGGTGAGCACACTGCTCCTCGATCCCGCCTTCTTAGTTCAATATGCAAATGCCCCGGCCGCCCGCATCATGCATCACGCCTACATCGGCGGCTTGCTGGAACACACCCTTACCATGGCCAAGATAGCCGACTACCTGTCGACCATTTACCCGTACGTTAATCGCGACTTACTCCTTTCCGGGGTTTTACTTCATGACATGGGTAAGACCAAGGAGTACGCCTTTGACGATGAATTTGGTTTTACGGAAGACGGCCGCTTAGTGGGCCATATTGTGCGCGCAACCATTCTCATCGAGACCGCTGCGGCTGAGTTGGACTTTCCGGAAGAAGATCTCCGCAACCTGATCCATCTGATCCTCTCCCATCATGGAACCCACGAATGGGGCTCTCCCGTCGTTCCCAAAACCTTAGAGGCGATCCTACTGCACCAGATAGACCTTCTCGACAGCCGGATCCAGGGTTTTTATGACCATTTGGCCAATGATGGGGGAGAAGGTTCCTGGACCAACAAAAGCAGCCCTATGCACGGCACCGAACTCAAAATACCGCCTGAATTTGAGCTTGATTAGCGCTTGAACCCGGCTAAAGCGTAGAAACGTAGCCCTCCGGCGAAGGTTTTTGCTCTTTTAGAAACTGAACCAAAGAACGAACGCTTGTTCATGATAACAGATCGCCAAGGTCCCACTCTATTTCTGCTGCTCTGCCTGCAAAGAAATACTTTGCTTGTTAACCGCTAAAAAAAGCTGATACAATGTGCCTCGATGCAGGAAGACATTCGTGAACTGGTAAAGGCAATTCATAATTCTCCCACCTTGGCGGTCCTGGTAACTGCGGGAGCGGGCACACAGGCTCTGGCGGACTTACTCGGCGTCGCCGGCGCAACCCGAACCTTACTGGAGGCGCTGGTCCCTTACAGCACCGCCTCTTTTGATGATTTCCTTGGCCAGCACCCTCCCCAATATGTCGCCGCCGAGACGGCTCGCCTGCTGGCCGGCCGGTCCTACACCCGGGCAAGATGGCTGCATACATGGGATGAGAGTCTGGTGGGAATCGCCTGCTCGGCAACCATTGTCACCGACCGCCCCAAACGGGGCCAGCATCGCGCCTATATCTCGACCTGGCAGCCAAGGCACCTGATCTGCAATCGCCTCTATCTTGCAAAGGGTGAACGGGACCGTCAGGGGGAAGAGGATATGGTCAGCCGAGTCCTGCTCAATACCCTTGCCCAGGCCTGTGAAATCCCGGATCGCGTCGATGTTCCCTACCTACCAGGCGATGACTTCACCTCCCACGTCACCGATTTTCAGGAACTCGTCTTGCAGCTGCTGCACAATGAATTAACCCATTTCGGTATTGAAGCTGATGGAGATATTCTAGGAACAGATGCCAGACCGCCGGCTATTCTTTCCGGTTCCTTTAATCCCCTGCACGACGGACATCTAGATTTGGCACGGACAGCCGGTGAAATACTTGGCAAAGAAGTTTCTTTTGAACTTTCCGTCCATAACGCCGATAAACCGTCGTTAATTCCCCAGGTCGCCCTGCGGCGCATTGCTCAATTTGCCGGGCGGTACACCATATTTGCCAGTACTGCGCCTACTTTTGTTGAAAAGGCCCCTCTCTTTCCGGGCACGACTTTTGTGGTCGGTTACGATACGGCCGCTCGTATTTTACATCCTCGCTATTATGGAAACAGCCACGAAGCCTTACGTGAGGCGCTGCAAGAAATCGCCAATCAAGGCTGCAAGTTCCTTGTCGCCGGTCGAATGGATGAAAACGGCCGTTTTGCTCAGGTGGGTGATTTGCCCATCCCGCAGCGCTTCCAACATCTCTTTGATGGCATTCCTGACAGTATTTTTCGTAGAGATATCTCTTCTACGGAGCTGAGGCAAGCCGGCCAGCGCGGCAGCCGTTAGCAAATTAGCCGGCCCGTTTTAGCGATTTCTGGGCACAACCCTGGTATTCTGACGCAGCTTAATGACGCTGTTCGCAGGATGGTATCCTTTCCTTAGACTCAGGTTCGCATAAATCAATGTGCGCGGCCCAACTAGGCAGCCGGGATTAAGCACCGCATTGCAGCCTGTTTGCACACCATCCCCCAGCACTGCACCGAACTTAGTGAGTCCCGTATCATACATTTCATCTTGTACGTAAACGATTATCGACGGCCGTTTTCCGGATTGGCGATCCTTCTCACTCAATATGCCCAGGTTGCTTAGTTTCGTTCCCGCCCCAAGGTTAACGCCCATCCCCAGGATTGAATCCCCCACATAGTTAAAATGCGGTGCATGAGCGCCGGGGAGAAATAAGCTGTTTTTCGCTTCGCTGCTGTGTCCCAGGACGCTCCCCTCCAGCAAAATGACATTTTCGCGCACAAGCGCGCCATGCTTAACCACCGCTCCATCCGCGATGTAAGCCGGGCCAATAATATAAGCGCCCGGTTCAATAACCGCCCCCTGGCCGACATAGATCGGCCGGTCACTTAAATAAGCGCCCGGCATAACCTCGCCTAGGATAACCTGTCTTCCTTGGGTAAGCCGCTCAACATGCGCGCCGATATGGGCGATGGCTTCCCACACAAACTCACATCCCTCAAAAAAAGGCGCCACGGCCGTATTGCTTAGATTAAAAAAATCGACTGGCTGCAACATAGTTCAAATCATCCTTGCTGTAAACTGGATTTATTGCTGCCAATAATAACAGAAAACAAGCCGCTGCGAACAATCACCCCCTATAAAAAGAGGGCGGCCAGGTCTCTGGTCGCCCTCGACTAAACCGATTATTAGTCAAGTCATCTTACATTGAACTTTATACGTAACCCTTACGCAGGGACCGCCACAAACTGTTCTTCCTCGGTGGATCCTTTCAGCGCAACCGTGGACGCTTCCCCTCCGGAAATAGTCAGCTGCAGTTCGTCAAAGTAACCGGCGCCAACGAAGCTCTGGTGTTTAATCGCCCGGAAACCAGATTCTCGCTGCATTTCAAATTCACGCTCCTGGAATCGAGAATAAGCTGCCATGCCTTCTTCCTTATATCCTCTTGCCAGTTCAAACATCCCGGCATTCAAGGAGTGGAAACCGGCCAGAGTGACAAATTGGAATTTATAACCCAGTTTGCCCAATTCCCGCTGGAAGTCGGCGATTTCTTTCTCACTCAGATTAGCGCCCCAGTTAAAGGAAGGGGAGCAGTTATAAGCAAGCAGTTTGCCGGGGAACTTTTCATGCACGCCTTCGGCGAATCTTCTCGCCTCTTCCAGATCAGGGTGCGCCGTTTCACACCACACGACATCCGCGTAAGGCGCGTAGGAGAGGGCGCGGTTAATCGCCTGATCAATGCCGCCGGTAGTACGGTAAAATCCTTCGGCCGTTCGTTCACCGGTCACAAAAGGCTGGTCACGCGGGTCGATATCGCTGGTAATTAGCTGCGCCGCCTCCGCATCCGTTCGGGCGATGATCACTGTAGGAACGCCCATAATATCCGCGGCCAGGCGCGCCGCCACCAGCTTTTGAATAAATTCACGTGTCGGCACCAGCACCTTCCCGCCCATATGGCCGCACTTCTTGGCTGACGAGAGTTGATCTTCGAAATGAATGCCGGCCGCCCCCGCCTCGATTAGAGCCTTGGTTAATTCAAATGCATTCAGCGTACCGCCGAAACCGGATTCCGCGTCGGCGACAATAGGCGCGAACCAATAAACTCCATTTTGCCTTTCCATATGCCAGATCTGGTCGGCGCGCATCAAAGCATTATTGATCCGCTTAACCAGCCGCGGTACGCTGTCCGCTGGATAGAGGCTTTGGTCGGGATAGGTCTGGCCGGCCAAATTGGCGTCAGCAGCCACCTGCCAGCCGCTGAGATAGATGGCCTGCAAACCCGCCTGAACCATTTGCACAGCCTGGTTTCCGCTTAAGGCGCCCAACGAATTCACGTAATCCTCCTGGTGCATAAGTCGCCATAACCTTTCGGCGCCCATCCGCGCCAAGGTGTGCTCAATTTGAATTGTACCCCGCAGGCGCACAACATCCCCCGCGGTATAAGGGCGTGTGATGCCCTGCCAACGCTTATTCAATTCCCAATCATCGCGCATTT
Organism: Promineifilaceae bacterium (SeqCode); assembly: GCA_046259485.1. GTDB lineage: Bacteria > Chloroflexota > Anaerolineae > Promineifilales > Promineifilaceae > JAACFF01. The sequence continues at coordinate 30,449 of JBJYWP010000189.1, read as the reverse complement.
TTCCGACATTATATGGCTTGAACATGGTGATTTCTCCTTAAATGTATGCCCTCACATTGCCTGGCTAACAATATATTTTTCCAATTAAGTGATCGAGTTAATCTAAATAGGTATAAGCTTTCAGCGTTAAGAAGTCCGTAAACGCCTCCTCCAAACTGATCTCCGAAAATAACTGCGCTGCCAATTCGTAATTGTGCGTCTCAAAATAGGCCTCGCCGACCTGCTCCTTCAATTCCTCCAGGACGCCGGCGACCGTTTCCAAAAACATCTCTTCCGTAATCGGCCGTCCATCGTCCAAAGCCGTATGCGGATTGTGCAGCCACTGCCACACTTGTGAGCGCGAGATTTCGGCCGTTGCCGCGTCTTCCATCAGGTTATAGATTGGTACACAGCCGTTACCGCTCAACCAGGCGGCCATATATTGGATGCCCACATCCACGTTAAGCTTCAGCCCCTCTTCAGTTATCGTGCCTTCGGGAATGGTCAGTAAATCTTCGGCCGTCACCTCCAGATCGTCCAGCTTGCGAAAAATCTGATTCGGCGTAGGCATATACTGGTCAAACTCTTCTTTCGCGATCTGCACCAACCCGGGATGGGCGACCCAGGTCCCGTCGTGGCCGTCCTGCGCTTCCCGCGTCTTATCAAGCCGGACCTTATTCAGGGCAACCGCGTTTGCTTCCGCATCCGTCTTGATCGGTATCTGCGCCGCCATACCACCCATGGCATGAATCTCACGCCGGTGGCAAACCTGGATCACGTAAAGCGAATACGTACGCATCATATGCGTGGTCATCGTGACCTGGGCCCGGTTAGGCAGGTAAAACTCCGGATGCTTCTGGAACTTGCGGATGGCGCTGAAGATATAATCCCACCGGCCGCAGTTTAAACCCGCGGAATGGTCGCGAAGTTCATATAAAATTTCATCCGCTTCAAACGTGGCCAAAATATTCTCGATCAGCACCGTGGCCCGTATCGATCCCTGGGGGATACCCAGTTCCTCCTGGGCCAATACAAAGACGTCATTCCACAACCGCGCTTCCAGGTGGTTCTCCAATTTAGGCAGGTAGAAATAAGGGCCGCTCCCTTTGTCCAGCAAGGCTTGCGCGTTGTGGTAGAAGAAGAGCCCGAAGTCAAATAAAGAAGCGGAAACGGGTCGGCCGTCCACCCAGACATGTTTTTCTTCCAGGTGCCAACCGCGCGGCCGTACCATTAATGTGGCTGTCGTTTCCCCCAACTCGTAAAACTTTCCCGTCGGCGCCGTAAAAGTAATGGTTTCGTTTACGGCATCGCGTAAATTGATCTGCCCTTCAATCGTGCCGGACCAGGTTGGCGCATGGGAATCCTCAAAATCAGCCATGAAAACGTTCGCCCCTGAATTCAGCGCATTAATGACCATCTTACGGTCCACGGGCCCCGTAATCTCAACGCGGCGATCGTTTAGGTCCGTGGGAATCGGCGCGACAACCCAATCACTCTCCCGAATATGCGCCGTTTCCGGCAGAAAATCGGGCATCTTGCCCGCGTTGATTGCCTGCTGGCGCAGATCACGTAAAGCCAGCAGATCCCGCCGTCTTTCACCAAAGGCGCGTTCGAGCGTTCGCACAAACCTCAACGCCTCGGCCGTTAAAATTTCCGCGAACTCCGGAGTCACCTCAGCGCCAATCTCTAACCCATCAACCGCCACTGGATCTAATATCACCATACCAACTCTCCTTTTTGTGCTCGGGCTACTGCCTGACCGGTAAAAGATAACTATTAGCGAATATTCGCTAATAGTGAACAAGATTATACGCCTGGGAGGCGATTTGTCAAGAAATTAGCCGGTGTATTTTGGCAAAAAGCGAAAATTCGCTAAACTAGCGTTAAAGAAAGGCCAATTTTCTCGGAAACTTGACCACTCAATACCTAGAACAACCTTTTTCTAGTTTCCGGGAAAATCGAAACACCAAAGAGGAAGCACACGATTATGAGTCTAGACCTGATCAATATCATTTTTGGGATGAAGGTACGCCAGGCGCGCCTCGATGCAGGACTTACGCTGACGGAATTCGCCGCGATGTGTGATCTCTCCCCATCCTATGTAACCGAGATCGAAAAGGGACGCAAATATCCACGCACCGATAAAATCCTCAAGATGGCTCAAGCCCTCAATCGCGATTATGATGACCTTGTTTCCATCAAACTCCCCCCATCACTGACCTATCTCGAGTCGACGCTCTCTTCCAGCGTCGTCCAGCGCTTCCCTTTTGATGAATTCGGGTTTGAAGCCGGCGACCTGGTCAATCTTTTAACCCGCAAACCAGACAACGCCAGCGCCCTTTTGCACGGCATCCTGGATGTGGGAAAGCGTTATGATCTGAGTGAAGAAGAATTTCTACGCGCGGCACTGCGTTCATATCAGGAAATCCATGAGAATTACTTTCCAGACCTGGAAGATGCGGCCGTTCAATTTCGTGCTGAATTCGGTGAAAAATATGACTGGCCGTCAGAGCAGCGCGTCCCCCTAAAAGCCTTGATAGCGACTTTAACGGAGGAATACGGCTATGTCATTGATGATGAAGCAATCGGCCGTTCGCTTGAATTGACCGGCTACCGGTCGATATTTCTACAAGGCAAGAAACCCAAGTTGTTTATCAATGGCGCCCTTTACTCCAGGCAGGTCAGGTTTCTCATTGCCCGCGAACTCGGCTACCAATACCTGGATTTAAGTGAGCGTTCTACCGCCTCTACCCCCGACCATATTTACAGCTTCCAACAATTACTAAACGATTTTCGCGCCGCTTACTTCGCCGGTGCCTTGTTAATGCCCCGCGCACAGTTCCTGGAAGACCTGCAAACATTTTTCGCCTTAAAGGCCTGGGATCCAACATTCTTATTGGGGATGCTGAGCAGATACAATGTCACACCGGAAATGCTCCTCTACCGTATGAGCGAGCTGGTGCCCCAGTTCTTCGGCCTCAAGCTGCATTTTCTACGTTTTCATCACCCGGCCGGAAGTTCAGAATATCACCTGATCAAACATCTTAATATGAACCGCCTGCTTGTCCCAAGCGGAATAGGCCTGGCCGAACATCACTGCCGCCGCTGGTTATCCGTACGCCTGCTGCGTGAAATAGCGGAACTCGGCCCCTTACAAAATGTGGAAGATATGCCCATCGGCATCCAGCGGTCTGAATTTCTCGATTCGCGCGACCGCTTTTTATGTATCGGCTTCGCCCGCCAGCTTGTACTGTCGCCAGGCGTTTACAGCAGCGTTCTTGTCGGCTTTCGCAACGATACGGATTTACAAAATACGATTCAATTCCTGAACGATCCCTCGATTCCGCGCGAGTTAATTGGTGAAACCTGCGAGAGATGTCCCCTAACGCCTGATCAGTGCCAATTACGCGCCGTCGAACCAACCATTCTGCAAGCCCAGGAGCGAGATCGCGCCCGTAGATTGGCCATCAATATGCTGCAATAAGGGCAAAAATATGGCTAAAATACGGCCGAAACCTGTGGATAACTCTAACTATACTGTGGAAAACTCAAGCGCTTTGGGGATAACTTGTGACTCGATCTTGTCAAAATTTATTCAATTTTCACCATATATGGGGGGTATAAAAACGATCACTGGCATATTCGGCCTGACGGTCATTAGTTCAAGTGGAATAGAACTAAATGCAGATCAATTTATCCCCGCTAGAATCCACAAACAATTAATTTTTACAGAAGGACCACATAAACCACAAATACCGTCTCCTGGCAGCTTTCCCCCCAGATATGCGGGGGGCGGAATTGTTATCCACAAATCCACAAGCCCTACTAAGACTACTAATATTAATTATAATGAGGGATAAATACTTGGATAACTTTTTAAACCTACAATACCAGGTACGTTAGCCATTAAAATTCACCCTTTTCGTGCATTTGCCAGGTCTTAGGCAATTGGCCATTAACCATGAATGTTCAAGCTATCTTATCCGATTTACGGCGTAACCGAGATTTCATGCGCCAGGTTGTCGCCTGGGAACGTTTTCCGCAAAAAACGGCCGTAACTGCTCCCTTTCCGGAACGTATTCCTGCTGGGCTGGTTGAGGCTTTACAGAAAAGGGGCATCTCCCAATTGTATACGCACCAGGAAGCGGCTGTCTCTGCCGTATTTTCCGGTTCCGATGTCGTGATCTCAACACCGACCGCCTCGGGAAAATCGCTCTGTTACACTATTCCTGTGCTGACCCACCTCCTTGCCGAACCCAAAGCGCGTGCTTTGTATCTCTTCCCTACCAAAGCGCTGGCCCATGACCAGCTGGCGGAAACGGGGGAATTAATCGCCACCGCAGACCTACCTGTAAATGTTCATAGCTATGATGGCGATACCCCGCAAGGCAAGCGCCGCCAGGTACGCCAATCGCCGGGCATTATCTTCTCCAATCCCGACATGCTCCATTCAGGGATTCTTCCCAACCATCCCGGCTGGCGAGATCTGTTTGCTAATCTCAAATACGTGGTCCTGGATGAGATCCACACCTATCGAGGCGTCTTTGGCAGCCATGTAAGCAATGTTATTCGCCGCTTGCTACGCCTCTGCGACTTTTATGGTAGTTCGCCCTTATTTATTTGCTGTTCAGCGACCATCGCCAATCCTCAGGAACACGCCGAACGTCTGGTCGAACGGCCGTTTATCCTGGTCGACGAAAATCAAAACGGCGCGCCCAGCGGTGAGAAACAGTTCCTGCTTTACAATCCGCCGATCATCAATGAAGAATTGGGCCTGCGCGCCAGCACCGTTCTCTCGGCAAAAGATGCGGCAATTACCTTCTTAGCCCGTGACGTGCAGACAATCGTCTTTGCCCGCGCGCGACAGACAGTAGAACTGCTGCTGGCCTATCTGCAGGATGAACTGGCTTATGAAGGGTCCACGGCCATCGTCGCCGGCTATCGTGGCGGCTACCTGCCCAACGAGCGCCGCGCGATTGAATCGGGCTTGCGCGATGGATCAGTGCGCGGCGTCGTCGCTACCAACGCCTTGGAATTGGGCATTGACATCGGCCGTCTGGATGTATCAGTCCTAACTGGTTATCCTGGTTCCATCTCCTCGACCTGGCAGCAGGCCGGCCGCGCCGGGCGCAGGTCGGATATCTCGGCCACCATCTTGATTGCCGGAAACGGCGCCCTGGACCAATACATTTGTAACCACCCGCGATATCTTTTCGGCCGTTCGCCCGAGCATGCACTGATTAATCCCGATAACTTGCGCATCCTGGTCAAGCATCTGCTTTGCGCCGCCTTCGAACTTCCTTTCCGGGAAGGCGAACCTTTCGGCTCTTTTGATCAGGTCAAACCGGTCCTGGAAATTCTCAGCGAAGAAGGTGAACTGCACCGCACGCGTGAGCAGTATCACTGGATCGGTGATGGCACGCCGGCGGTTTCCGTTTCCCTACGCACCAGCGGCGCGGAGACGGTCGTCATTCAGGACATCGGCGAACTGACTCCGGTAGTCATTGGCGAAGTAGACCTGGAGAGCGCCCCGCTGCTTGTTTATGAGGGGGCGATCTACATGCACCAGGCTGAGACTTATTTAGTCGAGTCGCTCGATTGGGACGGCCGTATTGCTTATGTCCGTCCTGTTGATGTGGATTATTACACCCGTTCCAGCATGGGCAGTACGATTCGCGAATTTCGCCCGGAGGAAGAAAGGTCAAGCGGTGGCCTGCTTGTCGCGCACGGTGAGGTTTCGGTGATTTCCAGCGCCACCGGCTATCGCAAGATCAAGCGCTATTCGCATGAAACCCTGGGTTATGGTGAAATCGACCTCCCCGATATCCCCCTGGAAACGACCGGCTATTGGATGGTCTTCGAGCCGGACCTGGCGGAAAAACTGTGGCAGGAAGGCATCCTGGCTCGCCCAAACGAGTACGGCCCTAACTGGCGCCAGCAGCGGCGCAAAGCCCTGGAGCGCGATGGTTATCGCTGCCGCACATGCGGCGCCAATGGCGGTCCCGGCGGGATAACTTTGCATGTGCATCATATCCGGCCGTTCCGCGATTACAACTACATTCCTGGCGTCAATGAAAACTACCTGCAAGCCAACCAGGTCGACAATCTCGTCTCGTTGTGTCCCTCCTGCCACCGCCGCGCCGAGGCCGGCCAGCAGACCCGTTCCGCCTTAGGAGGGCTGGCCTATATTTTGCAGAACCTGGCCCCGCTCTTCCTTATGTGTGATGTCTCGGACATTATGGTCAGCGCCGAATCCCTTAATCCCTTAACCAAATCACCGACACTGGTTGTTTACGAGCGCGTGGCCGCCGGCGTTGGATTTAGCCAGCGCCTTTATGAACTTCATGACCAGCTTCTAGACGCCGCCCTGGAACTCGTCAATGACTGCCGCTGCCGTGATGGCTGCCCCGCCTGCGTTGGCCCACCTGGCGAAATCGGCCCGCAAACAAAAATCGTGACCAAAAAGCTGCTGCAGCTGCTTCTAAAACAAACAACTGCCTGATTTACTGAGCAACTGAACGACTGACGAACTGCTTATGCCTGATCCTATCCCTTTCGACGACTTCGGCGGCACAGGTCCCATCCTCCATTTTGCCCATCCCAATGCCTATCCGCCGGCCTGTTTCGAGGCTTTATTAAAACCTTTAACTGAGAATTACCATGTCATCGCTATGCAGCAGCGGCCGTTTTGGCCGGATTCCAAGCTGCTGGATATCACCAACTGGCAGATCTTCGCCGATGACTTGGCAAAGTTTCTCTCCCAACAAGGATGCGAACAGGTAATTGGCGTGGGCCATTCCCTGGGCGCGGTGGCCACGATGAAGGCTGCCTACCAGCATCCGCAGCTGTTCCGCGCGCTTGTTTTGATCGAGCCTGTATTCCTGGAGCCGCAGATCCTGGACCTGCTGGCCCAGAATCCGCAGATCATGGAGGGGCAGCCTATGGTCCAGAAGGCGCGTAAGCGGCGGGCGATTTGGCCTGATCGTCGGACTGCCTTCGATCACTACCGCGCCAAATCTGTCTTCAAGCGCTGGCCGGACGAAGCGTTATGGTCCTATGTCAACGAAGGGCTTTCAGAAACAGGCGACGGCGACTTAACCCTGGCCTTCAGCCGCGAGTGGGAGGCGCAGATATACAGCAGTTCTCCCGGCCCTGTTTGGGATGAAATCCCTCAGGTTTCCCAGCCAACGCTGGCCATTCGCGCCGCCGAATCCGACACCCTTTCTCTAAAAGCCTGGCGCCTCTGGCAGGTACTGCAGCCGGATGCTGCCTTCATCGAAATCCCCGATGCCGGACACATGGTTCCTATGGAACGACCGTATGAGGTTCTAAGAGCCATTGACGATTTCCTTGCCTAAAGGGCCAGGAACGCCCGATTCGTAAATCTAATTCCTTAAAACCGTCTCCATCTCATCACCGAACTCAGATCGAAACGCCGCCGGGTAAAAACGCAGTACCCAGTGGTAACCACCTAACAGCAAGGCAAGAAACGCCTGCTTCATTGCACGAATCCGGGGCTGCTGCCCGCCCGCTGGAACAAGCCCAAAATGCCGGGCAACAACAAGAATACGAGCCAAATAGCCAGTAACGGCCAGTCAACATCGGCGGTCCCCGTAACAGCTGCCCCAATGGCTATCCCCGACAGCAGGGTCAGATTAACTGCTCCTTGTAAGGCCAGCCCGCGCTGCCAGGGCAAATGTAAATGCAGAAAAGGGAAGACGCCGAGCACGATAAACAACGCCGCGATAAATGTTTGCAGCGGTCGCAGCGCCACCGGACCGCTGTCATTACTAACCCCAAGTATGAGCCAGCCTAAGGCTGCGTAGAAAATGAAGGAAAGCCGGCTCCAATCGACCCAGATACTCCTTGCCAGATCGACAAGCGGGGAAAGAGAGCGCGTGATAAGCGTCGCCGCAAGCGCCACGGCCAGCAGAGCGAACCAGCCCCGCCACGCCCACTGATCGCTGGAATAGCCGAACAACTCAAAGCCACCTGTGCCAAGATGATGCGTCCACCAGGAAGTGACCAGGGCCAGGCCCAGGTAGCCTAACGACCAGCGCGGGAATCTCTTGACCCACCCGAAACCCAGACCGGCCAGGGCGACCAGATACATAGATAGCTCCCAGTCAAACGGTATCACAGTAAAGTCCTTGGCATAGAGGTAAGCCTGGATTGTCATGAGTATGCTGAAAAGCACAAAAGGCAGAATGGTCACGGTCGTTTCCAGCCCCGAGGCCGGCCGCCAATAGCCTGGCTCGTTAATATCGTTGGGCATAACAAATCCTCGCTTCTCACTCTGGCGGCGCCTTCTCTGCTCGCGCCACAAAGACAGGGGCAGGTCGCGAAGTTCACGTAGGAAAAGAGCCAACACCGACGTAGAACCGCTCTTTTGAGCTTCTGCTATTGCCTCGCCAAAGACGAGTTCCATCTCCGGACCAAACTCTGTTAAAAAGTCAGCCGGATAGAGGCGCAGCAAATAGTGATAAACCCGGAGGTAAAAAAAGCTTATCCTTGGTTTCACACACTATCCCCCTTGAGTGAAAAACCACATTAATCGCCGCGGTTAAGCACTAAAACCTTCATACCCTGGCGTCTGCTTGTGATTCACGCGCCACGGTGACGATGGACTCCAGGCGTGCCACTTCGGCTTCGAAGATACGTCGTCCCTGATCGGTGAGTTCGTATTCCTTCTTAGCACGGCCGTTACTCTCTGCACTCTCATTCTCCACCCGTCTGATCCAGCCCGATTCCAACAACCGTTTGATTGCCCCGTACAGCGTACTCGTGCTCAGGGTGACACGGCCGTCGCTCAGCCGTTCAGTATCTTTCATGATTGCGTACCCATGCTTGGGCATCGTCGCCAGGCTCAACAGAATAAAAAAGGTCGCTTCTCGCAGAGGTAAATGGTCCTGAACATCCATACAAATGACTCCGTGGCACATAAGTCGTTCAACGATACGTCGTATAACGATATATTAATGGATTTTATCCCCGCTGTCAAGGAAATAGCCATGTTGGTCTGGGACGAGGCGCTCAAGAAGTGAGCTTCAGCTTACTTTATTGTTATCAGACGGCGGGTTGCAACCGCCGGATCAGGAATGTGCAGTTTGATTAGGTCTATATTTAGTAGGCCGGTTCGGCCGTTTCCAATTCGGCCGTCTGCCGGAAGAGGCTGTAGTAGGCAATCAGCGCGATGCCCACGTAAGCCATCGTCTTGGGGATCATGAGCATGCCGATTAGAGGCATTTTCTGCACGAAAAGAATGACCGGAATATAAAAAGCGTAGGAGAGCAGGATCATGATCCCGATCCAGGTAAACGGCCGGTCGCCGGCCGCCCTTGAATCGCGCAAGATCAAATAAACCACCCCCAGCCCCTGGATCATCAATGGCAGATTGCGGTACAGCGACCACGGCTGCGGCGGCACGGTGTTGTTCCACTCATTAGCCGGAAAGAGCATAATCAGCAGACGCGCAATACCCGCGGCGAAGAGCAGCCAGCCGAACCATCCGTAAGGTTTATCATAACGCCGCTGCCAGATCACCAGCATCAGCATGTAAAAAATCGTCACCGTGACGGCCGTAGCCAGCGCCCCCAGCCCCACGAGACCCAGGTCACGGCCGAACAAAGAAATCGTCCTTTCCAAGTCACCGCCGGCATACGCCAGAACCCGAAAACCCACGTGTCCCGTATCACCCAGCGCCAGAAACGCAAACGCCCAGATGAACAAACGGGTCACCGGCTTATCTGCCTCGGCAACCCCCGGCTGCCGCCTGATCATGAGAATCACCAGGCCCCAAACGACGATCAGGTACACGATATTAAAACTAATTTCCATCCACATACGTGCTGATTCGGACATGATTTTTAGCTGATCAGCTGGTCAGGCGGTCAGGTAGTCAGGGAGCCCTGACCACCTGACTACCTGACCACCTGAAATACTCCTTACATTCGCCCCGCATAATAACGGCCGAAAGCTAATATCGTCTGCACCCCATAAAAGAATGCGAGGACGCCGATCACAATTGCCGCACCGGCCAGGAAGCGCTTGGCACGGCCGATGCTTTCCACGTCAGTAAGCACGACATAGGCCCCGGCCAGGGCGTGCATCAGGACGAAGAATAAGAAAGCGACATCGATTGCCTGCCACAGCGGTTCAGCCATGCGCACGGCTATGCGGCTGAAATCAATGTGGAAAGGCGGAAAATGGACGACCGTCATATGGATCGTCATGAAAATTATCAAGGCTATGGCGCTGATGCGCTGCATTGTAAAAACACGCATGATAGATCTCCTAGGAAGCTTGTCAGCTGAAGTGCTGAAATGCTTAACTACCCCATCTCCTCCAACATAAACATGATCATCGGTATGCCCCCGGCGATGACCAGGAGAACTGATATGGCCAGCACGGCGTAAAACAAGCTCTTGCGGTAGTTGGTCACCCCGAACCAGTTAACCATCAGCAGCCTTATGCCGTCCAGGGCGTGATAGACTACGGCCGCCAGCAGTAAAACCTCGCCTAACTTGAATAAAGGATGCTGTACCATAGCCAACCGCGCGTCGAAGACCTCCGTTCCCTGGTTGATTGAACCGATGACCCACATATGCATAAACAGGTAAAGAACCAGAACCACCCCCGTAAAGCGGCGCAAAACAAAGCTAAGAAATCCCGTGGTTTTATACATAAGATACTCCTGTTAAGAACTGTACAGCTGGTCAGGGCGTCAGCAATTCAACTGATTAGCTGACCGGCTGAAATGCTGACCAGCTATAATGTTTCCTGTCTCTCTTTCCGTTGTTCTTCCCAAGCCTGTCGCTTCGTAGCCAGATTGCGCAGAGTTTCAATCGCCTTGGTTGGATCGAGGTGCTTGGGACAGGCGTCAATACAGTTGAAAATCGTGTGGCAGCGTGCGACTCCGTAGGATCCGGAGACGATCTCCAGCCGTTCACCGGGGATCGTATCGCGCGGGTCCATAACGCGCATGAATTCCTTCAACAAGGCGTGCGGGCCGATATACTCCTTGGTCATACCCACTACCGTGCAGGCCGAATAACAGGCCCCGCACATGATACAGTGCTCTGCGCTCTGCAGATCGGCCACCTCTTGTGGCGTCATACGAAATTCCTTTTCCGGAATGTTGTCCGGCGGCACCAACCAGGGTTTGATCAACAGGTACTGCCGCCAGAAGGATGTGCGGTCGACCACCAGGTCCTTGATGATCGGCAGATAGGGCAGCGGCCGTATCGTTACCCGTCCCCGGCCGTCCAGATGCTTCTTCAGCGGTTCGTGGCAAACGAGAATATTACGGCCGTTGACATTCATGGCACAACTGCCGCAAATCGCATGCCGGCAGGATCGCCGAAAAGTCACGCTGCCGTCTATCCGCGATTTGATGAACTGCAAGGCGTCTAACAGTGTGGGGTCCCCTTCCGTCGATACCTCAAACTCCTGCAAATAAGGCTTTTTGTCGATATCAGGATTAAAACGCTGCACGCGAACCGTCGCCGTCTCAAACTTCTTATTCATATCCTGCTCCATTTAGAAACCCGGTTTTTATATGGGGATCCCTCCAACTAATAAGTCGAAACCTAAAAACCGGGTTTCTCTTTTTTTCCTTAGTACTGCCTCTTCTGTGGCGGGAAACGGTCCCAGTAAATAAAGACATCTTTATAGCTGAAGCGTGGTCCATCTTCGCCCTTATGCGCCACCGTGTGCTTGAGCCAATCCTCGTCATCCCGTTCCGGGTAATCAGTACGCGAGTGTGCACCGCGGCTTTCAGTGCGCGCTAAGGCTCCGGAGACAACGACTTCGCTGAAAGTTATCAGGTGCTCTGTTTCCAAACCAGCCAGCAGATCCGTATTAAAGCGACTGCCTTTATCCATGATCTTGGCCCTCTTAAGCCGTTCCTTCAACTCAACGATCCGGGCCAGTCCTTCCTCCAAATTCGTCTCATTGCGGAAGATGCCGCACTTCGAAGTCATTGTTTCCTTCAATTCTTGGGCGATATCATCTACCAATTCAGGGCCATTTCGTTCGAGGTGAGCTTGAATGCGCGCCTGGTTCATGGCCGCGGGATCGCCATTGACCGGCTGCAAGTTGGCGCCGTCTTGAATAAACTGCGCGATAGCCTTCCCCGCGCGACGGCCGAATACCGACGCTTCTAATAAGCTGTTGGAGCCCAGGCGATTAGCGCCGTGTACGCTGACGCAGGCTACCTCGCCGGCGGCGAAAAAGCCCGTCAGCGGTGTCCCCTCGGCATCGGCGATCACCTGGCCATCGGCCGTTGTCGGAATGCCGCCCATGCTGTAGTGTGCCGTTGGTTGAATTGGTACCGGGTCATCAATCGGATCCGTACCCGTGAAATCAATAGCGATCTCGCGTACCTGCGGTAGCCTGCTCAGGATTTTTTCGCGTCCCAGGTGGCGCAGGTCGAGATAAATACCTTGTTTATCAGGGCCAATGCCGCGTCCCTGATCGATCTCCGTTTGCTCCGAACGGCTGACCAGGTCACGCGGTGCCAATTCCATCTTTTCCGGCGCGTAGCGCTCCATGAAGCGCTCCCCTTCGCTGTTAGTCAAATAGCCGCCTTCCCCGCGGCAGGCTTCACTCATTAAGATGCCGTGGCGGTAAATGCCCGTGGGATGGAATTGCACAAACTCCATATCCATCAACGGCACGCCTGCCCGGTAAGCGATAGCCACGCCGTCACCCGTATTGGCGAAGGCGTTGGAGGTGATTTTGAAGGCCCGGCCATAACCGCCCGTAGCGAACATAACGGCCTTGGCGCGCAGCGTGTGGATTGAACCATCCAGGATATTCATAGCCACAATGCCGCGGCAGACATTGTCCTCAACAATGAGATCGAGCAGGTACCATTCGCTGTAAAATTTCACACCGTGGCGCAGCGCCTGCTCATGGATCGTGTGCAGCAGGACATGACCCGTCCAGTCGGCGGCGTAATTGGCGCGCGGCGCACTGTGCCCGCCAAAGCGGCGTTGGGCGATTCGGCCGTCCGGTGTGCGGCTGAAGACACAACCCATATGCTCGTAAGCATAGAGGATGTTGATTGCCTCCTGCACCATAATCTCGATTGCATCCTGATCGCCAAGCCAGTCCGACCCTTTAATGGTGTCGAACATGTGCAGTTCCCAGCTGTCAATGGGCTCATCGCCAGGCGGAATTTGTTCCAAAGGACCACGCGGCCCGGTGTCCGGGACCGGCCTTACGTTGTTTAAAGCGGCGGCAATGCCTCCCTGCGCCGCGCCGCTGTGTGAGCGCAGTGGGTGCAGTTTCGACAGGACGCCGATATCCTTTACGCCTTGCTGCGCGGCCGTCATCGCCGCCCAGGACCCGGCCAACCCGGCGCCGACGATAATGACATCGTGGGTAATCGTGTTTTCATTTGCCATCATAGGTTATCCATTTTTAATGAACCAGGGGTGACTCCTTTCTCGACTCTTACATCGTTTCAGCTTGCAAAAGCAAGCATCTCCTACAGCTTAAAGCCCATCGAACACTTTAGAAAGTGATCAATGTCATGGCTGTGCATGACGAAATACACCTTCGCTGATCGTTCAGGTATCCGCGCACGTCCCCTCAGCGAAGTGAAGCAGCCCAGGTTGACGCGCAATCCTTTGCGCGCA
>JBJYWP010000189.1:0-16727 GCA_046259485.1 Promineifilaceae bacterium (SeqCode) | reverse complement strand
ACGTCCCCTCAGCGAAGTGAAGCAGCCCAGGTTGACGCGCAATCCTTTGCGCGCAGCCGCGGCTGCTTAGTGACTGATCTTGACAGTTACAACTCGCGCCATACAATTTGCCTTGTGAAACTTATTATTCAAGTGCCTTGTTACAATGAGGCACAGACGCTGCCGCAAACTCTGGCTGAATTTCCAAGACAGCTGCCGGGAATCGATTGTATTGAGACCCTCGTCATCGATGACGGCAGCAAGGATGACACGGCCGTCATCGCTCAATCATTGGGCGTCAACCATATCGTGCGCCATAAGCAAAACCTGGGACTGGCCCGAACCTTCCAGGATGGCTTTGATGCCAGTTTGCGGGCCGGCGCCGACATCATCGTCAATACCGATGCCGATAATCAATATCCCGGCCGTTTTATTGCCGACCTGGTAGCGCCCATCGTGGATGGGAAGGCTGACATAGTGATTGGCGATCGCCAGATAGACAGCATTGACCATTTCTCGCCCCTCAAAAGAAGTTTACAAAAACTGGGTAGCTGGCTCGTGCGTACTGCCAGCGGCACGAATGTCCCCGATGCCACGAGCGGCTTTCGGGCTTATACAAAAGAAACAGCCCTACGCCTGAATATCCTCACACGCTACAGCTATACTCTGGAAACGATAATTCAAGCGGGAAAACAAGGCCTGACAATTTTCAGCGTCCCCGTGGAAACAAACCCTCCGGAACGGCCGTCGCGCCTGCAGCGCAACATGTGGCATTTCATTAAAGCGCAGGCCGGCACGATCATGCGCCTCTATGCCTTTTACGAACCGCTGCGCACATTTTCCTATCTGGCCGTTCCCTTCCTGCTCTTAGGGCTGGGCTCGTGGATACGTTTCCTCTATTTCTATTTTCAAAATATCGGCGGGCACCTGCAGTCAGTGACCATCGGTACGGGTCTCTTTCTCGTCGGCATTTTGATCCTGCTCTTTGGAATCCAGGCCGATATCTCCAGCAAGCACCGCCAGCTTACCCAAGAATCCCTTTACCGGCTGAAGAAGATTGACCTCGAAAATATTTTGACTGATCGAGAGCCTTTTCCGGAAGATTGATCTCCTCAAACTACACGCGCTAATGTTCTTTTTCATGCCCGCTCAAAGCTGGTAAACGGCCGATCAAAATTTTAAGAAAAATACACCGAAGCTCATCGCGTTTTGTCTCTCTCGATGTGCTATACTCAGACCCGCAGCAAGACATAATAACCAAGCCAAAAACATTGCTGGCGAGTATCGGAAAGCCCTCTCCCACGGGTCAAAAGGGAAGTCATGAGCAAACAGCAGCAGCCATTTGTGCATCTTCATGTTCACAGCGAGTATTCATTGTTGGATGGCCTGAGCCGTATTGACGGTTTGGTCTCCCGCGCCATCGAACTTAACCAACCGGCGATCGCCTTAACCGATCATGGCGCCATGTACGGCACCATGCCCTTCTACCGTGCAGCAAAAAAAGCCGGGGTGAAGCCGATCATTGGCATCGAAGCCTATCTTTCTAAGCGCGGTATGCACCAGCGCGACGCTCAAAAAGATAAAGAGCGTTATCACATGCTGCTCCTGGCCGAAAATCAGACCGGTTACAGCAATCTTCTGCAAATAGCTTCCGCAGCGATGCTCGATGGTTTTTATTATCGACCGCGCATTGATCGCGCCTTTATGGCCCAACACAGTGAGGGCCTCATCGGTACCACCGGTTGCATGTCGGCCGAAATTCCCCGGGCGATCAACCAGGGGAATATGAAACTGGCTCATAAGTTAATGGCTGAATACGTGGACATCTTCGGCCGTGAACGACTTTTCGTGGAACTGCAAGAACACAACATTCCCGAGCTGCGCCTAATTAATAAAAAGCTGATTGAGATGGCTCCACGCTATGGACTTGAAAACAATTTCCTGGCCACAAACGACGTTCACTACACCCGTGCCCAAGATGCTGCCTCACACAAAGTTTTACTCTGTATCCAAACGAGTTCGCCGCTGAGCAACCCGAAGCTTGCTCTATCCGACGCCGGCTATTATCTAAAGTCTTATGATGAAATGGCAGCGATGTTCGGTGAAATTCCCGACGCGTTGAATAACAGTCTGCGCATTGCCGAAATGTGCGACGTTAGCCTCGATTGGCAGGGCTACCATCTACCGCATTTTGAAGTACCTCAAGGATATGATGCGCCTGGTTATCTGCGCCAGCTTTGCGAAAAAGGATTAGTCAATCGCTATGGTGAAGACAGAGCCAGGAATGATCCGGTGCTGCGCCAGCGGCTGGATTATGAACTAAAGATTATCGGCTCAATGGGTTTCGATACTTACTTCTTGATCGTTTGGGATCTATGTGAGTGGGCCGCGCGCAGTGATGACTGGTGGGAGCAGTACCAGGATCCTTATCCATATGACAGCTATCAGGAGTGGAAAGAAAACGATATCTGGTGGAATGTTCGTGGCTCGGGAGCCGGTTCCGTGGTCGCTTATTCATTGGGCATCACCAGTATCGAGCCCCTGAAGAACGGCCTCATTTTTGAACGCTTTCTCAATCCGGGACGCGTTTCCATGCCCGATATCGACCTTGATTATCCGGATGACGTGCGCCATTGGATGGTCGGCTATACCATGCGCCGCTATGGTCATGAGAAGGTGGCTCAAATTATCACCTTTGGGACTTTAGGCGCCCGGGCGGCCATTCGCGATGTCGGCCGTGCTCTCGAAATGCCTCTGCCGGAGGTCGATTCGATTGCCCGCATGATCCCTGCTATTCCGGGGAAGCCGGCGAAGATCGCTGACGTCCTGGACAGCACGAACGAATTTCATTCTAAGGATCTGGCCGAACGTTATTCTAACAGCCGCGATGTGCGCCAGTTATTAGATTACGCGCGCAGCCTGGAAGGGGTCTCGCGCCATGCCTCCAGCCATGCCGCCGGAGTCATCGTCTCTGATCGGCCGTTACAAGAATATGTGCCTTTAAACCGGCCTACCAGTGGTGAAACCGGTTTGGGGGGCGTCGATCGCGTGACCCAATGGCCGATGGAGGTTGTTGAATCCATTGGCCTGCTTAAGGTTGATTTCTTAGGTTTGAGTACGCTAACCGTCATGCGTAGGGCGGCCCGCCTGATTGAACAACGCTACGGCACGGTCTACACGATGGATAACATCCCCTATGATGTCGGACAGGTTGGCCCCGATCCGGACAAAGAACCCAACGAACTGTTCGAGATGTTGGGACGCGGCGAGGTGGCCGGTGTGTTTCAAGTGGAAGGGGCCGGCATGCGCCGCCTGATGATGGAAATGAAGCCGCGCCGCTTTGACAACATTGTCGCCGCTGTTGCCCTTTACCGACCGGGGCCGATGGAAAATATTCCGGAATATATCAAGCGTATGCATGCTGCCATCAATGACAGCCGTGATATCGTTGAATATCACACGCCGGATTTGGAGCCCATTCTTCAGGATACCTATGGCATCTTAGTCTATCAGGAGCAGATAATTCGCATTGCTGCCGATCTCGCCGGTTATGAACCCGGCGAAGCGGATATGCTGCGTAAAGCGGTGGCCAAAAAGAAACAGAAGCTCATGGATGAGCATCGCCTGAAGTTTACTGAAGGGGCGATGGCTAGGGGCTACAGTCGCGAGGTTTGCGATGCCATCTGGAGTGATATCGAATTTTTCGCCCGTTATGGATTCAACAAGGCTCACGCCGCCGACTATGCCAAGGTGACCTGCCAGACCGCCTTCTTAAAGGCCCACTATCCCGTCGAATACTTGGTTTCCATGCTCAGCGTGGAACAAAACAACACGGAAAAAGTCAGGCGTTATTTCTCTGAAGCCCGCAATCTCGGCATCGAAATTACACCTCCCGATATCAATAAATCCGGGCTCGACTTTACCATTGAAGATACTGATTCCGGTTCGGTCATTCGTTTTGGATTAGGAGCGATCAAGAACGCCGGTATCCCCTCCCTCAAGTTGATACTGGATGCGCGAGAGGAAAACGGTGAATTCCAAAGCGTGCAAGATCTCTGTGACCGGGTCGACCTCCGTAAAGTAGGCAAAAGAACTCTTGAATATATGATCAAGGCCAAGGTGTTTGAAGAATGGGGAACCGTTCCCCAATTCCTGGAAGCTATTGATCGCATCGTTGGCGAAAGCAGCCACACCCACGAAGCCGCCGCCGTGGGACAGTTGAGTCTTTTTGGCGGGCCGGGTGTTGGCAATGGCTTCCGGATTGAGGCGGACCTGCTCCGGGATCCTTCCCAATTGAAGAATATCGATAACCGGCAGTTATTGGAGTGGGAAAAAGATGCCTTAGGTGTGCATGTCTCCGAACATCCATTGGAACGGCCGCTCGCCATCTTGAAGAACCGTACGAACTATGTAATCAGTGAGCTAAATGATCGAAGCTTAGCCGGCAAGCAAGTTCGCGTCGCCGGGGTGGTAAGCCACATTCGCAGGTTCTCCACCAAAAAAGGCGACCCAATGGCCTTCGCCACGCTGGAAGATCTGGATGGCAAGATCGATCTCGTGATCTTTCCTAACACCTGGGAGAGTGTGCGCGATCAGGTTCAGGTCGATCAGGTCATGCTTGTTGCCGGAACGATCAACTTCAGAGATGAGCAGGAAGATCAATCGAGCATCATCGTTGACAAGGTCTTCACAAAGCTGGAGTCCTTCCGCGCGGCCGATGAGGAGCATGTGCTAACAAACAATGAGCCGGCCCCCTATAAATATCCGGCTCCCAATGTACAAAAGCCTATGTCGAAAGGAAATCATAAACACAACAACACCTGGGCTGTGGAACCAATCAATAAAATCAGCGAGCCGCCGCAAACAGCTGCGAATCAGGGAGCCCCACCACCTCCTCCTAACTTCGATGATAATTGGGAAGGTGTTGAAAAGGTTGAAAAGGTTAAAGAATCTGCCGTATTGCGCGAAGAGACAGCGCCTGAACTTGTGCCTGAAAAAATTGTCCTAACCCAGGGGGGAAAAATGGTGGCAGTTCCGGGGAACGGAAAGCATCAGCCTCGAACCGTCATAGTCGAGATTAAAGCTGTTGGCAACTGGCGGGAAGCCTTCCGGCGCACGCTGCGTACGGCAAAAACCCATTCCGGGGAGGATGATCTCCGGCTGCGTATTTCCGGCCAGAGCCTGTCCCTTAATTTTCCGGAGTGTGGCACGCGTTTCTGCGACGATCTTGTCGAAGACCTGGAACGCATTCCCGGCATTGTCCGCGTTTACAGCAGCTAGCTGTTATCGGATTCCAGTGCTTTTTTTGCCTGACGGTAGCCAATATATTGGCGTTGTGCACTGCTGAGCCAATCCGCAAGCGCTTCTTCATCTTCTTCCGCGAGCAGCTGCTTGACCGCTGCTAATTCCCCGCTGTAGGCTTCTAACTGTTCAAGTACGACCGTTTTATTCGTCAACAATATATCCAGAAGCATATGTGGGTCAGAGCCGGCCAGCCGTGAAACATCACGGAACCCGGAAGCGCTCGTTTGCCACAGCGCGGGATCTTCCTGCGCGGATGCAAAACGCATTAAGGCTGCCGACAAAAGGTAGGGGAGATGACTGACGGTTGCTACCAGCTGGTCGTGATGCTCTGCGGAGAGAAAAAGAGGATTCGCCCCGATTTCAGCAAGCATTGCCAGGATGATTTCTTCGACCGCTTCTGTTGAGCGCTGGTTGCGCGTTAAAATAAAGGTCTTGTCCCGAAACAGGTCCGCATCAGCAGCGCCATAACCGGCTGTTTCCTTTCCGCACATGGGGTGCCCGCCCAAAGCAGCAAAACTTTCCGGCAGTGCGGACATCGCTTCATTGATGGCCAGCTTCGTGCTCCCCATATCGAAGACCAGACAGCCGTCGGGACGAAGCGCCGGCAGCTCACGAAGAATGGATAAGATTGTACGCACCGGTGTCGCCAGAATAACCAGGTCCGCCTCGGCCACACCGCTCGCCAGATCCTTAGTCACCACATCAACCGCCCCATCGGCCAGCGCTTGCTGCCGGGTCGCCGCGTGGCGATCGACGCCGATGATCTGCCTGGTTTTACCCTTGAGCGCCAGAGCTAATGAGCCGCCCATCAAACCCAGGCCGGCGATACAGAGGCGTTGATCAACCATTGTTCGCTGCCGCCGCCGCTGTATGTGCATAATAGCGCTGTGTGATATAGGAGACGGCCAGGGCGACGATGAAATTGAGCGCAGCCAGCAGGGCCAGGGTGCGCGTTGTTTGATCCAATGCTGCTAAATAGAGCTCAAAGCCCGATAGAAAAGTGAGCACACCCATCCCAATCGGCAGTGGGGCGCGTCCGGTAATAACCGCTGCTGTCCCAAGCGTGATTAGCAGTAGGATGGCCCGATTGATGTACCCCATTTCCGGTGGCAGCCCGGGTAAAGAAAACGAGAATCCCCCTTCCAGAACGATTACTAGAAGCAGCGCCCCTAGAATCGCCGCGGAGCGTTCGGCCAGGACGCGTGGAAAAGATAAAGAGCCTATTTGAAGCTTATTCTCCGCCTTAGCCGGCCTTGGTAATCCGGTTAAATTCACTTTCCGGCCATAAGTAATCTGCCGGGCGGTCCAATATAAAATCAAGCAGACAAACATGCCTACAAATAGCTTGATAAAAGCCAGCTGTGGGATAAGCAGATCGAAGAAGAGCAGGCTGGTTACCAGATACTGCACGATCAGGGCCAATAAGGAGAGGCGCCAGTCCAGAAACAAAACAATCAAGACGCCGGTTCCCAGCAAAATCCAGGTTGCACTGTATCCGCGCAGGAAGGAAAAATAATCTAACCAATCAAAAATTGTGGGGAAACTCATAAGGTTTCAACAGGTTCAGCCAGGGCTTGCTTTATTTCGGGAATCTTTTCCTGCGCAGCTCGCCGCCCGGCTTGTATAAATTCATCATATTTGGAAAGGCGTATGTAGCTCTGGCCGACCAGATCCGGAACGATCAAACAGTCAGAAGTAATTGCACCGCTGCCGGCGTTTTCAACAAGGGTTTCCACGGCGGCCATCGTCACGCCCAGAGGTCCCAAAAAGCCGCGGTAAGCGGGCGCAAAAACATCAACACCGATGACGTAATCTGCGCCAAGAAATCTCGCTGCCTCAACCGGCACATTATCTGAAACGCCCCCGTCGCACAGCAATCGGCCGTTAAATTTGACCGGCTCCACAACTCCGGGAACAGAGCAGCTGGTACGTATAATTTTGGCAGCCGGACCCTCGTTCAGCATGATCTTTTGACCAGTTTCGATATCCGTTGCCATCGCCGCGAAAGGAATTGCCAGATCACATACGTCCACATCCCCAATCAAATTGACGATCCAATCTTCCATTTTCGCAAAGCTAAGTAGTCCCTGATGCGGCCAGGTAAACGTACTGATATGCCGCCATCCCGTGTTGGCCGCGATTTCCATCAATTCAGGGAGTTCAATCCCGGCGCAGTAGGCAGCACCGATCATAGCGCCCATGCTGGTCCCGCTGATGCAGTCGATGGGGATTGCGGCCTCTTCGAGAGCTGCTAAGACGCCGATATGAGCCAGACCGCGCGCTGCCCCACCCCCGAGTGCCAGGCCTACGCTTTTAATTTCAGCGAGTTGGTGCATAAATCGTCTGTTTCTTAACCCGGCCAGGTAGTATCCACACTGGCGGCCGATTCCACCAGTTCTGTAGCTGCTTTTGGCGCTTTCATGATTTTCATCATATTGCCTTTCAACTTAAGCTGGCGGGTCATGATGCCGCGGATAGGATCGATTTTTTTGTTAAGAACCCCCTTCCAGATATCGAGGGGGGCGCTCAATTCAAAAGCGGTTTTTTGGCTGCCGGGATCCTTCTGAAGATAGGCTTGCCTCGCTTCTCCATGCCATAAGTCAAGATAGAGATAGATGTCCTGATCAATTCCCGGGCTTTTTTCGACAATAAAGTAAAAATCGCCCTCCCATTTCTTAGCTGCCTCACGATAGGCTTCACTGTTATTTAGTTCTTCCTGGAGAGCTTTTACCCACTCATCCGAAGCGAATTGATAGGCCATCTTCCTTCTCCTTTCATCTTGACTCTGTAATTCTTGTCAAAGATAGCACAGCGATCTCTTTTTTGACAAACAAGGTTATTGAGTACACACGCTGCTTAGCGAAGACGAATCATCACCGCCAGCAAACCAAAGATCGCCCATAAAAGAACGGACGACTTTGATCCCAGGGCCAGTGTATCTGTCAGGCCGAAAGTGTGAAAGGCAGCCAATGAGGCCAGCAGCCCCGCGCTCACGACTCGCAGCGCTTGATCGCGCTTAATAAGCTGCCAGGCGGCGCCTGCGGAAACTAACAGCATCGCCAGATAGGCGATTAATCCCGGGATCCCCACATCCAGCGCGACTTGCAAAAAAACGTTATGTGCGTGGGCAATGTCGTAATTGGGGTCAATGTTCACGGGATACAAGCGCCTGACAACCTCACGGAAGGTCCCAAACCCGCTGCCGGTAAATGGAAAATCTTTAATTCCCTCGAGTGCCCAGGGCCATAGAATCAGCCGGAAGTTGAGAGTTGAAAACGACCCCACGGCCGTTTCCGTGGGCGGATCCAACCAGTAGTGTTGAATGCGCTGCGGTCCTAATCCGATCAGCAGCAGGAGTATGGCGATAAAAGTGAAGCCGGTGATAATCCATAAAGTACGTCTTTTCTTCGAGGGCTTCATCGTCAAAAGCCACAACAGAAATAAGGTCAAAAGGCCGCCTAAGAAGCCGGCCCAGCCGCTGCGTGACTGCGTAATCAGCAGAGCCAAACCGCAAAAGAGAGATGCTAAGCCGAAAATCCAGCGAGCCGCTTTCGGCCGTCCTTCATCGCTATGGATCGAATGGATAAATAACGCAATCAGCAGGGGCAAAACCAGCGTGATTGTGCCCGCAACCTGGTTGGGGTGAATACCAAAATCGATAGAGAAGAGCGAAGTCGTAGAAAGCTGTTGGGTTAATGAACCTAAAATGGGGACATTCGAGGTTGTTTTTGAAAGCCAGTCCGCATTCAGCAGGCCGATGGAAATAAAACCCAGCCCGGCGAGCAGGTAACCGGCGACAGCCCACTTGACTTGTGATCGTTGTTGGATTGCCAGGACCAGGTAACGCCAGATACCGAAGCCAAGGATCGTAACCGTAGCCTTTGATAAGGTCAGGTCCGCATCGGCCGTTACAAGAATACCCACGCCGACAAAGAGCGCGAACAAGAGTAGTGCTGCGTTATAAGGCGTTACGGGGATTAATGGGCTGCGAACGAAAAAGAGCGGCGCGATCCACAAAACGGCGAGCAGGATCAAAAAAAGAGCAGTTAGCAGAATAAACTTTTCTGGAAAAAGAAGAAAGGGCGAAGCGAATAATAAGATGAGCCCTTCGACTAATTTGGTGCGCTGCCAGTAAGCCGACAGACGCTCAGTAGGCACCTTTGCCTCGGAGAACGACCCAGGGAGTCTTTAACAGGATGTAGATATCCATCCATAAAGAGTAATTTTTGATGTAGTAAATATCGTCGTCCGTATGCAGGTGCAGCGGTTTATCCGCACGGCCGTTTATTTGCCACCAGCCGGTCATCCCTTGCGGCACGGCGAATCGCGTATGCTGCCAGGGCTCATAATAATCGATCATAAACGGTAGTTCCGGGCGCGGCCCTACCAGGCTCATATCCCCTTTGAGTACATTAAAAAGCTGCGGCATTTCATCTAAACTTGCGCGCCGGATAAATCGGCCGACACGCGTTATGCGCGGATCATCTGCTTTTTTATAGACGATTTCCCCGTCCTCATTGACTTCCGTAACTTCTTTCTGCCTGCTTTCCGCGCCGATGACCATCGAGCGGAATTTATACATATCGAACAACCGGCCGTTTTCGCCAACGCGTTTTTGGCGGAAAAAGACCGTCCCTGGACTATCGATTTTTATCGCCACGGCGACGGCTGCCAAAAAAGGAAGGATCAATATTGCGGCGATGCCGCCGATAACAATATCAAAGACCCGTTTGATTAACCTTTGAACCTCATTCAACGCCGGGTCGCGCAGATTAATCATCGGTATCCCGGCGAAATCCTCTACCGTAGCCTGGTACAGCGCGAGGCTGTAATAATCAGGCACCACGCGAATGAATAATGGCAGCTCGTGCATGGTGCGCACAAGGTCGTTGACTTTTCCAAGGGCGTATTGGGGGAGCGTTACGACAACGTCGCTGATGTCATACTCTTGAACAACCCGCTGCATGTCAGTAACTCGGCCGAGCCAGACAACATGCTTGCGCTTTTGCGCTTCGGGATCATCATCCAAATAGCCGGCGAGAGAGAGTCCGGTCCATTTATATTCACGAACCATTTGCCCCACCCGTTGGCCCAGTTCACCTGCGCCGATGATCAGTACGCGCTTGTTCTCAGATATCGGGAAACGCACCGTCCGCCACACGTAACGGGCGATGATCCGCCAGCTCAAAAGCAGGAGCAGGTTGATCGCAAAGAAGAAAATAAATAACCAGCGCGAAAACTCACGGAAAAAGAGGTAGAAGATGCCGGCGCAGATCAGTAGGGCCAGGAGGGAAGCCAGACTGACAGTTTGAAGTTCGTCTACCAATCGATACGTACGTTTTGGATCGTAGACAGAGGTTACCAGGAATACCATAACCCAAATAAATGGAACGGCGGCATAAATCCAGAAGGGTAAACTTATTTCCTTGACCGGAACGAGGAAGGGAACTTGCGGGAAATATGGGCGCAAAGTAACCGCGATGATCAATGCTGCCAACGTGATGATTCCGTCAAGCAGCATTGTAAAAACGGCGTAATTCACACTGAATCGCCGAAGCATTGTCATTCTCCTCCTTTTGTGCCTTTAATGGATAATGCCAATGTCAATGTGAATTATAGCCCTGATCAAGGCCTATGCAATGAAGATCAGCAGAGGCTAAAGTTTGATTCGCGATGAAATTGAATCAATGACTTAAAGCGATCAGCGGTTTAGGGTTATTTATCGAAGCGTACGATGCGTAATCTTTGCAAGAGGAACATGAAAATAAAGATAACGTTATAAACGGTATACCGCACCCAAAGTCTTCGAAAGTCCTGGGTTAGTCGGAAGAGCCACTCAAATCCTGAATCCCTGATGAACTTTGGCGCTTGTTTGATTTTTCCACTAAAGAAATCAAAAGTTGCGCCGGAGGAAACAATGATGCTTCCGCGAATCTTCTCGCGGTGTTCGGCGATCCATCTATCCTGTTTGGGCGAACCCAATCCCACCCATACGAAATCAGGCTGAGCGTCGTTGATCATTTCACATACAGCCTCATCTTCTTCGTCCGTCAAAGGACGGAACGGCGGCGAGTATTTTCCGACTACTTGCACCCCCTCAAAACGCTCATGGAGATATTCTTCAATCTTATCCGGCGCATCCGGCTGCCCCCCATAAAGGAAAAAAGTATAACCCTTTTCTTTGGCTTTACTGCTGACTTCCAGCATTAGGTCCGGCGCATAAAAACGATCGGTCTTGTCATAGTGAAATGCACGCGCCCACCTCATGAAGGGCATGCCGTCCGGACCAACCATGTCCGCCGAATTGTAGACGTCTCGCAGCGACGGATCGAGCAGCGCGTTGACACAGCATTGTACGTTGATCACAGCCAAAGAATGCGAACGGTCGGATTTATCAGCGAGCCATTTGTCAAAAATGGGGTACATTTCCTTATAGGAGAGGAGGTCCATCTTGACCCCCAACATATCCATCTTGGGGGTTGATTGAAGTCTATTATCAGGTAATTTTTCCATAAAAATACTCATAAGCGGGCTCGAAACCGGCATGTCAAGCCGCCAGAATTGTATTTATGCCGTGGATAAAGTTCAAAGCCATCTGTTCAATTGTCAGGTGTTCAATACTTGGCCAGATACTATCTTGGAGATCGCGCAGTTTTTGAGCATGATCGAATAGATCGCTGATTGTTTGCGCATACATCTCGGCCGTCGTGCCCTCAGGGAGGATGATTGAGTTATCCTCGTTCAAATACTCGATCTCCGGCATATGGACATTGGAATCGATTGTCACGACCGGCAGATCGTAACATAAAGCCTGTAAAGGTCCCAATCCGACAGATCCTGGGAAAGCGAAAATATCGCCGGCCACGTAAACCCTGGCCAGTTGATCCGGTTCGACGATTGGTCCCAGATAGGTGATGTCGGGAGATGCGTCAAGGTTATAAATATCACCCCCGCTGCCGACAAGAAGAAGGTGGTATGCTGGATCCTTCTTGCGCAGAATTGAAAATGCTTCCAGCAAGAAATCAATCCGCTTGTTTGGCGTAAAACGGCCGACAAACAGCAGCGTCCTCTCATCCTCCAACCCGAACTGCCGGCGGATGGACGCTCGTTGTGGCTGCCACTGCTCGAACAAGCGCCGCTGCTCGTTAATATCTATCGTGTTATTGACGACAAAAACTCGCGAAGGAGATAAGCCCTCGTCCACAAGGTGCTTTTTCACTCTTGGCGTATAGGCAAAGAACCCATCAGCTTGTTTGGCCAACTGCATTTTTAAATTCTCGGAAACTTTTTTAGGCAGAGACGTCTTCTCCACTTTATGATCCCAGCCATGACCCCAATAGGCGTATTTAGTGCCCCGCAGTTGATGCACCTGGCAGAGGGGGTACGCCAGGTTATTGACCGCATTTTCTACGATTAACAAATCGTAATTCGCGGCGCGTCGCCAAAATGTCTGGTAGCTTATTCTTTTACCTGCGACTTTTGTGGTGATGGTATTAACGTCAAGTATTGGGAATTGAAACCGTTCGAATGCGACCGGTTCTTTAAAGAATTGGGGTTTTGTGATCTCTGTCTTATCAAATACGACCTCGAAGCCCCAGTTTTGAGGTCTTAATTGCTCCAGTGTGTTATAGAATTGGATACGATAATGTGGGATGGTTGACTGGTGAGCAAACAATACCTTTTTCATCTTGTTTATTAATTGTTCTTTCTAACAAATATGCGTGCGAGGGAAGGCATCACCCAGTAAGAATTCCGTCCAAACAAAGAGCTCGCGAACTGAAAATATTTTACTTTAGGACCAACAGCCTCTTTCTGCCACCTCCCTTGAATATCATATGGTAGATAGAACGGATAGTGGTTTCGATAGCCCTCAAAATCCTGGAACACAAGACAACTCGTTGCGGGGATAAATTTGTCTTTCAAAACTTGCAAATCAAAAGGAGAGACAAAATCATTGTTGGCATTCATGTGTCCCCGGTTTAGCGCTTCGGCATAACGCTGGCGCCAACCTTCAGGGAACCAGTGAGCAGCAGGAAGGCGAGTATCGTGCGCGATGACAGGAAACAACTTATTAGGTGTGGTTATCAATATACCATGTGAAGCAATCCCCTTTATTCTCTCCAGTGCCGGTCTAATGTTACTTTGACCGACGTGTTCCAGGGTTTCGATCGATACAAAAAGCTCCACGCTGTTCTCGCTAAGTGGCGTGTCCTGAATTGGCGAATTTATGAAATCAGTGCGATCAGTCAACGACAAAATGGCTGCAATTTCTTTGGCCGCAGCCAGGCGATCACTATCCAAATCGGCCGCAATGGCAGCTTTCCCCCCAAGCAATAGGTAGGCGAATGAAAACCAGCCATAACCTGTCCCTGAATCAACAACAGTTGACTGGTCGATATCAAATAGCTCCATCAAGGGGATTACATATCTTCGTGCGAAGAAATCGAGCGTCGCTGCAATATCTAAATCATGGTAAATTGAGTTTTGTAGGTGCGGAACCGCCTTAATTTCTTCTTCAGCCTGTTTGTTGATTGTAACAAAGTACGAAGATTCCATGACCGGCTCACCTATTGACAACTTCACTGTTTAAGGTTTCTTTTTCAGGGATAAGATAAGTCATTGCAACGATACAGTAAATAAGCACAATAGAAATATTGGGAAGAACTTCGGTGGTAAAGCTTAGCAACAATAGAACTGAAAAAATGAGTATACCAACCCACCGCACCCTTATGTGCCTTCCGCGGATAGGGAAGGCGATCAAAAAAAATATCAAATAACTCAGGAGAAGGCCCACCAAACCGACTTCCGAATAGAAAGTAAAGATGTGACCATTATTGCCACGTAAGTATTTCTGCGTAACCACATCATAATATCTTGACGGACCGTCGCCAATGATTTTCAGTTCGCTGTTTAAATAATAAGCGATTGCCGCGCCTCGTCCATAGCCGCCGGTCATAAAAGCTTCAGTTTTTGATTCAGAGGCGGAAAGATTAGTGGTAAGCGAATAAGAAAATTCATCGATGATGTCATTGAAGACGCCGAAAGAAAAGAGAATTCCCGCTAATAGGACTAAGCCGATTCCTAAATAGAATAACGTTTTTATGCTGAGGAATCTAATTGCGAAAACGACCCACACGAAAATAATGGCAAGTTTCATTATTTCTGCATTACTGACTAGAACGGTCAACGTTAGCCAGATCGCCACAAACCACTTGTAGCGGATAAAATAATTTCGTTTATAGTCAAACAACAGGAAGATAACCAGCAGTGTCAGGAAGAAAGTCATTGCCGCATCGCCTTTATAATGGAAAGTCCCAAAGCTGTAGTCTATCCGATATAGACGCATGCCGTCTCTTATGCGGCTGGGTAAAGCATCATA
The DNA here is from genome assembly GCA_046259485.1 of Promineifilaceae bacterium (SeqCode). Lineage (GTDB taxonomy): Bacteria > Chloroflexota > Anaerolineae > Promineifilales > Promineifilaceae > JAACFF01. The sequence continues at coordinate 2,065 of JBJYWP010000189.1, read as the reverse complement.
AGTCATAAACTGCATTAGCATAATGGGGAGCTGCACCATGCCCACGAGTACACAGAGCTTGATGATTGTGACGATATTGTCACGTTTGACGAACATGCGTACAAGACTGTATATCAGAAACGCGAATGCGACGCTGCGCAGGAACAAGACCAGTTGAGTTACCGAAACTTGGTTGATTATGGCTGAAAGAAGGATCACAAGGACCAACAAACCAAACACGAGTACAACCTTATCAAAGCGAATACCATATAGAAAGATAAGTGGGAGTACCAGCAGTGAGACTGGGTTCATTCTATATGGGAAAATATCCAGCATTACAAGTATTCCACTGAGAAGGAAGGCAAGAATAAAGATAGTATAGAACACAAGTTTCTTTGGCCTAATGACCAAGGATCTTTGTTTACTTCTATTTACAGCTGCGCTGCTTTGCGCGTTATCCTGAGCTATCATTATCAAACCGTTTATCTAGCAAAAATGATATTGACTGAATTTCTGCCGTGCAGCTCTTGATGGATGACTCGCCATCTTCGCGCACTATCATATAAATATACCTGAGATGATCGCCTTGCAAGGGGATTGTGAAGTTTTTCCACTCACCAGTTCCACTGTGTGTCAAATGGCGAACCAATTGCCCATCAATGACGGTCTCCAGGTTCAATACAGTGCCAGTTTCTATTTTGGTTTTGAGAACCAATGTATGATGATAGGGGATGTCAAATAATTGATTCCACTGCAGTATCGCTATTTTTCCCCCTTCTTGTACTTTTGAACATGATAGTTGCAGCGTCCCATTATCCGTCCAGACTAAATCCGCTTCTGGTGCTGTATCAGGACGCAGATGCCATGCCTGAGCATTGGCATCAAGTACAAAATCGCCTGATTGATCCAATTCCATCCAGGGAGAGATCAAGATTGGTTGTTGTTGTTCAGGTATAGGTTCTCCTCTTGCCGCAACATTGTACCATTTGGCTGCACGGTTCACGTCTCCTAATCGATGGAAGGAAAGTCCACGTAAAGCGGATTGGATCATTGGCGTATCTTCGGCCGGATCCATATTAACTGATGTCCCTCGCGAGTTCACTCCAAGGAATGCCGCCGCGCTCGATAACGCATGTTGGCGTTTCTCGGCTGTTTGTTCCTGGCTGAAGCTTTTATAAATCGCGAAATTCGCCAGGTTAAGGCTGAGAGATGAAAAGATTTGTCCTCCCCGCATGAATAACAGAAGTAACAGAAAGATTATGGATGACGAAACCAGAAAGCGAGGTCTCAAATTGGTTGACTCCCTATGAGTAGTCATGGATTAAAACGATCTTTTCATCACCTGAGCCGGATTGTAATAACAATCAAAATCTCAACCGGTTGATGAAATGTCCGATAATTCTGGCTGTGTCAAAAAAATAATAGCGAAGCAGCCACGCCTTATTCGGAGCTATATTAGACGCAATCCAGTATTTATCGATCAAGTTGAAATGAGACCGGATACTAAAAAGATATTCCTTAAGATCTGTAATTTTATACGTTTCTTTATCATTGATATGATTCTTGCCGCCCGGATAACTGATCACGATCGCATCGTAGCTAACTAGCAAAGGATATCCAAATTTAAAGTTCGCCCTCAGCGGCAGTTCAGTGTCCCCACACTGCTTAAAATGCTTTCCGTCATAAAGTCCTACCTCTCGAAAAACTTTGCTTGGGAACATCGTTCCTCTGCCTGTAAGGCTGTGCACCTCAATAACATAACCTGGTGGGAACCTATCTAAAGATTCTCCCTTATTCAAAATAGTATGTTTTGCGGTTTTCCAGTTGATAGATATACCGCCACTTTTAATCCTACATGGTGCATTGTTAAGTGTTTCCACCGAACCAATGATAGATCCCGGATAGGCCTTGGCTGTTGTTAACAAGGATGATACATAATTGGTTGGCACAACCAAATCATCGTTGATTACTAAAATAAAGTCGTTATTTTGACAAATACTGAGCGCATGTTGAATCCCCTTATTAATCGACCCTACCCACCATAAGTTTCCATCGCCCATGAGAAGGATAACATCAGGGAATTCTT
>JBJYWP010000188.1:0-8307 GCA_046259485.1 Promineifilaceae bacterium (SeqCode) | reverse complement strand
TAGCCTCAACCGCCGCCTGGACAGCCGGCGTGCGCGCCAAAGAAAGTGAACGCGATGATCACCTGTTTTTCGATCCCTGGGCGGAAGCGCTGGCCGGTGAGGAAGGCATGACCTGGATTGAATCGCGCCCCGTTGATAGTGCTTTGCCAATCGCCATTCGAACGCGCTATTTCGATGATTTCCTGCAGCGGATCACCCGGCAGCAGGCGATATCCCAGGTTGTGCTACTTGCTGCCGGACTGGATACCCGCGCGTACCGCCTTTCCTGGCCGGAAGACACAATAATTTTCGAGTTGGACCAACCGGCCGTATTGGCCCACAAAGAAAGCGTTCTGCGCGAAGCAGGTGCCCGTCCCACTTGCCGGCGCAGATCGGCCGGCGCTAACCTGGCAGCACCCTGGACTGATGCTCTCGTTGAGATGGGTTTTGAACCGCGCCTGCCGGCAGTCTGGCTTCTGGAGGGCTTTCTCTTCTATCTCCCCAACGAGTCCATCACTTCTATCTTGGATACCGTGACCGGCCTGTCAGCAGCGGGAAGCTGGGTGGGGTTTGACATCATCAACAGCACTATGCTGACCTCGCCAATCACAGCAAAATGGATCGCCATGCAGGCTCAGTCAGGCGCACCGTGGATCGGCACGATGGATGATCCGCGGGCGTTCATGGCCCGGCGCGGTTGGGAAACTGCTTTGATGCAGGCGGGAGCCGAAAATGCCAATTATGGCCGTTGGCGTTTACCGGTGTTCCCGGTATTGCAGCCCGATGTACCCCACAACTGGTATGTAACCGCCCGGACCCAAGCGGGATCATAACTTTGGTTAGAAGACGGCCGTTCCCATGAAGTGTTATTCTTTGCAATGAGTAGCATATTGTGAAATGCATGCAAATCAAAACTAAACTCGGATAGGAGCGAAAAAGATGCAAGAAAAGGATTCACTTCAGTTTGAGGACGATGTTCAAGATATTAAGACTTCTCAGCGGCAGCAGCGCATTGAACGGCGCGAGGCGCGGCGGGCTGAACGGGAAGCCGGCGGTTTTAGCTGGATGATTGGTTTGATTTTGATTATTATTGGCGGCCTTTATTTGCTGCAGCAGACCGGCATCTTACCGGGCTTTACCAATTGGTGGGCGTTATTCATGCTGCTCCCGGCGGCGGGCGTTTTCTCTGCGGCTGTAAGTGCCTACCGCCGCAGCGGAGGCCAGTTCACACCAGAGGTGATAGGCTTGTTGATGGGATCATTATTGTTTTTGGCGATCACGGCTTTCTTCCTGTTTGGAGTAAGTTTCACCTGGTTTGTTCCCTTATTCCTGATTGCCGCAGGGCTGTTCATTTTGTTTGGCCCCATGGTCGCCAGACGTTGAGAAATTACAAGAAATGAAATACCGGCGATTCTTATATATTCCAACATTATTGGCATTATTGGCGAGCTTTATATCGGCTTGCACTTTCGTGACCGAGTCTGAAAATTTACCTGATATCGTGAAAGGTTCGGGCAATGTGGAGACGGAGACGCGCGAAGTGAGCGGCTTTAATGCCATCTCTTTGCAGGGTATGGGCAGCGTGATCGTTGATCAGAACGGCAGTGAATCGCTGCTTATTTCCGCCGATGACAATTTCTTTCCTTATTTAGAGACGGAGGTCAGAGGCCACACGCTTTATATTGGAACTTCGAATGATGACAAGGCTGTTGTCTTTACCGATGTAACTGATCTAACGTTCCATATCAGCGCCGCTACTCTTGATGAAATCGAATTGGCGGGTGCGGGCAGCATTGAGGTGAATGATCTGAATACGGAGACATGGCAGGTGGCCGTACCTGGGGCAGGCAGCATTATCGTTTCCGGCCGCACAACCGAACAGACGGTAGAAATGCGGGGTGCGGGCAGCTACAATGCCGAAAACCTGGAGAGCCGGGAAGCGACCATTCGCAGCTACGGCGCCGGTTCGGCCGTTGTGCGTGTAAGCGATAAGCTGGATGTACTCATAGAAGGGCTTGGAAATGTACAATACATTGGCAGCCCTGCCGTAACGCAAGAAATTGACGGTCTTGGCGTGGTAAGTCAGCGAGAGTAGCCACCTCGCTGGGCACCGCCCTCCTAAAAGAGTCTCCCTCTGGAGCTCAACCGCTCTTTGGAAGGGATCCCCAAAGTGATCAGCTCTCGAAAGCTGATTTCTCTTCGATTGCAGAAAAGGCGCTGTTCGTCAGATTCGTCAATCGATAGTTGAACTCGTATATTAGCCACGATATGTGTAGCTCAGCACGCCGCAACAAAGGAGATTAACTGATGACAATCATGGCCATCCGGGGGGTTTCTTTATTCGTGAAAGTCATGGGACAGGGATATCCTTTGTTACTCATGCATGGCGGTCCTGGCCAGGATCACACCTCCTTACTGTCCCTTCAACCTTGTGCGGATCAATATACTATGATCTTTTATGATCATCGTTGTAACGGCCGATCGGAAGGGGCAGAACTTGCTTCTATGACCTGGGAAAACCTGATTGCCGACGCAGATGCTTTGCGACAGGCACTTGGCTTTGATCGTTGGGCAGTTTTGGGTCACTCCTTTGGCGGTATGGTTGCCCTGGAGTATGCACTTCGCTATCCGGATAGTCTCTCTCATCTGCTTTTGATGGATACCTGTGGCGATGCGAGCGTGCATGAGAATGCCCCGGAAATTCTCGCCGAAAGAGGTTACGGGCCTAATGCTGTAGAAGCAGCTCGCCGTTTTTATAGTGGCCAGTTAACACCCGGGGAGTACTTTCCCACCGTAATGCGGTTTAGCCGGGCATACTTTTATCACTTCAGTCTCTTGAAGACGGCTTATGATATAGTCTTCGGACCCCGCGTTAAATTACGTCCCGAAACAACTATTTATGGATTCAATCACTTATACCCGGGCTGGACGGTGATGGATCGGCTTAACGAGATCACCGTACCAACCCTGGTTTTTGCCGGGCGTCATGATTTTTTGTTCCCACCAGAGCATCAAGCGCTGCTTGCAGCTGGAATATCAAACGCAACGCTGAAAATCATCGAGTGCGCCGGTCACAACCCTCAGATGGAACAGGCGGCTGAAGTCATCGAGGTAATCAAAGATTTTTTATCACATTGACCCTACGAAAAGTTATTCGGTGAATTTTAGTGTCCGATGAAAGAACAAAGGGCTACGGCTGGCAGCCTATCAATGCAAATGGATGCCTGCTTTGCACTCTAAATGCTAAGGCCTACCTACAAAAGGCAAATATAATTCTCCGGAACCGGCAAACCATAAAGCATAACTGCCGTCGGGCGGCGTGGCTAGCTGGCAGGTAAGCGTAGGATTGGCCGCACATGTAATACCTTGATTGAACCAGCGCGACCCGTTCCAGTAGAAAAGCATTGGGTGATCTTTCTGCGGCCGCTGCGCTTGCGGGATATTGAAGGTGATCTCTAATGTATCGCCAAATTGGAATCCGAGCACCGGGTGACCCTCCTGATAAGCCTTTAAATCAAACGCTTCTCCACCAAAAACCCAGGATTCAGGAGCTGGGTGGGCAGGTGAACTGGTCTTGGTGTAGGCAACTATTGTTGGCGCGAAGACCGCGCCAGGAGGCAGCATGATTGTTGTCATGCCCATGTTTCCTTGGGCCGCGATTGTTGCCGGCTGTGTTTCCGTTATGATTGTCTGCGCATCCACAATGGCGGTCTCTACTGCTTCATTTCCCGATGCATTATAGCCACCCTGCGCTTCGGCATAATAGTCACTGTTTACAATCGTCTCCTGTGCGGTAACAGAAAATGTTTCCGTTATCACTGCACCATATCCCCCTAACTCTGGAATTGCCCAAATGACTGAATCGCCAACATGGCTTCCTCCACTCATGTATGCTGCGCCGGTTGGAATCTGATCGATAAGGCTTATGGTGGTTGCAGAAAAAGCACCTGTGTTCGTGAGGGACAAAACATAGGTGATCAAGTCACCGGCTACGGCCGTTGGCGGCCCTTGTTTGGAAACTGCCAGTGCCGGGGAGGAACTGCTGTACACCTTAACGTCAGTTTGGTCGCCCGCAAAGCCGGCGCAATTGGAGACGGTTACATTCACGGGCATAACTCCCGCAGTATTCCATGAGTAACTAACTTGCGCAGTACCCTGCCCGTAGTCAGGTTCAGGCGACCATAAATAGGTGATTGGCCCGGTCGGATAAAGCGGATCGATAGATGCCTGGTAATTTAGCGATGTGCCAATCATGCCTGTTTCCGGTCCATTAATTGTAACCTGATCGATAGCTTTATCACACCCGGATGGAAGAAGATTCATTGGTCCGAACACGTCCGCATCCTGTATTTCGTAGTTATCATCATCGATCGAGAAAGCCATTGTGTAGCTGCCCACTGCATGTTCGTCAAAGCTGATTGTGGGACTGATCACGACATCTCGCCCGGAACCAAAGAACTGCGTTTGTCCCATATGGAGGGTTAGTATGTCACTCAAAACCAGGTCCTCGTCCTCTCCGAATTCACCGCTGCGTAAGGCGCCGCTTGCAATCGCCACACCTTCGGTATCAAGCAGGCTCAACGTGCTGGTTGGATTTCCCTCAGAAAAGCGCAGTTTGAACAACGGCACGCTTTCGTTGTCCTCAAACCAAAAATCGATGTTTTGCATAACCCGCCAGGAATCAGTTGGATGCGTCCAGCTAATGCCGAAGGTCGTGGCTAACTCTACAGGTATACTGTTAGCCTCTGGTGCCAGCAAGGCACTCGTGCCGAGACGGGGAAAATTGACAAAGAAGGGTTGGGCGTTGGAAACGCCGCCGCCGGGTAGCCCGTTATATACGGATATGCTATGCGGTCCTGAAACGCGCAGATCGGTAGGATAAACATAGAACCAGAGGAAGCGGTCGTTATTAAAAACAGTGTACTTGTTGTAGCCGTCCCAACGAACTACGGATGAGGGGATGAAGTTTTCTCCTTCAATGCCCACATAAAAACCTTGTGGTGAACCCAAAGTTGCTGAATTGCGTGTAAGCCGGTTCAAAATTGGCACGGGGTTTTGATTGGATGCATCCTGGGTAAGGCGTAAGCTGTAGGTGCCGCTTGTGTTACCGGTAGCGGTATTCACCATAATGATGTAGCGACCGGTACGTGGCAGATAGTACCTGTTGATAAGAGCATTAACGCCGCCCCCACCGTTATTGTTGTAGGCGAGATAGATACCGGCACTGTCGCGCAGATTAATGATTGGGTCAATGTTTCCACCTGTTCGATCCATGCGAATAGTGACAGGTTGCCCGGCCACGCCATCAAAAAAATAGTAATCAAAATCGAACTTTGGGCTGGTTGATAATGATCCGGTGCGTGTTTGATTGATGCCTAAGATGCGGTAGTCGTCAGGATCACAAATAGTTGCTGCACAGAGTGCTGCATAAACATCAAGCCGGCGTTTGCTGATGAAACCACCAGACCTTTGATCACTTATTAAAGGACCATTATTAGCAAGGATATTTTTGATGTTGGGCACGGAAATAGAGCCATCGGCGGAACGCATAACAGCTACGGCCCCGGCAACGTGTGGTGCAGCCAACGAGGTACCGCCATCCGTGCAGTGGCCGTCACTTGTATAGCTGCCGTTTCTGCAGGAGACGCCGCTAAAAGCCCCGGACACCGGCACAGGCGCAAGAATCGGTTCACCCGGTGCAAGAAGTGTTGTCAGATTGTTGATGTTGGAAAGGTTTGCCACGCGGTCCACAGACCCTTCCGGCCTTGCGATGGTCGAACCGACGCTAATCGCATTAGAAATGCAAGCCGGGAATGTGATCTGCGCGCGCTGGGCATCGTTACCGGTTGCGATGACCGTGGCAATATTCGCCCCGCGTAAAATAGCAATCATTGAGGTGAGTGCGGGATTAATAGAATCACACGTTCCACCGTAGAGAGTACCACCGATGCTCACATTAACTGCCGCGATGTTAAAGCTGTTTCGCAGGGCATAAACACGCTGCATGCCAGAAAGTAGATCGGATGTAAAATTTCTAACGCAAGGGCTGCGGCGACCGCTGGTGGCGCAAGGTCGCAGGGAGGCTATTGGCGATCCCGTAATGTCATCTAGACGTGACATGACGTTGATAGATATAAGATTTGCACCCGGTGCCACCGCTGCGGCAATGCCTGCTACGGTGGTGCCATGATCGCGACCTGCTATGTTGTTGGCAGACACGGAGGCGGCTCCAGTGCCAGTTTGCGATTCCTGGCCATTGGGGCACAGCGAGCTGGCCAAGAAAGTCCCATTGTTTGTTGAGTAGCACGCTTCAGAAACAACTTTTCCAGACAGGTCTGGGTGCAGCCTATCAACACCGCTATCAAGAATGGCGATCGTCTGGTTCTGCCCACGATAATCGGACCAATGGGCTAGATCTGCCTTTATCAGAGGTACGCTAGTATCCAGGAGCGGATCCAGAAGCTGGTCGGCCGTAACACTGGTGACATAAGGGTTCTTTAGCAAGACTTCCAAACCTGCTTCGTCAACGGAAAGCGCCATGTAAGGAATATAATCATAGCGCTTTACGTTCGTCAGCGAAGTATTTTCCAGATCGGACAGCACAATACCTTGAACAGCGGCAATCTTGCTAACCATCCGAGCTTCATATTGCTCTTCGACGGCCATTATACTTGTGTCAAACCCTTCTATTTGCAATCCGACTATAACCGGCACACTGCCTGCGGTAGCCGCCTGAGCACGAAGTATTGAGATTTCAGATGATTGAAATGGGTCTTCTTCAGTGGAGTCTGGCAGTTTTGACCCTTGAGCTAAAACATCGCCAAGTGCCCAGGTAAACAGACCGGCCAGCAGGCAGGCAGCCAGGACGACAAGAACCCGTTTTGGTTGCATGTGAGCCTCCTATGATCAGGCCCCTCTACTCAGGCATGCTCATAACACAGTATCAGCCATAGAAAGAACCGGAACTTTGTTGAATAGAATCGCTGAGACCAAGCCAGCCGTGTCTCTGTTAACCACCGGACAACGGCCGTGTGGCTGGTTTAATTAGAAACTCTCAAAAGTAACATAAAAGTATAATAATTGCTTTGAAGAAAGTCAATAGATATTTGTGTGTGAGCGCAACTCCCCCAAATGTTTCCCCAAAGCTGGACATTAAGCCGGCCAACGTTAAACTCATAGATTACCATGCAGGTTCAGTCCAGCGCACCGTGGATCGGCAAAATGGATGATCCGCGGGCGTTCGTAGCCTGGCGCAGTTGGTAAGTCAACCAGTTGAGGGATGGATAAAAATTTCAGGAGCAGGGTTTTCCCTGCTCCTGTTTTGTTAAGCGGAATCCATAGACACGGTATCTGCAGATATCTGCATCGCGTCCTCTGCTTTGGAAGTCGCCGAGATGTCCAGGCTGCGGCCTTCCCTTCGATAGGAGAAGTAACTTTGTACGCCGATGAAGATCAGTGTTAAAGCGCCAACGGCGATGCGTGTCCACCAGGAGCTCAGTTCGCCATTGAATTGAATCAGCATTTGAATCAGGCCTGTTACCAGCACACCGAAAAGCGTACCGAAAACATACCCGTAGCCGCCCATTAATTGGGTGCCGCCGATGACGACGGAAGCGATCGCGTCTAACTCGACCCACCGCGCATAGAGCCCGTGTCCCGATAACAAGGAGATGCTAAATACAATGCCCGCCAGCGCGGAACAAAAACCGCTGATCGCGTAGACACCAATTTTAGTCCGCGCCACGGACAAACCCATCAACCGCGCCGACTGCTCGTTTCCACCAATGGCATAAACAGTTCGGCCGAAACGCGTGTAATGGGCGATGTACATACCCACGACCAGCACCACTAAAGCGACGACGGCGCCGATACTAAGGAAGGCGCGTTCAAAACCGGGGATGCGAATTCGCGTCAAGGCCAGCGTGCGGTAAATGGGATCCTTAATCGGAATGGCGTCCAGGCTGATGAAAAAGCACATGCCCCTGGCGAAAAACATCCCCGCCAGGGTCACGATAAAAGGCTGCACTTTGAAATAGTGCGTGATAGCGCCCATCGTCCCCCCAAAAGCGATGCCCATCAATAACATCAAGGGGATAACGATGTAGGCACTAAGCCCCACGTTTTCCAGCAAGGCGGCCGAGGCAACCGATGTCAGGGCGATCATCGCCCCTACAGAGAGATCGATCCCGCCGGTCAAAATAACAAAGGTCATGCCGATAGACGTAATCAGCAAAAAAGCATTGTTAATTAGCAGGTTGAAGAACGCCTGTGGTTGGCGCATACCCTTATAGAGCACAGCTCCGTAAACATACAGAATGACAAAGACGA
>JBJYWP010000187.1:0-2729 GCA_046259485.1 Promineifilaceae bacterium (SeqCode) | reverse complement strand
CATGTCATTGAAGCGTCCACGGAACGGCCGTATCTCAGCTTTCGCATGGAACTGGAACCAATCGTCGTCGGTTCGATCATGAATGAATTGGGCCACGCGGCCAAGGCGAAGGGTTCCGACGTGATCGCCATGAATGTGAGCGCCCTGGACGCCGGTTTGCTGGACGCAGTAGTGCGACTGGTGCGCCTGATCGATGAGCCGGACGAGGCGCGGGTGCTGGCGCCACTGATTAAGCGGGAGATTATCTGCCGGCTGCTGTTGAGCGAGCAGGGTGAGCGACTGCGCCATATCGCGGTCATGGGTGGTTATTCCTCGCCGATCGCTAAGGCCATCGACCAGCTGCGGCAAAACTTCGACCAGCCGATGCGCGTCGAGGACGTCGCCCAGGACGTGGGCATGAGCGTCTCCAGCTTCCACCACCAATTCAAGGCGGTGACCAACCTGACGCCTTTGCAGTTCCAAAAGCGCCTCAGGCTGCAAGAAGCGCGGCGGCTGATGGTCAGCGAGGACCTGGACGCGACCAGCACGGCTTACCGCGTTGGCTATAACGACGCCTCCCATTTCAACCGCGAGTACAAGCGGCTGTTCGGCTCACCGCCGCTGCGCGATGCGGAGCGGCTGCGCGAGGTCACCGGTTTGAGCGCGGCTTAACGGCTGAAGCTCCAGGCTAGTGAACAACGCCCCAGGGGGCGCTGTTCTCCAGCCGGGATCATTCATGTCCCGGCGATCTTTGTAGGAACGGTTGATGAGAAGATTCATAATTTTTCTACTGCTGCTCTTTCTAGCGGGCTGCAAGCCGCCACCAGATGTAAATTTGCCGGTTCTCCCGTCTGGCAGCCCCAGCAGCCAAATGGATCTGCCGCCAACGGGAGTTTTCGACCTGGCGGACGATCCGCTTATCCCAGCGTTCAGGCCATCCTATCCTTGCCAACTACAGAACGAAACAGCCTCCATCTCGGAGGGTGATGACTGTCGCAGCGAAGCTATTAGAGAGGTCATCGCTGCCGAAGGGGATGAGGTGTTGTTTATCCACCGTACCCACCAGCGCAGTTATGGATGTGGGGGCGGCACAAATATTTATACATATCGACTCTCCGCCTGTAGTACGGTATCGGGCGAATCCGTGACATTGAGTGATAAGGAAATAACCGAACTCGTTCCTTCGCCGGATGGGGCATGGTTTGCCTTCGGCGAGATCGATGTACAGCAGTTGGAAGTCCATGTTTATCGTGTGGGCAGCGATGGCACGGGACTGCTGCAGCTTGACTCCATATCGCTGCCGAACTGGGTGGTCGGCGTGGTTCCGGAAGCGTGGTCTCCCGACGGTAAGTGGCTGGGGTTGAAGCTGTGGGATGGCACGGCCGATGGCTGGCACTCCGCCCTGATCGCAACCGACGGCAGCGGCATCCTGGAAATGTCCCAGGATGAATAACTCAATAAGACAGATCGGCCTGGCATTCGCCATAATAGCTGCCACTCTAAAGAGCTTAAATCATTACCGATTTATTTACTGAAGTTTCATGAATCTTGCTGCACAATTTTATAGGGCACCCTTCAGGGTGCCAATGGGACCGCCTGAAGGTTATCCTACATAAAACGCTTACTGCTGCGTGCCGGGCAAGGGTTGGGCTGGGCCGGAAATCACGTACCAGCAACCATTCCGCAGCCGTCAGCGCATCTGCAGCATAAACGGGCTCCTGCACCTTCTCGTACGCGCCCCAAAGGCACGCCGGCGACAATACCCTCGTCGAGTTCGTAATACTGGCTGGCCGTGACCCAGGCCTCCTTGGCCTAGCCCACGAGCGCGACCAGTTCGTGCGGCTCGGCGGCGGCGTAATCAAAGTCATGAGCGGCCATGAGATCGTAGTAGCTCTGCGCGGTCTGGTGCAGCTCGGCGACAGCCGGGACTCCTGCAGCCGAAGAGGCGGCCGGTTCGCCCTTTTAGGGCGAAGCCTGACTGCACGCGGTCAAGGCCAGGAGTGACAGGGGCTATGGTAAAAGGAGTGTTTTGAGTTTGGTCATCATTCCTCCGCAACGGCCGCAGCTTGTTTAGTAGGAAAAGCGCTGCGGACGGCCGTGATAGTTAAATTTTTCAGAAATTATTATTAACAGAGCGCGGCATAAAGAAAGGGAGGCGTTTAAACTATGGATTGATCTCCTTTCAAAGTATTTTTAACCGTGGATCAATTTTCGGTTATCAAAGGCAGTCTTCCTAGTTTTCCTAACTATTTAGGATTTTTTCCCAAATCCTGGTGACTCCAGCCTCCTGACATTAGGAAATGCAGCATTTATGATCTCCTCAATTGGTTGTCCATCATACAATAATAAGGAGATGTAAAATGTCACAATCCAAACAAATCACTATTGCCGCCGTCCTGCTGTTCCTATTGAGCCTCATGAACGCGGCAAGCGATATTTCTTTCGTGCTGGCAGGTCCGGCCGCAGCCTCAGCAAGTGGCGGCGGGCCCTACGCCCTCGGCGTTTTCAACGTCGCCTACAGCGTCGCCGGCATGATCGCCGCCTTCGCCCTGTGGCGTAACTCGAGCTGGGGCAAGCCGCTGGCGCTCATTGTGTCAGCCCTGAGCATTCTTAGCATACTGATTCCCGTTATCTCCGGCGAGCTTGACGCGTTCCCCATGACCATGGGCCTCATTTTTGCAGCCCTGTACGTCCTTGTAATTGTCCTGGTTCTGCGGTACGCTCCCATACCCGCCGCATCCGGCCAATAA
>JBJYWP010000186.1:0-30137 GCA_046259485.1 Promineifilaceae bacterium (SeqCode) | reverse complement strand
CTACGAACCAGAAGGTCGGGAGTTCGAATCTCTCAGGGCGTACACAAAAATTCCCCAAAGACCCCACCCCGGGGTCTTTTATTTTCTATCCAGCGAACTCCAACTTTGAGAAACCAACAACCATGGCAATTTGCTGGAACGGCCTTTCCCGGGGTTTGTGTGATTAACGTGGACGATAGGTACGGCGCCCGTCAGGCGGTCGATTACCTGGCCAGTGCCGGGCACAAACAGATCGCCTTCATCGCCGGACCTGAATACGAGCGCGGCAGCCAGGAGCGGCTGGCTGGTTACCAGGAAAGCATGACCTCCCCCAACTTACCCTTACGCGACGATCTGGTTGTCTACTGCGTTCCTGACAGTGAAGGCGGGTATAGCGCGGCGTGGCTCCTCTTTTAGCACCATCCTGAAGTCACGGCCGTCTTCGCTTTCAACGATCTGACAGCGACCGGCATCTTGCGCGCCTGCCGCGAGCTCAACCTCACCGTCCCTGAGGACGTGGAAATCATCGGCGTTGACGACATTCCCTTCGCCTCTCTGGTCACTCCGGCACTGAGTACCTTGTGCGTCGCTAAACGGCAGCTTGGAGCCACGGCCATGAACACATTGCTCCACTTGATGGAACCTAACAACGCGTCAGAAAGCGGCGAACAAATTATCAAGCCGCAGCTTCTATTACGCGAATCGACGGCAGCGCCTTAATTTCCCATTATGATTACTTTGTTGGGCGTTATCCCCTTGTGTGCTCCGACCAGTTTAAAACTGAAGACCAGCTTAACGCGAACGGCCGTTGCTGACTATTTCCGGTGCTTCAGTTTCGAGGATTGTTGCAGGAAGCTAATCCCGACTCCCCAAAATGGAATCGATCGTCGACCGTAGTGTGCGCTTAAAGAACCACATATTTTTCCAGCTCAATTCCACATAATATTTAAACGTCTGTGGATTGCTGCTCATTTTCTTTAACGTGATCCAGGCTTTTCTCTTAAGCGCTTCGTTATGAACCCTTTCAATAAAATCCGGATCGAACTCGTTGGTGCGAATCGTATTTGGTTTCGGTGGATCCGCAGCCGTTACACCGGCGAACAAATTCTGCTCCAGCACAATATCATATAATTCCGTACCCGGAAGCGGGTTGGCAACTGAAAAACTCGGGTAAACATTAAAGCGGTCATAACGATCGATTGCGAAATCAACCGTTCCTTGAATTTCTTCGGCCGTTTCCCCCGGAAGTCCCAGCACATAAAACGCCAGCAGTGGCAGGCCGACCTCTTTACACTCCTGCATCACAAAGTCAACCTGGCTCAAATCTAACCTCTTCTTGATCACTTCGTTGATCACCCGCTGCGAAGATGATTCGATAGCGATGCACAAGTATTGGCAGCCAGAGGCCTTCGTTCTACGAATTCGTTCTGGGTTCCAGGAATCCGCGCGAACCCCATTAGGTGTTCCCCAGGGTATTTTCGGTGACAGCTCCAGGAGCATATCGATGATTTCATCATAACGATCTGTGTCATGGGTGAAGTTATCGTCTTCAAAATGAATGTAGTCGATGCCGTAATTTTCAATCAAGTAATGAATGTGTGCGCGCACATATTCCGGCGTGTGATGTCTGAATCGATAACCCATTGTTGCCTGGATGGAACAAAAGATACACTGGTGGGGACACCCGCGGCTGGTCAGCAACGAAACGGCGCGTTTTCCCCATTCCCTCACCCGCGGCGAATAACCATTCGACTGTAAGTAAAAATACCGTTCCATGTCAATCAGATCATAGGCCGGAATTGGCAGCAAATCCAGGGGCATGATGAAGTCAATCGGCGCCTTCTTATTGGGACGGAGTAAATTAAAGTCATCTTCTTTCCCTAAGATGCCCTGAATTTGAATCGGCTCATCATTTTCCAGAGCATTGAGGAACTGGTACATTCGTTCCTCACCCTCACCCATGACCAAGTAATCGATCGTGGGCTCCCTGATCATGTCCAGGGGAAAAGATGAGGCATGGGGACCTCCCAGCACTGTGATCGCTTCCGGACATGTTTCCTTACAGATTTGCGAAACCCGGATAGCGCCGTCAATCTGCCAGGAAAACATATTGGAAATGCCGATAACATCGGGATTAAAATCTTTAATTGTCTGGGCGACGGTTTCCCAACTATCCCCAAATAGCTCATTGTCATCTCCATACCGTGTCTTTTCCGCGCTTAGCCGACCGTCGTAAACCTCAATCTCTCCTAACCAATTCTGATCTCTCAAATAGGCGGCAATATATAACACCCCTAGGGGGATATTGATGGATGGCTGTGCGTCGATACCCACAGCGCTTTTGATGATTTGTGGTGGGATAATGAAAAGGAGCTTCAAAATGAATTCATTCCAATTAGTTTTTTTTATTGTTGCGCATTATTCCCGTAGCGTCAATAAACATGATCTTCAAGCAGTTGTCTTACAGAACCTGGAAGGGAGTTCGGTTCGTATTGGCGGATGGTTTTGCTTCTTGATACTTCCTCAATAAATTTGTCGTGACGCGCATCTTTTCCTATCATTCATAGCAGTGACAGGAATGACTTATGATTAATCCGGCCGGGCAGGAATGCCGCTTCTACTATCAAGATTTTCACCGCGGGCGCAGCGAACAAACTTGCCGTCTGATTGAGGGCAATCCCAGCTCGCCTCACTGGCAGCAAAAGGACTGTACTAACTGCCCCGTTCCCGGTATTCTTAGGGCTAACAGCAGTCCTAATTTGGTCTTGCAGGCCACTATCAAAAAAGGCCTGTTTGGCTTAAACAGACATGTCGAGGTGACCGCCTTTTGCAGCAAGCACCTGATCGATGTGCCCAGCCCCCATGTCGGCTGCCCGGAATGCGCCAAGGAAAAACCAGGGTTGCAAGAACTTTTTGGGACCCAGCCTTAAATCGGCCATATCGGGGGGACAAACGATTTACTAACAAGCCATACCAACTTGGTGGCCGCCAAAAGACTCAAACTATGATAAAAGCCATACTCTTTGATCTCGATGATACGCTTCTGGGCAATAACATGGATGATTTTCTGCCGCCCTACTTCACCATGTGCGGTGAGTTTGGCCGGCGTTATTTGCCCCCTGAAAAGTTCACGCGTTCACTTATACTCGCCTCACGGGCGATGGTTGAGGATGTCAATCCCGCTGTGACCAATAACGAGGCCTTCTGGACCCGCTTCAGCGAACTGACCGGACTTGATTCCCACCAGGTCGAGACGGAAATCGACAGCTTCTACCGCAATGAGTTCGAACAGCTGCGGGAAGTTACTGAGCAAACTCCTGTAGCGAACCAGGTGATGAATTGGTGCTTCGCTCAGGATTTGAAGATCGTCATCGCCACAAACCCCATGTTTCCACGGCGGGCGGTTGAAGCGCGATTGTACTGGGCCGGCGTGCCGGTCACCCACTATCCCTATTCCCTGGTGACCACGATTGAAAATATGCATGCTACCAAACCACACCAGGTCTATTACCGGGAAATCCTGGAAAAGATCGACTGCCGTCCGGACCAGGCATTAATGGCCGGCGATGATATTGTTAATGATATCGAACCGGCGCAAAAGCTCGGCTTATTCACCTATTGGATTGAACTCCCGGGAGCAGAGCTTCCCGATGATCTTAAACCGACCGCCCAGGGATCGCTTGCGAATTTAGCGCAGCGCCTGAACGGCGGCTGGCTGGAGACGCTGGCACTTGAAAAGAGCAGCTGATATTTCGATAACCATGGATACTTCTCCTACAGTCCCCCAACTCTTGCAGTCCCTTGAAGATTTCGCCATATGTCTTATTGATGTGTTATCAGACCCGGATATTGACTGGAAGTGGCGGCCGGCTGAGAGCGAATGGTCGCTTTCTGAAGTGATGTGCCATATGCGTGATGTTGAGCGTGAGGTGCATTTGGCGCGGTATCAGGCCATTATTTCTCATGAGAACCCGTTCATATCCGGGGTCGCTTCGGATGAGTGGGCGGAGGCGCGTGCTTACCGGGTCCAAAACGGCCGTGAAGCGGCTGTTGACTTCTTTTCTTTACGGCAGCAAAGTCTCGAGCAGCTGCGCAAGCTGGATGGTGAACAGTGGCAGCGAACAGGATCTCATGCTTATTTCGGCACCACCAGCCTGCACGAACTCATCTCCCTAGCCGTGCAGCACGACCAGGCTCACTGGCAGCAAATCCAGGAACTCCTCGCCGGCCCATCCTGATCCCCCCTCTATCTCTACCTCCCCTCTCTATCTCCCACTATCTCCTGGCAGTACGGCCACGGATCCTCTCCCGCCAGCAGCGCCTTCAGTGCCGGACTGTCGCGATAAACCCCGTGATAACGTTCCGGCAGCAGGGCGGCGATGTGCACCATGATCAGGTGCGTATAAGCCTCTAAGTCCGTGCTTCGTGCCCGCCGGCCTAAATCAGGTAAATAGTAAGGCTCGCCGATGATAATCTCTCCCTTAGTACGTTTTAAGCGGTGTACGTTGGCAAAGAGGACGTCCGTATTGACGATGCCCACCGGCAAAATAGGCGCACCACTGCGGCTGGCCAGGTAGGCGGCCCCTGTTTTTGCCTCTTGCATAGCCCCTACCTTGCTGCGTTTACCCTCTGGAGCCAGGCCGAACACCGCCCCCTCCTCGACGGCCGTCAAAGCTTCCTGGATAGCCCCCCGGTCGACCTCGCCGCGTTTGATATAAATTGCGCCCAGGGAGCCCATCATCGGCCCCCAGAGCCAGTGATCGCGCCATTTCTCCCCGGCGAAAAAACGCCATTCCTCAGGGGGGAAGGCTACCAACAGCAGCGGCGTATCGGCCGCGCTCATATGATTGAGCGTGACCAGAAATGGGCCCTCCTGGGGGATATTCTCCTTACCTCTAACGGTAAGATCGATCAGGGCTAACTGAACAACCTTCCAGCCGCTTCGAGCGATTTGGTATCGAAGCATAGTTTTAAACCACTATCAATTTTGCTAAGCACTACTTTTATTCGGTAAGCGGTGTGTCTTCAGTGCTTTCCTCGCCCTCTTCCGGCGAATCTGATGGTATAAGACGGTATCCTGGAGGGTTCAGGCTGCCTTCGGCGTGATGGTTGTAAAACTCGGCCAAAGTGATCGCCTGGCTGCTGGGGACGATACCCCCGCCGTAGCGGATGGCGAATATTTTGGTGAATTCCGCCCCATACATCACCATTTGCGCCGAGTAATAGATCCAGGCCAGCATGATGATAAATGAACCCGCGGCGCCATAAACCGAGGCAACGTTGGAAATGCTGAGATAATAGCCAATGAAGACATTGCCCAGTAAAAAGAGCAGTGTTGTTACCGCCGATCCCAACCATACATCACGCCAGGCAATGCGTGCTTCCGGCAGGGTCTTGAAAACGATACCGAATAATACAAACATGATCGTCGGGGCGATAAAGCGGGTTATTGTCGTGTTCACCTCGCTCAGTTCCGGGATGTGCTCGACCAGAAATGAGCCCATCGAGGTGATGACGGTGTTCAAAGATAAGGCGATGAGCAGCAGGATACCCATGAACAAAACCATGGCGAAGGAGAAAGAACGGTTGCGCAGGTAATGGAGAACGCCTTCTGTAGCCGGCATTGGACGAGGTGTCACACCGTAAATGATATCCAAGGCGCGTTTGAGGTGGTTGAAAACACCTGAAGCTGCCCAGAGGAGGATTAAGATGCTGATGATCGTGAAGCTCGAGGAACCGATTCTGGCATTGCGCAGCAGGTTCTGTAGTAAGATGGCCGCTTCAGCACCGACAAAGGTTTCGATTTGCGAAACAAGCTGCCCCTCGATCACCGCCTGGCTAAACACACGGCTGGCGATGGAAATCGTCAAAACCAACATCGGCGCCAGGGAAAAGGTCATGTAGTAGGCGATCGATGCCGCGTAGAGGGATGCTTTGTCCCGGTTCCAGGCCATCGCCGCATCGAGGAATAGATTGATGATTTCCTTTAGTATCCGCACTTTTTCCGCCGCTGTCTTTGTCGGCCAGCTTTAAAATTAGGCTTGGCTTCTCTCTTCCAGGGATTTATCTTGAATGTTTGTGAGTAGATTCTCTTGTTGCCAAAGATTGTATTGACCTTTTCTCTATTACGCCAAGATATAACGACTTTCCCACGATAGAATGACGAATAGCCCTTAACGATCATTCTTCTCCTATCGTGGGGGTATAATTGGGCAGCTATGTCTCTTTTAAAACCCAACCGTGGGTTTCAACTTCTCGATCACTTGATCACGGCCGTGCTCTTTTTCATCGCCGGTTTGGCTCTTTGCCGCCTGCTTTACGAAGCGCTCTTTCCGCGCTTCTTATGGCTCGGCCGTCCACTGCCCGCCTTCCTGCTCGCCGGTGGTCTGGGCGTCGTCGGCTGGCTGAGCCGGCCGGCCGTCAGCAGGCGCATATCACAAAACATCGGCCCATATTTTTTTATAACCACCGCCTCCTTCTCGCCACTCCTTCTAAACTTGTATTATCTTTTTGATTCGCGCGTTAACCTGTGTACAAGCCGCTTTCTCTTCGCCTTTAGCCTCTGGCTGACGGCCGTTTTCCTCGCGCGTTGGCTGGCGCCTATACGCCGCTGGCGCTGGTTGGGTATCCTTTTTGTCTGGCTGGCCCTCTTTCCCCTCTACTTACTCACTATGCCCAACGTCGTCGGACGGGCTGACACATTTGAATTCCAGGTCGTGATTCCCCAATTGGGAATTGCCCATCCCACCGGTTATCCCCTATATATCCTGTTGGGACGGCTGTTTGCTGCGCTGCCTATGGGATCCATGGCCTGGCGCATCAATCTCGCTTCGGCCGTCTTTGCAACATTGGCAGCCTCACTGCTCTACCTCGCCGGGCGTCGTTTATGGAAAGAGCCCGTTGCCGCACTGCTGGCCGCCGTCCTTTTCGGCCTTACCCCCACACTCTGGAGCCAGGCAGTGCAGGCAGAAGTATATGCCCTTAATGCCTTGTTCGTCGCCACGGCCTTATGGCTTATCGCCGTCGTGCTTGACCATGGAGCGGAAAAGGATTCCTGTACAGAGCCGGTCTTCCTCTGGCCGTCCGGTTCAGGCTGGCAGCGTACCGTGTGGCTTATGG
Source organism: Promineifilaceae bacterium (SeqCode) (assembly GCA_046259485.1). Classification (GTDB taxonomy): domain Bacteria; phylum Chloroflexota; class Anaerolineae; order Promineifilales; family Promineifilaceae; genus JAACFF01. The sequence continues at coordinate 23,039 of JBJYWP010000186.1, read as the reverse complement.
CCCTGGTCATCGGCTTGGGCTTAACCAACCACCTGACGACGATCATCCTCCTCCCGGCGGCCTTTTTAGCCGTACTGCTGTCCTATGGACAGTGCCTGCGCGCGCAGGACTGGAGAGCCAACGGCCTGCTCTTTTTGAAGGTTGGTCTGGCTTTCTTCTTACCTCTGCTTTTATACGCCTACCTGCCGATTCGCTGGGGCGCACTGCATGATGAACCCATGGGCCTGGCCCGTTTTATGGAATGGGTTTTCGGCTCTCGTTTTCAGGGAGCTTTGCAGCTCACCGCCTGGCTCAACGATCGTACGCGCTACGAAATCGTCTGGCGTCTGCTGCTGGCCGAATGGGGCTGGCTGAATCTTCTGCTGGCTCTGTTTGGCGTAGCTTATGCCGCCTATCGCAGCTGGCGTGTGGCCCTGGTACTGCTGGTTGTTTGGGCAGGCTATATTTTCTATGCCTTGAATTATCACGTGCCTGATCTGGCTGTTTTCTTAATCCCCGCACATATCCTGATCGCTCTCTTCTGGAGCGCCGGGTTGGCCGGAATTCTCACTCTACCGGTCGCGCTCTTGCAGGGCCGTGGCTGGACAGATTGGACTTTACTTCTCAGTGCCTGTTTGATCCTCATTTCGCTCACACCCGCGCTCCTGCGGATCGTGCATAACTGGCCTGACACCGCCTACACCGATCAGGTCGCTCTGCAAGCCTGGGGCGAAGGCGTGCTTTCGCTGCCGTTGGAGCCCGACGCGGCTATTCTGGCCGACAGCGAAAAGATCGCGCCGCTTTATTATTTGCAGCAGGCGGAAGGATGGCGTCCCGATCTGGAGATCATGGTTTTACCTGATGAAGCCGCCTACCGCGCTGAGCTTGATGCCCGCCTGGCCGCAGGACAGACCGTCTACCTGGCGCGTTTCCTGCCCGGACTAGAAGGTCTTTATCATCTGCGCTCCATGGGGCCGCTGCTCGAGGTCAGCCGCGATCCGCTGCTGGAACTGCCCGCTGCGGCGACGCCCGCCGGCCTTACTTTTGATGGCTTGGACCTGATCGGTTACCAGGTTGAAGAACCAGCCCTAGTTGATGATCAGGCTACGGCTGTCACTCTTTACTGGCAGCTTGAAGAACCGGTTGCGGAAGCGCAGTATATCTATGTGCGCTGGTCATCCGGCGACTTTCAGAGTTCTCAGGCAACCCCGGGTGGATCGCACCCCGCCGGAAATTATTACCCGACCGTTGCTTTTCGGCCCGGCGAGATCGTGCCTGATTACCATCTTCTGCCTAAACCCTACGGTGGTAGTACCTTGGATCTGGAAATCCAGGTGGCCGCCGGTCTGCAGTTTGCTGACCCTGATGATCTTGAATGGCAAACGCTGACGCAGCTGCAAGTGGAGCCGGCACAAACCATTGCCCAGGCCAACGATTACCGCGCCCAAAACGGTCGTATGCTGCTTACCAAGACTGCCTTCCCAGCGGAAGTCAGGCCGGAGACGCCCTTGTCCGTTATCGTCAGTGGTTATGCCGCGGCCGCGGACCTGCTGGAATTCGATCTGCTGCCGCTTGACCAGGAAATTGATCGCGCGCCTCGAGCGGATACGCTGGCAATTGACCAGGAGTCGAAGAATGCGATTACCTACGAAGCAGAAGTGGACACCAATCTGCCAAACGGCCGTTACCAACTCATAAGCCGCGATCCCCAGGCGGCTTCCATTTGCGGATGGCTTGCATCCCCCACCTCGGGCTGTATATTGGGCAAAGTCACGGTCAGCGGCATCTCCTTGCCTGAGGATGCGGCCAACTTCGACGACAAAATTGCATTGTTGGACATCGACCTGCCCCAAGAGCCCTTGCAGCCTGGAGGCCTGCTGCCGGTGCAGCTGCGCTGGCAGGGCCTGGCCGATATGAGTGAAGATTACACCGTGTTTTTACAGGTTCTGAATGATCAGGATCAAATCGTCGGCCAGATAGATGCCTGGCCTTTGCAAGGAACCTTCCCCACCAGCGAATGGCAGCCGGGCGAAATCGTGCAGGATCCGTACCAAATTCAATTGTCCAGCGATCTTCCACCTGGAAACTACCGTTTGCAAGCTGGCCTTTATCTCCTGGCTACCCTGCGCCGCCTGCCCCTCCTAGATGCCCAAGGCCAACCGATCTACGATAAAGTCGTCGTTTCCGGTTTGACGGCCGGAAATTAACGCCGTAGCCGCGGAATCCTTCCGCGTTCGAGATTTTACAAGAGACCGAACGTCTGTATATGCTCTGGATGCCGCGCTGATCTGGCGTATAATGGAGCAAGACGGTTCAATAATCTCATATGGATTCAATTTAAATAGGGCTGGTGCTATGAATGATTTGGCGTACCTGGAATTGCTGGCAAAACAATACCCCTCTATCCAGTCGGCGGCTACGGAAATTGTCGCTCTGGAAGCCGGCCTCAACCTGCCCAAGGAAACGGAACATTTTCTCTCCGATCTGCATGGCGAATATGAAGCCTTTTTGCATTTATTAAAAAGCAGTTCCGGATCCTTACGCCGCCGGATCGATGAAATGTTTGGCGAGGACCTAACCAGCCAGGAACGGCGTGCCCTGGCTGCCCTCATTTATTACCCGGAGCAGAAACTCCCCCTTGTCTTACGAGAAGTTAGGGACAAGGATGCCTGGTACCGCAATAACTTGCCCATTCTGTTCAAACTCGGCCGTTCCATCGCCTCAAAATACACGCGAACCCATGTGCGCTCACTCTTGGAGGCTGATTTCGCGGACATTATCGAAAATCTCCTTACACCTCAAGAAGATCCGGACCGCGAGCACTATTACCATGCTCTTATCGAGTCGATCATCGACGTTGGCCAGGCTCAGGAACTGACTGTTACCCTCGCCAGGTTGATTCAAAATCTGGCCATCACCCATCTGCATATCATCGGCGATATTTATGATCGCGGGCCGGGCGCGCATATCATTCTCGACCGCTTGATGGAGGTCCCCTCCATCGATATTCAATGGGGCAATCATGACATCGTCTGGATGGGCGCCGCGGCCGGCAGCCAGGCCTGCATCGCCAACGTGATTCGCATTGCCCTGCGCTATAACAACCTGGAAACGCTGGAAAATGGTTATGGCATTAACCTGATGCCGCTGGTCTCACTGGCCATCGACATATATGGTCATGATCCCTGCAGTCAATTCATGCCCCGGCTGGAGGATGATCCGCTGCGCCTGGACAAAATGGACGAGACGGAATTGATTCTCCTGGCGCGTATGCAAAAGGCGATCTCAATCATCCAGTTTAAGCTCGAGGGGCAAATCATTAAGCGGCGCAGCCATTACAATATGGAAGACCGCCTCTTCCTGGACAAGATCGATCGCCGGCGCGGTATTGTGTGCATTGGTGGGCGGGAATACGATCTGATTGATAATGAATTTCCGACCCTCAATGACCAGGACCCCTACGCCCTCACGCTTCGTGAGCAGTATGTCATGGATCGCTTGGCGCTATCTTTCAAGACAAGTTCATCGCTTCAAAAGCACGTGCGTTTTCTCTTCTCCAAAGGAGGCATGTATCGCGTTTATAACAATCATCTGCTCTACCATGGCTGCATCTCTTTGAAAGAAGATGGATCATTTACCGAAATCGTTATGGAGGGCAGTCGATTCAGCGGTAAAACCTATATGGATCGCGTGGAACGCTTAGCCCGTCAGGGGTTTTTCGCAACCGATCCCGATGAACGGCAATATGGCCAGGATGTGATGTGGTATTTATGGAGCGGGGCTCGTTCGCCTCTTTATGGCAAAAGTAAGATGGCTACCTTCGAGCGCTATTTTGTGCGCGACAAGGAAACGCATGTGGAGCTGCAGAATCCTTACTACACCTATCGCGATGATGAGCAGGTTATCAACAGGATTATGGATGAATTTGGCCTTGATCCGCAGCAGGGCTGCATCGTCAACGGGCACGTTCCGGTCAAAATTAAGAAGGGGCAGAGTCCCATTAAAGCTAACGGCAAACTGATCATTATCGATGGCGGCATGGCGAAAGCCTATCAGAAGGTGACCGGTATCGGTGGGTTTACGCTCATTGCCAATTCACGCGGGATGCTGCTGGCCGAGCACAAACCTTTTGAGTCGGCGCAAAAGGCGATTCAGGAGGAAGTGGACATGGAGTCGGAAACAACCATTATTTACACTTACCCCCATCGCATGTTTGTCAAGGATACCGATCGCGGGGCGGCTCAAAAACAGCGCATAGCCGCCTTAAGAAAGCTTCTGGAAGCTTACCGGACCGGCTTAATTAGGGAATCATAGCTTTCTATTCAAACACGAAAGCGCCATAACCGACGACTCGGCTGCGTGAGCCGCTGGTATCCCCAGAATTGCGCAGATCGACTACTCGGCCGTTCAACCCCCGTTCTTTAGCCACTTTCAGCAATCCACGAATCGCATTTCGCCCGCAGGCGCTTTCATACTCCAGGGCCTGGCCATCAAGCCTGATTATCGCCTGTGCTGTAACCTGGTCCAGATGCTGTGCTGTTGTGTAATCATGGAAGTGGCTAAGGTCGGAGCTGATGACCACGGCCGTTTCCGGTCCACCCCACAACAAATCCAATACCTCCGCCGCCTCTTGCGCCGTTGTCTGACCTACCAGCAGCGGCACAATACTGAACTGTTGGTATATCCGCTGTAAGAAAGGCAGCTGAACCTCCAGGCTGTGTTCAAAAGCATGGGCCTCATCCCACACACGCACCTGGGGTAGGTCCAATACTTTAGCCAGCGCTTCCTGATCTACCGCTACCTCACCCAGCGGGGTGGCGAAAGCCTGGGCACTGCTCGCCGCTAATCCTTGTAGAGGCACGCGGTGCGCAGGTCCCATTAGGACGACCCGCCGCACCATCTCTTTATTACCCGCAAGATGGGCATAAGCGGATGCGGCGATGGGGCCGGAATAGACGTAGCCGGCGTGAGGGGCGATGATGGCTTTCGGCAGATCGCCATTGCCCTCAGCACCGGCCATGTACCGGTCAACCATTTTTGCCAGCTCTCTGGCATCGGCCGGATAAAACGTTCCGGCGACTGCTGCCTGTCTTACTGTCATCATGATTTGCCCCTTCAGACGGGTGTCCAAAGCAAAGTGTTGAAGACCCACTCTACCTCCCGTCTCTATTCTCTAAATTAAGCCGACAATAAAAATGCCCTTACCTATAGTATAATAGATAGTGTAAATAGGATGATCATTTTCCCGAAAAGTTATTGAACAATGTTTCATCTTCCTGATGAACTTCCGGGAAAATAGGTGATAGAAACTATGGAACTAACCGCTACCGTTCCTACCCAATACTGGCAGACCCTGCCTGACGGCCGTGTACAATGCGATCTCTGCCCCCGTTACTGCAAGCTCAATGAAGGGCAGCGCGGCATGTGTTTTGTGCGTGCGCGGGAAAACGACCAGATCGTGCTCACCACTTACGGCCGTTCCAGCGGTTTTTGCGTAGACCCCATCGAGAAGAAACCGCTCAACCATTTTTATCCGGGCACGCCCGTGCTTTCCTTCGGCACGGCCGGCTGCAATCTCTTTTGCCGCTTTTGCCAGAATTGGGATATTAGCAAATCACGCCAGATCGACACCCTCGCCGATGCCGCCTCGCCGCAAACCATCGCCCGCGCCGCCCAAGAACTGGGCTGTCGCAGCGTCGCCTATACTTACAACGATCCCGTTATCTTTTTAGAATATGCTGTCGATGTCGCCCAGGCCTGCCGGGAGTTGGGCATCATGTCCGTAGCCGTGACCGCGGGCTACATCAATGAAGAACCGCGCCGTGAGTTCTATGCCCACATGGATGCCGCCAATATCGATCTCAAAGGTTTTAGTGAAGACTTTTACCAGAAACTATGCGCCGGGCAGCTGCAGCCGGTTCTGGAAACCTTGCAGTATGTGAAGCATGAGACGAACACCTGGTTGGAGATCACCAATTTGCTCATCCCCGGCCAGAATGATTCTACGGCCGAACTAGAAGCTCTGACTCAATGGATCGTTGAAGAACTGGGACCCGATGTCCCCTTACATTTCAGCGCTTTTCATCCCGATTACAAAATGCGCGATATCCCGCGCACCCCCGCCTCCACCTTGTCGCGAGCTCGTGAGATCGCCATCAAAAATGGCCTGCGTTACGCCTACACCGGCAATGTGCATGATGGCGTGGGTGGCAGCACCTACTGTCACAACTGCGGCAAACGCCTCATCTACCGCGATTGGTATATCCTTGGCGAATGGAATTTAACGCCTGACGGCGCCTGTGTGAACTGTGGTACCCCCTGCGCCGGCCACTTCGATTCCAAACCAGGTTCTTGGGGTCCTCGCCGCCAACCCGTTCGCCTGGCAAACTTCACCCAATAACCATTCACCAATTCATCAATTGAGCCATTAATTGTTGCCCTGGCGGCCCCCCGCATCATGAAAAACTGCTGGGAAATTGCCCCTATTCTCTGAATTTCTACTAAAATCACATCGATGCTATCACGACCATCCGTCTGGCGAAATTTCGATTTCTGGCTTTTAGCGGCCGTTGTCCTGCTTACAGGCTACGGTATCTTGATGATCCGCAGTGCCGTGACCGGTGCTCCCGCCTTTGAGGGATATCCGGTCCAACAGGCGATCTTCGCCATTATCGGCATGGTCGTGCTTTTTGCCGTGGCTGCGGTTGATTATCGTTATTTCACTTCCATCCATTGGTATATTTATGCCGGTGTGGTTGCTTCGCTGGTGCTGGTGATTGTTGCCGGCCAGTTGGGTAATGAAGCCCGGCGTTGGATCCAGATCACGCCTACATTTCGCATCCAGCCTTCCGAATTCGGCCGTATCCTGATTGCCGTATCATTCGCCCAATTCCTGGCTACGCGCCGCCATTTGATCGGCCGTTTTTCCAATACTTTGCTTTCGCTGGTATACATCGGCATCCCGGTCGGACTGATCTTTTTGCAGCCCGATCTCGGTATGTCCATTCTCTTCATGGTTGTCTGGTTCGTTATGATCTGGGCTGCCGGCCTACCCGTGACCCACTTTGCTATTCTCGGTATCGCCGGATTGGTGGCTATTGCCTTGATTTACCCCTCACTGGCTGAATACCAGCAGGAGCGTATTACGACATTCTTAGACCCGGATGCGGCCGGTGAAGACGATGTTTTCAATATCGAACAGGCGGAGATCAGCGTCGGTTCCGGGGGATTATGGGGCAAAGGCTACATGCAGGGCACGCAGAGCCAGCTGGGTTTCTTGCGCGTGCAGCATACGGACTTCATTTTCAGCATGATTACCGAAGAGATGGGCTTGGTTTTTGGTTCCCTGGTAGTCATTGGTTTGCTGGGTTTTATCCTATTGCGAATTTTGCGCGCCGCCACCTTAAGTACCGACTTCGCCGGTAAGCTTATTTGTTTGGGTATTGCCGCCATTCTTTTTTTCCAAACCGTCGTGAGTATCGGCATGAACGTGCGCATCCTGCCTGTGACCGGCCTGACGCTACCTTTTGTCAGCTATGGCGGTAGTTCTCTGGTGACCCTCTTCCTGGCCATTGGCATGGTTGAGTCGGTGCTCATGCGCCAGCGCAAGCAGGAATTTGGTTAGTTCACAGGATTCGATTCCGGTATACTCCCCTAGGCTTTAAAAATTATTAAATTGGAATCCCTACGGCAGTTACAGGGGAGTTTTAAATAAAACTCTGTGTCCTCAGTGTCTCCTCTGTGCACTCTGCGTCAGATCAGGAAGACTAACAGCTTTTAAGTGTGAAAATTATGTCTGTACGAGTTCGATTTGCCCCCAGTCCGACGGGGTACTTACATATTGGTGGGGCGCGTACCGCGCTCTTTAACTGGCTTTTTGCCCGTCACAACAATGGCCAATTCATTTTACGCATCGAAGATACGGATCAAAAACGATACGTCGAAGGTGCGGAGCAAAATATCATTGATGCCCTGCACTGGATGGGCCTTGATTGGGATGAAGGCCCCGATGTCGGCGGTCCTTATGGTCCCTATGTACAAAGCCAGCGCACGGAGCTCTACCAGAAGTGGGCGGATTGGCTGGTTGAGCATGATTACGCTTACAAATGTTACTGCACGCCGGAAGAGCTGGCCGAAATGCGCCAGGAGCAGTTGGCGAATAAACAATCGATTGGTTACGATCGCCGCTGCCGTTATCTGACTCCCCAAGAGCGGGCGGATAAAGAAGCTGCCGGACTGACGCACGTGATCCGTTTTAAGATGCCCCTGGATGGGGAAACGACGGTACATGATGTTCTGCGCGGCGATATTACCGTTCAGAACAGCCAGTTACAGGACCTTGTGCTGCTCAAGTCGGATGGGCTGCCCACCTATCATCTGGCCAATGTAGTTGACGATCACTTTATGAAAATCACCCATATTTTGCGCGCCGACGAATGGATCAGCACCGCGCCGCTGCACGTTAACCTCTATGGAGCATTTGGTTGGGAACTACCTGTTTATGCCCATTTACCTCTCGTCCTCAATCCCAGCGGTAAAGGAAAATTGAGTAAACGAACCCAGGCTTTTGACGATGGCGGCCAGGAAGTGCTGGTCAAGGTGGAGGAATTCCAGGAAGCGGGCATTTTGCCTTATGCCCTGAACAACTTTCTGGCCAATGTAGGCTGGTCGTTCGGGGACGATGTCGAGAAATTCACGATGCAGGAAGCGCTGCCGCGCTTTGAGTTGGAAGATGTCAACCCCGCTCCTTCGCGCCTGCCCTATGACAAGCTGGATTGGCTCAATGGCCAGTACATCCAGGAACTTTCGCCTCTGGAATTAGCCCAAGCCGTCAAGCCATTCCTGGACGAAGCGGGATACGAAGTGAACCCGGAAGCACTACTGCTGGTGATACCGGCGATGAGCGTGCGCTTGAAGCGCCTGCCGGACGCGATACCTTTCTTACACTTTTTGTTCGAGGATGTACCGCTGCAAGAAACGGCTGAATCGCTCACGCACAAACAAATGCCCTATGCCAATGCCAAAGAAGGCTTTACGCGTGCGCGCGACTTCGTGCGTGATAGCGAGCCTTATGACCTGGATACCATCAGCGCGGGCATGATCGAAATCGGCGAGAGCGTCACCCTCAACGGCAAAGCCGGTCCCTTCCTGGGCCAGATGCGTCTAGCTGTAACCGGACAAAAAGTATCGCCGCCGCTCTTCGAGTCCATGCTGGCCCTGGGCCGCGAGTGCACCCTCGCCCGCCTTAATGAAATCGTTGCCTTATTTGCCTAATCAACTGGCTAAAGACTATTCGACAAAAGACTATCCGATTATCTGACTAATGTTGTTGCCGCCTACAAATGGCTCTGGTAAAATTTCTGACCAATTGCGGGCTAGCTCAACTGGCAGAGCGCATGACTCTGAATCATGAGGTTGTAGGTTCGACCCCTACGCCCGCAGCTAAAAAGATAAAGGTTTACAGCAGATGCTGTAAGCCTTTTTTGATCCCCAAAAGTAAATAGGAAATCTTGTTGAATTAAATTATGAGCCGGTTTTTGTATGGGGTTATTCTTAAGTAGATAAATAAAAAGCGAGCGGCCCTGGCCAGGAGGGGAAACCAGGGCCGCTCACTTTTTGGCGACTTCGATTATGATTCTAGGCTTCCTATCTGAGTGTAGCCTGAGACAGAGATAAGTAGACCGTGAGTGCGGGTGAGGGGCGTTGGTAACTCGTAGCTGGAGGAAATGGTAAGCGCGGGTTTAGGGCAATACCAACTGTCCTATGATAAAGGCGTTGTCCGCCACGGCCGTCCCATCCCCGCTGACGGCCGTATAGCGCTCTCCAGTAACAGGGTTGTAGAGTCCCACGGCAACATTGTAAGAACCGGCGCCCAGTCCCTCCGGCAGGGTGATTGTGTGTGTGTCAATGACTGCATCCTGATCACCCCACCAGCCGATGGGCACAAATCCGCTCCCTGGAGTGCCGTCATCCTGGGCCACCAGCTGCCCAGCCTCATCGTAGATATGCACAAAAACGACAGGAGAGAAGTCGCCTGCTTCATTCCCACCCTTCTGCCAGGTCAGGGTCACGACGGCTTCTTTGGCTCCCACCTGATCGATAACGGCCGAATTGAGACGCAGGCCGGCATCGAATTTCGCCAGTGGATCAGCACTGCTGGCTCCTTCGGGCAGCCAGGCGGTCGAGAGGTTAAAGAACTCCCCTTTAACCAGATCGAAAACGTAAATTAAATTGGAGCCTAGGCGTTTGCGCAGCTGCTCCGGATCTAGCGGGTCTCCGTATGTATTCCAGCCTGGTGCATAATCGGCGATTGTCACGGCCGTCGCCGGGGTTAGTGAATCTCCATTAAAGCGCACAAAATCATACGCGTTGGCGTAGTCGGGAATAACCACGGCGCCCACGGGCGTCCAGGGATAAGGATTGGGACAGCCATCCGGGTGCCCGGCGTAAGAGCTGAAAAATACCGGTAGATTCACGAAAAGCAAACTGCTACCCGGCGGCGCTTCCTCTCCCAGCTCACCCATACGCCGCACGATGCGGCTTGTCTCTTCATAAAAATCCAATTCGCAGTTGAAAAAGAATGTTGGGGGAAGAATAATCGCCAGCGTATATACCAGAGCCACGGCCGTGTAAGCGAGTCGTTCTCGCGTTACAGCAGGCATATGCCGGGCAAGGGCCAGGACTGGCATCGCCCAGAGCATGGCTACGCCGGCGGCGGGCAGGTAGTGCAGGCGGGGGCTGCCGTACAGGTAAGCGGGTGATAGGAACAATATCGCCGGCAGCGAACTGAAAACAAACCAGGCCAAGCCAAAGAGCCATAAAGCCCGCGCTCTTGCCCACCAGGCGGCTAGGAAGGTCAAGAACAGGACCAGCAGACTGAGCAGAATTAGGGCTGTTGTGTTTTCGGCCGTCAGATGAAGTAAAGGAAGCAGGGGATAAACCAAAGTCTGCAAGAAGGGCATCAGGTTGCTGAACCAGGCGGATAGCGCCGGCGCCGCTTGTTCGCTGTTCTTGGGAATGGACCACCGGATGAGGAGAAAAACAGGAATCAGGATCAGGTAGGGTAGAAACGGCCGTTGTAGCCCTTCCTTTAAGCCCTTAGGTGGAACTTCCAGCCACTCAATGCCTACCAGGGCCAGGGGGATGAACAGGCCGTTCTCGTGCGTCAGCAGCCCTAGAATCATCGTGACCATTGCTGCACTGTAAAAGAAGAAACGATGCCGGCTGCTTTCTTCCCTGCACCGCGCTTGCTGGTAGAAAAGTAAGGTCAGCAGCAGCCAGAAAAGAAGCAGGGGATGGGTCAACGAGGCAACATAAATGACCGCCTCGTAACTAAAGGGGCAAAAGACGAAGATCAAGGCCGCAGCCCAGGCATAGAGGTTGCTGCCGCTGAGCCGCTTTACGAGGAACCACAGCAAAGCTGTATTGGCCGCGTTTAAGCCTAAAAGCAGCGTATGAAAAACATGTGTGTTATAGGCGACCGTATCAACCAGGCTTTGTAAGACCGCAAAGACTACCGGCCGGTAATAGCCATAATCGGCCGAACTGAGGAAATAGTCCGCATAGCTCTTTGTTTCCATCCACGCGAAATGCCCCGTGGGATCGTCGTTGAAGAAAGCAAAGTCCAGGGCGCGGCTGTATAGGAGGAAAGCCAGGATGGCTACAGCCAGCATGGAAAGCGGTGTGATCCACCATGCCCGTGATGGTGAAGGCTCGGTGTTGTTTGCGGTCATGGATAGCTGCTGCTTGTGCTTGGTTTGAAGACCCTCTTAGCAGAAGGCCTAATGTGCTTGGCTGCCCGCCCAGGCTAATGTATCGAGGAGGTGTTTTCGTGTCATGCCGTTGCTGGCCCAAATCGCGCCCACGTGTGTAACCGGCAGCGTGACCAGGGATGACTCCTTATAGACCATGGCATGGTTCTGGAGGCGGAAAAAGAGATCATGTTCGCCCAGAACTGGATAAATCTGCTGCTTATCAATGCGTTCATAAATAGGTGTGAAGTCCAGTAGGGCATCCAGTTCGGCATGTGAAACGGGGAGTTCACGGCCGAACAACTGCGCCGCGTCCCAAATAACCTGTGAAAGTTTCGGGGAAGCAAACAGGGGTACGGTTGCCCGGGTTGTGCCAAACAGGCCTTCATAAAGCAGGCTGGTGATGCCACCCCAGCTCACCCCGCTTACCATGGTGAACGCCGCCCCCTCTCTTTCGAACTGCTCCTGCACATACTGCATGATGCGCAGCGAACCGGCGAGCATCTGGTAGATATGTTCGACCGTTGCAAAGCCGACGCGCATGGGTTGGACCATGTTGGTGTGGAAAGGAGCCTGCACGGCGACGGTGTGCGCCGGACAGGGCTTGTTTGCCGGAAAGAGTCGATTCCAGGTACTGGTGTAAGGGACTTCTGCCAGACCATGATGGTAAAGGAGCAGAGGCGCGCTTACATCGGCCGATGGTCGCACTTTGATCTTGCAGGTAATTTCTCCCATCCTTGTTTCCAGGTGAATGCTGTGTTCTCCGGGCGATGTCAGCTGGTAAGGCGGTATGTTATCTTCGACGATATGTGTTTGCGCCAGTACCTCCTCGAGGGTAACCGGGCACTCAAAGCGCGCCGCGCCGTTTTGGGGTAGGCGCCGGTTCATTGCGTATAAGGTTAACCAATCTACCTGTTGGCCGATTATTTTTTTCACTGACATACCTGATCGATGATTTCCCTGGAAAATTCGATGCTCTCTGCTTTTATCTAACTTGCAGATAACGATAACACGGAAGAATGAGGGCGTCTATTGGCCCGGCATGCTTTATAACGATTCGTTAAAATGCATTTTTGTAGGCTGTCTTAGAAAATAGGCTTGACAATCCCCTATCCGGCTTCTTATAATTTCCAGCACTTGATAGATAAAGCGACGAACAGGACGAGTAGTTGTCGTACCGTTGCCAGAGATTAGGTGGCCGGTAGGCTGGAAGCCCCTATCAAAACGACGGCGATGAAAACCCCCTGTGAGCGACCTTGCGGAACGTGAGTATTCTCACCAGTATGGAGGTCCGGTAGGCTCCGTTAACGGCCGTATGGAGAGCAGGCGTGTTTATTTATGAGACGGCTGCTGAAATTGGGTGGAATCGCGATGCCATCGCCCCAATAAGGGCGGTGGTTTTTTTGTGGTTAATTCCGTCCGGCGCGCTGTTAAAGCGAACCGGGCTAATTAAAATGGAGAATGATTATGAGGGAAAAAATCCCAGTCGGTATTCTGGCCGCCACCGGCGCCGTCGGACAGCGCTTTATCCAGCATTTGGTTGACCATCCCTGGTTTGAAATTACTACCGTCACCGGATCAGAACGTACGGCGGGACGGCCGTATGGCGAAGGCGTCAACTGGCTCTTGGAAGGAGACCCGCCGCAGAAAATGGCCGATATGATTGTCCAGCCGACCGAACCAAAGCTGGATGTCGAGGTGCTCTTTTCGGCGCTGCCTACCGCCGAGGCGCGTGAACTGGAGCCGCAGTTTGCCGCCGCCGGTTATAAAGTGCTCACCAATGCTTCCCCCTATCGCATGGACCCCTATGTGCCGCTGCTCATCCCCGAGGTCAATCCCGATCATACGGCCTTGATCCCGCACCAGCAGGAAGCCTACGGCTGGCCCGGCTTCATAGTCGCCAACGCCAACTGCTCGACGACCAGCATTGTCTTGCCTTTGAAAGTGCTGGATGAAGCGTATGGCTTGCAGTCTGCCGTAGTTGTGACCATGCAGGCCGTATCCGGCGCCGGTTATCCCGGCGTGCCCTCACTCGATATTATGGATAACATTATCCCCCATATCGGCGGTGAGGACGGAAAGTTAGAAAGCGAACCGCGTAAGCTGTGCGGCACTTTCTTGGAAGACGGCCGGATTGAAATGGCTGATTTTCTGGTCAGCGCGCAGGCCAACCGCGTACCGGTTCTGGATGGGCATCTGGGCAGCGTGTCGGTGAAACTTAAGCGCCCGGTTCCGGCCGCGGAAGCGATTGAACTGTTCAAGACCTGGCAGCCTCCGGCTGTTTGCCGCGACCTGCCGACAATGCCTGATCCCGTGTTGATCTATCGTCCGGAACAAGATCGGCCGCAGCCCCGCCTTGATCGCAATGCCGGGCACGGCCTGGCCTGGACGGTGGGCAAAGTTCGCGAGTGCCCGGTGAACGACCTGCGTTTCCTGGCCATCGCCCACAATACGCTGCGCGGCGCGGCCAGTGGATCGGTCCTGAACGGCGAACTACTCGTCTTGCAAGGCTTTATATCGTAGATTCAATCCAGTAAAGAAAAAAGCCCCGACATGAAGTCGGGGCTTTTTTATTTGATTAGCTTACCAATTTTCCCGGAAACTCTTCTTTTGTTGAATTGAAGATTCAGGATTTGTATCCGGGAAAATAATTAAAAGTGATTCTAGTCCGCTTCTGCCATGCGGGTGAAAGTGGCCATCATCGCGCCGTTTTCATCACGCATTTCCATGAAGTCACCCGTAATCTGATAGGTTGTTGCCATTTCCAACGCCGCCAGGTAGGCAGCTTCTTGATCCATAACCTCGGGATCGGGGCACAGCATGCGTGTCGAGGCCAGCGGGCCAATGACGATACTGCCGGCATCAGCTGTGTAAGATCCAAAATAGTTATTGCAGCTTGCGAAGCCGGAAATTTGTCCGTCTTCACTGAAAACGGCCGAGGCTGACGTTCCTAACTTGAGCGTCACGACGGCCTCATTGCCGTTATTGTAGCTGATGACATCCCAGGATGTTCCCGCCAATTCGCTAGAAGCCGGTTTAAACTCAGCCAGAAGCGTTGTTTGGTCATCAAAGAGCTGCAGCATATCATCATTGATTTCGAAGAAAGTGGCATCGCTCAAGGCTTGTTGGTAACTGGTTTCCTGCGTCATCACCTCTTCACTACAGGCCATCAGCGTTCCCGCAATCAGGCCGAAGCTAATTTTAAAGCCGTCGGTTTCGTAAGTCGTACTGTAGTTATTACAACCTGACGAACCGGAGGCCATCGTTTCATTCACGAAATTAAGCGTGATCGTTGTATTTGAAAGTGGACCTGCATTATTGAGTTGGGTTAACATCCAGTTTGTTCCTGCCAGAGAATTTTCTTCTGCAGCGGCTGTCTCATCACCCATCGATTCATCTCCTGTTTCGCTCTCTGTAGGAAGTTCGCTCAGGCCGGGTATCCACAGTTTTTGACCGACAACAATAATATTGGGATCGCTAATCTCCTTGTAGCTGCTGTCCGAGGCTGCCAGGGCGTTCGTTGCTTCGACGATACGCGCGAAGGCAGTCCCATCATTATAGAACAGCCGCGCCAATTTGATCAGACCATCTCCAGATTTGACAATATATACCTGGCCTTCACCCTCTTCCTGTGCCAGAGGCGCAGCGCCGGCGACGCCAACGACAAGTAATAAGGTGAGTGCGATCAGAGTCAGCTGCACAATACGTTTCATGATTTATCTCCTTTCTTAGTACCTGCTACTGAACATAAAAAACAATACCACACTACTATCTCTTGGAAAATTCATGAGCTATAACATTCATCTTGCTTATAACTTATGGATAGCTGTCAGCTATCAGCTATCAGCCGCTGGCTATTCAATTACCGTAAGCGGGTTCACCAACCAGGTCGGCACAAGCTGCACCCAACTGTTGCCGATTTTTAAAGGGAAGGGATTGCCCTCGCTGTCCTTGAAGGTCAGCGAATCAGTGCGCGCCAGGCGTTCCCAGGTCACATCATAGCGCTGGCCGTCGCGAAACACAGCGCCGCCGCCGCTGCCCCACAACTGCACTTCGACCGACTGCGCGGCGCAGGTACCGTCATTGTTGATCTGTTCGCAAATTGTGGCGTCGTAAGCGTGATAAGGTGCGATCACAATGACATTCGCCGCCGATACCTGCTCGAGCGTATTGCCATCGAGATGAGGTTCGCCATCGGCCCAGCGCAGATAACGGCCGCTTGCCGGATCGTAACGCCAATTGACCAGCGTCCAGTTGTAATCCAGATTGAGCGCGCTGGCCGGTGAACCGCCGACCGGCGGTTCACCGCTGAAGACATTCGTCGTTGTGAACTCGGGTGG
Organism: Promineifilaceae bacterium (SeqCode); assembly: GCA_046259485.1. Classification (GTDB taxonomy): domain Bacteria; phylum Chloroflexota; class Anaerolineae; order Promineifilales; family Promineifilaceae; genus JAACFF01. The sequence goes on along the minus strand of JBJYWP010000186.1, from coordinate 6,970 downwards.
GGTATTTAGCCCCTTCTCGTCCAGAAACTCCCACAGCAGTTCAGGCGTGGCGTACAGCGTATGCTCGATCGGCTTATCTTCTCCCGTTCGATAATACCCTTTCTCCCAGGCGTATATGATGCGATCCTTGAAATCCGAGTTTTGCAGTCTTTGCGCAACGCCGGCGCTTGACCCGGAATAAGCCAGTGCGGCATCGTACATGGCCGGCAATTCAATGTCGATCAGGCGTGCGCTGCGCACCGGTCCGACGCGCGGCGGTGTTTTGCCGTAAAAAATAGCCGTAAAGCGGGTCAGGTTGCCTTCCGTGGTATGTTCGAAAACCAAATCGGCGTCATTAAGTCCCGATTGTGGGCGGGTGTATATCGCCGGGGCATTGGAAAGCTTCACCGCCAGTGGGCGGCGCTGCAAGTTTTCCGGATCAGAGACAACCTCACCGGTCAAGGGATTGCGATCGTCGCCAAATTCGCTGATCAGGCCGTTCGTTTCCTGGCTTGAATCTTTTGCTTCCTCCATGCTTGTCGGCACGGGCGCAGGTGTAGGCGGAGGCGGCGCTGTTACCGGAATTGTCGCTGTGGCCATCGTTTCCGGAGCTCCCGTGGTGACTTGTAAGTCAACAGAGTTTCCCGCATCCACGCCGCCGGGCGAATTGGTCGCGGCGTCAGCCGCGGAAAGCGTGGGCGGTGGGGGGAGCGTATTGTCATCACCACCTTTTCCACAGGCGGCCAACGGAAGCAGTAAAATTAATAGAAAGATCGTCCAAACCCTATGCACAGAATTCTCCTTAAGCCAACAACAAACCCTTAGACCATAAGACGGCCTAAGGGTCTGGAACGTTCCCTGTTGTCGCCGGGTTTTCTCCCGGTTTAATCTGCCGGATATTGTCCTCTCCCCACGAAGAATGTCAAATAGACTAACATGCCCTTATCCTCTTGAGCCGCCTCTTTGCAAAATTGACAGCCCTAAGCCAGAAGCTATAATTACACCCTGCCAGCCCAGGTGGCGGAATTGGCATACGCAGCAGGTTGAGGGCCTGTGTCCTTACGGACGTGGAGGTTCGAGTCCTCTCCTGGGCATGAAGCCGCGGTATTCACAACGCGGCTTTTTTAATTCTCTACCGGGGAGGGCGAAATATAGGGTAGGAAGCGCGCATCCCGTTCCAAGGTCAGACGCAAACCCTCTTGCAGGCTTGTTTGCGGCGAAAAATCTAAAAGGTCCCGCGCCTTGGAGATATCAGCCACGAGACGTGGTACCCCACCTGGTTTTGAGGGGTTGTTAATCAAGTTGATTTTCTTTCCCGTTACCAGGGCAATATTATCCACCAGATCGCGAATAGAAGTTTCGTGTCCAGAGCCGATATTGATGATGCCGCGGTTGACCGCATCGGCCGTCGCGCTGCGAACCAACGCTTCGAGAACGTCATCCACGTAGACAAAATCTCTTGTTTGCCTGCCGCTGCCGAAGAGCACAATCGATCCGCCGGTCAAAGCCTGCTGCAAGAAGCGCGGGATCACCGGCGCGTGGGATATGGGCAGGCTCTGATTCGGACCGTAGGCGTTAAAAATGCGCAGGGCGACAGTCTCCAAGCCCCAAAGCTCGCCGATTGTATGGATGTATTGTTCGGCCGACCATTTGCTCACCGCGTAGGGGGAATCGGGATGAGGCTGGTCGATTTCACGTACCGGCAAATGTTCTTGCATCCCGTAGAGCGCTCCGGAAGAGGTAAAGACGACGCGGCGCACGCCCGTGTCACGCATTGCTTCCATCAGGCTGACCGCGCCGCCGACGTTCACGCGGTTATAGTCCCTGGGGTGTAAGATGGACTGGGCGACCGATACGCGGGCAGCCAGGTGGTAGACACAGTCAACATCGTGCAGTAAAGACCAGAGCAGGGGAATGTTGTCAATATCGCCCTGCGTGAAGGCGATGTCCGGATGGAGCCGCTCGCGTTCACCATTGCTCAGATCATCCAGCACGGAGACACGATGGCCCTCCTCGCGCAGGCGATTTGCCAGCGCTGAACCCAAAAATCCTGCCCCGCCGGTTACTAAAAAATGCATACTTCCTACTTTTGACGATTACCAGTTTGAGACCGGTATAAATCGCACTTCATCGTTCTCAAAATCTACAATGCATACCGTGCGCGGCTCGTAGCGCGCGCCGCCCAACGCCCCGGGATTGATAACCCGCGTTTTGCCGATCCTTTCATCGCGCTTGCGATGGGTATGACCATGAAAAACATACTTGATATTCCGTGATTTGATCAATTTATCGAGCTTCTCCGTCAAATGGCCGTGGGTCGCGCCGATTTTAAGCCCATCAAATTCAGCGGTGAAAATATCGCCGGGTATTTCGTTGCCCGGGTTTAAGGTCCAGATCGTGTGGCTGACTGCTTCGGCCGTTCTATCGGAATTGCCATTGACGTAAATGACATCAAACCCGCCCATCTGGCGTGCGGTGAGCATATCCGCCATATCCCCGCAGTGCAACAACTGGGTAATTCCCTCCTCCTTGAAGATGCTCAACGCCTTCAGTAAGTTGGGGATGTTGTTATGCGTGTCGGAAAGAACGCCGAGTTTCATGGGTTAAAGTCGCACGCTGCAGGCGGCAAGGTTTACATCCGACATCCGACATCCGAAATCCCACATCATTTATATGCCAGGTTTAGCGCCAGCCAGCGTTCGGCCGTTTGGATATCCATCCCTTTGCGCTGTGCGTACTCTTCAAGCTGATCGCGGTCGATACGGCCGATGCCGAAGTAGGTCGACTGCGGATGGGAGAAGTAGTAACCGCTGACCGAGGCCGCGGGCAGCATGGCGAAATTCTCGGTCAGCGAGATGCCGGCCGCCTCCTGCGCGTCCAATACGCGGAAGAGCTTTTCCTTTTCCGTGTGGTCCGGGCAGGCGGGATAACCGGGTGCGGGTCGGATGCCGCGGTATTCCTCGCGAATCAGCGCCTGATTATCCAGATCGGCCGGTTGGGCATAGGCCCAAAATTCCTCGCGCATGCGCTTGTGCGTATATTCGGCCAGGGCCTCGGCCAGGCGATCGGCCAGCGCCTTGGCCATAATCGCATGATAATCATCATGGTCATCCTCATAGCCGGCGACAATTGCATCCAGGCCCAGCCCGGCCGTGACCGCGAACAGGCCGATATAATCTTCTTTCCCGCTGTCTGCCGGGGCAATAAAATCGGCCAGGGAGTAATTCGGCCGTCCCGGTGGTTTCTCCATTTGCTGGCGCAGGAAGCTTAATGTTTCCGTTTCCCCATCACCTAAATCAAGAACAATGTCGTCGCCCTCTCGCCGGGCGGGTAAAATGCCGAAGACGGCTTTAGCCTGCAGAATATCGTCCCTGATGATCTCGTCCAGCATCAAGCCGGCGTCTTCGCACAGCTGCCGGGCGGATTCGCCGATCAGCGGATCTTCGAAGATCTGTGGATATTTACCCGTCAATTCCCAGGCGGAGAAGAAAGGCGTCCAGTCAATATACGGCCGTAACTGGGCCAGATCGATGTCCTCCAGGACCTTAATTCCCGTGAAGGTTGGAACTGGCGGCATGTAACTGTTCCAATCGCCCTGAAACCCGTTGGCCCGCGCCTCTTCCAGCGAACGCATCCGTTTTTGCGCCCGTCTACCGGCATGTTTGGCGCGCAGCGAGGCGTATTCTTCCTCGACAGCAGCGGCGAATGGTTCGCGCTGATCGGGATTGAGCAGCCGCGAGGCTACGCCAACCGCTCGTGAGGCATCAACGACATGGATAACCGGCCCATTGTTATATTCAGGATCGATTTTAACGGCCGTATGGATCTTTGATGTCGTTGCCCCGCCGATCAGCAGCGGCAGGTCGATACCCTGCCGCTCCATCTCCGCCGCCATCAGGCGCATCTCTTCCAGTGAAGGCGTGATCAGGCCGCTCAGGCCGATGATGTCCACGTCCTCTTCGCGCGCCGTTTTGATGATCTTTTCAACGGGCACCATGACCCCCAGGTCGATGACCTCGTAATTATTGCAGCCCAGGACCACGCCGACGATATTCTTGCCGATGTCGTGCACATCCCCCTTCACCGTGGCCAGCAGGATTTTGCCGTTGCTGCTCGCCGCGCCTGAAGCGGCCTGCTCTTCTTCGATATAGGGTACCAGGTGGGCTACAGCCTTTTTCATCACCCGCGCGCTCTTCACCACCTGGGGCAGGAACATCTTGCCCGCTCCAAACAGATCGCCGACGACGTTCATGCCGTCCATCAATGGCCCTTCGATGATCGAGAGCGACTGGTCATACATCTGCCGCGCTTCTTCCACGTCCTCCACGACATACTCATCAATGCCCTTAACCAGTGCATGGCGCAGGCGCTCTTCAACCGGCGCTTCGCGCCAGCTTAAATCGACGGTCTGCGTTTTTTGGTTGTCTCTGACCGTTTCAGCGTATGTCACCAGGCGGTCGGTGGCATCGGGACGGCGGTTAAACAGGACATCTTCAACCAGCTCCAACAGCTTCGGTTCTACTTCTTCGTAAACCTCAAGCTGCCCGGCGTTGACAATGGCCATATCCAGGCCAGCCTTGATGGCATGATAAAGGAAGGCGGCGTGGATCGCTTCGCGTACGGTGTTGTTGCCACGGAAGGAGAAGGAGATATTGCTCACCCCGCCGCTGACCAGGGCGTAGGGTAAATTCTCTTTGATCCAGCCTGCCGCCTCGATGAAGGCCAGGCCATATTCATTGTGTTCCTCGATGCCCGTGGCGATGGCGAAGATATTGGGATCGAGGATGATATCTTCGGGCGGAAAATGGATCTCTTCGGTCAGGATGCGGTAAGCGCGCTGGGCGATTTGCGTTTTGCGCTGCAAGGTGTCGGCCTGGCCTGCCTCGTCAAAGGCCATGACGATCACCGCCGCACCGTATTTGCGGGCTAATTTCGCCTGCTGAATGAATTTCTCCTTGCCTTCTTTCATGCTGATCGAGTTGATGATCGCTTTGCCCTGCACGCGCTTCAGACCTTCTTCGATCACCGACCATTTGGAAGAGTCGAGCATGATCGGCACTTTGGCGATATCCGGTTCGCCGGCGATGAGATTGAGGAAGCGGCCCATGGCTGCTTCGGAGTCCAGCATGGCTTCGTCCATGTTGATATCGATGATCTGCGCCCCGTTTTCCACCTGCTGGCGGGCCACGGAGAGCGCCTCTTCATAATTGTCCTCGCGGATCAGGCGCGCGAAACGCCGCGAACCGGTGACATTGGTGCGCTCGCCGATATTGACGAAATTCAATTCCGGCGTGATTACCAGCGGTTCCAACCCGCTCAGGCGTGTATAGCGGGGATGTTCGGGAATTTGCCGCGGCGGCAGTCCTTCCACGGCGGCGGCGAACATCTTGATATGCGCCGGGGTGGTGCCGCAGCAGCCGCCGACCACGTTGAGCAGTCCTTCCTCGGCAAAGGCCTTCAGCACGGGCGTCATCACTTCCGGCGTCTCGTCGAATTCGCCGAACTCGTTGGGTAGGCCGGCATTGGGATAGATGCTGACGTAGGTATCGGCCAGGCGCGAGATGGTCGTGATATACGGCCGTAACGCTTCCGGCCCCAGGGAACAGTTCAGACCGACAATCAGCGGCTCGGCGTGGCGAATGGAATAGTAGAAGGCTTCCATCGTCTGCCCGGAGAGCGTACGCCCGCTGGCATCGGTGATCGTGCCCGAGATCATCAACGGCCGTTCCTCGCCCAGCTCTTCAAAGAGCGACTTCACGGCGAAGATCGCTCCCTTGGCGTTCAAGGTGTCAAAAATCGTCTCGATCAGCAGGATATCCGCCCCGCCTTCAATCAGGCCGCGCGCCGCATCCTTGTAAGCTGAGACCACCTCTTCCCAGGTAACGCTGCGGTAGCCGGGATCGTTGACATCGGGCGAGAGCGAGAGCGTGCGGTTGAGAGGACCCATCGAGCCGACGACGAAGCGCGGCTTATCCGGCGTGCGCGCCGTCACTTCATCGGCCGCCTGCCTTGCCAGCCGCGCGGCGTTGAGATTCATCTCGTAGGCGTATTCCGAGAGATGGTAATCCGCCTGCGAGATGGCATTGGCGTTGAAGGTATCCGTGGTGATCAGGTCGGCTCCTGCCTCCAGGTAAGCCAGGTGGATGGCGCGAATGATCTCCGGCTGGGTCAGGTTCAGAAGATCGTTGTCGCCCTTGACATCATAGGCGTGATCCTTAAAACGCTCGCCGCGAAAGCCCGCTTCATCCAGCATATAGGTCTGGATCAACGAGCCCATCGCCCCATCGAGGACCAGGATCCGTTCATCCAACAACTCTCTCAACTGCTTTTCCTTATTCATACGCGCTGTCATCCTTGCTCATTAAATCCGCAATCCGCAATCCAAAATCCGCAATCAAAAAAGCCTCTCGCGGGAGAGGCCGGGTCACTACTCAAACTGGTCCTCTCATCTATCAGGTTTGCCTAATCAGGCTTATACCTGCCGGAATTAGCACCAGTCCGGTAAGGCGCCAGACACTTTCTAGAACATTTACAAAATAATAGGCATGTCGATACTTGTAGCGCGATTTGCCAAATCGAGCCGCGATTTAGCAAATCGCGCTACAAGCCCACCGGTTTGAAAATGCCTGTTAGATCGTTAAACTCCTACAATTTATCCGCCACCTGGATGTTGATGGTTGCTGAGGCTTCATCGGGCCGGTCCCTCCGCCTCTCGGGATGAGTTTCACGTTATTATTATCGGACAACCTTCTTAAGGCAAATCTTACGTGGAAGGTCTCAGGCAAGAAAAAACAGTTTTTTCCCGCGTATTGTTTTTATTTCGGGGAACAATACGCGGGAAGGGGTAGAAGGGTGTATTATATCCTATGATATTATTGTTTTGTTTGCGGCGCCAGCTAACAAAGAGACGCCGGCGGGGTACGGGGTGAAGGAATCCGGCCGAGTTGGGGGGCTGAACCTGGTGGATTGAGAGGTACAGTGGACATCCTGG
>JBJYWP010000185.1:0-2712 GCA_046259485.1 Promineifilaceae bacterium (SeqCode) | reverse complement strand
TGAGGGAAGATACAAATAACTAAATCCTTTAGCGTCATTTGAATCTTAGGATGAAGGAGCCGAATCATAAATCCGGAATTTCCAGCAACCCGTTACGGACATCCCTTAGTTAATCTTGCCATGCCTTTCTGTCCCAACATATGGCACAGCCGTTGCAAAATTAAATTACTGAGTTTGATAGAATTTCGCAGATAAGTGTGTGCTCGAAAGTTCACCAATAGCAAATACGACCTATAACAAATTCCCTCATGATCGGGACAAAGTCGCGTGAAAAAGACCTGTAACGCCATTAACTGAAAGGAGCCTAACAGTGCCTGCTCTACTGTATAACTTTTTAATGAACCATTTAGCCATGGCAAAGACAGTCATGGCCGCCGGACTGCTGGTGTTAATTAGCGGCTGCACAACGACGCCGGAATTGTCTCCGGCGCCGTCGGCTAATGAGGCACGCGGTCTAGAAGAAGCTGCCGTGTCGACGGTGGAAGGGGTCAATATGGTGGCGCGAGCCGATGCGTGGCCAGGTCGGCCCGAGATCAGGGAGGAAGTGACGCCACTGCGGGTAACGATTGAAAACAATAGCAACCAACCGCTGCGCATTCATTATAGTGAATTTGCGCTGGTTAGCCCTACGGGAAAACGCTATGCGGCGCTGCCGCCTTTTGCCATTGAGGGCGATGTCGAAGAACCCGTGGTGTTCGAAAATGATTATGCGGTGCCTCGTCCCGCCTTTAGCTATAACCGTTTTTCCGTGGCACCATTCTATGCCGGTACCTATCCGGCCATGCAATACTATCCCGGACCTTTTTACTACGATCAGTTTTACTATGATCGTTACTACACCTATTGGCGTGAAATTGACTTACCCACAGAGGAGATGCTGGAACGCGCATTACCCGAAGGTGTCATAGATCCCGGTGGCCAGGTGGAAGGATTTCTTTACTTTGAAAAGGTGGACGTAGAGGAGCCTCGGGTTCGGTTGCGGGTGGATTTAGTCAACGCCCGCGACGGCGATATCTTCGGCACCATTACCATTCCGTTCACAGTACAGGAGGATTAAATGCGTTGTTGCTAGTCGGGCTGCGCCCGGTGAAGCACCCGCCAAATCCGTCCCTGCACTGAATCGGAAATATAAAGTGAGCCGTCTGGCCCCTGAGCCAGCCCCATGGGACGGAATTTTGCTTGGTTAGGCGCATTGAGCTGTTTGACGCCAGCAAAACCGTCGGCGAAGACTTCCCAAGCGTCGGCGGATGCGCCGTCTTTGAATGGCGCGAAAACGACATTATAACCGGCTTGTTTCAGGGGAGCTCGGTTCCATGATCCGTGAAAAGCGATAAAGGCGCCATTGTGATAGTGGTCTGGAAATGAATCGCCGGTATAAAACAGCAGATCATTAGGCGCCCAGTGAGCCGGAAAGGCCATAATGGGATCAGCAAATTCTTCGCAGCCTTCGGTCTTACGGCCATCACCGCCGTATTCCGGCGCTAGCACTCGTTTGTTCTGGTGCTGATCGTAATAGCAATAGGGCCAGCCGAAGTTTGCATCTTGGGTGACTTTAAGAAATTCTTCCGCCGGTAATTCAGCGTTCTGTTCTACGCTAAACAGATTGGGCCAGAGTTGGTGCAGCTGGTCGCGCCCATGCTGAACTACATAAAGGGCATCGTTGGCGGAATTCCAGGCAATGGCAACGGCATTGCGTATCCCGGTGGTATAACGGGTGTCTTCGGTATGCTGCTGGTGTAACTGATTGGCGCGATAACGCCAGATTCCTGCTTGCTGTTCGAGTTGCGGACAGGGGTTTAAACCGGGTGATGCCGGGGTCCGAGTTTCCTGCTGACAGGCGTTGGAAGGCGCGCCCACATTAACGTATAGCCATCCGTTATCGTCAAAGGCAAAGGTTTTTGTGGCATGTTGGTCCTGTTCGGGAAAGCCCTCGACGACCGTTTCCGGCTCGCCGGAAGGGGTAAGCCCTGTGTCGCTCAGCGGATAGCGGATAATTGCCGACGGTGTGCCAAAGTAAAGGTAGTCCTTATAAATGGCAATGCCTGTACCGCCTGTTTTGCCAAAGCGTGTCGTCTTATCCGCTTTGCCATCTCCATCGGTGTCGCGTAATGCGACAATGCTGCCGCCTTCACTGGGATTACGCAGCGCTACATAAATATCGCCATTCTCTCGCACAGTCAGATGGCGTGCCCGGCCGAGATTATCGGCAATCACCAGAGCGCAAAAATCAGCAGGCAATTGAATGCCGCCATTATCGTTGGCGCAGACGAGATCATTCCCAGATGTGGCCGATGCCTGCTTGGCTGTCTCGGCAGACACCGTTGCGGAAATGAAAAGCAGCATTACTGCTAAGAAGCGCATACTTTTCTTCAACATTAATTTCTCCAGGCGATGTCATAGCAATAAATTTGCTACGGATGTATGCATTAAGTACAGCGTTACGCTGTCATATTGCGGTGGGTGAAGGATAAGCTGCAAGCGTATGTCAAGAACGACTAAGGTAAGATTATAGGTGAATTTTTAGAGAAGGTTTGTGAACTTTCTTTGATTTGGGAAACAGCATAACCAGTAAACTGCTGGGAAAAATAATTAGGGTTTTCCGGATATCCAATGAGATTACTCCGCATTTAAAAAATCAGCGAAACTGGTAGCCTTAATTAAGCAAAACCCATTGAACATAACCTTTAGACGGTAGGTATCCATGATAAGGCG
>JBJYWP010000184.1:0-3022 GCA_046259485.1 Promineifilaceae bacterium (SeqCode) | reverse complement strand
GGCGCATCCTCGGCCAGGATCGCCTTCTTGAAACCGGCTGCTTCAAATGCCGGCTGCCAATCTTCTATGCCCTGGCGCACATACGGCCGCCATTTTTCCGGAATTTCCGGCGGCAGGTAAAAAACAATCGGCCGTACCGGCTCAGAAATATCGGCCTGCGGATCAAGTTTTTCCAGGCGAAAGCGTGAGATAAACTGTTCCGTGACAATGCCCGGCTCATCATTGGCATCAACCACCCCAAAGTCAGTTGTGAAATAGCCCACGCGGGGATCGAATTCCCGCGGCAGCATCGGCTTCTCCGGCAGTAAAACGAGGCTGTGAGCGATGACGATGGAAGCAGCACTGCTCGGCCCGCTGGTCAGGGAAAAAGTGAGCAACGCGTGAACAAGGATATTCTTGGGGAATGCGCCAATTCTCTCAATGCGACTACGCACCGGATCTGGCACTGCCGCCATATAGCCCGACCTACTAAGCACCGGCAGCACATTAAAGTCAAGAAGATTGTCGGCGAAGAAAGCGGTCACATCAATAACGGCGACACCTTCTTCATCCTCGGCGACAATGGGAAAGCTGTAGAGGATTGAGGGGAAAGCTACCGCCTGAATAGCCAGATCTTCCGGAGCCGCTTCAACCTGGGAGGAAGCGACCGCATACGCCGGACGCAGACGCAGCGAACCGGTCATATCGCGCACTTCAATGCTGTCAGCGTTTCGCTCCCAGCGCACGATACGCCTGCCCAGCTCTTTGGGATTGAGCGCTACGCCATACGGCGCTTCGGCGAATTCAGCATACCAGATCATGTCCTTGCCCAATGCATCCGGCGCCAGCTCGAAATACCATTTTGCGCCCACGCGGTGAACGGCAAACAAACCCTCTTGGGTAATGGCTTCCTTAGTGATCACTTCACTGTAAGGTTTTGGTTTGGGTGATTCAGGCGGCGCAGGAGGAGTTCCTGATGCGGCCGGCGCGGCAGGATCTTGCCCTGCTTGCCCTGGATTTGGGCTCGAGTTGTCTTCAGCCTGTGGCTTTTCTTCTTCCCCTGATACAGGCAGATTTTCGCTGTCCGTTTCCGTCTGGTTCTTATTCTTGCGGGTCATTTATCCTCTTATAAACTATACTATTAGCCTGCTAAATCGCTGCTTAATATCCACTAGCAGAAACCTTTAGTAATGGTAACCATGAATTCGCTGCTGATCACCTTTTATTTATTCAATTTATTGACTGGTTAATCTCCCCATGCATCCTCGAAAAATCGCCGCCGGCAACGCCGTCCTGTTTTTCTTCTTTTGGCTGCTCATCCTCCTCGCCGGAGCAGATTTTCCACCGCCAATAGGATTCCTATGGGTTATTCTGGCTATAGCCGGCTGCGCCGTCGTTGTCTACTGGCGTATCCCCACTTATATCGATTGGTATCTCACCCAGCGTCCCGGTCGCCGGGCGCACGTTATTCTCGATGGTCTCATTGCCGGTTTTGTCATAGCAGTCGTGTTCATCCTGAACAGAAAAGGTGAGCCATCAGTACCTAATAGGAGACTCGCCGATTATGCGCTCTGGTTCGCTATTTTAGGCTTAATGGGCGTACTTAATGCTGCAACCCTATACCTTATTTCTATGTTCTTTCTTCGCAAACTGGAGCACGACTGAATCAGCTGGCTTTCCCGGCCACGGCCGATCCTTGCGCTCGTTTTCCCAATTCGCCGCCGGCAACCATCAACAGCACCAAACCAATAAGGGCGATGATCAACACCTCCGTCAGTACATCCGGGTCTGTGAAGTTACCCGCAGCGACGATCATGGCCGCGGCCAGGTTGCGCTGCGCTGTGCCCAGGGAAACCACCGCCCGCGTACCCTGGCCGGGACCGCCAAGAAAATAGCCAATCGCAAAAGCGCCGATAATGAATAGAACTGCGGCGAGAATAGACCAGGAACCAAACGCGCCGACAAACGAGCTGAAGCCCAGAACCAGGCCCAAAACCATCAAAGAAATGAGCGCGATATTCGAGGCCATAGAAAAAGTCGGTTGAATATGGGCCGCAGTCTCCGCATAGCGCGCCCTAATGAGCAGGCCAATTCCCAGCGGAACCAACATCTGGAAAAAGAGTGAGCTGGCAATGGCCAGAGCATCCACGGTCACGCCTTGCAGCAGCAGGGGCAGAACGATAGGCAAATAAATCACCGTCAGCACCATCAGTAAGGTCATCAAACCCACGCCGAAGGCCAGATCTCCCTTGGCCATCTGCACCAGCTTCGGTAGGAACGGAGCACCGGCGGCGCAGGACACGACAATAATGCCAATCCCTGCTCCTTCGGGGACAGGAAGAATTAGAGTCAGGAGATAGCCCAGGATCGGCACCACCACAAAACTGGCCAATAAGGATTTAATAACCAGGCTCTTGTTCTTCAACGGCTCAATGATCTCAGCCATCGTCAGGCTCAAACCCATTGCCAGCATGCTGCAAACCACAAAAACCAGGAGCGATAAACTCGCCAGGGTCGCTAAAACATCCATAATTTTCCTCCTGTAGGCTTACATATCACAACAGCCCACTTATTGAGGTTAATTGTATAATATATTGAGCTTTTTCACCTGCTCATATTCTCTTTTCAATGAGACCGGCAAGAGATTGCTATTTAATCAAGCAGCAGAATGGATTGTTTGAGAGGGATAGGTCTGAGAGCCGGCAGATGATGGCTATCAGCTATAGAAACGAAAAGAGCTGACCGGGCGGTCAGCTCTTTTCTGCTTCAAGCACATAAAGGAGGCATATGACATGAGCATCCTTAGGATACCTCAAATCCTCCCCCTTAACTTTAAGACAACCTTATGCCCGTCTACTGCTTACCTAATGAAACGGCCAAAGAATTGCGGATTTCGGATTTATTCCACCCCGAGAATGTCTTACTTTGGAATAAGGGAAATGTTAACACGCTCACTGAAGAAATGCTGACTTCCTGACCACCTGACAACCTGACAAATGAAAAGAGCTGCCCGGTTGGGCAGCTCTTCTCTGCTTCAAGCACA
>JBJYWP010000183.1:0-24419 GCA_046259485.1 Promineifilaceae bacterium (SeqCode) | reverse complement strand
GCTTTTTTGGTAAACCACCTGAGTCGCACTTGTTGCACAGAAGGTCGGTCGATTCAAGCATGTAATAGCTAGAAAAGGCAAAGGACCAGTTTCCAACAAGACGCGGCTCAAAAGGCCGCGTCTTTTTTGTTGTAATTTATTTAGTAATTTCTTGGATAAGGGGATAAGAAATGAACAACTTACAAAGTAATGGACATGGCAGCAGCAGTGGTTTGTCAGCAGAACGGCCGTTGATGATTCGCGGCGTGCGCGGGGCAACCACGGTGGAAAATGACGACCCGGATGAAGTCCTGGAAGCAACCCGCGAGCTGCTGACAATGCTGGTCCGCGTGAACGGGATCAATATTGACGATATTGCCAGCATCGTATTGACGACAACGGAGGATTTGACCTCTACCTACCCGGCATTCGCCGCCCGCCAGATGGGATGGTTCGATCTTGCTCTACTTTGCACGCATGAAATGAATGTGCAAGACGGCATGCCGCTGTGTATTCGCGTGCTGATCCACTGGAACACGACAAAGGGACAAAAGGAAATCGGCCACGTTTACCTGCGTAAGGCAAAAGCCCTGCGCCCGGATCGTGACAACATACCCCCCATCCGCCCTGTGCAGATGAACAACATGGAAGCAGCGATGAAGGTTTTGGCTCAAAACCGGTAACTGATGTAGGATAATACCATGATTATCATAATGAAAGGCAGCGCCTCGCTGCGCGAAAAATCGGCCGTAATCTCCTGGGTCGAAGAACAGGGGTGTAAGGCGAATATTTTTGAAGGTGTAGAGCACATGGTCATCGGCGTGATCGGCGACGGCCGTCCCATGAATCATGAGCAGGTACGGATGATGCCCGGCGTCGAACGGGTCGTTCCCGTCGTAAAGCCTTTTAAGGTCGCCAGTCGCGAATTTAAACCGACCGACACCACCTTCCCCATCGGCGATTACAGCGTAGGTGGTGATGATTTCATTATCATGGCCGGACCCTGCTCCGTGGAAAGCCGCAGCCAGATTTTAGAGACCGCCCATGCCGTTAAAGAGGCCGGCGCGCATGTCCTGCGCGGAGGCGCTTTTAAACCGCGAAGTTCCCCTTATTCATTTCAAGGCCTGGGCGAAGTTGGTTTGCAGTATCTCAAGGAAGCCGGCGAAGAAACGGGCATGCCTATCGTCACCGAGGTAATGGAACCTGGCCTGGTGCCGCTGGTCAGCCAGTATGCCGACATCCTGCAAATTGGCGCGCGTAATATGCAGAATTACGCCCTGCTGCACGCGGTCGGCCGTTCGCAGCAGCCCGTGCTTCTTAAACGAGGCATGAGCAGCTTCATTGAAGAGTGGCTGATGTCCGCGGAGTATATCCTCAGCCATGGCAATACCCGGGTCATGCTTTGCGAGCGCGGTATCCGCACCTTTGAAAATTATACGCGCAACACTTTTGATATTAATGCCATTCCGGTGGCTAAACATCTCTCGCACCTGCCGGTAATCGCCGATCCCAGCCATGCTACGGGCAAATGGGAATACGTGGCCGCGGCGGCCAAGGCGGGCATCGCCGCGGGAGCGGACGGCGTGATTATCGAGGTCCACCCGCGCCCCGATGAAGCCGCCTCGGACGGCCGTCAATCGCTTAAACCAAAGAAATTCGCCCAGTTAGTAGAGGAAATGAAAGCTATTGCCAAAGCTGTAGGCAAAAATATTCCCGAATCGACTCCCAAACCGGAGCCTCTGCTCCTGTCATCGAAACCTTCCTGATTGGGAGGCCGGCAACATGTATTTCACAACCGCTGCGCTGTTCTAGACAGCACCGCTTAGCTTTGGCGTTGCCTGCCGGTGGCAGTATAATCTAAGGTCGATTTACTTACGGAGAAATTCGCTTTATGACAGGTAGACTTGTCTTTCCGTTCACAGCTATTGTTGGACAGGAGCGCATGAAACGAGCGCTAATCTTGAACGCCGTCAACCCCCAAATCGGTGGTGTGTTGATCCGCGGCGAGCGTGGGACAGCGAAATCAACAGCCGCTCGAGCCCTGGCAGCCTTGCTGCCGGACATCGAGGTCGTGAGCGGCAGCCGCTACGGCTGCGATCCCAGCCGTCCCAACGAGTGGGCCGACGATACACGAGAACTATATGGGGACGCCGATGAGCTGGACACGGAATCCCGCCCGACTCCTTTCGTCGATCTGCCGGTCAGTGCAACTGAAGACCGCGTGGTAGGCACGTTGGATATCGAAAAAGCGATTAAATCCGGTGAAAAACACTTTGAACCGGGGGTTTTAGCCTCGGCAAACCGCGGTGTTCTCTATGTCGACGAGGTCAACCTGCTCGACGACCACGTGGTCGATCTGCTTTTGGATTCGGCGGCGATGGGCATCAATATCGTCGAGCGTGAAGGAATCAGCTTCTCTCACCCGGCTAAATTTATTCTGGTAGGCACCATGAATCCCGAAGAAGGGGATTTACGGCCGCAGTTATTAGACCGTTTCGCCTTTTCAGTACAGATTGAAGGGCTGCAAGACGCGGAACAACGCGTGCAGATCATTGAACGGCGCATCGCTTTTGAAATCGATCCCGATGACTTCATTGAAGAATGGTCGGTAAAGGAAAAACAGCTCTCCGATCAGATCGCCCGTGCCCGTGAAGTGGTCAATAACATCAGTTACACGCGCCGCGATCTGCTCTCTATCGCCGGTTTAACCTCATCCTACCGGGTTGACGGCCATCGCGCCGATCTTGTGATTCTACGCGGCGCCCAGGCTCACGCGGCGCTGGAAGGACGCAGCCGGATCAATGATCAAGATATCGTCCTAGCCGCGGAATTAGCGCTTCCGCACCGCATTAAGGGGCGGCTGTTCCAGGATGCGCAGCTGGCGGCTGTCGACCTGGAAGAGCAGTTGGAACAGGTGCAAAGTGATTTAGGACCGGGCGAAACCGGTGAGCCGTCTGAAGATGAGAACGACGCGCAAGAGGTTGTAAAAAAAAAGCCCTAGATACGGCTGAGGAGGGCGAGGGAGCCGAAGTCGCCCAGACTGAGGCAGGGCCGCAGTCAGTCCCCCAGGCGCCGCAAGACGCGCAGTGGTGGGAAGGAGGCCAGCAGATTCAAAGTGGGCAGGAGTTCACTGCCCGGCGCCTGGACACCCAACTGGACCGGCTGACACGCAGTAAAGCGGGACGCCGTTCACAAACCAAGACCGATCGCAAACGTGGCCGTTATGTTCAGGCACGCATACCTAAAAAAGATCGTGTCAGCGATCTCGCCTTTGACGCCACTTTACGCGCCGCCGCGCCGTTCCAGAAAGAACGCGACCATAAAGATGTAGCCCTGGCTCTGGAAAAACAAGACCTGCGCGAAAAGGTACGCGTGCGCCGTTCGGCCAACCTGATCCTCTTCGTCGTTGATGCGAGCTGGAGCATGGCGGTATCGGAACGTATGGAGGCCACTAAAGGGGCGATCATGTCCCTGCTCACCGATGCCTACCAGCGCCGCGACCGGGTTGGATTGATCATTTTCCATAAGAACGATTCAAAACTTGTCCTACCGCCCACCAACTCGGTGCTGCTGGCCAAAAAGGCGCTGATGGACATTTCCGTTGGTGGCAAAACGCCTTTGTCCTCCGGTCTGATGATGGCTTACGAAGTGATGAAACGGGAATCGATCTCCCACCCCGATGTCATGCCCTTGATGATCCTGCTTACCGACGGCGCGGGCAATGTGAGTATGACCAATTTACCACCACAGGAGGAAGCGCATCGCATCGCCACGATAATCAGGGATGCCGGTGTGCGATCCGTGGTTATCAATATGGAGCATGCGGCGTTTGATCAGGGGTTAGCCAAGCTTCTGGCCGAAAAATTGGACGGTCCCTGCCATGCCCTGGCTGAACTGCGCGCCGATACGCTCTATCGCACCGTGTTGGATGAATTGGAGTAATTAGCCAAACTGCATCGGCATAATGATGTGCATGAAGTCTTGATCGCCGACCGGCTTGATCACGCCCGGTTCGCGGTCCGTGGTTGTTTCCAGAGCGACCTGGGGGGTGTCAATCACATTCAACACTTCACTCATATATTTCACGTTGAGGGCGATTTCGATCGCCGGGCCATCGACGTCAGCATCTATTTGAGCCGTATTATCTCCTGTCTCGGCGCTCGTCGCGGCGACGACGACGAAGGAAGGCGCCATCTCTTCACCGGCTTCAACGGTAATGCGCGCCGTATTGCTCGATTCACGGGCGAAAATATCGGCCGTTTTGCAGGCTTTGCGAAATTCGGCCGTATTGACCACCGTGCGCGTTCGCCGTTCGCGGGGCAAAATCGGTTCGTAATCAGGGAAGTTGCCATCCAATAATTGGGTCACCAGGACCACATTGTCCATGTCAAAAACAACCTGCTTGCGTCCTTCCGGCAAAGACATGAAGACCGCTTCCAGGTCATCATCAATAACGCGCGCTACATCCATCAATGATCGCGCGGGAATGATGATCGAGAAGGAGGGCTCCACATAACCGGGGATAAAGGCTGAACGCATAGATAAGCGGAAACCATCCGTGGCCACCATGTGTACCTGGTTGCCGTCAAAGGTCGTGTGCACGCCGGTCAAAGCCGGGCGGGAATCATCGGTGGCAGCGGCAAAAGCCACCTGATTGATCATCTGCTTGAGCACGTCCGCCTCCAGGCGAATACGCTCCTCTTCATTAGGTTCAGGAACAATGGGAAATTCCTGGTAGTCGATGCCCTTGATATTGGCTTCCGTCCAGCCGCAGCTGATATGCACGCTCAGGTCCGCTTCATGAAGGTTGAGGAGCACCTGATCCTGGGGCAGCGTATTAACCAGATCGACCAGGGTTCGCGCGGGGAGGGTAATCGCGCCTTCTTCTTCTACCTTGGCGCCGATCCAACAGGTAATAACAATCTCAAGATTCGTAGCCGAAAGCTTCAGCCGGCCGTTTTCAGTAGCCAGCAGAACATTCGCTAAAACAGGAAGCGTCGAACGGGTGCTGACCGCACGCGAAACGATTGTCAAACCTCTACCCAGATGTTCTTGCAAACAAGAAACTTTCATACCCCATCTCCCGCAAATTTATTCAAGATTAAACCCAATAATCGGTGGCTGGTAGTATACCGGAGGGCTATGAGCAAGGCAATTTGATTGACGGCACAAACAGGGTAAGCGCAAGCTCGGGGTCAAAGCGTCGTTTAGCATGAACCAATCTTTAAGATTGGTCCAATGTGGGTGCTCCTGAGCAGTGCAAAATATGATAGACGACGATGCTCAGGGCAACGTGCACATTCAGGGAGAGCCCCTTGCCATACATGGGCAGAAATACGGCCGCATCACACGCTTCCAAGGTCGCCCTGGTTACGCCATGATCCTCATGCCCCACCACCAGGCAGGTTTTTGGGCTGTAGTCAAATTGATGATAAGGCACGGCGTCCTCGGTCAGCTCGACGGCAACGATCTGATAACCCGCTTCCTTGAGGTCGTAAACGGACGTCAACGGGTCTTTCTCATAGCGCCAGGGCACACGGGTGCTCTTATAACGCCCCACTTTATCGATTGTTGGATTGGGCGGCGTCGGAGTGATGCCGGTCAACACCAGCTCGGTCAGGCCCGCGCCGTCGGCGAGGCGGAAGCAGGAACCAACATTGGCCGGATATTCGATACTTTGCAGCAGAGCGACAAGGTCGAAATCCTGCGGATTCGCCCGCTTATAATCGCGTAAAAAGCGCTTAAGCGGCGTGCCATACAGTGCTTTCTTGCTCATATCCCTGATTCTAAATCGGCTGTTAGGGCAGGTCAAATATGTAAGTGGCAGGCGGCAAAATTCTCGATGGCTTAGGCGGGGTAGGCAAATGAGATATACTTCGCAGAATGCCGATATCAACTTTACCGCTTCCACTGCTTGTCTTCCTGGCTACCACACCGATTCTGGTAGTACTCTATCTGATGATCGGCCGTCATTGGGGCGGCAGCAAAGCAGGACCGGCGGGCTGGTTAACGGCCGTTGTCGTCAGCCTTCTCTTTTTCGGCGCCGGACCGCAGTTGATCTGGATCGCCTCGCTAAAAGCAGTCCTCCTCTCCTTATTTGTCCTCTATATCATCTGGATGGCCTTACTCCTTTACCATACGGTTAATGACGCGGGAGCGATCACGGCCATCGGCCAGGAGATGCCGGGCATCGCCCAAGGACGGGCGGCGCAGGCACTCCTGCTGGCCTGGATCTTCGGTTCTTTTTTGCAAGGCGCAACCGGTTTCGGCGTACCGGCGGCGGTCGTTGCCCCTTTATTGGTGGGCATCGGTTTCGCGGCCACGCCGGCGGTCGTTATCGCCCTGCTAGGCCATACCTGGGCCGTTACCTTTGGTTCGCTTGGTTCCTCATTTATCTCCTTGATCGCCGCCACGGGCGTATCCGGGAGTGAATTGGCCAATCCGGTTGCCGCCGCGCTCGCTGTCGCCGCCCTGGGTTCAGGTTTGGCTATCTTGTGGATCGTCGACAAGCAATCGGCCGTGCGCCGGCGCGGGCTCTTTGTTCTGCTGCTGGCGGCCGTCATGGGCGGCACGCAGTGGCTCATCGCCCACAGCGGGCTCTATTCGCTGGCCGCGCTTGGCGGCGGGCTAGCCGGCTTGATCGTCGCCATCCCCCTGCTGTCCAGGGAATCCGTTAAAAAAGGGGCTTTCGAAGATGGGGATTCATTCGCCCAGAGACGCAACCGCCTGCTTACCGCTTTAATACCTTACGGCATCTTGATCAGTGTTGTCGTCTTTGGCACGATGGTCATTCCTGATCTCTTAGATGCGATGGTCATCGCGCCTCATTTTCCGGAGATCTGTACCAGCTTAAGCGTCTGTACGCCGGAAGGACCGGGCCGCTCGATCAGTCTATTCGGGCATGGCGGGGCGCTGCTTTTTTATGCCACGATGCTGATCTTCCTCTGGTATCGCTGGCGCGGCACCCTGCCCACTGCCCCGACAACAAATTACAGCGCCAAAAATATTCTCTCCAAGACGATTCATGGCTCTATTAAACCGACCATTGGAATTTACACGATGGTGGCCATGGCCGTGGTGATGGAGCACGCGGGCATGACCCAACTGCTGGCCAATGTGTTAAGTCGCAGCGGGCCGCTGTTTCCATTCCTCAGCCCCTTTATCGGCGCATTAGGCGCTTTCATGACCGGCAGCAATACGAACAGCAACGTGGTCTTCGGCCAGCTGCAAAAGCAGACGGCGCTGGCATTAGGCATCTCTGTGCCGATCATCCTCGCCGGTCAAACGGCCGGTGGCGCTATCGGCAGCAATTTTGCGCCGGCCAAGGTTATTGTCGGTGCGAGCACGGTCGCCGAGGCTGGTGAAGGGGACGTGCTCAAAACACTGGCCAAACTCGGTCTGACCATTATCGGCGTGATTGGCGCGGTTATCTGGGTGGCCATCGCCCTTTCCAGCTAGGCAACGCAGCATGACGCAACGCTGGCGACGCGCAGCGAAACGGCATTTTACTTTATAAGGGTTTATAGGATGAGTGGTTCCTGGCCCACGCGGCAGCGCGCCGCGTCGACAATGTTCAAGACCTGTTCCACGGCCAGACTCTGTTCGTCATCGGCATTGACAATGCAGTAGTCAAATTCGTCAATGCGATCCATCTCCTTACGTGCGGTGGCCACGCGCAGGTTGATGCCTTCGGCCGTTTCCGATTTGCGCTCCTTCAATCTTCTAACCAGCTCTTCTTCCGTGGGAGCTATCAGGAAAATAGTGATCGCTTCGGGAATTAATTCGCGTACAGTCGCCGCCCCCTGCACATCAAGGCGCATGATGACGTTTTTGCCGCTGGCCAGAGCGTCCTGGATTTGCTTCTTAGGCACGCCTTTGTAATCGTTGTAAACAACTGCGTACTCCAGCAGTTCGTCCTGTTCAATCATGCTTGCGAATTCGTCGTGTGAGACAAAAATGTAATCAAGGCCATCCACTTCACCTGCACGCGGTCCCCGCGTTGTCGCCGTGACCACGAAATGAAAATCGTCCGGCCTTTTTTTGATGACGCCGCGAGCGATCGTGTCCTTACCGACGGCCGATGGGCCGGAAATCAGTACGAGAACCGGGAAAGAGGGACATATAAAAGGGTTTGAGGGTGCCATATAAATTTTTTACTCTATTTTATAAACGCCGCATGAAAGGCCGATTGTATTCTATGATGCCTTGTCAGTATAATCATTGTACCAATATTCGCAGCCGGTCGCAGGCGCTGCCGGTGACTATAAAACTGTCATTAATCCAAATTTGAGGTGTTAGTGCTCATGCCCTATTATGATTATCGCTGCCAGTCCTGTAACCGAGCCGTTCGTATTTTTATTTCCTACGCCGATTATGATGATGCGCAGCCACACTGCCCCTACTGCGAAAGCGCGGATTTGAAACGGCTTGTTTCGCGGGTGACCCTGGCTAAATCCGAGGATTCACGCCTGGACAGTCTGATGGATGATCCCACTCTGGCCGGATTAGACGATGAAGATCCGCGTTCACTCGGCCGTTTTATGCGCAAGATGAGCAGTGAAATGGGCGAAGACATGGGCGAAGAATTCAACGAAGTCGTCGAGCGCCTGGAAAAAGGGGAATCCCCAGAATCAATTGAAGAATCGATGCCGGATTTGGGGAGTGATCTGTAGGAGAAGTTAGTCAGTGTTTCAGTAAATCAGTGTTTCAGGTAGCCGCGCAACCCTCTGCGCGCCGGCGTAGTTTAGCACTGGCAACTGGCAACCGGTAACCGGTAACTGGTTACTGTCCCAGACGGCTCAAGGTAACCGCGCGTAATTCTTGCTGGATATCATGCGGGCTTTGGGCGGCGTCGATGATGACCCAGCGCCGGGGATCGAGGGCGGCGAGCTGGTGGTACCCTTCGCGAACGCGTTGGTGAAAAGCAATGGCTTCTAAATCCAGGCGGTTCATTTCCTCGTCGCCGGTTATGCGCCGGGAAAGGCCTTCCTCAACGTCAATATCGAGCAAAAAAGTGAGGTCCGGCCTCAGACCGCCGGTGGCGAATTTGGTAATCGTCTGCAGATCGCCCAGGTCCAGATCACGGCCGTAACCTTGATAGGCAATGCTGCTGTCGGCGTAGCGATCACAGAGAACGACTTTCCCCCCTAGCAGCGCGGGACGGATCACCTCGCGCACAAGCTGCGCCCGCGAAGCGGAATAAAGCAAGAACTCCGTAGGCGGCTCCATCTCCGTATTGTTCACGTCATGCAAACAGCTGCGAATCTGATCGCCGATTGAGGTGCCGCCAGGTTCCCTGGTAATTTCAACAAAGTAACCGGCCTTTTCAAGAAATGCTGCTAACAATGGGATTTGGGTAGACTTCCCGCTCCCCTCCGGGCCTTCAAATGTGATGAACATAGTAAATAATTCCAAGCTGTCAGCGGTCAGCCATCAGCTATCAGGCTTACAGATGACCGACGATGGCTGATTCCTGACAGCCTTTTTTATTGATTTCGCCGCGTATTGTAGATGCGGACGTGTCGGCGCGGCTCCTTCCCATAACTGTGAGAAACCAGGTTCGCCTGGCGAGCCAGTTGATGTTGGTAACGGCGGATAGCCGAGCTGGCCGGTTTCAGGTCCACGCTGGGCGTGCCCGCCGAAACCGTCTCAATAGCCTTTTCAGTCTCTGCGACCGCTTCCTCAAAAGGGTCCGTATGGACCACCTCTAGGTCCATCGCCTCGACCAGGAAGCGCTGCATTTGGGTAATGGTATTCGCGCGCAGGACATAAATCGGCTTGTGCAGTTGCTCCGCGTCATTAATCAGGCGCCTGCGGCGGCGGTAGTAGCTCTTTAGGGTAACCAGTACATCGGCATCGACAAGCTGGTCTACCAGGTTAACATCAACGCCAAGCTGCTTTGCCGCATCCTTGAGCCGGTTCCGGGCGACTCCATAGGCGAAAATCTTGAGCTGCTTCGCTTGCGAATCAGCAGTATACGGCGCAAGTACGGAGGGTTGGAAACCACTGCGCTGCCGGCCGGCTGCCTCGCTCTGATCGGATTCATACACGGGGCCGCTCTTGGAACGGGACACGGTCCGGTTTCCGTTCGCTGACCCATTGCGCAGCCCACGCCCACCCCGCCGTCCGGTTACGGCAGGTGAGGAAGTGACCACTGTCTGGTGATCCACCTTAAATTCATTATCGTTGTCGAGGTAGCGTAATTCCAGATTAAGCGCTTCGCCGCGCAGCATACCATCCACGGAATCGGTCACATCACGGTGTACCAACAGGCGATTACGATCCTGGATTTCGATTAATACATCAAAAGTTGGCGGCGCGCGCCGTTCAAGTACCGTTTTCTGTGTGCCGCGCCGCCGCGCTTCCTCATCAGAAAGGGTGACGCTTTCAATGCCGCCCACCAGATCGGAAAGCGTAGGATTAAGCAGCAGATTTTCCAGGGTATTGCCGTGTGCGGTACCGATTAACTGCACGCCGCGCTCATTAATCGTACGCGCCGCGGCTGCTTCCTGCTGACGACCGATTTCATCAATGACGATCACTTCCGGACTGTGATTCTCCACGGCTTCGATCATAGTTTCGTGCTGGTGGGAAGGCTGCGGGACCTGCATGCGCCGCGCCTTGCCCACCGCCGGATGGGGAATATCTCCATCTCCGCCGATCTCGTTGCTCGTATCGACGATCACAACTCTCTTTTTCTCGGCCAGGATGCGCGCCATTTCGCGCAGCATCGTCGTCTTACCAACCCCCGGACGGCCGAGCAGAAGAATACTGTGCCCCTCTTCCACGATATCATTAATGATGTCAACCGTCCCATAAACAGCCCGCCCGACACGGCAGGTCAAACCAACAACCTGTCCCCGCCGGTTGCGGATGGCGGAGATACGGTGCAGCGTGCGGGCAATACCGGCGCGGTTATCATCGTCGAAATCGCCGATACGGCTGACTACCTGGTCAATTTCTTCCTGGCTAATTTCCGTATCGCGAATCACGATCTCGCCATCGACAAAGCGCGCACTGGGCGGACGGCCCAGGTCCATCACCACTTCAAGCAGATCATCTTCACGGCCGATATCTTCGAGCCGCTCACGTATACTATGGGGTAAAATTTCCAGCAGGGTTTTTAGATCTTCTCTAGCTTTTACGTTTACCATTTATATTTATTTAGCTATCAGGGTCACGATTATGCGGTCAGCCGGCTCAGGCTTGTCCGAATCCGCGGCAAACGCCCCCTGTTCCTTTGTGAAATCTGTTAATAAAAATTGGCTGTATGGCGCCGATACCGGCACCCCTTCCAGGTTCACAGCCGCTTTGGGCATTTTCTGCTGTCGATAATGCACGGTGTGCTTCACCAACACAGCCTGGCTGCCCCACTTAGTGAACCCGCTCTCTTGCAGCACGCTGGCAATCCATCCTTCATAACGCCGCAGGCAGAGATAAACCGGCCGGGAAAGGCTAGGTTTCTTCACCAGGAGAGCGGCTTTCAAAATATCCGCCGAATCACTCTCAGCGCCGGGATGAATAAAGAAGCGCATCCAGGTGGCGACGCTGCCTTCATGTATTTGCACAATTGCGGCTAATTCATTCTTTTCATCTCTCTGTACCCACGTGCTGCCGGCAGCAATGGGTGGAATTGGTTCCACGAGCTGCACCAGCCGCGGCACAGTGTTGGCATATAGTAATTGAATGTCCCAATCATCTTTTTCGAGACGTGGTCGCAATTTGTAAGTCGCATCCACCTCACCATCAACCGAGGTGCCTCGGTCTAGAACCCAGATGTCCTGCCGCGCGTATACGGCAAAACCGGCATGGCGTAATATTGGCAGCTCCGGGCCATTTTCATCCACTTCAGCTATGAGACTATGAATCCCATATTTTCCCACTTCTGCTACGGCCTGATCCAGTAACGACAACCATACTTTCTCACTACCGTTAATCCCATTAACATCGTTAATGGGATTAACGGCGTTAACGGCGTCATCCGCCAGTTGAGCAGTTTCCTGCTGTGGAAGGTCAGGACTGATGTAGAGAATGTGTGCGTGCTGGCGATCTTCCTCAAGGAGTAACTGAATGAAGCCCGCGTTCTCTCCGTCTTCTGATTTCCAGATTAACGTTGGGCTGTCGCTGCGCGCAACCATGCCGACCAATGCGCCACGAAGTGGCTGTAAATTGTCAGCTAATGCAGATTCGGCATGAAGAGAGAGGCCTTGCTCACTCAGCCGCCTAACGAGAGCTAAATCGCGGAGGGTAAACGGCCGTACCATTTGCAAGTAGTTTAACAGTCAGACACAAGCAAAGCAAGAACCGATAGATAGCAATCATACAAGATCTAAGGCCAATATTCTTCTTACGATACGATCATTCTGCCCTCCCTTACCAATTGAAAGAAGCATGTTATAATTTCCCAATTAACCCAACCCGGAGGAACTATATGGCATCTTTGACGTTGACGATCCGCGAAGCTGTTCGCTATAGAGGTCGCAGTGGCCACTATAGTTGGATAGCCCACCGCTTATCGGGACTGGCAATTCTGTTCTTCGTGACCATTCACGTATGGGACACGGCCAATGCCTTCTTTGCGCCCCATATCTATGCCTGGTCTCTTGCCCTCTTCAAAAATCCTTTTTTCGCCCTGGGTGAGATCGGCATTATGGCAGCCGTGCTCTACCATGCGATGAACGGCCTGCGCATCACCCTGTTGGACTTCAAACCTGAATGGTGGATGTACCAAAAGCGCAGCGCCATGATCGTTTGGATTCTATTCTTTGCTATTTTTGTCCCCATCGCCATCTTGATGTTCAGCGGACTTGTTGGGCACTGCAGCGAGATGGCGGCCGAGGGACTTAGTTGTTGGAAAATTCCTTCCTTGAGCGATTTTCCGGCGGATATGTTTAATTAAACGGTGAGGTGAAAAATGGCTGCAGTTAGTGAACAACAAGGCATCACACGCCGATCGGTGAAAATTCAGGGCAATTTTGAGCGCAACGCATTCATGTTTATGCGTCTGTCAGGTATCGCCCTGCTGATTCTGGCCGTGGGGCATATGATGATCCAACACGTGCTCAACAGTTCAACCAACCTGACGATCCAGTTTGTCGCCGAGCAGTGGAACACCTGGGGCTGGAAGCTGTTTGATTTCCTGCTGCTGATTGTTGCCGTATCGCACGGCGTCAACGGATTCCGAAATATCCTGGAAGATTATGTACATAACAAAACGGCCGTTAAATGGATCGGCATCCTGCTGCTGATCTTCGTCGTGGCCACCATATTGTGGGCCGGGTACGCAATTTGGCGTTTTGATTCAACCCCTTTTTCGATCGTAGCTTAGGATAGTGACAAATGGCGGAAGTAAAAATACATACATTTGACGCGGTAATCATCGGCGCCGGCGGGGCCGGGCTCATGGCAGCGCTTTACGCGAGCCGCAATGCCAAGGTCGCCGTGCTCTCCAAACTTTACCCCACGCGTTCACACACCGGGGCAGCTCAAGGGGGCATTGGTGCCGCCTTAGGCAATATGGAAGAAGACCACTGGCAGTGGCATGCTTACGACACCATGAAAGGGTCAGATTACTTGGCCGATGCGGATGCTATTCACCGCCTCTGCCAGGAAGCGGTGCCCACCGTCATCGAGCTGGAATATATGGGCCTGCCTTTCGACCGCTTTCCGGATGGCACGATTTCGCAGCGTCGATTTGGCGGCCATACCAACAATGAAACCGGTAAGCCGGTCATGCGCGCCTGTCATGCCGCCGACCGTACGGGGCATATGATCTTACAAACACTGTACCAGCAGTGCATCAAGAACAATGTCAATTTCTTCGATGAGTACCATGTCATCGATTTGATTCGTGTCGATGACACCGTGCGCGGCGTTGTCGCCTATGAAATTGCCACCGGCGATTTCCACATCTTTCACAGCAAAGCAGTGATGTTCGCCACCGGCGGTTGGGGTCGCTGTTGGGAGGTTACCTCAAATGCCCATTCCCTGACCGGTGACGGGGCAGCCATCTGCCTGCGGCGGCAGATTCCCTTGCAGGATATGGAATTTTACCAGTTCCACCCCACGGGTATTTTCAAGCTGGGTATATTAATCACCGAAGGGGTGCGCGGTGAGGGCGGCGTGCTGATTAACGGCGAAGGCGAGCGGTTTATGGAGCGATACGCACCTTCGATCAAGGATCTGGCCAGCCGAGATGTTGTCAGCCGCGCCATTTATCTGGAAGTGGCCGCCGGACGGGGCATTAACGGCCAAAAATACGTCCATCTGGACATCACACCGGAGACGGTCAACTATTACTTAGAGAAGGATGGAGAAACCAGACGCATTGACCGCGATTACATCGAGGCGAAGCTGCCCGATATCGCCGACTTCACCCGCACCTATTTGGGCGTGGACCCAGTTACCGAGCCCATGCCTGTACAGCCGACAGCGCATTACGCGATGGGCGGTATTCCAACCGATCTGGACGGCCGTGTGCTTCTCGACGCCAAGAAAAACGCCTTACCCGGCCTCTACGCCGCGGGCGAGGCGGCCTGTGTCTCGGTGCACGGCGCCAACCGTCTGGGTACGAATTCGCTGACCGATCTCGTTGTTTACGGCAAGGTCGCCGGAAAACATATGGCTGAATACTGCCATGAAGCAGAGCTGCTGCCCCTACCGGAAGATGCCGGCGAGGCGGTTATGGCTGAATTTGGCCGCTTGCTGAATGGCAAAGGGAAAGTAAAGCCTTATGAACTGCGCAAGGCGATGCAGCACACGATGACCCAAAACGTCAGCGTTTTCCGCACCGAAGAAACGATTAGCCAGGCGATCGATGATATACGACAACTGCTTGAGGATTACCAGAATATTGAGATCCAGGATACGGGCCGGCAGTTCAATACCGACCTGTTAGAAGCGTGGGAGTTGGGCTGCTTACTGGAGCTGGCTGAAGTAACAGCCGTTTCCGCCCTGGCGCGCAAAGAAAGCCGTGGGGCGCACGCGCGCGATGACTTCCCTGAACGGGACGATGAAAACTGGCTCAAACATACGCTTTGCCATTGCGAAAACGGATCTTACAGGTTGGACTATAAACCTGTTGTCCTTAAAGACGAAGAATTGGGCATCGAATATGTGCCCAAACCGCGTGTTTACTAATACACGTATGTCATAATCAGCCGGCGCGTAAAGGATTACGCGTCTACGGTAAGTTGAATTCTGACAACCAGGAGAACCAGGCGCGCAAAGGATTACGCGTCTACCAACCAGGAGAAACAGATGGAAGCACAATTACGCATTCGTCGCTACAACCCGGATAAAGACGATAAAGCATGGTGGGGTGAGTACACGCTTGAAAATGTGAATAAGACCGATTCGGTGCTTGATTTACTTCACCGTGTCAAATGGGAAATTGATGGATCGCTGACACTGCGCCGGTCCTGCGCCCATGGCGTTTGCGGCTCCGACGCGATGCGTATCAACGGCGCCAATGCCCTGGCCTGCAAAATGCTTGTAAAGCGCCTGGTGAACGGCAGAGGTCCGGTGAAGATCCAGGTTGAACCCATCCTAGGCATGCAGGTTATCAAAGACCTGGTCGTCAATATGGATACTTTTTTCGAGCATTACCGCGCGGTTCTGCCCTATTTTGTGAACGACACGCCGCCGCCGGAGGACGGCCGTGAGCGGCGGCAGTCTCAGGCTGACCGCATGCGTTTTGACGACACCACCAAATGCATCCTCTGCGCCGCCTGCACCAGCTCCTGCCCCAGTTACTGGGCTAATGACGAATATCTTGGACCGGCAGCTATCGTCCAGGCGCACCGCTTCATCTTCGACAGCCGGGATATGGCAGCGGAAGAACGGTTAAAGGTCGTCGGCGACGATTTCGGCGTCTGGCGCTGCCGCACGGTATATAACTGTACCAATGCCTGCCCGCGTGAAATCGAGGTCACAAAGGCGATTGCCGAAGTGAAAGGCGTGCTGAATACCGGCCGGATCTAGCGCTATCGCAGCCCTAATTCAGCTTCCACCGCGCGCTTAATCACGCCGGAAGCAACCAATTTCCGGACCTGCTCAATTTGCGGCGCCAGGGGCCTGTCATCTTCCTGAAACGGTGCCTGCTCTCTAATCAGGCGATAAGCGATACGCGTACCCTGCCCCAGGCTGTCAAGTTCCAGCCCTAGTTCCCGCAAACGAAAATCAATGCCCTGCGCCGCGCACAGCAGCTCGATAGCCACTATCGTCTCTGAATGGAGCAAGATTTGTCCGAACTGGCGCACGGCCGCCGGACCCATGCTCACATGGTCTTCGATATCGGCGCTGCTGGGGATGGTATCGGCGCTGGCCGGATGGGCGAGCACCTTGTTTTCCGAGGCCAGGGCCGCCGCCGTATATTGGGCCAGCATAAAACCACTCTCCAGACCGCCGCGACCGGTCAGGAACATGGGCAGAATGCCTTTGTTGCTGTCGGCATTAACCAGGCGTGCAGTTCGCCGTTCGCTCATATTGCCCAGCTCTGTCATCGCCAGCGCGGAATAATCCATGGCGATGGCGATCGGCTCGCCATGGAAATTGCCCGCCGAAATGACGTCAATCTCGCCGCTGTCCTCGTCAACCAAAATGATGGGATTGTCATTGACTGAGTTCAACTCGATATCGATCACCCATTGAGCATAGGCGATCGCGTCCCTGACCGCGCCATGCACCTGCGGTACGCAGCGCAGCGTATAAGGGTCTTGCACATTGAGTGATCCCTGGCCGCGCAGCATGCGGCTGCCTTCTAAAACAGTCCGTAAAAATTTCGCGCAATCAATCTGGCGCGGGTGAGGCCGTAACTGGTGCACGCGATCGTCGTAAGCGCGATCGGTCCCGTTCAATGCTTCCAACGTCAACGCTGCCGCGATATCGGCCGTTAATGTGAGATTGATCGCCCGCCGCACATTCAAAGCGCCCAGGGCAACCATCATGGCCGTGCCGTTGAGCAGGGCCAATCCCTCCTTGGCCTGCAAGGTGAGCGGACTCAAATGCGCCTTGCGCAGTGCCTCCCCGCCAGGCAATAATTCATCGTCGACACGCGCCTCCCCTTCCCCAATCAATACCAGGGCCAGATGAGCTAGAGGAGAGAGATCGCCGCTGGCGCCGAGAGAGCCTTGGGAAGGGACGCGCGGATGGATATCGTTATTCAGTAGGTCCAGCAGGAGCTGTACCACCTCCGGGCGCACGCCGGAACGGCCGATTGCCAGGGTGTTGGCGCGAATGAGCAGCATTGCCCGCACTTCCTCGCGCGAAAGGTCAGGTCCGACCCCCGCGGCGTGACTGCGCACCAGGTTTAGCTGCAGTTCGTGTACTTCATCCGTGGAAATGATCTTGTCTTTAAAACGGCCGAAACCCGTGGTAATGCCATAGGCAACACGCCCCTCGCGCACGATTTGATCTACCGCGTCTCGCGAGCGCTGCATACGCGGAACCGCCTCGGGGTCAAGAACTACCCGCCGCCCCCGCGCCACGGCCACGACATCGTCAACTTTTAGAGATTCACCGGAAACTATGTATGGGTTCATGGGGGGAATTATATCTGGGATGTGAGGGTTTAAGCATCTCGGTTTTTCAGTTTTTCAGTTTATCAGTTGGTCAGAATTTCAATGGTCTGATGGCTAAACTACTGAAATACTGCCTAACTGAGTATCTTTCTAGCCAACTTGACGTAATGTTGTATAATTGAACCATTCTCATTGGTAGTACGCAGCATTGGCATATTTGATCCTTCCAGCAGATGAGGGAGAACTATGAGTACTTTTCGCATCCTCTCGATTGATGGCGGCGGTATCCGCAGCCTGTATACGGCCGTATTGCTCAACAGAATCGCCGAGCAAGTACCTTCTATTTTTGAGCAGACTCAATTCTTCGCCGGGTCCTCCACCGGCTCGATACTTTCAATGGGCCTGGCATTTGGCCTGCCGGCGGCCGAGTTGGTGGAGATCATGCGCGCATATGGCCAGGTTGTCTTACACAAAAGCCTCGCCCAGAATATCGGCCAGGTCATCAGCGCCAAATTTAATATCATGGATCTTCACAAACTGATGACGCCTTACTTTGGAGCGGCCGTCCTACTTGATCTCGCCAAACGACACAGTAAAAATGTCCTCACGCCGGCTTTTGATTTGGATGGCAAAATCGACGATGTACGCACCTGGAAACCGAAGATTTTCCACAACTTTACCGGGCCACAGGCTGATGAAGGCGAAATGGTGGTTGATGTCGTCACCCGATCCTGTGCCATGCCGATTGAATTCGCATCCTACCAGGGTTATATCGATGGCTCCATCGTCGCCGCGAATCCAAGCATGCTGGCCCTTACACAGGCCATCGATAGGGAAACAGGGCGGCAGAATTTACCCAATATCCGCCTTCTCTCCATTAGCAGCGGCTACTTCCCCCGTTTCATCGGCGGCACGGAACATGATTGGGGACTTGGACGCTGGTCTTTTGTCCTTTCGCCGCTCATGATTGACAGCCAGATGGGGATAAGCAATTACCAGTGCCAACAACTTCTCGGCCCCCTACGCTACCAACGGCTGGCCCCCCTGCTGCCCAAACCAGTGGGCACAACAGATGCCGATCAAATGCCGGAGCTGATGGAATTTGCTAAAGAAGTAGATATTGAACCCACGGTTGAATGGATTCAGAGAAGGTATCTGGCCGACTAATAGTAAGGCTTATTGGCTGATTAAGCCTATCCGATTTACAATTCCCCCATGTCTGGATGGGACAGGATTGTAGGCCATGATTGGGCGGTACAGCTCCTCTCGACGGCCGTTAAAAACGGCCGAATTGGACACGCGTACCTGATTACCGGGCCGGAACAAATCGGCAAAACGACTCTGGCCCGAACGTTCGCCCAGGCCTTAAACTGCGAACAACCGCTTGCCGATCGTCCCTGCAGCGTCTGCCGCTCATGTCGGCTCATTGCCCAGGACCACCATCCCGATGTCCACCTGCTGCTCCCCGAAATCAGTGAGCGGGGTAAGCCGTCGATCAAAGTAGATCAGATTCGAGATTTACAGCGCCAGCTGCAGCTTTCAACGATTGAAGGGCGCTATCGTGTGGCCATATTGAAGCAATTTGATTCCGCGAATCCCAGCGCGGCTAATGCCTTCCTCAAGACCCTGGAAGAACCGCCTCCCAGCGTGGTCCTGCTGCTGACCGCCGCCGATGCCGATTCGCTCCTGCCGACGATCGCCTCACGCTGCCGGACCGTAAATTTACGGCCAATGGATAAAGAATCTATCGAACAGAATTTGATGGCCGATTGGGGCGTCCATCCAAAGGAAGCCTTACTGCTGGCCAGCCTAGCCGACGGCCGTCCCGGTTGGGCGATCGAAGCGAGCAAAGAAGCGGACATACTGAAGACACGCCAGAAAGATTTGAGCCAGCTGCACGAAGCTCTGGAAGGGAAGCGCGTGCGTCGTTTTGCCCTGGCGGACAAGTTAAGCCGCAAGCCGGAACACTTGCCGCTGCTGCTGCGTACCTGGTTGAGCTGGTGGCGCGATCTTGCCCTGGTTGCCTACGGTCAGGGTCCGGCAACGCCCTCGGTACCGATTTCCAATATCGACCAGCAGCCTCTACTAGAAGAATTGGCCGGTAAATGGTCCCTGGAGTCAATTGTTGCCAATCTGGCGCAGACAGGTCGGGCGATCCAGTATCTTGCCCAAAATGCGAACACCCGGCTGGTGATGGAAAATTTACTGCTTGCTTATCCGCTGCCGGGGGATAAAGTTAAAGGACATAGGGCAGATAGGAGCCGGTCTGGATGATGCCGAAACGAGAGATCTATTTAGGGAAGTTTCTTGGGCTGGAAATTCGCGCCGCCCTTTCGGCAATAATTACGGCCGTTTTCGCTATCGGCGCACTCTTTTTAGTCCTGACCAAAATATTCAAATGGCGTCCGTGGGCGACCCTTTTAGGCGGCATCCTGGTTACAAAAATCCACTACCTGTCAGACCTATGGCACCACCTCGGCCACGCCCGTGCGGCTGAACAGACAGGATACCCGATGAAAGGCTTGACCTTCATCGGGCCAATAGCTCGATCGATTTATCCCGAAAATGAGGGGCTGCTGCCCGCGGAAACGCATATTCAACGTGCTCTCGGCGGTCCCATTTTCAGCCTTCTGCTCACATTTGGCGTGGGCATACTGGCACTCCTACTCCGCTTCATTGGCGGCCCGCCGCTCTTCTTAGCTGTTTTTGCATTGCTCGACAATTTACTTGTCTTCACCATCGGCGCCCTGCTCCCCCTTGGTTTCACCGACGGCAGTACACTCTTAACCTGGTGGGATCAACGAAGCGGTGGGCGCTTATCTCTCTGAGAGAAAGGTTGATAATTTGATGAACAGTGAACAACCCACTCCTCAAACCCTGCTTGAATTTGCGATTGACGCTGCCTGGCGCGCCGGGCGATCAACGCTCAATCTTTACCAGACCGGCGCAGCCGCGGAACGCAAATCGGATAACACGCCGGTCACCCAGGCGGATAAGCAGGCGGAACGAATTTTACGGGAGATGATTACGCACCATTGGCCGGATCATGGCATCATCGGCGAGGAATTTGGCCAGGTGAACAGCAATGCCCACTATCGCTGGATCATTGATCCTATCGACGGTACCAAATCCTTTATCAGCGGCGTTCCCTTGTACAGCACATTACTGGCTCTGACCGATGGCGATGAAGCACTCGTTGGCGTGGTCTACTTCCCAGCCCTTGATGAGATGATCTATGCCTTACGCGGTGGGGGCTGCTATTGGAACGGCCGTCGCGCTCATGTCTCTCAACAGAAGAACATAGCCGATGCAGTCCTCCTGACTTCTGAATTGAAATATTTCCGGCCCGCCAATCGCCAGGATGCCTGGCAGCGCCTGGTGGATAAGACCTACATCCAACGCACCTGGGGCGACGCCTACGGCTACTTCCTAGTCGCCACCGGACGCGCGGATATCATGGTTGATCCGGCCATGCACCTCTGGGACTGCGGACCCTTGCAGGTGGTTATGGAAGAGGCGGGGGGCACATTCACCGACTGGAAAGGCGAGGCGACAATCCACGGCCACGAAGCCATCGCCACCAACGGTCACCTCTTTGAAGAGGTTATGGCAATCGTCGCCGAGAGCTGACATATGATGGCAACCTCCGGGCTGCTTCAATATTAATCTCAGTTGGCCATGATCGCGATCCTTGAAGAGAATCCCCTCCTGCTGCTTTTTCTGGTCGTGGCTATCGGCTACTGGATCGGCCGTATCCCTATTCGCGGCAGCAGCGTCGGTGTGGCCGCCGTATTATTTGTCGGGCTGGCTTTCGGCGCGCTGGACGCCGATTTGACGCTTCCGGCAATCGTCCTTGAATTAGGCCTCGTGCTCTTTGTCTACACCATCGGCCTGGCCAATGGTCCAGGCTTCTTCAGCCGCTTCCAAAGTGACGGCCTGCGTGAAGTTTTGTTCATCACGGGGATCATGATTTTGCCGGCCATCTTCCTAATCATCGTTCATTACGCCTTCAACCTGACCCCGGCGACCACAACCGGCATCTTCACCGGGATGAGCAACAATACCCCGGCCCTGGCCAGCGTGCTGGACCTGATCCACAGCAGCAGTCCCGATCCTGATACGGCCGCCTCCGAAGCTGTCGTCGGCTTTTCAGTGGCCTATCCCTTGGGCGTCCTGGCGCGTATCCTGGTCCTGGCCTTCATGCTGCGTTTTTTACAGGTCAATTTCGAAGCGGAAGCTTTCAGCCTGCGCAAGCAGTATCCCATCGATCAGGATTTGACTTACCGCACGATCGAGGTAACCCGCGCGGAAAGCACGGGACGAAATTTGGGCGATATGTGGCGCGAGGAAGATTGGGAAGTCCTTTTCGGCCGTCTTTACCATGATGGCGAGCCAAGCCTGATCGGCAAGAAAACCCAGTTTCAACTGGGCGATGAGCTTGTCATCGCCGGCATGGAAGAGGCCATGGACGAAGTGCAGGATTATTTCGGCCGTCGTGCGGACGAAGACCTGCTGTATGATCGCGCCGTTTATATCAGCCGCCGCCTTTTTGTCTCCAACGAAGAGATCGCCGGCCGCAAGGTAGCTGATCTGAATTTAAAAGCGGAATATGGCGCGATCGTCTCCCACGTGCGGCGCGGCGATATTGAAGTACTAGCAGGTCCAAACACGGTTCTGGAATGGGGCGATCGCATCCGCGTCTTGGCTCCCCGTCAGTCCATGCCCGAATTAGTAGAGCTCTTCGGCGATTCCTATACCAAACTAAGCCACATCAACCTGCTAACCATGGGCCTGGGCATCGCTATCGGCCTGCTCATCGGCCTAATCCCCATTCCTTTGCCCGGCGGCATTACCTTCTACCTCGGATTGGCCGGTGGGCCGCTGCTCCTAGCCTTGATTTTAGGGGCGCTGCGGCGCACGGGCCCCATCCTGTGGACGATGCCTTACAGTGCTAACCTAACCCTGCGCCAGTTTGGCCTCATCCTGCTCCTGGCGGCGATCGGCGTACGCTCGGGCAGCGCTTTTGTACAGGCTTTTTCCAGCGGTACCGGCTGGCTCATTTTGGGCATCGCTTTTGCCGTCATCGTGATCGTCACCGTCATCTCTCTTCTCTTAGGCTATAAATTTGTAAAAATCCCCTACAGTATGCTCATCGGCATGATCTCGCCGCAACCGGCTGTTTTAGACTATGCTGAGGACCAGGCCAACAACCGCCTGCCCGCGGTCGCCTACACGCTTATGTTCCCCCTGGCGATCATCATCAACGTCGTTCTTGCCCAGGCTCTTTTGATATTTTTGTCCCGCTTCTAAATTCCCATATTTTTAATCGATTTGGAACGGTATTCCATCAAAATCTGACAGCCGAGTTTCTGTGGCGAATGATTGACCCAGACAATGAATTTATGCTAAAGTACAGGCGGATCAAGAGAAGATGGTGGAGGGTCAGTCATGAGCAAAATTGCTCATATAGAACTATACCATACAGGTATATAATTCCCCGCAACCTTTAAGCTTGCCTGGACTCCTGACTACCCAATGAAAAACATTCGCCAACAACTCACAGAAGGAGGTGGTGTCGTTCAATATATTGTGTTACAAGATTTTATTTTTAGTCCCACTAGCGGCCGTTGCCCGGCAACAGCCAACCCCCAAATGGCAACAAGAGGAGGAACACTCTAATGCCCCAAAAAATATTGTTCATCGTACTCAGCCTAATTGCACTTGCTGTGATCCTCGTCGCCTGCGGTGGCCAGGCTCAACAAGCGGTGCAGGAGGTCGCACCAACTGTGGAGGCAGCAGTACAAGAAGTTGCACCTACTGTGGAGGCGGCGGTACAAGAAGTTGCGCCAACCGTCGAAGCAGCAGTTGAAGAAACACAAACAGAAGTAGAAGCGCCAACCGAGGAGGCAGCTGCGGAGCCGGCAGCGGGCGATGAAGTAATTAAGATCGGTTTTCTTGCCGGTGTGCAAGATCCCTTTTACTTCACCATGCAGCGCGGTGCTGAACTGGCAGCAGCCGATTTAGGCATTGAACTTGTTACCCAGATTCCCGATGAATGGAATGCCACGGTACAGACGCCCATGTTGGATGCTCTCGTTGCTCGTGGTGACCTGGACTTCCTTTTCCTGGCCCCAGTCGATAAAGAAGCCATGGTCGCCCCCCTGCAGGCAGCTAATGACGCCGGCCTGCCGCTGCTCACCGTCGACACGTTCATAGGTGACGGCGATTACGCTGAGGGACCGGTCACCTTCCCACTCTCCTACATTGGTTCGGACAATGTCCTGGGCGGCTATCTGGGCTGCCAGGCGCTTGCCGAAGCGATGGGCGGCGCGGGTAAAGCCTACATCCAAAATGTGAAACCTGGCATCAGCACAACCGACCAGCGTGAGGAAGGCTGCCGCCAGGCGCTGGATGAATATCCGGACATCGAGCTGGTAGGCGTAGACTACAATAACGACGACCCTTCCGAAGCACAGGCCCAGGTTCAGGCTATCTTACAGCGCGAGCCTGATTTAGGCGGCATCTTCGGCACCAATGTCTTTAGCGCTCAAGGTGCAGGGCAAGTCGTGAAGAACAGCGGCCTCAGCGGCGTCGTCAAGGTAGTCGCCTTCGACGCTACCGAGCTGGCTATTGAGCTCCTGCGCGATGGCACCGTTGACCTGGTGATTGCCCAAAAACCCGCCGATATGGGTTACCTGGCCGTGGCCATGGCACAAGCTTACTTAGACGATGTAGCCAGTATTCCAAAGCGCATTCCCACCGGATACGCGATTATTACCCAGGAGAATGTTGAAGATCCGGAGATCCAGCAATTCTTCTATACGGCCGACGTCGGAGAACCTGAATCGACAGCGGCTGAGAACACCATCGGTTTTCTTGCCGGTGTGCAAGATCCCTTTTACTTCACCATGCAGCGCGGTG
>JBJYWP010000182.1:0-3833 GCA_046259485.1 Promineifilaceae bacterium (SeqCode) | reverse complement strand
AACGGCCGGCCGGGGTTGTTGAGCCTATGCCGGCTTCTTTCGTATTGCAATATCCTTCTTTCCATTCGTTACCCCAGGGGTAAATACGGCCGTCCGTACCGCGTGCAGCTTTTTCCCACTCCTGCTCATCAGGCAAATCCATACCGGCCCAACCGGCAAAAGCGGCGGCATCCTCGTAGGAAACATGAACCACAGGATGGTCGGCGATCTTTTCCCGGGGCGACTTTCCTTCCCAGTGCTGCGGTGGGGCATAGCCTGTTTCCCAGACAAATTTAAAATAGTGGGCATTGGTCACCGGGGTCCTGGCTATCCAAAACTCAGGCAGATATTCAAGGCGCCTGTCCTCGCCATAAATGAAATCGCCGGCCGGGATGCGGATCATGACGAGGCCGGTCTTGGTGTCAATGTAGGTATCGACGGCCGTATCTTCTTCGGATACCTTTTCGGTGGGAGTGCTGTTTTCTGTACCGATCGAAAAGTCAGGCCAGTCCACATTCGGCCGTTGGCTCTTAACCTCATCAAGTAACTTTTGCAGCTCGCCTCGCCGCTGCAAGTAGGTGATCAGGTCCTGCATCTTGGTGGTTTTTGTACCGCCGGCCAGGTTTTCGTAATCCAGACCCAGGTCAAAACAGAGCAGGCGCAGCTCTTCCAGATTGAAGGAATCACTCAAGAGCTCGCGTAAGCCGATCAGTTTTTGACGGTCTGGATCTGTCTGGGTCATGGTAACGCCTCAAGAGTATGGGTACTTTGCCGGTGAAGCCAAATCAGCTTGATCCGGTTCGGCGCCGGTTTGCACGCGATTTTGGACATCCTATTTATCGAATTTTACCAAAAGACAGCAGAGTTTTTCAAAGATGTTGGTTTTTAGCCGATCAGCCCAAGATCCCGGGCGCGGGCGACGGCCTGGGTGCGGGTATGGACGTCGAGTTTGCCGTAGATGTTGCGCGTGTGCGCTTTGACCGTGTTCAGCGTGAGGTAGAGGCGGGCGGCGATCTGGGAGTTGGTCAGGCCGCCGGCGATGAGCCGCAGGACTTCGAGTTCGCGATCGCTCAAAGGCTCCAGGATTTCGGATTTCGGATTGCGGATTGCGGATGTGGGTGAATGCGGAGTGCGGAGTTCGGAATTCGGAATGGGGGATTCGGAGTTAGGTAAGGCGAAGGCGGCCAGGAGGTGGTTGGTGTAGGCGGGTAGGATGCCGCGGGTGTTGGCTTCGTGGAGCAGGGCGGCCAGGGGCGGGCCTTCGTCGAGGAAGATGCGCGTGAAGCCGCCGGGCTCGGCGGCGATGAGGGCCTGCTCCAGGGCGGCGAGGGCGCTCGCGCCCTTGCCGCCGGCCTGGTAGGCCAGGGCCTGCAGGATGGCGATCTCGATCACGCGCCAGATACGGCCATACTGCTGCGCCTGGCCGCTGAGCATGTCCAGGATGGCATGCGCCTCCTCCAGCCGCCTCTGGGCGATGTAGAAGCGGGCTGTTTCCACCAGCACCGTTTCGTGGACATAAGAGATGTTTTGTTCCAGATTTTTCTCTTGTTCAACCACCCAGGAGGAGAGGGCGGCAAAGTTGCTTTGGGCCAGCCATATTCGCGCCTGCCAGGCATCGGCCAGGCCCGTGATCCAGGGCGGTATGGCCGATTTTTGGGCCAGGGCCTCGATCATATGGATATATCTTTCAGCCACGGCCAGACGGCCGCAGGAGAACATGATCCGGATCAGGCCCAAATAGCTGGAGCCGATCATGGCCAGGTCGCCATCTCCTTCGAGCCGTTCGGCGCTCAGCTCCGCCTTGGCCTGCGCGCTCTCGAGATCATTGAGTTCGACCAGCGTTTCACCCCAGATGGCCAGCAGCCAGCCGCCCAGGACGGTTTGGGCCATGCCGATTTCTGCAGCGCGCTGCAGCTGCCGGCGGCAAAGAGCATCCACCTCGCGCAGCATGCCCATGCGGCGCATGATAATGGCCAGCTTCAGATGAGAGATCAGGCTCACATAGCTGTTGCCGGTCGCTTTGCTGGCTTCCACGGCCTGCAAGCGGGAAGGATAAGCCTGCACCATGTCGCCCTGAAAATCATAAGCATCGCCCAGAAAATGGGTGGCCACGCTGCGCCAGGCGAGATCCTCCGGCGGGAGAAGTTCGAGGGCCTGGCCGGCGTAATGAAATAGATCCGCGAATTCGCCGCGGTAGAAGGCGCTAAAAGCGTGGGCGGCGGCGATGCGTCCTTGCAGCACTTCCAGGCTCAGATCTGGCGGGAGGCTTTCTTCCTGGACCATGCTCTCCAGGGCTTGTTCGGCGGCCAGCAGAGCCTTTTGCGCTTCATTGACTTCGCCGTCGGCCAGGAGGCACCAGGTAAGATAGATGCAAAAGAGACAGTTGCCGGCGATCAGGTTGGGCGGCAGCCTTTCCAACCAGCGCCGCAGCTTGCTGTCCTCGCCACGTTTCCAATAATCAGCGGCTATATTCTGGATCAGACGCGCGGCGTGCTGATAATCCTCGCCTAACAGGGCCTGATCGATCGCCGCATCGTTGAAGCCGTTTTGCTCGTACCACCTGCCGGCGCGCCGGTGCAGGGTGGGGATCTGTTCGGGCCTTGTTTGGCGCAGGCGCCGGCGCAGTAACTCGCCGAAGAGATGATGGTAGCGGTACCAGCGCCTTTCTTCGTCCAGGGGGACGATAAAAAGGTTGGCGCGATCGAGCATTTCCAGGGTTTCCTGTCCATCCTTCTGCCCGGTCAGGAAAGCACATAGGGAGCCGGTCAGGCGATCAAGGACGGCCGTTTGCAGCAAGAAGTCTTGAATTTCCGCCGGCTGCTGCTCAAGGACTTCTTCGATCAAGTAATCCAACACGTAGCGATGGCTTCCGGTGAATGATTTGATCAGGCCGGACGTATCTTTTTGCCCACGCATGGTAATCGCGGCCAGCTGCAAGCCGGCGATCCAGCCTTCGGTGCGTCTTTCCAGGGCGGTGATATCCTCTGCCGACAGATCCAGGCCCATCACACCGTTGAGAAACTCGGCCGCTTCGGCGGAGGAAAAACGGAGGTCCGCGGCGCGAATCTCCGTTAACTGGCCGCGGACACGCAGCCGGGCGAAAGGGATCTGCGGGTCTATGCGTGTGGCGATGACCAGATGCAGATTGGGTGGCTGGTGTTCGAGTAAATAGGTGAGCGATTCCTCAACCGCCGCGGATTCGATGACGTGAAAATCGTCGATGATGAGCACGATCTTGCCCGGTAGTTTGGCAATGTCGTTGATGAAGATCGTCAAGACGGCCGAAGCGGGCGGCGTCTGCGGCGATTGGAGCATTTCCAGGGCGACCTTGCCGACGGCCGTTTCTTCCTCATTCGTCTGGTTGAAGGCGGCGATCAGGTAAGCTAGGAAACGCGCCAGATTGTTGTCCTCTTCGTCCAGGGAAAACCAGGATAATTGCAGATTGCCGATTGTGGATTTGGGATTTGATCCCGCAGGTCGCATTCGTAGAAGCGAAGCGGCCCATTCGGCAATTAGAGTCGTTTTGCCAAAGCCGGCGGGGGCGGAGACAAGTGTGAGCTTACGCCCAAAACGCAAGCCTAGATCGAGCCGTTCGATCAACTGTGGGCGCGGCACTCGATCCGGCCGGGGCGGGGGGACAAATAACTTGGTAGCCAGGATGGGCGCAGACATAAACCAAACTATAAAGAAGAGAATAGTGTGCTGTCAAGGCTCGGCGAAACCTTGAAGGCTTTCGAATCGTTGGTTGACGGTGCAGGTTGTCGAAAGATTTCCAAGGCTTAAGTTCCTGTAGACGCGCAAACCTTTGCGCGCAGGCGCAGCAAGCATGCTGCGTCTACTACTAAACCTTGGAG
>JBJYWP010000181.1:0-23875 GCA_046259485.1 Promineifilaceae bacterium (SeqCode) | reverse complement strand
TCAATCTCATCTCCGGCGAAGAGATCGTCACCAAAGCAGAAAAGATGAATTCTGAGGCCACAGCCGAGCACCTTGAGCAGATATTGGCCGCCTATCCGAAGCAACATATTCATTTGTTTTGGGATCGGGCCAAGTGGCACAGTGACCAGGCAGTCAACCAGGTCTTGGAAAACAATCCGAGATTGGAGATCATGAAATATCCCCCGGCTTCACCCGACTTGAATCCACAAGAGCATGTCTGGAAAACCGCTCGGCTTTACGCAAGCCACAATCATGATTGCTCAAAACTGGCAGAGTTAGCTGCCAGGTTCGAATACATTTTCAGAACAAACAAGTTCAACTATTCATTTTTGAAAAAGTTCAATACTGTAACTATTTGCGCCACATCTAAATAGTTTCTCTATTAGTTAATCTACTTTTTCACGATGGTGGGGCAGGTCATCTTCTCAGATGCCCTCTGAATAGGCCGATAATCCAGCCTATTGCCTGCCCCACGTCAACAATACGCCTTTGCTCCCTTTTAGCGCATTACCTGAATACCTTTTCCATGGCCTTTGCCCGGAGTTACCAACCGGCGCCGATTCCACCAGCATTGTAATTGCCGAAGCCACCGCCGATGGCACCGTTCGGCCAGGCCGCGGCAAAACTGACAGCATTGGTTGCAGCGTAACCAACACCAACTCCGCCACCACTTGGGCCGATGCCGGCGCCGATTCCGACAGCGGCGCTAGTGCCCCAGCCAACAGCGGCGCTGCCTACGGGGCTCTGAAAAGACACCCCACCTCCGCGAGCTAAGCCATGACCTGCTCCAACGCCCCATCCATCCTGCCCACCGATAACCTTTGTGAGCTCGTTTTCATTGAGCTCAACTATCTCTTTGCGCACCATAATACGTCTCCCTGTGCTGGTTCGAATCAAGGGCAACTTGATACCTCCATTAAATGGCATCATACCGAAGTATTGCCTCTTGAAAGCTACCCGGCACTTATAAGCCCTATCAAGGTTTATTCACTCTGTAAATATGCTTCGTTTGACGAAATGAGGTGGAGCAGGGTATCTTCTCAGATACGCCCTCGACAAGCCGGTTTAACAGTCTGTCGCCTGCTCCACATTTTGGTAATGCCTATGCTTTCAATCGTTTAAGCCTGAGGCACTTGCACTACTCGGATGTTTGTGCGGTGGCCTAATTTAGGGGCTCCACGGCGCGTAGCCAAATCCACCGGCTTCATAGCTGCCGCCACCATAGCCAATGGCACCGCTCGGTCCGACTGCGGAATAACCCCCAGCATAACCAGCGGCATAGCCAAAGCCGAAACCGCCGTACGGACCATATCCTAAGCCCGCACCTTGGCCCCAGGAACTGCCGGCGCCGACTCCTACACCACCTGCCGGTGTCCAGTAGGAAAGCCCTCCACCGTTGGCTCCGCCTTGACCTCCGCCAAAGCCGAAACCATCTTGTCCTCCAGTAACCATTGCGAGCTCATTGTCATTGAGCTCAACCATATTTTTGTGTACCATATTACACCTCCATAGTATGCTGGTACTTATCCAGTTTTGTTTTGATGCCGCCATTCAACAACATCATTTCCAAACGCTGCTTCTTGATCGCGGACCAG
This sequence comes from Promineifilaceae bacterium (SeqCode), assembly GCA_046259485.1. Classification (GTDB taxonomy): domain Bacteria; phylum Chloroflexota; class Anaerolineae; order Promineifilales; family Promineifilaceae; genus JAACFF01. Next base: position 22,259 of record JBJYWP010000181.1, on the reverse strand, counting down.
CGCCGCATAGGTTCCATCGAGGGCCAACAGTTCCCTATGCGTGCCCCGTTCCACAATAAAGCCTTCATCTAGCACCATGATAAGATCGGCATTGCGCACTGTGCTCAGCCGATGAGCGATCACAATTCGCGTACACACAAGTTCGCTCAGGTTCTTGTCCACGATGCTTTCCGTAATGACATCCAAATCACTGGTCGCCTCATCCAGCAACAGTATCGCCGGCTTCTTTACAAGTGCCCGCGCAATAGCTAATCGCTGGCGTTGTCCACCCGCTAAATTCGCACCTCCCTCGGCTATATTCGTCTCATAACCCATTGGCAAGCTAATAATCTCTTCATGAATTCCTGCCAACCTGGCTGCTGTGACAATTTCCTCCATCTTTACATCTACGCCCAAGGACGCAATATTACGCCTAATTGAGCCACTAAATAGAAAGGGCTCTTGTAATACAACACCAAATTGATCGCGCAGCGTGCGTAAATTAACCTCCGAAAGCAACACATCATCATAGCAAATCTCGCCTTCTTCCGGAGAATACAATCCCAAAAGCAGCATCGCCAAAGTACTCTTGCCCGATCCTGTACGCCCTACAATTGCTACCTTTTGCCCTGCATTTATCTCGACCGTCGCCCCCTTTATCGCCCAGGGGGCATTCGGATGGTAGCGAAAACCCACGCCCTTGAGCTTTATACTTCCACGCAGTTTGGGAGCTGACCTCACTTTCCGCACATCCTGTTCAGGCGCCGCTCTCAAGACATCCCCAATGCGTTCAAGGTTCGCACCTATTAGTTGCAGCTGTTGACCCGTAGCTACCAATGAGGACAATGGCCCGATAAAGGAGACAGCCAAGGACGACACCGCCAGCATCATCCCCAGGCTCATCTCTCCCTGCAGGACCAAAAACCCGCCTAACACCAGCAGAACCAGCGGGGCCAATGACCCGATGGTGGTCAGTCCTGTCTCTATCATATTCATCAGATAGCTGCGCCGAACCGAGATGTTTAGTTGTTTGAAAAAGAGATTAGTCCAATGCTCCATGGCCCGATCTTCCGCAGCGCTCGCTTTTAATGTCGCCACCCCAGTCAGGGCTTCGACCAGGTAACTTTGTGACTCTGCCTGAGCTGACAGCCCCCGTTCGCTCAGTTCATATAACCGCCTAGTCGACCCCACCAGGAGCATCACCTGCATCAGGCCAAACACCACTGCTAAGATGCCGAATAGCGGCTGCCACACCATCAACACCACCAGATATATCACCGCCATGCTACCGTCCAGAATCACCGATACTGTTCCGCTCGTTAAATCCTGCCGTATGCTGGCTATACTTCCCAACCTCATCAGGAGATCACCACTACTGCGCTCCTGAAAATAACGGAAAGGCAGTGTCAAGATATGATCGAAGAATCCCAGCATCACCTCGGTATCGAGCCGCGTTTCCAGGTATATTGCTAATGAACCCCGCAAAAAAATTAGAGCCGCCTGCGCCAGCACCAACACGAACATCCCAATGCCCAATGTGATTAATAACGACATCGCCTGCGTAGGCAAAATTGTATCCACAAGCACCATGGTGAATAACGGAAATACCAGCCCCAAAATCTGTAGTAATGCTGATGCTGCCAACAGTTGCGCCAGAAATTTCTTCGTGCCAGGCATTTGCAGCAGGCTGCCTAAATAAGTACGCCATGTGATCTTGTCGTCAGATCGCTTACGCTGGAAACCTGCACCCGGCTCCATTGTTAAGACCACACCGGTGAAGCCGGCATTGAATTCTTCGGCCGTCAGGCGCCGTCGTCCAATTGCCGGATCAACAACCGTGACAGACTCGGGTGACCAGCGCTCCAATACCAGAAAGTGGTTAAAGTTCCAATGTATGATGGCAGGCATAGGCACTTCTACCAGGCTTGAGGGCTCCATTGAAAAAGCACGAATACGCAAGCCCAAATCCCGTCCCGCCTGGCTGATATCTCGCGCCGTCAGACCATCTCGACCACTTTGTAGATATTGGCGGCATTCGCCCACCGTCATCTCGCGTCCAAAGTACGAGAGCACCATCGCCAGACAGGCTGCCCCACACTCGTTGGGCGTCATCTGTAAAACGACCGGTACTCGCCTCATGTCCAATTCTCAATCCACTGCTGGATCAACGGCCAGAAGGAAATCACCAGTCCTACAGCTGTTAAGAACAGCGACACTATCCACAAAAAGACGAAAAACCTTGGTGAAACAACCTTTGGCAGTTCAACCTTCTCCTCATTCTCAATGTAATGTTGGAGGGCTTCCGCCCGGAAGATACCGCGTTTTACGGATATTGGGGCTTGACCATTATTTCTTTGTTCGACACTGTTGGTTCTAGGATTAAGATACACGAGAACTCCTCTTTATCTGCCAATATTAAAATTAGCAGCCGGGGTCGACGTAATTTGCGTTGCTTTCTAAATAAGAAAGCTCCCGATATCTTTAAAAACTGCGCCTGTACAACTTACAATAAAATAAATTATATTTTAAAATATTTCTGTAAACTATTTAACAGTTAGCGTGAATTTACCGTGAAATTGATTATTATGATATTACTTGATAAAAGCCCAAAACCATCGTAACAGGGTGAAGTTTCTATAATTGATGAAATGCTTGTTGTGAAGCGACTAAATACAGCTAGTGCTTAGTTAAGCTAAATATTGCAATAGTTTCAAAACCTCCCAAAACAGGGGTATGTACGAACAGAAACATATCTATCTTCAAAAGAACGAACGAACTGAACTTGAACAATTGATAAAGTCCGGCACGCATTCAGCCCGCGTCATAGCTCGAGCCCGTACACTGCTGTTGTTAGATCGCGGCCAGGGTCAAAAACGTACGATCAAAAAGGTAGTCGAAGCGGCCATGGTCAGCCAGGGTACGGTCTCTAATCTCAAAAAGCGCTATTTCGCAGGCGGATTGGATGGTGCCTGTATGAGAAACCGCGACCTGGAGCCAAGCCAAAGATTGATGGCGAAGTAGAAGCGCACCTGATCGCCCTGACTTGCAGTGACCCACCTGAAGGATATGACCGTTGGACCTTGCGTCTGCTGGCTGACAGGTTGGTAAAGATGGAGGTCATCGACTCTATCAGCCATGTGGCCGTGGGGGACGCGCTCAAAAAAATGAACTTAAGCCTTGGCAGGTGAAATCGTGGAATATTCCCAAGCCTGGCGCCCGTTTTGTGGCCAAGATGGAAGATATCCTGGACGTCTATCAACGTCCCTATGACCCAGAATACCCACAAGTCTGCGTGGACGAGATTTCCAAGACGTTGCGCTCAACACCGCGCGGCTCTCTACCTCTCGAGCCAGGTCAGCCTAGGCGGGAAGACTATGAATACAAACGGCATGGGCAATGTGCGCTCTTCCTGGCCATTGAACCGTTACAAGGATTCAGGCGTGTGTGGGTCAGTGAACGACGTACCAAACTGGATTTCGCTCAGGTGTTGAAAGAACTGGTTGATGAGGTGTACCCAGACGCCAAAAAGATCGTCTTGGTTGTCGACAACCTGAACATTCATCACCCGGCATGCTTATATGAACGCTTTCCGCCAGCTGAAGCAAGACGTATCGCCGCCAAGATTGAGTGGCATTACACACCGGAACATGCGAGTTGGCTCAATATTGCCGAGTGCGAATTGTCTGTTATGTGGCGGCAGTGTTTGAAGTCCAGGATATCGGATATTCAAACCGTGACAGAAAAAGCAAGCGTCTGGCAGAATCAGCGCAATGAACAGCAAGTAGGTGTAGATTGGCGCTTCACCACGGAGGATGCACGTATCAAATTGAAAAGACTTTATCCAATTGTAAAGGTTCAATAATCAATTTAACTAAGCACTAGCTTTTCATTACTTTGCAAGAAATGCGCTGGCGCAGGTAGTTTTGCCGCTCAATCTGTAGGTCATGGTTGTTTCCAAGCTTGCTCTAAATAAATTCAAGGATAGCCCATGACCTACCAACCAAGACCAAATCCACCACCATAACCTGAGGCATAGCTGCCGTTTGGACCACTGTATGCAACAGTGATTCCATAACCGCTACCATAGCCGCCGTTCGGGCCACTGCCGGCGCCAAAGCCTCCTCCCCAGCTGGCAGCAAATCCGACTTGCGGACTCCAAAAGGCAACAGAACCACTGTAGCCTCCACCATAACCTACGCCAATCTCCGTATTTGGGAAAGGGGTGCCTAGTATATTTAGACCACGACGGCCGAATCCACGGTCGCGATACCCTCCATCTTGTCCGCCAGTTACCAAACCAAGTTCAGCGTCATTAAGCTCAATAGCTCCTACCATTTCATCATTACATACCATAATACACCTCCTATCGGTTGGTACTTTTCGGTTTATCATTTAGCTGCCTCTAAGACCATGCATCCAATGAAAACCAACTCTGCTTAACAATCCTGCTGTATTGTTCAGAGTTCGTAACTTTCATGGTAAATGATTATTGGGGTTAATTGCGTTCTGAAGGCGTGAATTTTTTTAACGTGGTTGAAGATACATGCCACGTCCATCAACAAATCCTTTTCCTACCCAACAATAATATACGATAAGATAATGTTGACGGGTAATAAGTTTACGTTTAATGTACGGATGGAGCGAGGGTTAACACGTTAGGCATAAGTACTGGCTCTGTATGTCATAGTACCTGTTTAGCAATCCTCCTTATGCTGGGGAGTATCTAGATGAGTCATGACGTCGCCATTCATTAGCATCAATTCCAAACGCTGCTTCTTGGTTGTGGATTAGTGCTGTGCAAATCTCGTCAAGCATTGGCGGTTCCGAACGTGTGCCTCGCTCCACTTAAAGGCTTTTTATCATGCCAAAACCCCTTTTCCCTGGGCTTATCCTGTATAATTCTCTCGTTAGTATGCTAACACAGCTTTGGTAATGGAGATTAGCTCGGTTGACAGAGTACCTGACTTCTAATCACTTGGTCAGGGGTTCGAGTCCCTTATGGCCCATCGAGATTCCGAAGGTCAGAGTGTAAAAACTCTGGCCTTTTTTATTTTGAGGAGGGTTGTTCCCGTTATAGTAGCCATAACGACCTATTCATATTCCCATGACGAATGGCGCCGGACATTATGACATTCATCACATGACCCCACAATATTTTACTCTGTTAAGATATACAGAACCCACATGCAATCTCTGTTTCCACAATTTCATAGGCTTATCTGATCGATAATCCTAAAGCAAGGTGCCTATTGTTTCTTGATGACGACCCGAGTTAAACTTCGATCAATACAGGCCTCTGATTTGGCGCAGAAATCGACCCAGTCCATGAAGTTCCCTGCCAATTTGTAATGAGTGTCTTTTCTACTAGAAGGAGGATTTCTACATGAAAAGCAAACGAACTCTATCGTTTTCGTTAATCGTGGCCGTCTTTTTGCTTATCAGCTTTGTCGTTATTGCCGGCGCCGATGGCCCGCTTACACCCATAGATCAGTTAGGGAATTCCATATTCTTCGATCAAAATCTTTCAATTAACCAAAACCAATCCTGTGCCTACTGCCATGGACCGGAAGTAGGATTTACAGGACCCCTTTCGGAAACAAACTTGTACGGTTCGGTCTATGAGGGCTCAATACCGCACAGCTTTGGCGATCGCCCCCCCCAGCGCAGCCTACGCCACATTGAGCCCGATTTTCCACATGGACAAAAAAGGATTATTTATCGGCGGTAATTTCTGGGACGGCCGTGCCACAGGCAAGGAACTGGGTAACCCAGCCGCTGACCAGGCGCTTGGACCTTTCTTGAATCCGGTCGAACAGGCTCTGCCGGATTCAGCCTGCGTCGTCTACCGCGTTTGTAACGCAGATTATTTAGTCTCATTTGAAGATGTCTGGGGAGAACAAGCCTGTGCTATCGACTGGCCGGACGGTGTCGAATCGACCTGCGCGAAAGCAGGGGGCGTGGTAGTTCTGTCCGAAGCGGATCGGGCGACGTCCGACATGGCTTACGACAATGTCGGACTTTCGATCGCTGCTTATGAGGGCTCACCGGAAGTCAACGCCTTTAACTCTAAACTCGACCAGACGTTTGATGGAAAGGTTAAACTGTCAAAAGAAGAACAGCGTGGCTATGCCTTATTCCGCGGCAAGGGCAAATGCCATCTCTGCCATACTGCTAATGGTCAGGATGCGCTCTTCACCGATTTCACCTTTGATAATTTGGGAATTCCGAAAAATCCGGATAACCCAGTATATGTCGGTAATCCTACCTTCGTTGACCCGGGATTAGGCGGCTTTCTCATGAAGGCTGGATATTCGGAAGAAATCTACATGGCTGAGTGGGGCAAGCAAAAGGTGCCGACCCTGCGCAATGTGGATAAACGGCCGTACGAGGGTTTTAAAAAAGCTTACACGCATAATGGCTACTTCAAAACATTGGAAGGGCTTGTCAACTTCTACAACACACGCGATGTGAAACCGGTGTGGCCTGGCGCTTTTACGGAAGCGGAAGCCCTGGCTGCAGACTGCTGGCCGCCGCCGGAAGTGCCACAAAATGTCAACACGGCCGAGTTGGGTAACTTGGGCCTGACGCCGGATGAAGAAACGGCCATTGTTGCATTCCTGAAAGCATTGAGTGATCTGCCATAGGATTTAGGCTGGATTTTTTCAATAGAGACCAGTGCCTGATATAAAAAACTCGCAGCTCTAATTCAGATCTGCGAGTTTTTATTTTCGTTTACAACTTGGTTTTTTGGAACAGGCGCTATCAGGCTTCGCGCAGGCGTGGCTCGAGGATGCGTTCCAGGGATAAGCCCACCATGGCAAAGGCAAAACCAGTTAAAAACAGCAGCCCAAATGGGGCGATTATCAGGTGTGCCGCGTCTGCCCGCATGCCATAAGAGAGCGCGGCCACAACCAGTTTACCCCACGTCGGCAGCTGGGGATCACTCATACCGAGAAAGGCCAGCGTCGCCTCTAAAAAGACGAATGTGGGCACGAGGACAATCAACATCGGCACCAGCATTGTGAGAAGGCGCGGCATCAAATAACGGCCGACAATGCGTAAATTGCTGGCCCCATAAGCTCGCGCAGCCTCAATGTACGGTGCGCCGCGCAGCTGCAGAAAGGCCGCCCGGAAGGTCTTTACCGCGCTGCCAAATAATGAGAGGGCGATCGTCACCCCTAGAATAGTCAGAATGCTCCGCGAATAAAGGGTAAAAATCATTAAGGCGATGGGCAAAAAAGGCAGGATTAAATTCACTTCTGTTAGAAATTGCACCACCCGATCGACCCAACCGCCATACCAGGCACCCGCGGCCGCAATGGTCATGCCGCCTACGGAAATGACCAGAGCCGCGATCAAGCCAAAAGCGAGGGCAATTGGTGTCCCCCATAATAGAGCGATCATCAGATCCCTGCTTTTGGCATCTGTGCCTGCCAGTCCATACACCTGTCCCATGATCGTGACATCGACATCAAGGTCGGAGCCGGGTTCAAAATGTAATGCATTGACCCGCATGGTATAAGTACCTGGCACAGGCTCTTCCGCCTGCCCGTCCGACCCAAGGAATAAAGCCTGGAGGGGCACCTCACTATCTAGACGATGCTGCAAATGATTATCCCGGCTCACGAAATAAGCATCGACGGGACGGGGTTTATAGCTGGTTAACTCCTTTTCCGTGCCATCCGCCCAGACCCATGTTAGCGTGACATGAGGTCCCCGTTCTTCGTAATCAGCTTTGATATCAACGATGATATCCTGAGGAAAGTCTCCGTAATCATAGTCAAAGGTAAAAGTATAGGTTTCGTCGGTAATCTCATCGCCAATCAAGCTTATTTCTTTATTGCCGTCGCCGGATGCGGAACTGAAAGATATCGTCTCCGGAAAATCCCGGCGCACAAAGTAATTCAACCAGGTAGGCGGCGCCTCCCTGGGAACACGGTCCCAGGTCCCCTTATCCGTGCGCCACAGCGTGATTGCTTCCTGATAAGGAAGAGCGATCACGGCATAGATTGATAACGCAGATAGAAGAGCGATAATAGCCAGGCCAACAAGAGCTGCCGGGTAATGGCGCATTTCTCTGGCTACCCGTTTAATCTCTAGCCAGAATTCTTGCGTGCTGGAGGCTATACCGGACAACTCGAACTGCGGCATAGAAAATCCCCGGCGGGATTTCGAGCCCGTTGTCACGCTGCTGCTACCTATTCGCTGCCAGAAAGGTTTGCGGCTGCTCTCAATGACGTTGACGTCCTGTTTCTCACTGCCTATACGGACGCGCGGATCAACTAAGACATAACAAATATCGAGGACAAAAAAGGTGATGACGAGTAAGTAAGCAAAGGTCGTGGTGATAGCAACGATCATCGGCGTATCATAAGCATTTAGAGCGACAGTAAATAAATGGCCGATCCCTTCTACATCAAAAAAATATTCCAGGGCGATCACTTCTTGCCACAGTACGGCTAACAGCAGTGCGAAGCTGGTTAACAAGGCCGGTAGCGCCGGGCGGAGGATGTGCTGTCGATCGACCCTCTTTTTCGGCAGCCCCTTGGCGTAAGCCATATTCACATACTCTTCGTTGCTGTACACCTGGAAATAGTTACGCCAGGTGTATGCGGTTTGGAAAAATCCGGCGAGAAATATAGCAATGAACGGCAGCAGCATTTGACGCAGCGTGATCAATATACTGGTCAGATTATTTTTTGTATACCAGGAATCTAAAGGCAGCTGACCGCTCGGGGAGAAATGAAAAAACCGCAGCATGAATATACTGAGGAGGATGCCGTAGACCCAGGCCGGTGCCGATGAGAGGGGAGTCAGTAAGACGAATAAGCGATCGAGCAGCCCCCCATATCGCCGGTTAAGTGCCAGGGCGAACAGCAATGCCGCGCCAAACATCAGGATATTGGCCACGCCAAAGATTAAGAGAGTGCGTGATAATCTATCAACGATAACGTCACGAACTGTCAGACCGGATGCAATAAGGCCGTAGTCCTGCCTTCTCTCCGGTTCTCCCCAATTGAGCGTTAATCCATCCCCCAACCAGCGGGCTGTACGGATCGGGAGGGGGTCGTTTAAGCCGGCCTCATCTTGCATAGCGGCAATGACTTCATCAGCCCGGTCCATCCTCTCCTCTACCGGTAGATCCATTAACCAGCCACCGGCCATCATCATGCCGACCTGCATTTCGATGCGCGCTGCGATGATAGAATCGACGTACCCGCCGAGATTGGTGATGAGGATAGTCAGATAGACGGCCGTTACCAAAGCCGCTGCCAATGTTAAACCGCGAGTAACAATGAACCTGACAAATCCCTTCAATGCGCGAAGTTGATCTTTCCCTTGATCAATCAAAGCTGCGGGCAACAAACCGGCCGTAACCCGCTTGGCCCACAAAACGGCCGTTCTGCACAAGGATCTGGCCGCGGCTGATCGTCGTTTCCGGCCAGCCCTGCATGACTACCCCCTCATAAGGCGTCCAATCAACCTGCTCGTGTAAAAACTCGGTCGACAAAACGACCTCGCGCTGCGGATCAAATACAACCAGGTCGGCATCGAAGCCGGGTTGGACTTTGCCCTTGTTGGAAAAGCCCGCTAATTCGGCCGGGGTTGTACAGCAGGCATCCACCCATTGGTTTAAAGAAAGCAGGCCGCTGCCGATACCGTAACTATAAACGGCCGCAAACCGGCTCTCTACCGAAGGGACGCCGCCGGGAATCTTGCTGTAATCGCCAAGCCCGGTCGCTTTCTCGGCACTGGTGAACGGGCAGTGATCCGTAGTGACAACCTGCAAATCACCGTTTGCTAAAGCACGCCAGAGTGCTTCACGCTGTTCCTCTTCGCGAATGGGCGGTGCACAAACCGGCAGCGCCCCCAACACGCCTGGCTCATCGTAAACCTCCTGCGTTAGCAGTAAGTACTGCGGGCAGGTCTCCCCAGTCACCGGTAATCCACGCTCCCGTCCGGCAGCGATTTGCTGTACCGCCTGCTCGCAGGTGACGTGAAAAATATGCACCCTGGCCCCGGTGAAAGCTGAAAGTTCAACCACACGAGCCACCGCTTCTCCCTCAAAAGGCGCCGGGCGGCTGCGTGGATGCCAGTGTGGGGTCGTATTACCGGCAGCGAGATTTTGGGCGATCAACGTCGTAATCACATCCCAATTCTCGGCATGGACAACCGCCAGACCGTTGACTCCGGCGATCGCCTGGAAGGCTCTCAAGAGCTGTCCATCATCCAGGCGCAGGCCGTAAGCCATATACAGTTTAAAGCTGCCGCATCCGGCGGCGTACGCTTCGGGCACCTGATCGAGTTTTGCGATTTCATTTGGTCCAATGGTCATATGCAGGCCATAATCAAAGACAACCTTTGGATCCGCCAAGGCCCTCCGTTCGGCCAGGGCATCAACCATGGATTGTTCCGTGCGCGGCTCTACGAAATCGACGATCGCCGTGGTTCCGCCGAATGCCGCGGCTCTAGTCCCGGTATAGAAATCATCCGCGGAGACAAAATTACCGATCGGCATCTGCATGTGCACGTGGATATCCACTGCCCCCGGCGTCACCAGTTTGCCGGTCGCATCAATTTCTTTCTTGCCCTGGAGATTCTGATCCACTGCCGCGATCCGCTCTCCCTTAACAGCGATATCCGCTTTGAAGGTCGCCTCGCGGGTGGCAATCGTGCCGTTCTTAATTACCAAATCGAAATCCATGATTGATCCCATCCCTTACCAAAAACCACTCAATATGCTTGATGATAATTATAATACTTGGAAACGAAAAAGGCTCCGCGGGAGCAGAGCCTTTTCGGGAAGAGGAGAAAAAGGAGGACTAAGTTATAAATATTGCGGATTGGCTTAAAATTTATTGAATTGCACTCTCCGCGACAACAATCATATTATAATCATTCCTTCGTAAAATTGGCTACTCTTTCTTATCTTACACACATAATTCACTAATTTTGTAAGGTTGGGCTGTCTCAATAGGGTTAGGGCACCAAAAGTATGGAGAAAGTTAGAGATCAGAAGATTCAAGAATAATCACCAACCCGCTCCCTACTCCGCCTGAAATAACATTCATATAATGTGGCAATCATGTTATCCTTAGCTGCAAATTCGGCCGTGTAAGGACTCTGAGCCACAAACCGGCCGTTTTCATGGAGGCAATTCAGGTACCCATATGAGTATCCAGGACGAAAAAGAACGCTGGCAGAAAGAATCGGTAGATCCGTTAATACAACGCTTCCCAGAGCGTAAAGAAGAGTTTGTAACTTCGTCAGGCATCCCTGCCGATCGTCTCTATACACCGGCGATCGATGATGGCGCCGTTGCTGAACACTATCTCGAGCAGGAAGGTTTTCCAGGTGAATACCCCTTCACACGCGGCGTGCAACCAACCATGTACCGCGGCCGTTTCTGGACTATGCGCCAATATGCCGGATTTGGAACAGCATCGGAATCCAACGAACGCTACAAATTCTTATTAAGCCAGGGCCAAACGGGCCTCTCCATCGCTTTCGATTTACCGACGCAGATCGGCTATGATGCCGATGATCCCCTCGCAGCCGGTGAAGTCGGCAAGGTTGGCGTGAGCATTCCCACGCTTGATGATATGGCCATCCTCCTCGACGGCATCCCCCTGGATCGGGTCAGCATCAGCATGACCATTAACGCGCCGGCGGCCATCCTATTGGCCATGGTCATCGCTGTCGGCAAGCGGCAGGGCGTGCCCATGCGTTCACTCAGGGGGACAATACAAAACGACATCTTGAAGGAATATATCGCCCGCGGCACTTATATCTTTCCACCACGGCCGTCGATGCGCCTGATCACCGATATCTTTGATTTTTGCAGTCGCGAAGTGCCGAGTTGGAACACAATCTCCATCTCGGGCTATCACATTCGCGAAGCGGGCAGCACCGCTGCACAGGAGATAGCCTTCACCCTGGCCGACGGCATCACCTATGTGCAGGCGGCCATCGATGCCGGCCTGGATATTGATCGTTTTGGGCGGCAGCTCTCCTTCTTCTTTAACGCACACAACAACTTCTTGGAAGAAATCGCCAAGTTTAGAGCGGCCAGGCGCATGTGGGCGCGCATAATGCGCGACCGTTTTGGCGCCAAAGACCCGCGGAGTTGGAAATTACGTTTCCACACCCAAACCGCCGGCAGCACCCTCACCGCTCAGCAGCCGGATAACAACGTGGTGCGCGTTACCCTCCAGGCGCTGGCGGCCGTTCTTGGCGGGACACAAAGCCTGCATACGAACAGCCGCGATGAAGCATTGGCCTTACCAACGGCCGAAGCGGCACAGTTAGCCCTGCGAACGCAGCAAGTCATAGCCTATGAAAGCGGCGCCGGCGACGTCGTTGATCCGTTAGGCGGCTCTTATTACCTCGAGAAACTTACCGATGACCTGGAAGAACGCGCGCTGGCTTATCTAAAAACTATCGATGAGATGGGCGGGGTGCTCTCGGCAATAGAAAACGGGTACGTGCAGCGTGAGATTCAAGATGCAGCTTATCAAGCACAGCGTGAATTAGAAACCGGTCAGGCCACCGCGGTGGGCGTCAATCGATTCATCGAAGGCGAGGAGGATTTAAACATCTCCACGCTGAAACTCGATCCGGCGATTGAAGCTGAACAGCGAAAACGTCTGGTAAAACTGCGGGATCGCCGTGACAACCAGAAAGTCAGCGAACTGAGAGCCAGGTTAGCAGCGGCTGCAGCCGGGGATGAAAACCTGATGCCCATATTCATCGCCTGTGTTGAAAACGATGTGACCCTGGGAGAAATGTGCCATACCTTGCGCCAGGTATGGGGCGAATACCGGCCAGGATACAATCTTTAAAGGAAGGAGAATCATGGCTATCAAGATAAACCATATCGCTATCGTGGTACCAGATCTAGATGAAGGAACCGGATTTTGGGCCGATGCCCTGGGGCTTCGCGTAAGCAAGGTCGAGGATGTGGCGGACCAACAAGTTCGTGTCGCCTTCCTTCCGGTCGGCGACAGCAACATCGAACTGCTGCAGCCAACCGATGACGACAGCGGTGTGGCCCGTTATTTGCAAAAGAAGGGCCCCGGCCTGCACCACATTTGTCTAGAAGTCGATAATATCGTGGAGACCATGGATCAGCTCAAGAAAGCCAACGTACAGCTGATTAACGAAGAACCACGCTCCGGTCATGATGGTGTTAAGTTCGCTTTTATCCATCCCAGAGCAACCGGGGGGACACTGGTAGAGTTATATCAACTGCCCCATGAGGACGCGGCTTAGCAATTGTCACCCATTTTTCACCGAACCGATCTTCATAAGCGGCGCACTTTCTGCTAAGATGGTATTAGGCTATCGCTCTGGTGGCAGGGCGTCGTGAGTCAAACTATCTTAAAACGGGAAGGCAGGTCTTGGCCGGCGATCTTGTGGGACCGCCCCAGATGCCGAATAATTACTAAAGGTCTGCACTCCACAACGCTGCCACCACCCGCGGTGGCCTTTTTTTACCCCAATTGCCAACCTCAGTAAGGGAATAAAAAAACCGCCCCCGGAGGGGCGGTTTAGCGGCTTTTGCACCAGGAGGGCAGTGCGTCAAGCCATCAGTTAATACCCAGGTCGAGGGAGGGGCGGGTATTAACTTAGGCCTAGCCAGGGTTGTTCCAGTCGCGTTTCTCTCGTGCCAGTTTGGGGGGAGGAGTTCCTCTGACCTGACTAAGCTTGACACTATCGTACACCATTTTTAGATGATTGTCTACCCACTAAATAGCCATTAATCAAATTTTGGATAAGTATTATTATTCGTTTTGCGAACCGAACAAATTGAGCCACATTTCCAGTTCTGAATCGCTTAACTCTCGATCATCCGCCGGTTTTTTGGCGTTCTCATCATTCACCAAACTCTCATTTTCTGCCGAAACTGCTGATGGATTTAGCTGCTGCGCAAACTCCTCTGCTCTCAGAGCCGGCATACGGCGCTCAGCGGCTGCGTGTAAGATTTGATTGTCGCTTGTTACCACGGTTGCTTCGCGCGGGTTCTTAATTTTTTGAATTCTTTTGATGAGCAGCGCATCGGCCGTTTGTCCCCCAGATGCAAAAACAACCTGAACCTTCCCGGTTGACAACCCCCTATCCTTCCCGCCGGGCAGGCCGCGATCGAAGATCACCGTCACCCGCCTCCCTCGCGAGCGAGCCGCCCAGCTGCGAAGGCGTAATACAAGTTCTACCTCGTCGTCAGGGTCTTCTAACCCAATATCAGGCATACGGCCGATAAGATTATGTCCGTCTATGAGGTAATGCATCTGGATTTTGGCAGCCTACTCAGTCCAACACTTCTAAATTCGCAAAAGAGGCGGCCAGGCGTTTAATACCGTCCCCCGGAAAGGCAACGGTGACCTCTTCATCATTGCCGGTCACCTTACTTTCAATGACAGTCCCCTCACCGAAGCGCGCGTGGCGCACCCGCTGCCCAGTTCTATACTGCGGTTCGCTCTTGCGCCTGATCGGAGGGTCTACCTGCACATCATCCAGTTCAGCTCGCGGTACAGGCAGCGGCTTTTGACCGCTGGCAGCAGACAAGGTTTCTTGATCACCTTCCCAAGCACGGCGCCTCGTTTGTCGCTGTCCCCTACTGCTTACCCCACTCTCCGACCAGGTACTGGCCCGAGATATGCTGTTTCGCCTGCGCACGGAGGCGCTGCTCCCTTCGGTTAAATCCAGCGGGATATCGCTTAAGAAACGAGACGGTGTGCTTACCGAACTATCGCCATAGAAAGAGCGCCGGAATGCGTGGCTGATATATACGCGGTCTTTGGCGCGCGTAATTCCAACATAAAGCAGGCGCCGCTCTTCGGCCAGCTCCTCGCCATCATCCAGGGACCTGCTGTGCGGCAAAAGACCGTCTTCCAGGCCGGTCAGAAAGACAATGGGGAACTCCAAACCCTTGGCGGCATGCAGGGTTAGCAACGTTGTCGCATTGGCCGACTCTTCCAAATTATCCGTCTCTGACACCAGCGCCACCTGCTCCAGAAACTCAGCAAGCGTCAAATCTGAATTCTCGGCTGCCGCGCCGCGAAATTCCATCACGTTAGCCCAGCGTTCCTCCCCTTCAGAAGTACCATCTTCGAGGTAAACCCGATACCCAACCTGTTCCACGATCGCGTCAATTAATTCAGCCGCTGTCACTTTATCAGCCAGCGCAGTCCAGGCATCAAGCAGTTGTCCAAAGTGACTTAAGGCATTGAACGCCCGGCCGTTGAAGGGATGCTGAAGGTCAGGATCGAGAGCCAGACGCACGGCAGCTTCGGCCGGTTGCCAGCCTTTCGCTGAAGCCCAGGCCATAAAATCCTCGCGCGTCTTCGCGCCGATCCCACGGGGCGGCACATTAAAAACACGATTGAAGCTGACTGAATCAGCAGGATTGTGCACGACACGCAAATAGGCGATGATATCCTTCACCTCGCGCCTTTTATAGAATTCCGTCGCTCCAACAACCCGGTAAGGCAAGCCCACGCGCAGAAAATTTTCTTCCAACACACGAGACTGGGCGTTCGTGCGATACATCACGGCCATATCACCGCCGGAATAACCCTCCAGCATGAGGTCCGTTATCTTATCCAGCACGAATTCAGCCTCTTCATGCTCGTTATAGGCTTCGCGAATCACAATGGGCACGCCACCCGTGCGCACCGTGAAGAGTTCTTTGTGCACGCGGTTGGGATTGCGCTTAATGATCGCCTTGGCCACATCCAAAATAATTTGTGTTGAGCGATAGTTCTGCTCCAGCAGTATATGCTGCGCGTCGGGAAACTGCTCGCGGAATCGTTGGATGTTGCGGAAATCAGCGCCGCGCCACTTGTAAATAGACTGGTCGGAATCGCCGACGACAAAAAGATTGGCGTGTTTAGCCGCCAGCATGCGTAAAAGTGTATATTGGGTCGTGTTCGTGTCTTGAAATTCATCGACAAGAATATGCTGGTAGCGAGATTGGTATTTTTGCAGAATATCCTCGCGCTCTTCGAACAACAACACAGTATTCATAAGCAAATCATCAAAGTCCATGGCGTTATTAGCCCACAGCAGTTCTTGATACTGGCTGTAAACGCGCCGTGTAACTTCGGAGATGTAATTGCTGGCCGCATACAGCTCCGGCGTAATCAGCTCATTTTTCGCATTGCTGATGTTATTGAGCATTTTGTTGACGGGGAATTTCTTGTCATCCAGATTCAGGTCTTTGAGAGCTTGTTTAACAACCTGCTGCTGATCGGCCGTATCAAAGATTACAAAATCACGGCCGTAATGAAGAAGATTATCTGTCTCACGACGCAGGATACGTACGCAGGTGGCGTGAAAGGTGCCCATCGACAAGCCGCGCGGCTGCTCGCCCAACAAAGCCTCCAGCCGCTGGCGCATCTCACGCGCCGCCTTATTGGTAAAAGTGACAGCCATGATCTCCCAGGGCGGGATCTTCAATTCTTCAATCAGATAAGCGATGCGATAAGTGAGGACTCTCGTCTTCCCGCTGCCGGGGCCGGCCAGTACCAACACGGGACCCGGCGGCGCCATCACGGCCGTTTTTTGTGCTTCGTTCAATCCTTCCAAAAAACTCATAAATTCCGGTCACTCTCAAGCTAATTGATCGCCTCAAACGTTGGAATTATCGTGTGTCGCGAAATGTGGACTTCACCAAATCAGGGACTGGCAATTATAACACCTTCCTAAGGGACCCCGCAGTCTCTTTCATTCTCGCTGCTGCCACAAATACCAGGATACCATTGTGATGACGAGAATAACGCCCGCAAATTGCCAGATGGATGTCAGGCGTTCATCCAGCAAAACTGCCGATACCGCCAGCACACTCACCAGGCGCCAGGGCATAATACTGCTAACCAAAGCCGCTCCGAGATGACGAATGGAGCTAATCTGTCCTATATTCGCTCCGGCCAGGACGCCAACAGCTAACAGCCCAAAAATAAACCAATCAAAGGCATCGATCGTGCGCCACTGCTGCCACGATTCGCCCAACAACAGGCTCAGCAAAAAACCACCCAAAGCCAGGGAAACCAACTGCACCAGGAGCAGCGCCTCTCCCCGGATATTATGAAAGGTAGAACGTCTCACAGCAATCATATACAGGGCCAGTAATAAACTCCCTCCTGTTGCTAATGAGATACCTAACCAATCGGTGCGATTGGCAGGCGAGGCGGCCTGGCTTCCCAAAAAGTCAACGCCGATTATCAGCAGCACGCCTGTTAGACCCAGAATGAGCGCACGGCCGGTATACCTGGGTAAGCGTTCATGCCAGACCATTGTACTTAACAAAGCGACAAGGAAGGGTGTCAACATGGTAATCAACTGGACATAGATAGCTAACGTAAAGCGGGCGGCAAACAAATTCGTGACCCCGCGCGCCAGGACAATCAGTGCGAATACAAGCAAACGTTTCGATTTAAAATCACTGATTTTTATGCGAGGTAAGAAAAGTATGGACACCGCCAGTAAGGCGACTAGACTTCCTAGGGCGAGGATTGACAGGCTTGGCAGTTGGCTCACGGTTTGCAAGTAACGAGCCATCACTGGATAAGCGCCCCACGCTGTTTGAGCCAGCAAAGCGACCATCAACCAGGTCCAATTACCCTTTTTTGTCAGGCTTTCTTCCATGAGACCCTAATGTTACGGCAAAGCATTAATTGCGCACACGCTTTTTTGACAGGGATATAGCCGTTTGTTAGAATCTCGCCTACCTGGCCCCATTCGTCTAGCGGCCCAGGACGCGGCCCTCTCAAGGCCGAAACAGGGGTTCGAGTCCCCTATGGGGCATAATGAGAGGCTCCGCCCAAAATTGGGCGGAGCCTCATTTTTATCATCAAGTTAAACCGAAGCCGGCGCAGGGAGTTTTCATTAATCTGACTGTATAAAATAGAAAAGAGGTATTATTTCTTGCGTCGCGCCATGGATACAACCACCCCCACCAAAACTTCCCTTCTCTTTCAAAGCAGTCGTTACCGGCGCATCATCACTTTTTTCAGCGCGTTGATTTTGCACGTCATTTGGTGGGACTTACTGATCAGCCGGATTCCTTTCCTGGGCTATTCTGCGCGCCATACACGTCCTGCACGTCACCGGCGCCTGGCCCATCGCTTCCGGCTGTTAGCCATAGAGATGGGCGGCGTGTTGATTAAACTTGGCCAATTTCTCAGTTCGCGAGTCGATGTCTTGCCCAAAGAAATTACGGATGAGCTTAAAGCCTTACAGGATGAAGTTCCCGCCGTGCCCTGGCCCGAAATTGAGCGCGTTATACTCGAGGAGCTTGGGGATCCAGCCCGCTATTTCGCGCATATTGAAACAGAACCCATTGCCGCCGCTTCGTTGGGTCAGGCCCATCGCGCCTGGCTGCTGCCGGAAAATGAGAACGATCAATATGGTGCTCCCGTTGTGGTAAAAGTCCAACGTCCCCATATTGAACAAATGGTGGGCACAGATTTGGCGGCGCTGGCAGTCGTCGCGCGCATCCTGATGCGCTATCCACCGATTCGCCGGCGCGCAAATGCCCCGGCTCTTATGGAGGAATTCGCCGGCACGCTATGGGAGGAGTTGGACTACGAATCCGAAGCCGGCAACGCTGAGCGGCTGGCGCGGATTCATGCCGGGAACAAGCGTATTAAAATCCCCGCTGTTTATCGCGAATTTTCAACCAGGCGCGTCCTCGTCCTGGAGAATGTCGAAACCTTGAAGATGGCCGATGTTGCCGCATTGATAAACCATGGCATTAACCCTAAAGACGTAGCCAATGTTTTATTGGACGCCTATTTCAAACAGGTCTTTGAAGAAGGCTTTTTCCATGCCGATCCCCATCCGGGCAATCTTTTCGTAAAACCGCAAGCGCCCTGGGAGGGCCAGCCGGGAACTCGGCCGTTTAAGATCGTCTTCGTCGATTTCGGCATGGTTGGTGAAATACCCAGCTTGATGGGCGGTAAGCTGCGCAAGGTCATGATTGGTGTGATGCAGCGCGATTCACGCCAATTGGTGGAAACCTATCAAGATCTCGGGTTCCTACTACCCGGCGCGGACATCGAGCGTATTGTCGAAGCGCAGGCTACCTTGCTCGATCATATGTGGGGTAGAAAGCTGCTGGAAATGTCACGTCCCGATCCAAAAGAGGTCCAGGAATTAACCGGCGAATTTCGCGATCTGCTCTTCGATATGCCCTTCCAGATACCGCAGGATTTCATCTATCTGGGGCGCGCTTTTGGCATGGTCATTGGTCTTGTCTCCCAGCTTAATCCGGATATTAACCCCTGGCACACGGTCGAAAAATACGGGCGGGAACTGCTGCGATCCCAGAGACAAGAACAGTTTAGCGACTTAAGCGCGGAAATGCTGCTGGAAGGAATTCGGCCTTACCTGGAACTTCCTCCACGGATCCTGAGACTGCTGGAAATGGCTGAAAACGGCCGTTTGGTGATGCAGACCAGGCCCGATCCAACCAGTCAACGCCAGCAGGAGAAAATCGCTCGCCGGCTGAACTTTTTAAGCTGGAGCATTTTAGGATCAGCGAGCATGATTTCGGCTACCCTCTATTATTTTCTTCGCCGCCAGGATCGGGACAACGACCACAATTCTTCTTAACGTCTCAGCCGGATTCCTCAAGTTGATCGTCTTTTCCGAGTATCCCTTTCAGTCGTTCGCTTAAACTGGATTGCGGTAAATTAAACCTAGCCCGCAGCTGGCTGGACGATGGTTCGGTTAAATATGTACCATCAGGGAAAACAATGGTGGGCACGCTGGCATTCCCATGATTAATCGCCATCACCTTCTCTCGCGCTTCGGGATTGCCATCGATGCTGATAATTTCAGCTTCGATATTGTTCTTTTTAAGCAAGCGCACAACACTGCGTGAATGAAGACAGTATGTGGATGTGTAAACGATGATCTTTTCAGACATAATGCCTTTTTCCCATGCTAAGCTGCCCTGGTTAAGATCTGACGAGACTCTCCAATCGTGATCTTATTCTTCTTCTTCAGAAGCCTCTTCTTCAGAAGAGACATCCTCTTCTACTGCGTCACGCTCAGCGGCCCGTAGAAATTCGTTAAATACTTCCTCGGTGACGTATTCTCCTCCGCTAATTTCAGCACTGACGACATTATAATTACTATCCAAGAAGACAACTGTTAGCATACTGCGAAAACAACGGTTATCGACGATCGTCTTATGCCAGGAGAATCCATCCCCTTCGCGTGAAAGATCGTATTCCTTATCGGCCCGTATTTTCACGATGGTGCCGCAGTTATCACAGCGGACGTAGAAATAAACGCCTCGTGTATCCACATACTCGGAGGATTTCTTTTCCCCACCACCAAATATCTTTTTCAAGAAGCCCATTCGTCGTCTCCTGTATGTTAGCTTGTTCGCGCTTCAGCTTGATGATAACACCAGACGGCCGTTGAGCAATGGGTTTTTAAGCATGGCGGATGCAATTCTTGTAAATCCGCACCGGCAACCGTACAATTCCCTTATTGAATTGCTGCAAATATCAGCAACTCGATAAGCCGGCCATGCGGTTTCGGAGCTAATTGGCCGGCCGGCTGAAAAGCTGATTTGCTTTTTTTAGGAGTTCAAAGTGGCCGAAAGTAAGACAGTAGATAAATACGAAGAACAAAAACAAGCGCTGGAAAAAATTAAAAATGGGCTGGCGACCGGGGTACGGATTCTGGCCAACCGTGACAGCTGTCCATACTGCAAAGCAATGGAAGGGGCTTATTCATTCGAAGATGTCCCACTCTTGCCCCATGAAGAATGTTCCCATCCAGATGGGTGCCGCTGTTTCTACGCTCCTATACTTGACCGCTTCGGACCGTAATCACCCCCGTAATATAGTCTGGGCACTCTGGTATTAATATTCGTCAGGATTTCGTAGGGAATCGTTTCCGCCCACTCAGCCAGATCTTCACAGGGGATAGCGGTGCTTGCAGCCTCATCCTCACCCAAGAGAATGACCTCATCATTGTTGTAAGCCGTTTCCCAGCCAATATTGACCATTAATTGATCCATACAAATACGGCCGACAACCGGATAGCGCCTGCCGCGAATAAGCACTTCTGCCCTTCCGGACATCGATCGGAAATAGCCGTCGCCATAACCAACGGGGACGGTGACGACACGCGTCAAGCGATCACTCTGCCAGGTAGAGCCATAACTCACCGGATGGCCCGGCTTGACCACCTTAAAATAAACCACGCGTGATTTCCAGGACAGAGCCGGACGGACGGCAACTGTACGCTCTACTTCCGCGGATGGATAGACGCCATAAAAAAGAATGCCGGGGCGTACCATGTCGAAATGGCTGTCCGGCAACTGCAAAATCGCCCCGGAATTAGCCATATGGCGCAGGGGAGGATAGGGCAGGCCGCGCTCACTATAAAAAGACAAAACCTGCTTAAAGCGCTTAAGCTGTGTACGTGCGGACTCCAGATCCAGGGCATCAGCATTCGCGAAATGGGAATAGATGCCCTCAACTTCAACATGTGTGCAGGTTAAAGATTGTTCCAGCAAGGAATCAGCGCTGTAGTAATGAACACCGATGCGCTCCATGCCCGTATCCACTTTTAGATGCACTTTTGCCTTAACATTTCGCGCTTTCGCAGCTTCGTTAACCTGCTGTAATTTTTCTATCGAGGAAGCCGTCAAGGTTAAATCGTTGTCAAGGAATAAGGGGACCTGATTGCCGAGAATTCCCCCCAAGATGAGAATGGGCACCTCAATCCCCGACTCGCGCAGCAGAATCCCTTCTTCAAGAACAGCGACGCCCAAATAATCAACGCCGATCGAGACAAGGTGGTGTGCCACCTTTACCATGCCATGTCCGTAGGCATTTGCTTTCAAAATGACCATTATCTTTGCCGGGGAAACGTGTCGGGCGATGGCCTCATAGTTTTGTGTCAGGCGGTCCAGATTCACTTCAACATTTGTAGGCCGGATAACGCCGTTTTGGCTGATGGTCGGATGGTTTATGGTCATGCTGCTATTTTATCGTGATAAGGCGTCGATAGGGCAAACTATGCGGCCAATCATTATCTTATTCGCACCATTAAATGATTAAAAACTTTTCCCTCTTGCCATATAGCGTGACAAGCTTTAGAATAAATTCAAATCAGCTTCATTTCTAAGTGAATAAAAACGGCCGTTCGGGAGAGAATTCGCACAATGGTGCGAATCGCCGAAGGGGCAAGCCTGCAATAGGCAGGTGAATCTCTCAGGCAAAAGGACCGGGCGGACAGGTGCATTCTGGAAAGCG
>JBJYWP010000180.1:0-111466 GCA_046259485.1 Promineifilaceae bacterium (SeqCode) | reverse complement strand
TTCCCAAGCATCTATCTCGGGTTCGAGTCCCGAATGCCGCTTTAAGCGATTTTTCTAAGGCTGCCAAGAAATTACGGTAGCCTTTTTTTATTTCCAATCTCCCTCCCCAATTACAAAGATGCCATCTTTTGTTTACTTGGGTGGGAATTTATTACTGACTATGCGAATTATTTTACAAAAAACCGGCTTTTTTATCAAAAATTCGTTCTTTTTTAGCAAATTATGGCTGAGATTGTTGTGAGAGTGATCTTGATAGCTTAAAAATCTGCTATACTTGTCACAAGAATTGACCGGGCATTCGATTGTAGTTTAGCCTGCGTTTAATTATGGAAGAGTAAAAAGGTCCGTGAATTATTATTGTAGGCGCTGGTGGTTACTGGCGCTTCTATTATTTTTGCTGTTTGTAATCCCCGCCTGCCGAAGCACG
Organism: Promineifilaceae bacterium (SeqCode); assembly: GCA_046259485.1. GTDB lineage: Bacteria > Chloroflexota > Anaerolineae > Promineifilales > Promineifilaceae > JAACFF01. The sequence continues at coordinate 111,039 of JBJYWP010000180.1, read as the reverse complement.
CCGGTGGAGGTTTTGGATACCCCATCTCCGCAGCCATCGGAACCGGCCCAGATTGTTGATGCACGCCCTTCGCCCACTACCATGAAAGAATCGACCGCTAAGCCGCTGCCGACGGTGTCATTTGAAGGTATTCAATTTACCTTCGACGAAGCCACTTTAGGCCCGCTGGGAACGACCGTGCACCACCCGCCGGTTCCGCCAGGCGAGGATTATGTGCAGCCTGAGCACCTGGAGATCCAGCTTAAAGCAGGCGACCTGGAAGTTTCTCCTGTGCTTTATATCTTTCCAGTTCAACAGTATGAAGCGCTTTCGGAAACGGCCGCAGGCGAAATTGCAGAGCTAAGAACAATCCTCGCTGAACGGCCGTCTGAAATCGAAGGTGCATTACCCTTCCTGCCCATGTACGAGGCAGTTGAAAGCTATCACTCCGACCCCAAATACATCGATTTCCAAAATGGCAGCGGTATCAGCTTTTTAACCAATGTCGATCACGATAACAGCCTGGCCACAAACGATTCCCTTTTCTATACCTACCAGGGCCTAACCGAGGATGGGCGCTATTACGTGGCGACGCTTGTACCCATCTCCAATGTGAGCAGTGATGAAGCTGATAATCCAATCGTAAGCGATGGATATGATGGTGCAGCAGTCGACCACAGCGCCAAGGCGCAGATCGGTACCGGTAATTGGATCAGTGTTGACCTTGGAGACGGCCGTTCGTTAATCGATGACATGATGAGCAGCTTGCTGGTCCAACCTGACGAAAGTTTCCCGACGATTACGCTGCCAATCTTTTTCACAGCAAAAGGGCTGGTGCTCGGCTATGATCAGGGTTTGAGCGGCGTTCCTTCCATCGAATACAGCCCGGCTATCCTTGACAGTCCTAATGGTGAAGTCACCCTGCTGACGGGAGTACCGGATTTTGTCACGGTCCGCTTCCACCACCAATCCAAAGATTCATCCGATGCGGAATTACAGATACAGCCCGTTCGCGATGAGACGGGGCACTTTTTTGAAGCTATTCCCGAATGGCAGCAAAAGAAAACGATCTCCCTGGAGGATGACGACTTAGGGCTGGTGCACCTGCTGGATAATGGCCCCGTATCAGATTTAATCAGGATTGCTTATCAGAATGGCTCCGGATTTAGAGGTGTGACGGCCGCCGGTGATGGGTCAGACATCTCAGCAGCGCAAGAGTATTACATCTTCAATGGCATGAGCGCAGACGGCCGTTACATGGTTCGACTTCGCCATCCCCTCCCCACTTCAACATCGCACGAAGAGGCTCTTTCATATATTGATGACATGGTCAAGTCCTTGACCGTTGCCGAGGATGTGAGCACCGGTTCCTCGATGCCGGTCAATTCAACAGACTGCGAAAATGATGCTGAATTTGTGGAAGATATCTCCATACCGGATTACACGGTCGTCGAACGCGATGATACATTCGTCAAGATTTGGCGCGTACGCAATACCGGAACCTGCACCTGGACACCCACTTATAAATCGAACTTCTCCCAGGGTAATCCACTCGAATGGCAAGCCATGGCCATTGCCGAAATCGTACCGCCTGGGGAAGAAACAGAAGTTAGCGTCAGCGTACAATCGCCAGATATCCCCGGCATTTACCAGACCTGGTGGCAGTTAAGCGACGAGCAAGGTCAGAATTTTGGCGACCGGCTCGGCGTCCTCTTTGAAGCGCCTAAGCCGGCAACAGATATCCCGGGTTACGGCGTCATTGAAGGGGATATCAATTACCCGGCGGCTGGTAATCCGGCCATAGACATCTATTTCCTAAATATAGAGAATAATGAACGGTATTCCATGCGCACGGAACAAGGCTGGACGCGCTTTTCCAACGCTGTTCCCATCGGGACCTATCATGTCTTTGGGCGCGTCGTCGGAGATTCCAGCGACTCAGGCGGCGGCTTTACGGAAGCGGTCATTTGCGGCCTGCATGCCGGTTGTAATGACCACGACCTGGTAGATGTGCTCGTCCAGGAAGGACGCGCCAACCACGACGTCAATCTTTTCGATTGGTACGCCCCGGCAGGCAGTTTCCCACTACCCCAACTCAATTGATCGCCAACAATTAACTGAGACGAATACGCGGGTCCAGGTAGGCGTAAAGAATATCAGCCAGCAGATTGGCCAACGCGAATCCGAGAACGGTCACCATGGTCAAGGCTTGCAGCAGCGGCAGGTCCCGCCGGTCAATAGCAAAAACCATCAATCTTCCCACCCCAGGATAGTTAAAAACATTTTCAACCACGATCAATCCGCTGATCATCCAGCCAAAGCTAATGGCGACGATCGTTATCGTGGGCATGAGCGCATTGCGCAGTACATGCTTGAAAACAACAGACGATTTGGAGAGTCCTTTTAATTCCGCGGTGCGCACGTACGGCTCTCGCAGCTCTTCCACGACCCCGGCCCGCGTCAGGCGCACAATATAGGCCAGTAAGACAAGCGTGGCCGCCATCGCCGGCAGAACCAACATCGGCAGCGCCTCCATAAACGTCGACCCGGGTTCAATCGAGGAATTCGCAGGAAACCAGCCTAATTTCCTGGCGAAGATTTCAATAAGGATAATGCCGGTCACGAACTCAGGCAGTCCGACGACTGAGAGCGAGCTGATACTGATCAGATTATCCCACCTGCTGTCTTCTTTTAGACCGGCAATAACCCCCAACAGCACTGCCAGAGGAACCCCAATGAACATGGTAAGAGCGGCCAGCATTAATGAGTTATGGAGGCGTTCCATCACCAGGGGAAAAATTTCCGTGCGCGTGCTGTAAGAGATTCCCCAATCCCCATTCACGAAATTTGTCAGCCAATTCAGATACTGGACAGGCAGCGGATCATTAAGGCCAAACTCCTCACGGTAAGCCTGCAGCTGTTCTTCACCGGCCTCACGCCCTAAAACAATCCGCGCGACATCACCCGGCAAATACTGGGTGACAGTGAAAATAATCAACGAAGTCAGAAGGAGCGTCAGCAGCAAGAACAAGACGCGCCTTGTTACATATCTTGCCACTGCTACGCCTCCTTCAACATTTGCTGCACACTTTGCAGCTCCCCTAGGGGAATGTGGCAGTAAATGCGGTCGCCAAATTCATTTTCTTGCCACACAGGCTCTTCTGTCCGGCAAATGTCGCCCAAATCGCGCGGGCAGCGAGGATGAAATGGGCAACCGGAAGGCGGGTCAATCTGGCTGGGGACATCTCCTTGCAGAGGTTCTTGATGACTAACGGCCGAATCCGGATCGATCGTTGGAATTGCAGCCAGGAGCGCTTCCGTGTAGGGATGCATCGGCGCTTCAAAGATGCGGGCTGCGTCGCTAATTTCCATGATCTGCCCCAGGTACATGACCGCGACCTGATCGGCCAGATAGCCAACGACAGCCAGGTCATGAGAAATCAAGATGAGTGAATTACGAGTTTCATTTTGCAAATCATTAAGCAGGTTGAGGATCGAAGCCTGAACTGAAACGTCTAACGCCGAAACGGGTTCATCAGCAATGAGCAAATCGGGAGAAGTGGCGAAAGCGCGGGCTATAGCCACACGCTGCTTTTCACCGCCGCTCAGCTGGTTGGGATAACGATCCGCGTAACTCTTCGGCAGACGAACGATTCGCAGCATCTCGGAAACCTGCCCGGCCGCCTCTTTGGAACTCATCCCCAGTAAGGAAATAAAAGGGCGCTGTAAAGTCTGGCCGATGGTCATATGGGGATTCAGCGCATCATCAGGATTTTGAAAAACATACTGCACGTGGCGTAAAGTATCCAGTGTGCGGGAAGATAAACCGGCAGGCAGCTGCATATCTAGGAGTTGAATCTCACCATCTGTCTTTTCAGCCAGGCCGACCACGGCACGGGCGAGGGTCGTCTTGCCGCTGCCGCTTTCGCCGACAATGCCTAATGTTCGGGCTTTCCCCAGTGTAAGATCAACCCCGTCAACAGCTTTAACCACCCGTCCAGGCTGTCTGCGAAGCATTTCCGTCAGTGAGCGCCTGAGTCCATAATAGACCTTCAAATCCTCGGTTAGCAGGACGGTTTCTCCATCACCGGGCGACTGCACAGGAATCAAATCCGGCGCGCTCTGATGGGTTGTAATCTCGCCGCGGGAGATCTCGCGCCAACGATAGCAGCGCACCTGGTGATCGCTTGCAGCGGTCTCCAAGTCCGGCCTTTGGGTGCTGCATTCTTCGATGGCCAGAGCACAGCGTGGAGCGAAGACGCAGACCTCCAGCCGTTCTCCTAATGGGGGAATTTGACCTGGAATCGCGTGCAGAATCGCTTCCGTTTTTTTCTGGCCGATTTGGGGAATACTATCGAGAAGACCTTCCGTGTAAGGATGGTATGGGAAATGGAACAGCTCTCCTACTCGAGCATCCTCGACAAGCTCGCCGGCATATAGGACGGCTACGCGATCGCAGAGCGCTGAAACAACGCCGAGGTTATGAGTGACATAGAGTACGGCCGTCTGTCGTTCGGCCGTTAATTCACGAAACAGATCCAGAATTGCCGCCTGGGTGGTTACATCCAGCCCTGTTGTCGGTTCGTCGAGGATCAGCAGCGCGGGTTCCGTGCTCAAGGCCATAGCGATGAGCACGCGCTGCTGCATACCGCCGCTTATCTGGTGGGTATAGCTGTGCAAAACCCGCTGAGGATCAGGTACGCGAACCATGCACAGCAGTTCCTCGGCGCGGGCCATCGCCTCCCGGCGATCCAGCCCTGCATGGCGGCGCAAGATTTCGGCGATCTGTTCGCCGACACGCATCGATGGGTTGAGCGCGGACTGTGGATTTTGGGGGACAAGGGCAATCTCTTTTCCCCACACACCGCGCAGTTCTTCCTCTTTCAGGGCCACCATATCCAAGCCGTTAAAGAGGATCGAGCCGCTGACGATACGGCCGCTGCTGCCCAGATAACGCATCACGGCCAGAGCAACGGTCGTTTTCCCAGATCCTGATTCGCCCACCAGACCGTAAGTTTGCCCGGCCTCGATTCGCAAATCAAGGTCACGAACGGCCGTTTGCCAGACATCCTCATTCTCGTAAGCAACGGTCAGGCTCGTGATATCCAGAACCGGCGGGCTGTCGCTCATCGTTCACCCATCAAGATGCGCTTGATGCCATCGGCCATTAGATTAACGCCAATCACTACCAGGGCGATCGCCGCGGCAGGAAAAAATAGGGACCAGGGAAGCTGGGCGGCATGGGGCCGCGCTTCGGAAACCAAAAGACCCCAATTAGGGCTCGGCGGTTGGACCCCTACCCCAAGAAATCCAAGCGAAGCGACTAAAAATATGGCATAAGAAAAGCGCAGTGCCCCTTCGACGGTGAGCGCGGGCATCACGGATGGCAGTATCTCACGGAACATGATGTGCAGGCTCGACTCTCCCTGAATCTGCGCCGCTTCAACAAAAGCCTTCTCACGAACGGAAAGGACGACACTGCGCGCGACCCTGGCGATGATTGGTGTATAAACGATAACAATGACAATTAAAACGCTGTAACGCGAACGGCCGATTGTTCCCAAAAGCAGCAGCGCCAGCAACAGCGCCGGAAGAGCGAGCAGGCTGTCGAAAAAACGCATTAAGAGTTCGTCAATCCAACCCCGGCGATAACCGGCAATGAGGCCTAAGGTCATGCCTAAAAAGAGAGCCATGAGCGTGCCCAGACCTGCTTCAAAGAGTACTTCGCGCGAACCGTACAGGATTCGGCTGAAAACATCGCGTCCGAGTTGGTCCGTGCCGAACCAATGCGCAAGCGACGGCGGCTGCCGGGCATCGCTGTAAATCTGCTCATTCGATCCATAGGGGGCTAACCAGGGACCGGCGACGGCCAGGAATAGAAAGAGCAAGAATATCGATGTGCCAAACGCGGTTACCGGTCTGTCAAAAAGGACGCGGAATGATGAAAGAAGGCGTCGCCCCCGGCCGGGGGCGACGCCTGAGTTTGCAGGACTGCTGCTCTGCGTTACAGTCATGAAATTGGGACTATGAACCGCTTAATCCGACCTCGCGAAGGTCCGTCCTGCCGGCAAACGCTTTGAGGTCTAAACCGGTGAACTGGTCGTTAATCGCCGCAAATTGGGCGAAAAAGTAGGGCACGAGTATCGGCCCGCGGTCGACGAGTATTCGTTCCATCTGCCGGTAAAGGGATACGCGGCGGCCGTCGTCGAGGGTCTTTGCCGCTTCCGCCGCCAACTGGTCGAACTCCTCATCACTAAAATGGGATTCATTCCATTTGGCATCGCTGACGAGCATGGTATCCAGATAAAACTGGGGATAAGGGCGAGAACCCCAACCCGTGATGCCTAAATCAACTTCCAACCAGCCATCGTCTCCATAGTAGACGCTTTCCGGCTCGACGCTAATTTCAATCTCTACTCCAGCCTCGGCCCACTGTTCCTTTAATACGGCGGCGAGATCGGGACGGCCGCCGGTGTCAGGCGTATGTAAGGTCAGCGACAAAGGGTTATTTTCATCATATCCGGCATCGGCCAGCAGCGCACGAGCGGTCTCGACATCGCGTTCCAGAGGAGCGATTGAGGGATCGAAATAATCCCCGTAGAGCGGGCCAATCGGCGTATCATTGCCCAAAGCGCCATATCCCTGCTGCACAACATTAAATATCGCCTCGCGATCCGTAGCCAGTTTGAGCGCCTGAATGACAAGCGGATTATTCCCTGGCTCGCGATCCGAGCGCAGGCGCACCAGGTCAAAGCCATTCGTGGGAATGCTGAAGGTCCTGATGCCCGGTGTTTCTTCAAGGGTTTGGAACAAGGCCGTGGGCATGCGCATCGCCAGGTCAATCTGGCCGCCAGTCAAGGCATCAACCGCCGCGGAATCATCATTGAAGAAAATGATATCAATACCATCTAGTTTAGGCTGTCCTTCAATGAAGTAATCCTCATTGGCAACCAATGAAATACGATCCTCGGGGCTGTAATTTTCCACTTTAAAGGGGCCGGTACCGTTAAAATTGGTATGCGCATCTTCCGTCCCTTCCTTCAGGATCAAGGCGTGATTATCGCTGAGATCGTAGAGGAAGAAGGAATTGGGCTCTGAGAGTTTGAAGGTCACTTCCAGGTCACCAGTTTGTTCAATACTAGCAATATTGTTGTAGAGATCGGCCGTTGGTGTGCCTTCCGTCGAACGCAGGCGCTCAAAGGTCCAGACAACATCGGCCGCTGAGAAATCACTTCCGTCATGCCATTTCACGCCATCGGCCAGCTGGAACACATAGGTAAGCCCACCATCGGCTGTAGACCATTTCGTTGCCAGGCGGGGAACAATTTTTGATTGGGCGTCGATATCGATCAGGTAATCATAAACATGATTAGCCACCAACACCTCGCTGTCCGACGAAATAGCTATTGGATCAATATTGACGATAGGCTGCATCGCCACACGCAGCGTACCACCATCCACTGCCGGGGCTGAGGGTTCCTCGGCTGACTCGACCTCTGCACTTCCCGAGGTTTCAGCTTCAGCGGGTTGTGCTACATCCTCTGAAGTTGATTCCTGCGTAGTTCCCCCACAGCTAACTATCAGCAATGAAAAAATGAGCAGGATTAATAGTCCAACAAGGCGTTTATTATGTATTGGGAATCGTGTTCCTAACATGATCAAATATTCTCCTCTTTAAGTCACAATGGTAATAACAAGAAAACAGTTGGGAAAAATCCAGCTCCGGGTGCAATCTCACCCCCGGAAATTCGATTTGATTATAGGATATTTTTTAATGCACGCACGCCCCTGCAAGCACATAGTTATGCGAGATTTAGAAAACACCTATGAGACTCGGCGGGCGACTCTTATCAACTCGATAGACATGGGTTATAATCAACTATGATGCCTGGGAGAGTCACAGTGTCAGAGATGTGAGCGTCTTTCTTGCATAAGTTTATTAATGGCACAGTACAAATGGAGAATATCAATGAAAAAAGAAACACTGATTGAGCATCTGAATGGAGATTTGGCCAACGAGTTAAGCGCTATCGCGCAGTACATCACCTACGCAGCGAAAGCAACCGGCCCCTACCGCCCACAGCTGGCGGATTTCTTCCTGACAGAAGTCGCTGACGAACAACTCCATGCCCAGTTCCTGGCCAACAAGATCGTCGCTCTTGGCGGAGAACCAACAACTGTGGCCGCGCCGGTAGAACCAGCCAAAAACAATCGTGAGATGTTAGAGGCTGTTCTGGCTGCTGAGACGCAAGCGGGCAAGGATTATACAAAGCGTGCCGAAGAGGCGGATGAATATGGCGACAAAGGCCTGGTCGTTGCTTTGGAAGATATGGTACGCGATGAAATGGGCCACTCTGAAGAAACAGAACGCATGCTGCGCAACTGGCCGGACTAATTACTTCTTGACAGATGAGGGTGAAGTTTGCTAAACTGCTCCCCGTGATGGAAATTTTACAAGCAGTCGCAGCTGCTAAGCAAGGAAAGAAGAATAAATCAGGCACCCGACGGTGATCTGGATTTGTGCTTTCCTGCAAATTAGCGACTCAAAAGCTCCACCAGATTACCGGTGGAGCTTTTTTTATTTTAAGGAACCATGACCCAAATATTCGTCTTTGCAAGTGAATTTAAGAGCAAGAAGGTTAAGCCATACACCAATCCGGCGGGTTCCGACTGCGCCTGGCCGCCATGGCCGGCATTTTTCTAATGCTTGTTCAGAACCTGCCCCCAACAAGGCAGGTTCTTTTTTTATTGTTCGTTAGTTACGGAGGTAACCCAAATAATGTCAGCAATTGAATGTTTAGAGTGCGGTGGCACGGTTTCGGTAGACGAAAATGTGATGGTGGGCGAGGTGTTGGAATGTATGGAATGCGGCGCGGAGCTGGAGATAGTGGCTCTTGATCCCCTGGCGGTGGAATTGGCGCCGGAGGTCGAAGAGGATTGGGGAGAATAGATAAAAACCTAATTGCAACCGCTTTCGCTATCGAATCGGAAATCCGATTCGATAGCGAAAGCGGAAGCGAAAGGGATTGCGCATTAAATATGGCAAAGGCATAAGCAATGAATATTGCAATTCTTTATTCACGAATTCGTACGGAAGAGAAGTTCATCATCCAGGCGTTCGAGCAGCGCGGCGTCACACCGCAGATGATCGATGTCCGGCAAACTGTTTTTGATTTGCACCAAGGGGCTTTATGGAGACAGTACGATGCCGTTCTGGAACGGTGTGTCAGCCACTCGCGGGCCTTGTCCGCACTGCAAATTCTGGATGCGTTTGGAGTCACCTGTATCAATACGGCCCACGTCGCCCAGGTCTGCGGCAGCAAGTTGGAAACTTCGCTGGCTTTGATCGCTTCCGGTGTGCCCACGCCGGCGGTGAAGATAGCCTTTACACCGGCATCCGCTTTACAAGCAATTGAGGAAATTGGCTATCCGGCCGTCTTAAAGCCGGCCGTCGGTTCCTGGGGACGCTTGCTGGCCAAGATTAATGACCGGGAAGCGGCGGAGGCGGTGCTTGAGCACAAAGAAACGCTGGGTTCCTACCAGCACAGCATCTTCTACGTACAGGAATATATCGAAAAACAAGGGGCTGATATTCGCGCTTTTGTTATCGGTGATGAAACCATCTGCGCCATTACCCGCCGCTCCGAGCATTGGATCACCAATACCGCGCGTGGGGGTCAGGCGGTGAACTGTCCGATCACGGCCGAAATCGACGAACTATCCCGAGCCGCGGCCAAGGCGGTCGGCGGAGGCATTGTGGCCGTGGATTTGCTGCAAGATTCGAACGGGCGGATGCTTGTTAACGAGGTCAACTACACGATGGAATTCCGCAACAGCATCGAGCCCACCGGCGTCGATATCCCGGCGCGCATCGTCGATTATGTCTTTACCGCCGGCCCCGGTGAAATTGTAACTGCCAATCCCAACGGCCGTTCAGGGGCAGAAATATGAGCACTAAGGTCGCAATCGCCGGTGGGTCCGGATACGCGGGCGGCGAACTCCTGCGCCTGCTCCTGGACCATACCCAGGTTGATGTCACACAGGTGACCTCGCAGCGCTATGGGGGAAGATTCGTGCACAACCTGCATCCCAATCTACGCGGACGGACAGGGCTGAAATTCTGCGAAATGGATGACCTGCTGCCGGTGGAGATGCTCTTTCAGGCCCTGCCCCACGGCCGTTCCGCGGGCATGATCGAGCGTTTTTCCGGCCTGGCGGAACGCATCATCGATCTTTCGGCCGATTTTCGCTTGCGTGAAGTTTATCTATACGAAAAAACTTATGGTAATCCACACCCCGCGCAGGAGTGGTTGCCGCGCTTCGTATACGGCCTGCCGGAGATATATCGCCAGGAGCTCAGCAGTGCGCGTTATGCCAGCGGCGTGGGCTGCAACGCTACGGCCGTTAACCTAGCCCTGCTGCCTCTAGCCCGGGCGGGCTTGATTGAACGTGCGGTGGTTGATTTAAAGATCGGGTCTTCCGAAGGAGGCAGTGCCTTTAGCGAAGCTTCGCATCACCCTGAACGCAGTGGCAGCCTGCGATCCTTTGCCCCAACCGGTCACCGCCACCAGGCGGAGGTCAACCAGGCTCTTGGCTCTTTTGACCTCCATTTCACGGTTACGGCCGTGGAAATGGTGCGCGGTGTTTTATGTACAGCCCATGTCTTCCTGAATGAGGTTGTGGATGAAAAGAGCGTCTGGCGCCTCTATCGAGAACAGTACGCGGAGGAACCTTTCGTGCGTCTGGTCAAAGAACGACGTGGTATCTATCGCTACCCGGAGCCTAAAATCCTCTCAGGCAGCAATTACTGCGATGTGGGTTTTGCCGTGGAAGAGGGAACGCAGCGCCTGGTTGTTCTTTCCGCCATTGACAATCTGATGAAAGGGGCTGCGGGTTCGGCCGTGCAGGCGATGAATGTGATGATGGGTTGGCCGGAGACGATGGGCTTGACGTTTTCCGGGCTGCATCCGGTATAAGGTGGCAGGCGGCAAGTCGCAGGTGGCAAGGTAGACGCGCAATCCTTTGCGCGTTTGGCATAAGGGAGCACACGCGTTTTTCAGCAGTGAATAAAAATTGGGGAGATGACAAGGTGATATGGTGGATGATTTGGTTGTTGTGAAAGTTGGCGGGAGTGAAGGAATTGACCTGGAGGCGGTGTGCGACGATATCGCCGGTTTGGTGAGCGGTGGGCAGCGGCTGGTATTGGTTCATGGCGGCTCACATGAGACAAACGAGGTAGCCGAAGCGCTGGGTCATCCCCCGCAGTTTGTCACCTCGCCCAGCGGCTATACCAGCCGTCTGACCGACCGGCGGACCATTGAGATATTCGAAATGGTTTACTGCGGACGAATTAACAAGGGGATCGTGGAGATGCTGCAAAAGCGCGGCGTCAATGCCCTTGGGTTGAGCGGGCTGGACGGCCGTCTCTGGTGCGGGCCACGCAAAAAAGCGATTCGTGCTTTGGAAAACGGTCGCAGACGCGTCATTCGCGATACCTATACCGGCCGGGTGGATAAGCTAAACAGTGCGCTGCTGTTGATGCTCTTGCAAGCGGGCATACTACCCGTGCTCACGCCCCCGGCAGTTAGTGACGAAGGCGAGGCGATCAATGTCGACGGCGACCGTGCAGCGGCGGCGACGGCCGTGGCCTTGGGCGCGAGCCGGCTGGTTATTCTTTCCAACGTGCCCGGCCTGCTGGCCGATTTTCCGGATGAGGCTTCCCTCATTCCGGCAGTGGATGCCGGGGAAATTGAAAAGATCATGGAAACAGCCGCTCAGGGGCGCATGCGCATCAAGCTTCTCGCTGTCCAGGAAGCGCTAGACGGCGGCGTTGAACAGGTCATTCTCGGCGATGCTCGCTGCACTTCCCCCATCTCCCGCGCCCTGGCCGGGGTTGGCACGATTGTCGCTTGATTACAAGGGATAGGATGATGAGGATAATGTGTAAAGGTAATTCTTTGAGAGAACGTTATGACTAATTTTATGAAGCTAGAAAATCAATTTAGCAGCGGCGTTTATGGTAAGCGGGACGCGGTGATGGTTCGCGGCAGCGGCGCTGCGCTGTGGGACATAAACGGCAAAGAATATATCGACTGCGTCGGCGGCATCGGGGTCGCTAATATCGGGCACAGCCACCCGCGGTTGGTTGATGCCCTCACGCGGCAGGCGAGTACATTGATCACCTGCCAGGAAATGTTTTATAACGACTGCCGCGCGCAATTGTTAGAAAGATTAGCGGAGATAACGCCCGGCCAGCTCAACCGCTTCTTTCTTTGCAACTCTGGCGCGGAAGCAATAGAGGCGGCGATAAAGTTCGCGCGGCTGAGCAGCGGCCGTGCGGGCATCGTCGCCACGATGCGCGGCTTTCACGGCCGTACGCTGGGGGCGCTCTCGGCAACGCACAAAGCCATCTACCGCGAACCCTTTATGCCTCTCGTGCCGGGGTTCTCGCATGTGCCTTTTAACGATATCGAAGCGATGTACGCAGCAGTAAATGAGGATACCGCGGCCGTTTTGGTCGAAGTCGTGCAGGGCGAAGGTGGCGTTTATCCGGGAGACCCCGCCTATTTTCAGGCGCTGCGCCGGCTTTGTGATGAGCGAGATGTGCTGCTCATCGCCGACGAGATTCAAACGGGATTCGGCCGTACCGGGCGCTGGTTTGCCACCGAGCATATGGGCTTCCTGCCCGATATTCTCTGCCTGGGTAAGGCGATCGCCGGCGGGGTGCCCATGAGCGTCGCTGCTTTAGGTCCTCGTATTAAAAACCTGACGCCCGGCGTACACGGCTCAACCTTCGGCGGCAATCCCCTCGCCTGCGCGGCAGCCCTGGCGACGTTGGACATTATCGAAGAAGAGGATTTGGTCGGCCGTTCGGCGGAGATGGGCTCTTATTTTAAAGAGCGCCTCAGCGCAATTGATTCGCCGCTTATTCGTGAGATGCGCGGGCTGGGGCTGATGATCGGCGTCGATCTGCGCGTGCGGGCCATGCCTATTGTTAAACAGTTGATGGACGAAGGCGTGCTGGTCCTCACCGCCGGCAAAACTGTCCTGCGCCTCCTCCCGCCGCTGGTAATTACGCGGGATCAGATTGATACGGCCGTTGCCGCCATAGAAACGGTGCTAAACAATTTGTAACGCATCCTTCAGGTTGCGAAGGCGATCATCTCTTTCAGCCCGTGGCAACCTGAAGGTTACCTTACAAATGGATGAAACATGCTCGACGACGAAGCAGTTGAATTTCTTAAAGACCTCGTGGAAATACCCAGTTTATCCGGCAAGGAGCGCACGGCCGTTTCCCTGATAGTCGATAAAATGGCCGCCCTCGGCCTCGTCGCGCATATCGATGAGGCCGGGAATGCCGTGGCTATTCGCGAAATTCCCAACAGTTCCGGCGAGATTAAGCGGGAGATCGTCCTCCTGGGCCATATCGACACCGTACCCGGTGAGATTCCGGTGCGTATTGAAGACGGCAAGCTGTATGGCCGTGGCGCGGTTGATGCCAAAAGTCCGCTGGCCACCTTTCTCTTCGCCGCCGTCCAGACAGCCTTGAAACCAGGCACGCGCGTCGTCGTCATCGGCGCCGTGGAAGAAGAAAGCGCCAGTTCCAAAGGGGCGCGCTACGCCGCTCAATGTTACCAGCCCGACTTCTGCATCATCGGCGAGCCCAGCGGTTGGGATGGCCTGACGCTGGGTTATAAGGGACGGCTGCTGATCGATTACTTCTTAAAGCAAGAGATGAGCCACTGCGCCGGTCCGCAAACGGGAACGGCCGAACAGGCTGTCGCATGGTGGAACCACCTGCTAGCCCATATTGAGTCATACAACGCGGGATGCGAAGGGCTGTTTCATCAAATCCTGCCATCGCTGCGGGAGATTCATACAGGCAGCGATGATTTTCATAACACGGTCGAAGCTAAAATCGGGCTGCGTCTACCGCCGGCATTTGATCTGGAGTCTTTTCAAAGGGAAGTAAAATCATGGGCTTGGGAAGCCAAGCTTAAATTTTACGGTTACGAGCCCGCCTTCCAGAACGGCCGTCGCTCGCCGTTGGTAGCCGCGTTCAACCAGGTTTTTCGTGAAAATGGTGTTCGCCCCCACCTCAAACTTAAAACCGGCACCTCGGACATGAACGTCGTCGGTCCGATCTGGAACTGTCCCATCGCCGCTTACGGCCCCGGCGACAGTCTCCTCGACCACACCCCCAATGAGCATATCGAATTAGATGAATTTTCGCGGTCAATCCAGATTCTAAGCGAGGTTCTAAACCGCCTTGGTTAGGGGCTGAACGAGAACAAAATTAGCGCTCGGTGCAATTTCCAGATCCTGATTGGGAACCCTGCCGGGAGAATTTTCGTCTATAATAGCAGCGGTTTTGAATTAGATTGGTTCAAGCGGAATTAGATTGGTTCAAGCTTAGCCTTGATGTTATGAGTGATTCGATACTAAAAGATTGAACCAATCTTGGCCTAGCGTCATGAATGATTCGATATTTACAGATTGAACCAATCTTGTGTAAGAAAGTGAGGAAGAAATGCCGAAAAGATATTTATTGTCCATACTCGCCCTCGTTTTAATATTTGCCGTTGGCTGCGGATCGCAAATTTTGCCGCCTATGGAAGAAGGAGCGGCTGAACCAACTGCCGGCGAAACGGCCATTGAAACCGGTGCTAAAGCCACATCAACGCCTGTTCCGGTTGAAGCCTATCCGGCAGATGTTGAAGCAGAAGTGAACCAGCTGCCGGAAGCCTACCCAGCTGACAGCAGTTCAGATGCGGAAGAATCCGCATCTGAAACTACGGCTGCTGAGGAGAATTTACAACTTCAGCCCACGAACCCGACAAAAGATCAACAAGCGCTTAAGAATATCGTCCTCGCGAAAGCCGACCTTGCCGAACGATTAGGACTCAGTCTACCAACCACGGAAATTGAGGTAGTTGCTTACGAGCAAGTTACCTGGAATGACAGTTCTTTGGGCTGCCCGGGACCGGATATGATGTATATCCAAACCCTAACTGACGGCTATGTCATTCAACTGCAGGTCGGCGACGAGACCTATAATTATCATGGGGCGGATGGCAACACGCCTTTCTTGTGTGAAAATGAAGACACCTCGGGAGAGGAAACAGAAGTCCCGGTTGAAGAAACCAGTCTTGATCCCGACGCCCAAAGAGCCATTAATCTGGCCAAGAATTCGCTGGTGACTGTATTTGGCGCTGATTTCAATGCTATCGAATTGATTTCTTACGAGCCGGCCACCTGGAATGACTCTTCCTTAGGCTGTCCGCAGCCCGGCTTGGGTTACGCCGATGTTATCAGCGAAGGATATAAAATTCAGCTACAGGTCTGCGACATGAATTTCAATTTTCACGGCGCTGACGGCGAAGATCCTTTCTTATGCCTCAATGTCCCGGATTCAGAATCTGTAGGGGAAGTGCCGGCGGAGGAAGCGATGTTCGACACGGAATCACGGAGCAGGATCGATACGGCAACGATTGACTTGGTCGATAGATTAGGCGTCAAACCAGGAGATGTCACGCTGCTATCTTATGAACCGGTGACCTGGAGTGACGGTTCGCTGGGCTGCCCGCACCCGGATATGATGTACACCCAGGCTCTTGTTGACGGATACCAGATCCAGCTCCAGGTTGGTGACCAGGTCTATGACTATCATGGTGCAAACGGGAAGGATCCGTTTTTGTGTGAGGAGTAGAGGGGTCAGGTTTTCAGGTGTCAGATAGTCAGGTTTTCAGCTGGCCACCTGACTACCTGACTTCCTGATTTCCTAAGTTTTGTTGACTTCGATCGTCAGCGAGCGAATTTCTGTGGAGCCGTCCGCGTGGAGGACGCGCATTTCGTAGGTCGTTGTCTGCCCCAGGCATACTTGATGCGAGCCTTGTTCCGACTGCGGAAAGTCCTGATAATTTGAACCGGCGGGATAAATCCAGACTGCGTCGATATTCTGCATATCCCATGATAAATCAGTGCAGTCCCCCTGGAAAAGGACCTTGGAAACGGCCGTAAAACTAAGGTCAGAACTTGGCGGCGGTACGGGAGAAAGCGTAGGGACCGGGGCCGGCAGCAAAGGTGTTGGTACAACGGGCACATTTTCAGCATCCTGAGCATCTACTAATGCTGCGGATACCCAGACTTGGCCTGCTGAGACGGACGGCGCTTCAATGACCCACCATTGACTATCTTCGCTTAAGCCGATAATGGTTCCCGTCTCGCCCAGGGAAGCCACCCCCAATGAAGGATAATACGTACCTGGTCCGGTGCGCACAAATACCCCGTCATCTGCGGTGACAGTGGCTGTGGGCGCGTCCGGCTGCGGATCGGGGATATCTATCTCCACAAAATTCTCATCAACAAAGCTCAAGACATCACCGGTGGGCAGCAGGAGCTGCATTTCCTGCCCTCCGGGCAGCAAGCGATAGCTTTCAACAGCCGCCAAAGCACCAAGAAACTCGTCTGCTCGCGAATCCGGCGCGCAGGCAGCGAGCGTGGCGGGACCTAGCGCATGATGAAGACGGCCGTTAAAGCCGCCAATAACACTGTAACCGCCGCCACCGGCATTGCAATCCGCCTGGTAACTAAAGTTTCCGTCATTGTTATAGCTGATCGTGTAATGGGTTGGATTGTCTACCGGCTGCGAATCGCTGTCGCCTAGGCCGCGGCTCGTCCATACCCATGTCTTTCCTTGAACGCCGGAGGAAATCATGCCTTCGATTTGCAGGGAGGCTAACATGGCGTCCAGCCGGCTGAGTTCGGGAAACCAGTCCCCATCATCCAACTGGTCCAGAATTACCGCCAGGTTGTTAACGGAAGCGGTGGGATCGCTGTTAAGGATGCCCAGCTTCTCTTGTGAGAGGGCCATGGAATCATCGTCCAAGGCTTCAGTGCGAACCGGGTACCAGAAACTAACCAGATAGGCTCCGTCATTCGTAAAGCCCTGGTAAACATAACGCAAATCTTGATTCGTCGCCGGATTGTCGTCCTGGTTCCAACGGCCGACGAAACGGAACCCATTCTTGGCAGCACTCACGGGATTGGCCCCAATCTTGGCAGTGCTCACAGCCAAATCATACGTCCCGCCGCTTTCATTTTCCAGGGGCAATACCGGCACACTAGTGGTCGGAGATAGCTGCTCCAAATTGTAGGCCATCGACCCGATCTGGTTCATGACCCGCGTAATTGGCTGGTCGTTATTAGGCCTGTACATTTCTTCATAGGCGGCCACGGGAACGATCATTAGCAGCGGATCAGACGATTTGAGATGCTGCGGTGTGCGGCCATTGAAGGTAATAAGCACATGCTCGGGCAAACCAACCAGGCCCGCGGACATGCTGTCACGATAGAATTGTTCTTGGACGACATAAGCTTGCCATGATTCGGCAATACCCGTGATATCCAGGGATATATCAGCCGGTGATATGCCCACAGTTCCCGCTAGTTTTCCGCTGCTGGCAAAACCCATTGTTGCCCCATTACTCGTTTTAAGTTCCAAACGGTCGCCTACAAGCGTATAAGTATCAACCGCATTTAACAGGGTCAGGAACTCTTCATTTAAGGATTCCTCACCGCATAAAACCAGTGCGGCCTGATCCAGGGTGAGGGAAATCTGCTCGCCCTGTAGATCATAAGTGTCCTGAAGATCGTTACAATCCGCCTGTACGATAAGGGCGCCGTCATAGCGAAAACCAATAGTGTATTTGTTTGGATTCGGGACGATAGACTGTGCGGCCGGCTGGGTTTCGACAAGGTCCTGCCACTGCCAGAGGAGATTGGCTATCTCATCGACAGCGGCGTCTGATGCGGATGATGTCGGTTTACCGGCATTGCTAAAACGTAATGTCGCGCCATCACTGGTGAACAACCGCAAACTTCCGTCTTCGTCCAGCGTCCCGCCGATTGTCTTACTTAAATAGTTCAAGAACTCAACATCCAGGTATTCATCATCGCAGAAAGTCATGTTTGAAGGACCCAAAATAATGCGCAGCTTTTCAGAATCGATCACATAACTGGCCGGCACATCATTACAATCAGCTTGAATAGTCATGACGCCTTCATCTTGAAAGATGATGCTGAAGCTTTGGGGATCTGAAACGGCCGTCTGGCCGTCCTGATCGATGTTTAGCAGCGCCTGCCACTGCCAGAGCGTGCTCATAACCTGATCGGCCGTTACCGGTGGTCCAGCCTCAGTCAGGTCCGGTAAGTCAGGAGATTCGGTCGGCGTGGCCACTACCCTCGCTCCCCCATTGGATTCGGACGACGAATCGGTAGAATTTGTAGCTGGTGAGCGCTGGCTTGCGCAGGCAACCAGGAATAATCCCAGAATCAAAATAAGGACAAGAAATTTCTTCTTATTCATATCACTACTCACCTGAAAATCTCACCTTCCTAGGCAAAGACGAACCATCGTTCGCACAGGGCTATTTTGATAATTATTTCGTATTGTCGTCTCGCGCGTCTTACTTAGTATAATCGCCCATTCGCTTCCGTAGGTCGAATATCACGAAACAGTCACGAAGTCGCAGGATTAATTTAATCACCGCTAAAAAATCGGCAGCAGATTGCCCTACAAATCTGACAGGTGTATAGTCCAAACATGACCGGGAAATCCTTGACGTCATCAAATTTACAAGCAGTCTTTACCCAGGTTTGTGGGGACTTTTGGGATATGCTGCTGCGCAGCCAGTCACGCCTGCTGCACGAGCAGTTCTGGCTGGCCCGCCATGACTTTCAGGCGATCATTCTGCCAAGACTGATGGTCCTACTGCGGATCAGCTATGGAGCCGTTGATAATTGGTTGGCCGGTAACCCTGCTGACGGGATCGAGGCTGTTCTTAACGAGGAAGAACTTGCAAGGTTGAGAGAATGCATCCCCGATCGCGACGATCGTGATTTAGCACGCGCCTTGAGAGTAACGGCCGAATTCGGCGCCGAGACATGTGCGAAAATCAGTGAGCAGCAGGAATGGGATTGGCCACGGCAGTTCGCTCAGGAGACTTTAGCCCTCCTTTCACCCGGACTTTCTGAAATCAACAGCCTGCCCGCGTTGTACCTGAAACCAATCGGGATCGTGCGCAGCAGCGTCAATGAACTCCTGCGGCCGGATGAAATCAAATCAGTGCCTGCGGAAATTATCGTCGATCCGGCTTTGAGCCCCGGACTGGACGGGCTGATCGGGAATCAGCGGCTGCTGGTCATTTTTCAATTCCACAAATTAAGCGGTTACGAACTTCATCAGCATCCTAGAGGCGACAAACAGCGGCCAAAAGAGGGAGTCTTTGCCTTGCACAGCCCTCACCGGCCGAACCCAATCGGCGTTACGGAAGTAGATTTAATTCGCCGTGAGGGGAATATTCTCCACGTGCGCGGTCTCGACGCCGTGAATGGTACGCCGGTTCTGGATTTAAAGCTTAACCGGGTCAAAAATTGAGGGTTAGATTGAATCTGGTTACCTGACAATTTTAGCTAAAGTACGCGGACTAGAGCGGATGAAAGCGGAAAATAGCTGTTTTCATACCCGTCACAATGGTCAGGCTATGTCAGCGTCCAAAATTTATTCAAACCGCAAAGTATCAGATAGCTAGATATGGAATATGCAAAGACGTTAAATGAGCTGGAAATCTGTCACCAGTGCGCAGATATCGCCCGCTTCGTCAATGCCGAAATACGAGGGATAAGACCCCTCCCCTTCCCCTGATGAAAACATGACCACATTGTGGCGCCTATCAAGCGGGACCTCCAACCAATAGCGATAAGGTTTATAATTCGCCGTAAGTTCAAGCAGCAACGAATCAATATCATCAAGATAAGCGAAGTCAGCGCGAGAGGCTGCGTTTGCGTCCATAAAAGCGCCGGTGCCCGAATCAGAGCGATAGCCCCAAAAGCCGCCTGCGGGAAGCTCCGACTGGCTCTGGCCCTTATTTAAAGCCATGACCCACACCTCGGGTTGGCGGCCGGTGAATTTTATGCGCGCCATGGCCACGCGTTCGGCGCCTTTGCCATCTCGAGCCAGAGACAGTTCTACCGGATAGCGGCCTGGTATCACCGTCTGTACAAAAGGTTCAGGATGGCCGGCAGTAAGAGGATCACTAGCCACGATGCGTCCACTGGGAAGAGAGAGCAGCCCGATTGGAACCACAGAAAAAGTTAAAGTCCGTCCTTCATCGGACAGGGTGCGTCCTTGCCTGAAGGCGGCAGTGTATAATTCGGCGATATCCATTTTAGAAGCCATACTGTTCCAATATTTCAATGCGCCGCGGGTCCCCATAGAGAGTCAGCGCCTTTTGAGCTGCCAGAATTTGCTGGACACCCTCTTCAGGTAAAGATCCGCCGGCCATTAAATTGAGTAATGCATTGGCGGCTGAACGCCTTGCGGGTAAGCGATCGTGTTCCAAGGCATCGAGTAAAATCGGCAGCGCGGGAGTTCCAATCATTTCCAGGCTGTGAATTGCCGCCTGATCGGAGAGACGCCGGTCGCTTAAGGCTTCTTGCAGCTGGGGTAAGGCTTCCTGGCCAAAATTGGCCAGTCCTTCCACGGCCGCTTTACTCACCCGGTAGTCACTGTCCCAGCAGCCATTGGCCAGCATTTCAAAGGCTTCATCGCTGGCATTGGCGGCAAGGGCACGCAAAGCAGCTTCACGCACCGGTGCAGCCTGATCAGAGGCCGCTTGAATAAAGGAAGGTAAGGCCTCGTCAGGGAAATAGGTCTGCAGGAGTTGAACGACCGTCACGCGCACCAGATCGTCGCTGTCCAGCAGGGCTCCTTGAAAAAAGTCAAGAGAACCGGCTGCGTCCAATTGAGAGACCGCCAAAAGAACGGCCTGGCGGGTCTCAGCCCCGGCGTCAGCATAATTTTGCTGCAGATCGGGCACTACGGCCGCATCCCCACTCTCGCCTAGAGCTTGAACCGCTTGCAGCCGCAGTTGGGAATCGCGGCTTCTCAATACGGCCATTAGCGGCTCAACCACCAAGGGGGATCGCGATAAAGTCAGCGCTTCAACAGCCGCTCTCCGCACTGTTAGCTCTTCGTCATCGACAGCGCCGGCGATCAGAGGAATCGCCTGCGCATCATCCAGCTGTCCCAAGGCGCGTACGGCCGCCGCGCGAACAGAGGCATCGGCATCCTCGAGCGCTTGGGCTAAGGCCTGCACATCTCCGTTTCTGGCAACGATGGCAACCACCTGCAGACGTACTTGCAGATCAGGGTCAGACAAGGACTTGTACAGCCAGGCGTTGATTTCAGCACTATGAATACGACCGAGTAAACGAACGACGGCCAGGCGCACTGCCGGATCGGAATCCCGCAAACCGGCGGCGACATCTTCGAGGGCTTCTTCAAGTTCCAATCCTTGCAGCGCCTGATCGGCGGCCCATTGTACTTCTTGCTGGGGATCTTTTAAGGCGGACAAGAGCGGGGAGACTACTTCTCTGGTACCGATTTCACCAAGCGCCTCGATGGCCGTTCTTCTGGCATCGGAACGGCCGTTTTGAAGCGCGTCCAACAGCGCCGGAACTGCCTGCGGGTCGCCAATTTGGCCCAGGGTCCAGATAATCCGCACCTGCTGGCGGGAATGACGCGGATCGGCCAACAGCGTGAGCAGCGGCTTGATTGAAACATCGCCCAGGCGCGCGCAGGCCGACCACTGCCTGCTGATGATGTAATAATAGGCCGCATCCTCCGACTTATCCGGCTGCCAGCCTAAATGACGCAGGGAGCCGGCGGCCGTTTCCTGGATTTCCGGTGGTGATGTTTTTAAACACTGCAAGAGGAAGGGGACAGCCTTTTTGTTCCCTAAGCGGCCCAACGCCTCCCCAGCAGCCCGGCATACGTCTTCATCGCCATCGTGCAAAGCGGTAATCAATGGCAAAAAAGCCTGCTCCGTCCGAATTTGTCCCAGGGCGATCGCCGCTGCCCGCCGCACCTGGGGATCGTCATCAGCGCCTAACCGTTCGATAAGATCATCAATCGCCAGGTGCGCATGCATATTGCCCAGACAAAGCGCCGCCTGCCGGCGTACCTCTCCATCAGGTTCGTAAGATAGAGCTTTCATCAACCCGGAGATATCTCCGGCTTCCTTGAGCCGGGTTACAGCCGGCGGTCCGAATAAGCGATGGCGTATCGACATATCTCAAGATCCAGTAACGCATAGATACCACCGACGGGCTTTAAGGTCAAGATTATTCTACACTTGTAGCGGATTGGGAGAGTAGAGGTTTGCTCTGAGCCGTAATTCCCATCGAACGAACTGCCGGATTGAACAAAAACACCAGGGTAATAAAGATCATTAGCGCACCAAAGATCAAGAACAGGAACTGGGCATTCAAGCCGATGAGCGCTCCGGTCAGCATATTGGAAAGCGGCTGCAGGCCCACAGAGGCAAACATCAACAGGCTCATCATGCGACCCAGCACTGCCTCCGTCGTCCGCCGCTGCAGCCAGGTGATAAATAAAATAACCACGTATCCTTCAGCAACACCCATGAGCAAAGCGATGGCGGCAGCCATATAAGTTGCTTGCGCCAGACCCAGACCGATGATGCCCAGTCCCAGCCCGCTCCAGATCAAGCCAAGAACAATACCCATGTGTTTCGCCGGAGGACGCGGCAGCACACCGGCCAGAATAGTTCCCAACAACGAACCGCCGCCGTACGCAGACATGATGATGCCGAACGCCGCTGCACCACCGGCAAAGCGGTTCGCCGCCAGGACAGGGACGCCGATAGAGAGCGGACCGATGATCAGGAAATTGGAAATGGCGATGAGGACGAAGAAGGCGCGCAAGGCCGGGTCCCGCCAAACCATTTGTAGCCCCTCACGAATCGCGGCAAACAACCTTTCTTTCTCACCTCCTCCGGAAACGGCCGTTCCTCCGTCATCAACAAACCACAAGAAAACGGCCGAGATCAGGAAGGAAAGCCCGTCGATGACAAGAGCCAGGCCGATGCCGCGCAAATCCCCACCAGCCGAGGCATCACCGGCCATCATGGCAATCAATGTACCGGCCAGAACAGGGCCGGCGAAGAGACTCAACTGCCACGTTCCCTGCAGGATGGCATTAGCCCCTTGCAGCTGGTCATCACGAACCAGGCGGGGAATGATGGCACTTTGTGCGGGATAAAAGAAGGCATCGGCCAGACCAAAGAGCAAAGCCAGCGAGTAAATCATCCACATAGCGATGTTCCCGCTCAAAACCGGGACCGACAATAAAAGCACCAGGGCCATACGCATGAAATTGGAGACGAACATAACCATTCGCGGCGAAAAGCGGTCGGTCAAAGCGCCTCCGACAAGCAGAAAGAGGGCTCTGGGAACGGCCGCCAGGGCCAGAACGGTACCCATGGCCAAAGCATCCCCAGTAAGGTTCAATACCAGCCATGGAAGGGCAATCAAATAAAACTGGTCGCCAATGACCGAAACAGCCTCACTTATCCACAGCAGCCGGAAATTACGCAGCCCGAAGAGGGAGAGGAAGGATGTGCTTGTTTTTTCTTCAGGGACGGCAGCCTTATCCTGCGTGTTGGTTTTTGATTCCATAACTACTTCCTTTTAGGCCGCTTTCAAACCATCGATAAAAGCTTCTAACACGGCCCGATCGGCGCGATCAAAATCGTAATCGAGCCATTTCAAAGCGGTAAGCTGCATGACAGCCATGCCATGCACAAGCGCCCATAACCCGTAAGCGATCTCATCACGGCCGAAATCAGGCTGCGAATTTAAATAATCTTGATCAAGAGCCGATTGGACAGCGTCTAATAAAATGCGAAATGTTTCGTCTTCGGAAACCCCCTCATAAGGAATTCGCTCTCCTTCCCTAGACCGCGAGAACATCAGCATGAATTGTGCCTCGTTTTGCAGGGCGAACTGAATGTATGCCTGGCCGAGCGCTACAAGGTATTTATCAGGCAGCAAGTCCGTGGGAACCTGCCGTAAATACTGGCGCATGGTGCCATCGCTCTGAGCACAAACAGCTTCGATAATTTCATCCCTGCTTGCAAAATATTCATATAGACCCGCAGGACTGTAATCGACACGCTTGGCTAAGGCTCGCAGCGAGAAATTATCCGGCCCTTCTTCATTAATGAGAGCCAGTGCGCCGTCTAGAATCTCCTGCCGCGTGCGTGCTTTTCTTTTTTTTCTTGGACTTACCATTTCCTACTCTCGAACATCATACGTTTTCCGAACACTGTTCGGATTATAGTCATTAGAGACGCTTTGTCAAGCCATTAATCAGCTCTTTTGAGTTGATTTACTTTTTACCTTGACCTCAGCGGCATAACGGCCGTATCATCCCGCACATGGAACGCTATTGGTGGCTTTTTACCCTACTCATCCTGCTCCTGATCCTTGGCTTCATCCTTTGGCCGCGCCAATCAATTAACCAATACCCCTGGTTTGACCAATTCGATCAATATCCCCTGGTGACCTCCCATGCCGACGATACGGGCAGCGGATTATGGCCTGGTATCACGATGACTCATCTGGAAGGTGTCGCGGGGCTTGGCGTTGATGTCTTGGAAATGGACGCGCATATGACCAGCGACGGTCACATCGTGCTCATGCATGACGACACAGTCGATCGCACGACCAACGGCAGCGGTCTTGTCAGCGATTTCACCCTGGAAGAACTGCAACAACTAGAAGTCGGCGTCAACTGGACCCAGGACGAAGGCGCAACTTATCCTTATCAGGGAAAGGGATTACAAATCCCAACAGTCGAAGAGGTTTTCCAGCGCTTTCCTGATTACCCAATGGTCATCGAGATCAAGCAGGATTCGCCTTCGATGGCCGAGCCATTTTGCGTGTTGATCCGGCAATATGACAAGACCGAAAAGGTGCTGGTCCCATCCTTTTCCGGCCAGACCATAGCCGAGTTTCGCGCCGCCTGTCCTGAAGTGGCCACGGCCTCCGCCAGCGATGAAACGCGCAACTTTGTGATCGCGAACTTTCTCATGGCAGCAAATCTGATCAAGCCGGCTTACCAAGCTTTTCAAGTACCGGAAGAGAGCGGCGGCATTCCGGTGGTCATTCCTCATTTCATCAGCAGCGCCCACGACCGCGGCTTGCAAGTTCATGTCTGGACCATCAATGACGCAGATGATATGCACCGTCTCATCGATATGGGCGTTGACGGGATCATGACCGACCGGCCTGACATCCTCAAAGATATTTTAGGAAGATAGCTATGTCCAGAGAAAGTGTTTTGCAGCAGTTCGGGGCTAATGCCGCCTCTTACACGACCAGTGAAACCCATGCTAAGGGGGCAAGCCTGGGCCGGCTGCGCGATCTTATTCAAGCGCAGGCTCACTGGCAAGTGCTTGATATCGCGACCGGGACAGGCCATACAGCATTTACCTTTGCACCCCATGTTTCGCGAGTTACAGCGACGGATATCACGCCCGAAATGCTAGCCCAGGCGGAAGCGCTGGCTATGCAAAAGGGTTTGGACAACATTGTTTTCGAAACGGTCGATTCCGGCGATCTACCCTTTGCTGAGGCAAGCTTCGATCTCGTCTCCTGCCGCATCGCCCCACACCACTTCCCAGACTGCGCGCAGTTTATCAGGGAAGTCGCGCGTGTATTAAAATCAGGTGGGCTGCTTGCGGTTGTCGACAACATTGTGCCCCCAGGTATAGTTGGTGATTATATTAACGCCTTTGAAAAGCTGCGTGATCCAAGCCATGAGCGCTGCTTGAGTCAAGAAGAATGGCTCGAATTATTCACCCAGGCGCGGCTTGAAATCACACATCATGAAACTTTACGCAAACGGCTCGATTTTCAATTCTGGGCTCAGCGCCATCATCCGATCATGCAGAATTACCTGCGCGCGCTGCTGCTAGAGGGAGGATCACGAGTCAGCGCTTTCTTGCAGCCGGAAACAAATAACGGGCAGTTGAGTTTTGCCCTTGTCGAAGGAATCGTCATCGGTCAAAAAGCTGCTTAAGTCTCAAGCATGGAAGCATCAAAATAGGAGAAAAAAGTGAGCGGTACGTTTCGATTTTCATTTGGACCCTGGAATATTCATGAAGGTGCGGACCCCTTCGGCCCGCCGGTACGGCCGTCTATACCGTGGGCTGACAAACTCCCACTGTATAAAAAACTAGGCTTTGACGGCGTACAATTTCACGACGATGACGCGGTTCCAGATATCAATTCCCGATCGGCGGCACAAATTGAAGCAACAGCGCGAGAACTGCGCCAGGTCCTGGACGGTGAAGGACTGGTCGCTGAATTCGTCGCCCCTAGATTATGGGAAGATCCACGAACGATTGATGGTGGGTACACGTCCAACAATGCAGCAGAGAGACAATACGCGATCGATCGCAGCCTGCGCGCGGTAGACATCGCCAATATTCTAGGCTGCGATAAATTTGTCCTCTGGTTGGCGCGTGAAGGAACCTATATTCGCGAAGCAAAGGATGCCAAAATCGCCGTCGAGCAAATCGTCGATGCAATCAACCAAATTCTGGCTCACGATCCCGCGATTCGCTTGCTGGTTGAGCCCAAACCCAATGAACCGATGGACCAGGCTTATATCCCGACTGCCGGGCATGCAGCCGGTCTATCGTATCTGACCCAAGATCCCGGCCGTGTCGGCATTTTGATTGAATCGGCGCACGCCATCCTCGCCGGCCTCGATCCCTCGGATGAAATGAGCTATGCGCTCGCCCACAACAAATTGTGGAGCGTTCATCTCAACGATCAGAACGGCCTGAAATTCGACGAAGATAAAGCTTTTGGAGCCGTTGACTTACGCCGAGCGTTCATGCAGGTATGGACTCTGGATCGCAATGATTACGGCATTCATGGCGAATTTGTAGGGTTGGACGTCAAAGCTTTGCGCACCCAACCGGCGGAGTTGGCCACCAAACACTTGAGCAACAGCCGTAAGATTTTCCTGACGCTGCTGGACGTGGTACGCGGTTTGGACACGGCGGAGATCGACTCCCTGATTGCTGCCCGGGATTACGAAACCCTGGAAATGGAGATTGTTCACGCGCTGTTAGGACGATCCTGAGAAGAGATTCAGATCTTCAGTTGATCTAACAATTGATTAGTTGCCATAATTGCGTTGTTTTTGTTACAATTGCGCCAATACAATTGTTACAAGTTATGGGATCTACTGAAGCACATCTATTTGAGCAAATCGCCGAATCCATCCGCATCCAGATAGCGCATGGTGAGTTACAAACGGGGGATAGACTTCCCAGCATCCGTGACTTAGCAAGAACATGGGACTGCACTCCGGGAACCGTCAACCGCGCCTACTCCATCCTGGCCGACGAAGGACTTGTTATTAGCCGTCGAGGCAGCGGGACGGTCGTCAGCGCCAATCCTCTGCTGGATGAGCAGGCTCCTCTGCGATCCGCCTTCCTAACGAATCAGATTGAAAACCTGCTCTTAAATTTATTAGGCCGGGGATACACGGAAAGCGAAATTGAAACCTCCTTTTCCTTGGCCCTGGATCGCTGGCACAAATGGCAGCAGACTGCTGTTCGTGAAAGCATTCCCCACCCGGAAAACCGGCTGCGCTTCGTAGGCAGCCATGATCTGGCGATTGAATATTTAGCGGAAGAAGTATCCAAAGAGAATGATTATCAGTTAAGCACCTCCTTCCGCGGCAGCCTGGGGGGATTGATAGCCCTGGCCCGCGGAGAAGGAGATATCGCCGGCAGCCATTTATGGGATAAAGAAAGCAATCAATACAATATTCCCTATGTTCAACGTGTCTTACCGGGCGAGCGGATTGCCCTGGTAACCGTCGCCGGCCGTTCCTTCGGCTTAATGCTGCCGCCGGGAAACCCACAGTCAGTTTCTTCATTGCTGGACCTCACAAATCCGGAAGTACGCTGGATCAATCGCCAGCCCGGCAGCGGTACGCGAGTATGGCTGGACACGCAGTTAAAACAATTAGACCTCGATCCGGCTAAAATCAAGGGCTACAACGAGAGCAGGACAACCCACAATGAAATTGCCGAGGCGATTACGAATGGAGAGGCAACCGCCGGCTTAGGAATTCAAGCCGCGGCCACGCCTTATGACCTTGATTTTATCCCCCTGGCGCAAGAACATTACCAGCTGGTTATCCCGGAAATGGTTTGGGAAATGGCCGTTTGCCAGCATCTATTGCAGATACTACAAAAAGAACAATTCAAAGAAACCATTAAAAACTTTGGAGGTTACGACACCGCTGAAACAAGCAAAACCATATGGATAGGTTAGGAGAATTTAGGATGAAGAAATTTTTAGTGGTATTCGCTTCAATGCTTTTATTATTAGCAGCATTAACTGCCTGTAATACAGCATCCCCAACAACAAGTACGGAAGAGCAGGCAGAACCTACAACGGCCGAAACTTCTGATAAGGAAGAAGTTGCAGCCACGGAGGAGCCCGCGCCTACGGAAGAGCCGGCGCCAATGGAAGAACCTGCAAGCAGTGAAGCCAAGTCCGACGCGCTCACATTAGCCACCACGACCAGCACCTATGACTCAGGCTTGCTGGATGCCATCTTGCCCGTTTTCGAAGAAGAAAGCGGCATGACGGTCGAAGTCATTGCTGTCGGCACCGGGCAGGCATTAGCCCTTGGCGAACAAGGGGATGCGGATGTTCTGCTTGTACACGCCAGAGCCCGTGAAGATGCCTTTATGGAAGCCGGTCACGGTACGAGACGCGAAGACGTGATGTACAACGACTTTATCATTATTGGTCCGGAAGATGATCCGGCCGGAATCGCCGGTATGGATTCGGCGTCAGATGCGCTGGCAGCCATCGCCGCCGCCGAAGCCGAGTTTGTATCCAGAGGTGATGATTCAGGAACACACACCAAAGAAAAATCGATTTGGGAAAGCGCCGGTATCGAACCCTCCGGCGATTGGTATCAATCTATCGGCCAGGGCATGGGTGCAACACTCACCTTTGCCAATGAAGAGCAGGCTTATACGATCAGCGACCGCGCCACCTATCTTGCCCGCACATTGGAAGAACCGGATTTTGAATTAAAAATCCTCGTTGAAGGAGATCCGATCCTCTTCAATCCCTATGGCGTCATAGCCGTCAATCCTGACAAAAACGATCTCATCAACGCTGAAGGCGCAAATGAGTTTATCGATTGGATTATTTCTGTACCTACTCAAGAATTAATTGGCCAGTTTGGTGAAGATAAATTCGGTGCGCCGCTCTTTACCCCTGACTCAGAGGCCTGGCGAGCTGCGCAATAGAGCTCCCTGCTTCCGGATCAGTTAATGTAGCCATCTGTTTTCCAGAAAGTGAGCGCCAGGTCAGCCACCAATGGCCTGGCCTCACTTTCTCCCCCTTCTCTTTCTCCAGCAAAGTCTTTTAGCGAATCTGTAGCGCATCCAAATTGTAGCGCATCCTTCAGGTTGCGGCGGGCACAACGTAAACGTTGTGCTACAACTCAACGCGCCACGACATTACCTACTTAAATTAACAACTCTCATCAGGTTGCGAAAGGGTCCGGTGGTTGCAAACTACCGTCTGACCCGACAAAGTAGGCTGAAAGCCTACTGACCCTAATCGATCTCAGATTCCTACAGGTTGCCTTGCCCTTGAAGTGAGGACCACCCGCACAACCAAAAGGAAGTGCTACAATTTTTCCCCGCATTGGTTAAGGTTACCCAATAAATCCCATAAAAAAGAAACCCGGTACAGGCCAGAACTGTACCGGGTTTCAAACAATTTAGGAAACAGGTAGTTTAAATATTAGTAGGTGATTACGCGCGGCAGTTCTTTAGCCTGGGCAACCCAATCAACTACCTCTTCTTCGCTTGGCAGCATATCAACCAGGGCATCGGCCTCATTGACTTCTACCAATTTACTAAAGAGGTTAGCAGCATTGCGATGTGCCAGTTCCACAACCGTATCTACACCGGCGGTTTCCAGAAGGTCGGCATACTTGACACCAACACCTTTGATTCTCTTCAGATCAAGATCATTCACCCACTTCAAAATGGTGGACTCGTCAATGCCGGTCTCCTTGGCCAGTTGAGCACGCCCTTGTCGTGAAGCGCCCATCTTCAATAGATCGGCCGCTTTGGCAACGCCTGCCTGGTACAGTTTCTCCGCATCATCGAGGTCAAGTTTACGAACTGAAGCGACTAAACCGGCCAGACCGGCAACTTGTGCTTCGGTTAAATTCGGGAACTTGGCAGTAATTTGGTCCACGACATCGGCATCGGGATCAATTTCGATTCCAAACAAGCGAACCTCAGTTTCTTCGACAACGTCGCCGGCATCGTCGACAACCTCTTCAACGGTATCGACAACAACCTCAACAGCATCACCCGCGCTATCTCCAGCGGCATCAATCGCATCAGCGATGCCATCGTCTGCATCTTCAAGCTTATCATCAACTGCCATTGCTGCTCCGATAACGGCCGCTTTGGAAGCGTCTACGGCATCACCGGCGGTGTCAGCAGCCTCATCAACAGCATCGCCGGCTGCATCAACTGCATCATCTGCG
Source organism: Promineifilaceae bacterium (SeqCode) (assembly GCA_046259485.1). Lineage (GTDB taxonomy): Bacteria > Chloroflexota > Anaerolineae > Promineifilales > Promineifilaceae > JAACFF01. The sequence goes on along the minus strand of JBJYWP010000180.1, from coordinate 80,576 downwards.
GCATCTTTTGTCGTCGCAGCTGCTGCGGCTACTGCACCAGCTGTCGCCGCGGCGGCTGCCTTCGAGCTGTCAACAGCCGTATCAGCCATTCTTGCTGCTCGAGCCTGCGCGGCTTCGGCGGCTTTTTCAATGTCTTTCTCCACACTGCGAACGCGGAAGGCATTAAAGATGGCGATGATACCACCTATTATGGCCAGGACGCCGACGGCCCAGGGCAAAGAGAGAATGAAGGCTTGCTGGTTGCTCAGGATCAAGATACCCAAAATAATGCTGACAACACCTAAGATGCCAGTACCCCAACCAGCGCCTCGGAATGCCTGGATTAAATTGACGATACCGATGAAGATACCGAACAAACCAAGCAGTAAGACGACGGTCGCCGTGAAAACAAGCGTGCCGCCAAACGGCGTCGTGATCAGGTAATAGCCCGCAATAATACCGACAATACCGGCCAGAATCTTCCAGCCCCACATCGAGCTGTCAAAGAATATCTTGATGATGTTGAATATACCGGAGATAAGCCAGTACAGGCCGATCACCCAGACAAGAGACGTCCAGGTTATAACCGGCCGGGTGAGTAAGAATATACCGATTATGATCAGCAGAATACCCTCGATTAAAACCAGCCACCATGGGACCAGTTTAACCTTGGGCGCGTCCAAAGATTGAGACATGATAGTCCTCCTTATTTTATAAGACTAAATTAATAAAAAGTATAGCTCATTAAAAAAATAAAAGCTATAGATAAGGCGTGATCTAAACCCTAAATTTGTCTCGGTATCTTTGGTGCAATCTCTACAAATAGATCCCAATCAGAGCGACTTTCCACCCCCATAACGCGACCAATCCGCTGGGTTTTCTGCCAGAAGATCGAGGATTTGTTTAATCACAGGAATCAGTCTGCCAATGCGCTCTGGGCTGCTCCAACTCAGGTCATCGTAGGGATGATGGGCTAAGGCTACCCGATTAGTCGAGGTAAAGGCAACACTGGGCACACCACGAAAGGAGAAAGTCGAGTGATTACTTTCAGGCCAAGGATCAGCCCATTCCAGATCATTATATTCCAAAGCAATGTGACCCAGAGCAGTTTCAAATTCCTGGCCGGCGCTAATTGCCGTGATACTGTCAGGCGCTAAAATCTGGCCAACGCCATCGATATTGATGCAGGCGATCACGTCTTTCAGATCATCACCTCCGTTACGCCGCAGATATTCATCATCCCCTATCGGCAGGTATTCCTCGTTGGTGAACGAAATCAACTCCAGCGTGAATGGATAATCTTCTGGGGTCAAAAAGTCAGAGAGAGCCAATATTGTGGCGACACCGCTGGCATTATCGCAGGCTCCCGGCGTACCAAATTTTGTATCATGATGAGCACAGATAACGACTCTCCGGCGACTCGTGCCGGAACGGCCGAGGATATTGGACGTGCTGCCCGGCCTTTGTGTGGTAGAGATTTTCAATCCCAAGGTTGGGTGGTCCATGCCGATAATTTCTTTACCCACCAGCGCCGATACAGTAACCGATGGAATGGTAAATTCCCAATCCTCGATAAGGCGTTCCACACCTCCGCCAATTTTTTGAACGGTGATTAAAGCCCGCGGCTTCTTAGCTTCTAGCAACAGAATGATTCGCCGATCACGCTCGCTGAGCAAAAACCAGGATTTAGGGGATAGGGGCGCAGGAAGTAGCGCTCCATACAAAACACCAACCCGGCCTTCTAATTCGGCGGATTCTAATTCGGCAAGGGTACCGATTGGCACAATCTGCCCATGAACGTCACAGGATGGTGAATAGGCGTTCACCACCGCCTCCAGAACACGGCCGTTCAGGTTTAGCTCTGAACCATGATCGCGCCAGTCAGGACAGGCAAACGTCTGTCTCTCGACCAGCCATCCATTAGCCGCCAATGTAGCCAGGATGTACTCTTCAGCCTCCAAACAACCAGGTGAGCCTCCCGGACGCTCCCCAATCTGATTAACCAAAAAATCTATATGATCCGCGACACAATTTTCTAAGGATATCATACTGCACACACCCTCCCTCCTGGGAAGTAGTTTTTAAAAAAATAAATTTAACAGTGACAGTAAAAACTTTCTAGGCGTAGCATCCTCGCGGCGGCGCGCATAGGATTGCGCAGCTGCCAAATCCATTTCAAGTCCTAATTTCCAAGCAGTACTGCGGCAATCAACCCATTTCCGAAAAGAGTATCGTAGACTACCAACAGCAGCGAAGCGAGGATAAAGGAGAATAAAGATATCGACATAGCCATCCAGCGTGAAATATCGAAAATCTCCATGATGGCTACCCAGCAGGCAACAATAACAATGAGAGTTCCGGTAATCAGCAGCAGCGGTCCCACGAAATTAATCGGCGCGAACCAGGCGACAAAGCCGCCAACCCCGGCATAAGTGATAGCATTGAACGAGCGCGTAAAACTGTTCTGGTAGTGATAATAACGGCCGGTTATCGTCGCCAAAACGAGGCAAAGGCTCAAACCAACACTAAGAATGATCACACTGGAAATCACCATAGGTGAAGTTTGCTGCCACCAGCTAAGCGACAGCAGAGGAAAGAGGAATAATCCTAAGCCAAGCAGGATGGAGATGACCACGGCCTGCCCTGTCGCATAAGGATCACGTGCTACTTCGCCAAACAGAGTGCGATCAAGACGCAGCGACCGCGCTGCCCGCCCGAGCATGCCCTGCACATTAGACATGCCCTGCCGCAGAACGGGCCAAGACCAGGGATTCCCGACAGCCTCACGAGGGCGGGATTGGGCACCGGCAGCTGTAGAGCCGCGCCGTTCATTGAGAATTGGATAGAGAGCGGTCGTATCAAAGGTCGGTGGAATATCCATATCTGCCGGGTGGCAGAGGAAAGCGTCCGTTTGCTGCCCGCCAATTCCCCCATGACTGCCAACCAGCTCTTCAAAAGCCGCCACCTGTCCCTGCGCATAGGTGCTGCTGATGATAATCAGGTCACCGGCATGGGGAAATCCGGCGACGTACTTTATCTGCGCCGCACGCAGGTCGGCATCTCCATATCCCAATAAAGGATCAGCCTCACCGGTGATCGTATTGTCACCTAGGTTTCTAGCCCCGGATTTTCCAATCACCCAGGGAAGGCCGCTTTCCGTATAAGTTACAACCAGTCCAATATCGGGGTGAGCCACAATATTTTCCAGAAGGCCCGGAAAAAGGTGCTCCAGCTCAACGGCCGTTACTTTTCCACCTATTTGCGGGAAATAAACATTGGCCAGGTTACCGCCTACTAGAACCAGCATACTGGTATCAGTCGGGATCGTCTGTTCGGGCTGTTTCACGTGCTTGCCAAGATTCTTACCGGCGCGGCTCATGACATCGGCCCGGGTATGTCCTTCCCCGGTATGGCCGCGCAGCCCGGCCATCGCCGCCAAAACGGCCGTGATTTGGGTGCGCACTTTTTCGGCTTCAGAAAACTCAGCGAAATAACTTTCACCTTCAACAATGCTGTCAAGGAACTCACCCAGTGTATATCCGGAACGCTGGCGGAAGGTCGCCCCAAAGGATTGCCCATGGTCTGAAAGGATAAAAACATCATAAGGGCGCGGGGCTTTGCGATCGACAACGTCAATTATTCTAGCCAGTGAGCGATCAAAGCCTTTCAAGCTGTTCAAGGCATCGGCCGAATCCGGTCCGGCATGGTGGGCGATTTCGTCATAGCCCATAAAAGTCATGTAAATAGCCGGGCTGCCGCGCATCACATCGAGGATAACGGCGTTGGTACCGACATCGCGGATAAATATATTCAACCCGGCCCTTAAAAAGGGATAAAAACGATTAAGCCGGTTTGTGCGCGGTTTGACATTGCGGATGGACTGTCTGACAGCCTGAAAAACTTCAAGGGCCAGATCCCAAAAGGTCAATATGACAGCGCGGGTGAGAAGGTAAGGATTTAGAAATACCAGCGAAAGCTCATAGCCGGAGTGTGGCCTCTCCTCGCTGCTGTCCAACAAGGTGCTGATCGTCATCAGCGATCGCGCCGCTTCTCCGGAAAGTAAATTACCTACGCTGGTGCCCCCGCGCAGAAGCCCAGTGCCATTAAAAAAACGGCGGTTGATTTCTGCCGAATCAGAAATACTGTTGGAGACGACTAATTTGGAGTCCTCCTTGATATACCAGCGAAAAGCAGGGATGTCGTAATTATCGCCATACATGATGCCCGCCTGGCAGGAAGAACTTTGCGAAGGAAAACCGCATTCAATGTGCGTTACCGTATGGGATTCCCGATTAAGAAGGCTCTTCACCGTGGGCAGCAAACCGCTGTCAATCGCCTGTTGAAAACGCTGGTAGCTGAGTCCGTCAATTTCGAGCAAAACAAGACCACGCGAAGTGGTTTGGTCTTCCGGTAGAAGATTTTGGCGGCTCAACCAGCTCACGACCCCGTCGAAATAAGCGTAATCTTGATCGATGCTGATCAATCCGGTGATGAAGGTGTTCACAATCGAGAGCACGATTGCACCAACCAAGGCGGAAGAAATACCATCGACCAGGAAATCAGGCAGGAAGAAGGCGGACAGGAGCAAAATACATGAGTTCACTATCAGCGTAAACAAGCCGACTGTATATAGGTTAATGGAAAGTCCCAAAAGGACGATTAAGGGTCTGATCAGGGCATTCAACAGACCCAGTACGATGGCCACAGAAACGGCCGTTAGGATCTGCTGGGAAGTAGACCCGGTGATAATAATCCCAGGGACCAGCCAATGCATGATCAAAACAGCAATGACTTCGATCAACGTCACAGCGCAAATTCTAAAGAGGACACGCAGTAAATCGCGCATGGGGAATATTATTCAAGCATCAACTTCATGATGCAAATATCAGGGTGGGATTTCATCTACTCATAAACGGTCAGAATTTGCCGCGCGTAATCGGCGATACTAAGACGCAGCGCCTGCGGTGCGAGCACTTCGACTGCATTTCCCCAACCAAGTATCAATGTCCGCGCAGTTTCAAAAGTGTCAAAATGTAATGTCACGCGCGTCCAGCCATCGCCAGGTTTAGAATCATCAATGAACTCAAGATACTTAACGAGAAGGGGTTGGACAGCATCAGCCACATTTGCCTCGACAATAAATAACGGCCGCTGCGAGCGGAAGCGGATCATCCAATCTTGCCAGAAGGATTCGAGGATAAAATCAGGCGGCGATTTAAAGTGTTCCGCCGTAATCTGGGCTGATCGAATCCTGGCCAAGGGAATCACCGTTATATGCTTCGCCATACCGGCTACCAGATACCATGAACCGGCGGCGGCTACCAGGCCAAGAGGTTGGATAACGGCCGTTAATGTCCCCGCGTGACTGCCAAGTTCTGAATGGTAAGAAATGGCTAATTCCGCATTCCCCCACAACCCTTTACGTACAATCTCAAACAATGATTCATATGCACTCGTTCTGGCCCATTCCGAACTATCGATGAAGAATTTATCCTGCAAACGAGATTCCGGTTCTTTTCCCATGAGTTGGGCCGCGGCGGCTACTTTGCGCAGTGCCGATTTCAGGTCGACGCCAATTCCCAGTTCAAGAAGGGGAGCGGGCACGGATAACATCATCAACGCCTGTAATTCGGCCGTATTTAAGCCGGTCAAATCCGTGCGAAACGTATCCAGAACGGCTATTCCCCCACCCGGTCCGCGCTGGGCATAAACGGGTACGCCGGCCATGTTCAGGGCATCGATGTCACGGTAGATCGTGCGCTCGCTTACTTCCAGCTCTGCAGCAAGTTCTTGCGCCGTCGTACGGCCGTTTTTTTGCAAGAGCATCAAAATGGCAATCAGGCGATCGGCTTGCATCCGATTTCTTCCATAATTCTTTCTCTTTTAATTCCTGACATATATTGTCAGGATATGCAGGTAAAATGCAAATTAATGGTGTACAGCGGCGCTCGAACCATCAAACAATAAAAGCAGGTCAACAAGTAACAGGAAGAAAAAATGAACGAAAATAAAATTCGAATCATCAAACTAGGTCCGATGCGCGTGGCTTCGGCGTACACCTTTGGCGGCACCCCGGAAGAAAAAGCGTTTGAAAAAATGTACGAGTTTGCAAAAGAAAATGGGCTTTTACTTGATGGGCAGCTTCCCCCGACGTTCGGATTTAACAACCCGAACCCATCAGCCGGCAGTCCGAATTATGGCTATGAAGTCTGGCTGCCGCTTGATGGAGAATTTAAAGCCTGGGAAGGCGTCAACAGCATTGATTTTCCAGGTGGGTTGTATGCCGTAGGGCTATGTCATGGTCTGCAAAATATCGCTAAAGATTGGCTGGACTTGGCCAGGTGGCGGGAGGGTTCAAAGTATCTTGCCGGGAAGCATCAGTGGCTGGAGCATCTGCTCTCACCTCAAGACGCGGCGCCTGATCAATATGAATTCGAACTATATTTACCGATTGCAGAATAAGTAAACAAATGAGGGGCCGCCGTGGCCCCTCAATTTCACTGTGAGGACAGGATACGATTCAGGTTAAGGGCTCAAATCGGGCCTGGAAAAAGCGCAGGTATTCCGGTTCGTAAACCATTTTCATGCCGCCTGTTTGATCGCGCTGCTCATAAACCGCTTTCACGGATTCAGCCACCACATCCATATGCGCCTGGGTATAAACACGCCGCGGAATCGTCAGCCGGGTCAGTTCTAAAGCCGGGTAGCGATGATCCCCTGTTTCGGGATCACGCCCGGCGCTAACGACACCACGCTCCATTCCGCGCACCCCGGAATCCAGATAAAGCTCGGCGGCCAATGTCTGAGCCGGGAATTGGTCCTGGGGAATGTGCGGATAGAAGCGCCGTGCATCGAGGAATATCGCGTGACCGCCAACAGGTGTGACAATGGGAATACCCCAGGCGGTCAGCAAATCGCCTAAATAGCGAACCTGCTCAACCCTGGTGCGTACATGGTCGTCATTGACGGATTCGTAGATACCGATGGTCATTGCTTCCATATCGCGGCCGGACATGCCGCCATAAGTATGCAGGCCCTCATAGACGACGACCAGGTTGCGCGCGCGATCGAAAATCTCTTCATCATTGACGGCCAACCAGCCGCCGATATTAACCAGATTGTCCTTCTTAGCACTCATCCATGCACCGTCCGTATAGGAGCAGAATTCAAACAAGATCTCGGCGATCGGCTTATCCGCATAACCTTCTTCCCTTTCCTGAATGAAGAAGCAGTTTTCAACCATGCGCGTGGCATCTAGGTAGAGGGGAATATCCTGCGCACGACAAAATTCACTCAGCTCGCGGACGTTGGCCATACTCACCGGCTGGCCGCCGGCCATGTTGACCGTGCCGGCCAGGCTGACATAGGCAATTTGCGCGCTGCCAAATTCGTCAACCAAGCGATGCAGTTTCTGCAGGTCAACATTGCCCTTAAAAGGATGCGTACTTTGCGAACTGTGGGCTTCGTCAATGATCACATCGACAAATGTGCCGCCGGCCAACTCCTGGTGCAGGCGGGTGGTCGTAAAATACATATTGCCAGGCACATATTGACCCTGCTCAATGGCCGCGAGGCTGATCAGGTGTTCCGCCCCCCGCCCCTGGTGCGTGGGCACGATATATCTATAGCCATAGACTGAGCGAATCGCCTCTTCCAGATGGTAGAAATTGCGGCTGCCGGCGTATGCTTCGTCCCCCAGCATAATCCCCGCCCACTGGCGATCGCTCATGGCACTTGTACCGCTGTCGGTCAGCAGATCGATGTAAACATCTTCCGAACGAAGGAGGAAGGTGTTATAGCCGGCTTCATCAAGCGCCTGCTGTCGTGCAGCCCGGTCGATCATAAATATAGGCTCGACCATTTTAATTTTCCAGGGTTCGGCCCAGGATCTACGGCCGTACTGCTGGCCCATCGTTTTTGGAATAGTGCTGTCGCTCATTTGGTTTAACCCCATTTCTAAATAATCTAAAAATTAAATGCCGTTTATAGGCAGTTCTGTTGAACATTTAATTTCATCCAGAACCAGGCTGGTATGGATCCGGGCAACGCCGGGAAGCCTGGAGAGGGATTTCTGAACAAACTGCTGCAAATCGCGGCGGTTGCGGACAACTATTTTGAGCAGGTAATCAAACTCTCCCGTGGTTTGATAACATTCCAGGACCCGCTTCATTTTTATAACACTGGCGCGAAAGTGCTCGAGTTCGTCCATACCATGCATACGCAGGCTGACGTTGACATAGCAGGTGATATCAAAACCGACCTTCTCCTGATCGAGCAAGGCCGTAAATTTACGGATATAGCCCCTGGCCTGGAGCCTTTTTAAACGGGCATGGGTGGCGGGAGGAGAAAGATTAATTTTCGCCGCGAGATCGACATTGCTGATTCGGCCATCAGCCTGCAAGAGCTCCAGGATCGCCAGATCGATTTCATCAAGGTCATCATTTGTGTAAGCGCTCATAAATCGCCTCAATTCTTTATTTTATTTCACATTTTCAAGCTATTACACAATATATTATGTTTTCACACGTTTATTGTCAAATATTATTCAGATTAAATATCTCAATTTTTTCCTACTTTTTGTACCTCCTCCGCATCTTTTAGATGATTGCGGCAGCAAGGAAACAGAAGGGGTTTCCTACAACAGTACTAGGCGGGAACGGCCGAACCGCACAGTTTACACAAATAAAAAAATCCCGGCCCGCTGTATAACAGCAGGCCGGGATAATTTTTTATAATAAAAATAAGACCCAATAAACTATGTGTTCATATGCTGGGTTTTACGGGCACGGCGAATAGCCTTTTTACGCTCAATACGCTTCAGTTCGCTTTTGGAAACGAACCAGCGCTTGCGACGTACATCAGATAATACTTTGCTCTTCATCACCTCTTTCTTGAAGCGACGAAGCAGTTGTTCTGGCGACTCACCGGGTCTAGCTTCGACCTTTGGCAACTTGAATCACCTCCTTCCTTGTAAAATATAGTCGCAACTAATCAATTTACCACCCGACCGGCAGCAGTGAATAACACGCTTGCCAGATGGTTTATAAAGATACCGGCAAATAATAGGTTGTTATCGCAAACCTGAATTTGCCTGGAATGGTAATAAGTTGCAAAGGTTTTTGCTTAGGGATATTTTGCTAACGAGGTGCGTCGATCCCACGCAGAAATCATTGTAACCCGCTTGGAAATAATATGCCACTCTTTTAAGCTACGGTCAGGATCGTGCCCACGTCCGGCTCAGTAGTTTGAACTGCCTTCGGCCAATCGAACAGCATTAGTGCGAATCGATGAAGTTTTGCAGGTATTTTGGAAATTCGATGGTCGGATCCAGACGGTCATCGGGGAGCGGATCTTCGTACTGCTGCTTTAGAGGGAGCACGCCGGCCCAAACAGGGAGATCATAATCCGCTTCATCGTCCCCTGGAGGACCTACTCTGACTTTAGCCGAAGCGAGATCGATTTCCACAGCGGCAACGGCCGTTGCTTTGAATTCAGCCTCATTAGGGGCGCGCACATCATCCCAGCGGCCGGGAACCAGGCGCTCGGTAAACAGCCTCAAAGCTTCCATTTTGGCGTCCGCGTCGGTGATGATTTCTCCCGACCCAAAAAGAACGGCCGAACGATAATTTATCGAGTGATGAAAAACTGAGCGGGCAAGTACCAGGCCGTCTACGTGAGTGACAGCGACACATATCGGCGCAGCAGTTTGGATATGCTGCATGAGTCGGCTGGTAGCGGCTCCATGCAGCAGCAGTTGGTTATCCTTCCGGGCAATTAAAGTCGGGATGACAAAAGGTTCGCCGTCAACTGCGAACCCCACATGACCAATCAATGCCTGGTCGACGATTTCATAAACGCTCTTTTTGTCGTAGCTGCCGCGGTTAGGGACGCGGCGAACGCGATTTTTTGCGGTTAATTCAAACTGCGTCATAGAGATTTACTCCACGAATATCTCTACATGCTCGCCATCTTCTTCGTCAAACACATCAATGATCTTGCCCTGTTGGCCGCTGCGAACAGCATCCATGATGCTCTCGTATTGGGCGCCATCAATTTCAGGAGCAAATTTAGCGCCCATCTTAATGCCGACATTTACCAAACCCATGGGGATATTTACATCGACCTTCTTACGTCCGCTTTGGATATCCGTTACCCGCACCCGAAACCAGCGTGGCTTGCTGCTGCCTTTCAGGGGTTCAGAAGTTGTTCGTCGGTCTGCATTTTCAAGCGCGCGCAGCAGGTCAGCCCCTTCGGCAGCAGATATTTTCCCTTCTTCAATCATGCGCAAAATCTGCATACGTTCTTCAGCGCTGGCCATAGATTACCTCCGCTAAATTCAAACTTACAAAAACCAATTCAATACTATTCATTTCAGATCCAACCGCATTTGCGTGAGCGAGCGATCCACACGAAACCGGAGCGTGGGCAGCAGTTCATTCATAGCAATATCATCAGCATCGTGCAGGAGGCGAACTTGCCGTCGGGGCAGCAGCTGCAGCCGGTACAGAAGCTTGTGGATCAGCGCTTGTTCCAGCACATCCATACCCCTTGTGTCACTTGGGTAAACACGAATACGAAGTAGGTGCGCCCTGCCCCATTCGCTGTTGATCGTAGCGACACCATGTAAATGATTGGCATTATCAAAAACCGCCCAGGCTTCAAAGTTTTTGCCGCTGAAAAAATCTGAAATCCGGCGCTTTAAATTATTCCGATACTCACCCCGTTGTAAAGGATCGGGCCAGTAAAGGTCCGCATACTTGGTCATCATATCCAGGCGATAAGCATCTTCCCAGCGGGAGGACGGAAGCTTGACTATACCAACTTTGTTGTAGGTAGGGTTATAAACTTCGTGAGGCGAGACATAGCGCGAGTTCATCAAATTCCAGGTCGTCAATGTCCCTAGCGAGGTATAGCCGAGCGAGATATATAGGGCTTTCGCCGGTTCATTTTCTCGCTCGACCTGCAAGCGTACTTCTGTCCCGCCGCGATTTTTAACCGCTTTTTGGGCTTCTTCCATTAACGCGCGGGCGATGCCGCGCCTCCGGTAACCGGATTGAATAGCGACATTGGCAACAAGGTAGCGCTGTGGATTGGCAGTTGGCAGCAGGGTGACATTGCCGACGATACGGGCGTCTTCCTCCCACACGAATCCCGAGTTCAAGCGGGACAAAAAAGGATCCATGCGCCACAGGAATGCGGAATTACTGCCCACGAACGGATTATCAAAGACCTGCTTGCCGCCACTGTTCATTTCATCGGCGAAAACGATCTTCAACAGCTGCAGCAGTTGAGGGAAGTCCTGGTTAGGGTTAATGGGCCGCGGCCCATTAACCGATCCTGCTACCGAAGACCCTGCTACCGAAGATGTAATTACCATACCTTATATGCTGTCTCCACGAAGATTACTATTATATTTAATCTCCTTCGAGTGCATCAAGCAACATATTGGCTTCATCCGGCGAAATTGTACCCTGTTCTACCATTTTTAATATCTTCAACTGCGCTTCAGTGGAAGATTTCGACTTATTTACGGCCGTTTCCTTTGCGCTCTCCTTCTTTTGTTGAGCGGCTGACGTGTGTTCGAAAATCCGCTCGGCCGTCAGACCGGCCATTTCGGCAGCTTTTTCGGCGGCCTTCTCCGCGGCCTTCCCCGCCTTTTGAGAGAACTCTTCGGCCATCTTACGCGCGGCATCCTGGGTTACCTCGTCATTAATCATTGAGGATATTTTCGCGCCGAAATTAGTTCCCAATTCCGACAATTCCGACAAGAAATCGAAGTTAAAAAGTTCCTCGTCGCTCATGGTCCATTTCTTAGAAATCATTTGCGCTTCCTTGAGAATCAGGCGCCCGCCGGCATGAATCGACACGCGCGTTTTGCCATCTCCCAAACGGCCGTTCAATTTTCCTTTTTCTTCAACCACATCGACGAGAGGCAGCCGGTTCTCAATGCTGGATGCCTCAGCCTCCAGCAGCAAGGGCGCTTCAAGGGGCCAGATCAAAACGAAATCACCCTTCGCGGTTAGGGAATGGGCAAATGGACCCAATCCGCCCATCAGACGGATATCGCCGGCGATATTCTCGATCAAGCACTGCCCGCCAATGCTGCGCAGATTCAGATCACGTTTACCGTTTTTAATTGCAACATTGCCGTTCACTCCGCGCAGATTGATGTCACCGGACACTTCGGCAAAGGAGAGCGACCCGTTGACGAATTGCACCATGACATCGCCTTTAACATGCTCCAGAGACAAATCACCATCGACATTGCGGGACACTAAATCCCCATCGATGTTCTGCACCGAAAGAGCACCTGATAGATTGCTGGCCACCAGATCGCCGGAGACGTGACCCACTTTGGCAGCGCCAAGGTTATTTAGAACCAGGTCGCCGGAAACGTTTTCCAGGCTTATTTCACCGGAGATACTGCGAATAACGACATCGCCGCGGCCATGATTAACGCGAAGGCTGGTGCCTTCGGGCACGTTGAGAACCAGGTCCCCACGCCCTTCGAGGGTCAATAGATCGGCTGTTTCTTCGGCGACAAACTCGCCCTTGGCCAGTACATCAAGTTCCATCCACGGCCGTACGACCAGATCGCCTTTACATTCAGTAACCAGAACGGCCGGTTTTTTTTCAACACTAAATCGTTCTTTACCCATGACTACCGCCTTGTGTTCACTACTCAATGTAGATTCTAACATGCTCATTATCCTCGGCATCCTCAACATCTACAAGCACGCCGGAATCCGCCTCGGCCATCATATTTCCAATTTGCTCCAGGTTGACGCCATATTCTTCAGGAGTAAAAATCTGCGCTAAACCGAGTCCAAATTTGACCATGCCGAAAGGGATATTCACCCTTACCTTGCTCTTACCGGTGGTTAAATCACCAACATGAATGCGCAGCCACCTTGGCTGACGTGCGGGAGATTTCTCGGTGGACAGGGGAACATCCTCAATTGGAATATCCAGATCTTTCGCGGGCAGCGCCTCTTTCTCGACATCGCTCTGCTCCATTGAATCAATATCCGTAAGAGCCTCCGCCTTAATCACATCGGCAGCAATAGAATCCGGTTGATCCAGCATTTTTACTGCCTCATCAATCGTAATCTTACCTTTGGCAAGCAGCTCCAAGACTTCCGTACGATAATCTTCATTGTTCATCTTTATTTATCCTTTAGCAAAGGTGCTCAATTTTCTTAACAAGAGCCGCTATTCACTCAGCATCTCCAAAGCTTCTTCGGCCGTAAGCTTACCGCTGCCCAGGTCCGAAAGGATCTGCTGCCGGTCTTCACTGGTAATACTCTTTTCATCCCCTAACCCAACCTCGTAGCCCATGGCTTCGATAACGCTTGAAAGCCGGGCGCGTACGGCGGGGTATGACATATTGAGCTCTTTTTCAACCCATTTAATCTTTCCTTCGCAGCGAATGAATGTTTCCACAAACTCCAACTGCTCAGGCGTTAAGGTGTAAAGACGGCCCAGGGTAAAGTGCCCTTCAATGCTGGTGTCACAATTCCGGCAGTGCAGGCTGGTAACATGCAACGTATCCTGACAAATTGGACATTGACCAATAACCGGCCTCATAGATAACTGCTCCTATCCATAATACAAACAATGTCGTCCGACGAAAAATATAATAATCAATTCTATTAGATTTGTCAATATAGATATTAATATTTTTACTATTTCAATTAATTTTATTGATTTTATGATGGTTGCGAGGCATCCGGCCGGTGAAAACAAGAATTTTGCCGGTTGATTCTTTTGTCAAGAGGATAGCGCCTATGGTGTGGAAGGTTTTGCCTGGCGCGTCCAGGTCTCACGTATTTCCAAGTAAGCGACATAGGTGAATCCTAGAAGGCTGGTCAGGAGCAGGATCACGGAACCAAACTGCCCGTGAACGGCGGCCAGGGCCAGGCTCAGGGCGACATAGGCGGCCAATAAGAGTTCCATCCATAAAGAGCCGTCATCCGGCAAACGATAAAAACGCTGCCAGTGATCAGCGGGAGCCTGGATGCTATATCCTTTGGGCGTGCGCTTAAACGGGTGGTGCTTATTGCCTTGAAAAGCTTCGAGTACGGCCTTGGCGCTGCTTGGAGCCATGCCGATAGCAATGATAAGCAGCGTCGGAAAGTATAGAATTCTCTTTCCCCAGTCGGGATAGGTTTCCTTCTGGGCGACGATGAAAAGCAGCGGCTGCCCGATACCCACGAAGGTAAATAAAACCATGAAAGGCGGCAAACTGACATCGAGCAAGATCATCGGCAGCTGCAAGATAAGCAGCAGCAGCAAGAGGATGTGGGTGCCGTATGCAGACATTGTGAGGAGGGCGTAGAGACGGCCGGTAAGCGTGTGGTTGGCATCACGCATGATATCCTGGCCATATTTTTGCAGGCATTGAATTGAGCCTTTGGCCCAGCGCGCCTGCTGGTTTTTGTAGGCGCGAATCCCGCCCGGCAGCTCTGCCGGGGCCACGACATCACCCAGGTAACGAAACTCCCATCCTTTCAACGTCGCACGCGTGCTAAGACAGAGGTCCTCACAGACAGTATCCGCTCGCCATCCGCCGGCGTCGTCGACACAGGTCTGTCGCCAGATGCCGGCCGATCCATTAAATTTAGGGAACATGTTCGCCCGGTTGCGCACGTTCTGTTCCATGACGAAATGTTTATCCAGGGCAATGGATTGGGCGGCGGTAAGAGCTGATTCAGAGTCGTTCAAATGCCCCCACCTGGCCTGGACCATCCCCAGGAGGGGATTGTCGACAAAATAGGGAACGGTATCCATTAAAAAATCAGGCATAGGCAGGAAGTCGGCATCAAAAATGGCGATGTATTCGCCTCTGGCGTTGGCGAGCGCCGCGGCCAACGCCCCCGCTTTATAGCCGGACCTGTCCGACCGTCGAACATGTTCGATGGCTATTCCCTCTGCCTGATATTGGGCTATCCGAGCTGCCGCTATAGCGGTTGTCTCATCGTCTGAATCATCAATGACCTGGATTTGCAAGCGATCTCGGGGGTAGTTGATTCGAACGGCCGAATCAATTAAACGCTCGATCACAAACCGTTCATTATATATAGGAAGCTGAATGGTCACTTCCGGCAAAACGGCCGAATCGACCAGGGGCGCTATGTCCTTCTGATTTTTATATCGCCAAAAGAGAATGAAAGTCAGGAAGCCCAGGAAGCCGTAGATCGAAAGAACGCCCACAATGGCGATATAAATGACAACAAGCAGATTGGCCATCATTCCTCGCCGGCGGCTGATTGGACGATGGTCTTAAACCGCTTATTGAAAGTGCCGCGGGGCAGCATAATTTTGCGATCGCAGCCCAGACATACAAGACCCACATCGGTGCCCAGGCGAACAACCTTCCAGTCATACGAACCGCAGGGATGCTTTTTTCGCAAACGAACAATATCCCCTAGATGAATTTCCACATACATGACCCAGCGATTATAACAAAAGCCCTATCCATACACATGGGCATAAAGCGAAAACTCAGGTATGTTATGATGGTCAGGATTACATTGGCGTGCGTCCGACATCTGACAATAAAGAAGCCGGCTGATTCAGTAATAATGAGGTGGCTATGTCCAATCAGAAACCCCAAAATGATCCGCTACAGGATTCCGAACTCCCGGTTCTAAACGCCCAAGAGCGCGAGGAGCTGTTAAAACTGGCCAGGCAGGCGATCATCGGAAGCGTAAGCAAAGGAAGCAGCAGTTTTAAAGACAACAGCGACCAGAAGCTTGATGATAAAGCGGCCGTATTTGTTACCCTTTGGCAGCCCGGACCGGCCAATTCCAACGCGGAGGAAAACAACCGTTTACGTGGCTGCATCGGCCGTTTACAGCCCGATCTCCCTCTCAAGGAAGCGGTCAAATATGCGGCAGTCAGCGCGGCAACCCGCGATCCACGCTTTGTCCCCGTCCGGTCCACTGAAATAGAGGACTTGACCATCGAGATCGCCATCCTTTCCCCGCTTGAGGAAGTAAAAAACCTGGATGAGATCGTTATCGGCCGTGACGGCCTTGTGATTGAGGCCATGGGCCGCCGAGGTCTTCTACTACCGAAAGTGGCGACACGCTTAAATTGGGACAGGGAGGAATTCCTGCGCAACGTTTGCCTCAAAGCAGGGCTGCCTGAAAACACCTGGCCGGGACACGGTAAGCTTTATAAATTCTCAACCCTGGTCTTTAATGATTAACGATCGCGCGTTGGGCGTTAAAAAACGCATCTACGAAGGTTCAGCATCGTGACCAATCAAAGACCGGTCGTTCTTGTTCATGGTATGTTCGGTTTTGGCGGGCAGGAACTGGGGGAGTTTAACTATTGGGGCAGCGCCTTGCAGGTACAATCACCACTGCCGCTTATCGAAGCGAGTGTGGGGCCGATCAGTTCAGCACACGACCGCGCCTGCGAGCTGGCCGCTCAACTCAAGGGCGGACAGGTTGATTATGGAGAAGTACATGCTGATGCGCAGGGCCACGCGCGTTTTGGGCGAACCTACGAACGGCCGCTTTGGCCGGACTGGAGCGCAAAAAAGCCGCTGCACATGGTCGGACACAGCCTGGGCGCAACCACCATTCGCGCGCTGCATGATTTGCTCGCCGGCGATTATTGGGGATGGGGAAGTTCAAATCAATGGATCGCTTCCGTTTCATCGATTTCCGGACCCTTGAATGGCACCACAGCCATCATCTATTTCGGCGCAGATCCGCAAACAGGATTGCTGCGCCGCAAGTCCGGGATTTCAGCGGTCTTGCAGCTGATCGATCTCTACACTGGGCTGGGGGACAAAATCTTAGACAGTGTTTATGATTTCGATCTCGACCATTGGGGATACGAACGGCGGGCAGACGAGGACTTAATCAGTTATCTACGACGAGTTGGGGGGTCCAACTTTTATTGGGGGCCGGATAATGCCTTCCACAGCGTCTCCTTACAGTGCGCTTACCGCGATAATGCCCGCTGGACAACGTTCCCTCAAGCCTACTATTTTGCCTATGTCACCGACCATACCTTTCACTTAAGGCCAGGAGGCGCTTACTACTCTTCCCCCTTGATGAACGCCGCCTTACAACCGGTAGCCTGGAATATGGGACGAATGACCTTCAACAAGTCACCCATACCGGATAAGAATTTCAAAAGCTCAGATTGGTGGCCAAACGATGGCCTGGTGCCTACTTATTCACAGACCCATCCGCGATACGGCCGTTCGCATCCATCCGGCGGGGTCATCACCGCCAAGACCGCCGGCTCCGAATTTTCGCCCGGCCAATGGTACACCCAATGGGAGCGGGGGTTAGACCACGCGGCGATCTGCATGGCGCCGCGCTTCTGGCAGCGTGGAAGGCAGCAAAAGTTTTACGAAAATCTTTACCAACGGCTTGCCGCGCTCAAGGTTTAAAGAACCTAAATAGGCTTTTTATCCTTGAGTCATCAAGCGCTGAAAAACTTCAAGGGCCAAAACTCAATTAAATCATACTATACGCCGTTAAATTTACATTCTCGCGCCGTAAATTCCTACAATTTCTGCCCCGCATAGGCATATTGCACAACAATAACCCATAAATTTAACTAATAAGTGACATATGTCACCTATACAAGGGTTACTTGTCACTTGACGCTTGTGGGAAAAAAGCAATCATTTGGATAGGAACACTAGACTTTGTGGAATTAAAGGAGACCCTTTATGGAAACCACCACTTTTACCCTCAATATGATGTACGGCGACCATCATGTGATCGAAGTACGCAAATTATTATCAGCAGTCCCCGGTATCGAGGAGATTTATGCTAGCAGCTGCTTCCATATTTTGGAGGTCACCTATGATGAAAACAAGGTTGATGCCGGCAAGATCACGGAACTACTCGAGAACGCCGGTTATTTTGGTGAAATGGCCTTTCCGGTTGAGGCGGGGACGGGTTCAACAGCCCCCAATGGAGATAAGGCATTTTACCGCCACACGGCCGTATTGGAACAGGTAGGGAAAACGGTCAGTTTCGCCCAGAAAGCGCCCTACGAGGGGCGTCCCTTGTGGCCGTGTCCAGGTGTCGGTGCAATTCATCACGAGGAATAGTTAGAAATCATCATTTCTAGAGGAGATCCCCTATGGCTAAAAAACCAAGAACCCCAGAAGAACGCACAATTGATCCCGCCGCGCAGGCTATGTTGATTCGTGCCGACGAATTAAAAATAGGTACCGCCTTCAGCCGCGCGGACAATATGGCGCCCTGCAATATCGGCTCCGCCGGAATGTGCTGCAGAATTTGCGGCATGGGACCCTGCCGGCTGACCAAAGAGGGGGATACAGGTGTTTGCGGCGCAACTATTGACACCATCCAGGCCCGCAACTTCATCCGCGCCATCGCAGCAGGTGCAGCCGCGCACTCCGATCATGGGCGAGATATGGCCTTCACTTTGAAAGCGGTTGCTAATGGTGAAACCGAAGGTTACCGCATTCGCGATGTAGCCAAGCTGCGCATTGTTTCTCAGCGTTACGGCATAGAGATTGAGGGGCGCGCACCGGAAGAAATCGCCAATGATCTGGCCGATTTATATATCGCCCAATTCGGCCAGCAAAAAGGCGAGTTGGTTGTCACAAAAAATGCGCCGGAAAAACGGCTCAAGTTGTGGCGTGAACATAACGTCGTACCTCGTGGGGTTGATCGGGAGGTTGTCGAATCGCTCCACCGCACCCATATCGGGGATGATCAGGACCCTGAACATATCCTTAGCCATGCGGTACGCACAGCTATTTCAGATGGTTGGGGCGGCAGCATGATCGCCACCGATATTTCAGACATCCTCTTCGGCACCCCCGCCCCCATTTTAGGTGAGGCCAATCTCGGTGTTCTTAGAGATGATATGGTCAACGTGGTCGTTCACGGTCACGAACCGACTTTGAGCCAGATGATCGTCGCCGCCTCACAAGATCCGGAAATCATCGCTTATGCCCGAGAAGCGGGCAGCGAAGGGGTCAACCTGACTGGGATTTGCTGTACGGCAAACGAGATCCTGATGCGCCAGGGCATTCCTGCCGCGGGCAACTTCCTGCACCAGGAACTGGCCATCCTCACCGGCTCCGTGGAAGCGATGGTCGTTGACGTGCAGTGCGTGATGCAGGCGCTCGTCGGCCTGGCCGAAAACTTCCACACGAAAATCATCACCACCTCGCCGAAGGTGAAGATCAAGGGCGCAACGCACATTGAATTCGATGAGCATCGCGCGCTTACAATCGCCAAAGAAATCCTCAAAGTCGCCATTGATAATTATAAAAATCGCGGCGATACCAAGATTCCACAGATAAAAGAAAAGCTGATCCCTGGGTTCTCACACGAATATATCAACTACATGCTCGGCGGCAGTTACCGTGGGTCATTCCGGCCTTTAAATGATGCTATTCGCGACGGCCGTATTCGCGGCGTGGCGGCAATCGTCGGCTGTAACAATCCGCGCAGCCCGCAGGATTACCTGCATGTGAAGGTGACACGCGATCTGCTTAAGGAAGACGTTCTCGTTGTCGAGACAGGATGCGGCGCTATCGCCGCTGCGAAATTAGGCTTGCTTCTCGGCGAAGCGGGACTCGATCAGGTCGGACCCGGTCTGCGCGAAGTTTGCGAGACAATCGGTATTCCTCCGGTCTTGCACATGGGCTCCTGTGTGGATAACACGCGTATTCTGACCGTGCTGACGCAAATGGTGGAAGAAGGCGGGCTGGGTGATGACATCGACCAGATCCCGGCTGTCGGCCTCGCTCCGGAATGGATGAGCGAAAAAGCGCTGTCCATCGGCACCTACTGCGTCGCCTCCGGCGTCTACGTTTTGTTTGGTGGATCCTCGCCGGTTGAAGGTATGCCCGACAGAGTAAGCGGCAGTGACGCCGTTTCCCGGTTCATCAGCGAAGGTTGGGAAGAACTCTACGGCGGCAAGATGGAATTCGTCAGCGATCCTGATGAAATGGTACGGCGAACGCTGGAACACATTGATAAGAAACGAGAAGCTCTGGGACTGCGCGATTACCGGCCTGAAAAATTCGGTGCGAGCGGCGATATTCGAATCCTGGAGATGGAAGAGCTACCGATCATGCAGCAGCGCGAAATGCTTTATGGCGTTCCTGCCGATGCTGCGGTCGCATAAGGAGGTATAGATGTCTCGATACATCGCAACAAGAGCAATCCAGGGCGCGAATGCCCTGGTTCACGAAGCAACATTAATGCTGGACAAAGCCATCGCCGAGAAAGGAGCGGATACACCGGTAGCATTTCCAAACACGGCCTACTATCTGCCTCTAATCTATGGGATGACGGGGAAAAAAGTTGAAGACCTGGGAGGATTAAAGCATGCGCTGAAACAGGCGACGGAACTGCTCCACCCCCTGCCCTCGAAAAACTATTGGACCCCCTATCTGGGTGAAACACTGGACAGCGGCATGGCTACTTTAATCGCCGCGGAGGCGATTGAAGCCATTCGCTTTGTGTATGACCTGCAGCCGGAACGGTTTTCCGGCTTTGAGCTGGCCGGTGGAACGAATTATTCCAGCAATGGAAATGGCCTGGTTGGCCACTTGAATGGGCCGATTGATGACATTCAGCTACGCTCCTGGGGTATTCAGTTGGTTGACGGCCGTATGCCCGGATTCGCAGCCATTGTCGGCTGTGCCAAGTCAAATGATGTTGCGGTGAAGATCATTCGCGAACTTCAGCAGCGCAATATTCTGACTTTCCTTTCCGGTAATGTAAACGGCCGATCGATCATCCATCAACTAAATGAAGAAGGCATTGAACTGGGTTATGACACCTATACCGTCCCCTTCGGAACGGACACCTTGAGCGCGATCTATGCCCTTGGCTTTGCCACGCGCTCGGCGCTTACTTTTGGCGGTCTTAAGCCAGGCCAGGCCCGCGACATTTTACTCTACAACAAAGAACGTGTATTCGCCTTTGTCTTAGCCCTCGGCGAGGTTGATGATCTCAAGTATGCGGCCGCGGCTGGGGCGATCAACTTTGGTTTCCCGGTTATCGCCGACACGGTCATCC
The DNA here is from genome assembly GCA_046259485.1 of Promineifilaceae bacterium (SeqCode). Lineage (GTDB taxonomy): Bacteria > Chloroflexota > Anaerolineae > Promineifilales > Promineifilaceae > JAACFF01. The sequence goes on along the minus strand of JBJYWP010000180.1, from coordinate 59,550 downwards.
CCGAAATTCTGCCCACCGGTATCACGACCTACGAACATGTCGTCAGCATGCCCTTCAATGAGATTGAAGGCGCGGATGACATGGAGCGCGCCGAACGTCTGGTGAAAAAGTGCATCGAGATTCGCGGGTTGAAGATTAAACTGGCCGAAGTGCCGGTTCCGGTTCCGTACGGGTCCGCATTTGAAGGCGAAGTCGTGCGCAAGAATGACATGCGCGTCGAATTCGGCGGCAAATATGCACGCTGTTTCGAATTTCTGACCATGGCCCAGATGGATGAAATAACGGATGGCAAAATCGATATCGTCGGGCCGGGATTTGATGATGTCGATGAGAAAGGCGCTATGGACCTGGGAATCGTCGTTCATGTCGCCGGCCGGGAAATGCAGTCCGACTTCGAGCCCGTACTCGAACGGCAGATTCACTATTTCATCAACGGTGCGTCCGGCATTCAGCACATCGGACAGCGCGATATCACCTGGATTCGCATTTCGAAATCGGCAGCCGACAAAGGATTCACCCTAGAACATTTCGGCAAGATTTTACACGCGCGCTTCCACGCGGACTTCGGCGCGATCGTCGACAAAGTTCAGGTCACGCTTTACACCGATCCTGAACTACTGCCTGACATGCTTGAGCAAGCCAGGGATGCTTATAACTTCCGTAACCAGCGCCTGGCAGACCTGACCGATACGGCCGTGAAGGAATTCTACTCCTGCACGCTTTGCCAGAGCTTCGCGCCGGATCATGTTTGCATCGTCAGCCCCGAGCGTCTCGGACTTTGCGGCGCTTACAACTGGCTGGACTGTAAAGCCTCGTTCAGCATCAATCCAACCGGCCCGAACCAACCCATCCCCTTAGGCAAGCTTCTAAACGAGGAAACGGGCTATTGGGAAGGGACGCTGAATTATGCCCGGAAAGGATCACATGGCACCGTCGAAGAAATCTCCATGTATTCGATCATGGAAAACCCGATGACAGCCTGCGGCTGCTTCGAGTGTATCGTTATGTACATCCCCGAAGTTGAAGGGGTGATGATCGTCAGCCGTGAAGACACCAATATGACCCCGGCGGGCATGAAATTCAGCACTCTGGCCGGTGTGGCCGGCGGTGGTATGCAGACTCCGGGCGTTATGGGTGTCGGCAAATATTACCTCATCAGTCCCAAGTTCATATCGGCCGATGGCGGTTTCAAACGCGTCGTCTGGATGAGCAAGGTCCTGAAAGATTCGATGGCCGACGAGTTCCGTTTCGTCGCCGAGCGCGAAGGTATTCCCGATCTCATCGATCGCATTGCCGACGGCTCGCATATTGAAACAGTCGAACAATTACAAGAGTGGGTTCAAAAGGTAAACCATCCGGTGCTGGAGATGGGGACAATGGCCCGTGAACCGGAACCGGTTCGCGAACGAGCGGCTGCCGGTGGTGAAGATATCATCGCCCAGGCCGAAGCCGTTATTGAAGAAGCGATGGCCAAACAGAGTGAACCACTGCCGGAGGAGCCTGCCGAAAAACCTGAAGAAGAGATCGTGGTTGAAGCGCAGGTTGAAGTTGAAACGACGCAAGAAGTTGAAATACAGGAACCAACGGCGCCTGAGGAAGAGATACAAGCAGCGCCTGAACCGGTCGAGAGTACGGCCGTTCCCGAACCTCCAAAATTAGAAACGCCACCGCTAGAAACGATGCAAGGCGCTTTGAGTCAGGATCAACTCTTGAGACAGGCTCAAGAATCAGCCATGCGCCAGAGCCAAGCCTTGCAGCAGGCAGCAGCCGAAGCGATGCACCAGGCAGCGCTCCTCAGCCAGGCTCGCGAAGCCGCGGCACGGCCGTCGACTCCCGCCGAGGCTGTCGACGTCCTGCGCGGCGCGTTGGAAGCGGCATTGGGTGCGCTTGGCGGCGTACCGGCGAGTATTCCAGCCAGGCCGGTTGAAACCGCAGCTCCAGCTCCGGCTGTCGAGCCGGTTAAACCTGCTGAACTTGTAAAACCAATTGAAGCAGTTGAAAAAGTCGAGGCCGTTCAAGCAGTTGAACCACCCGTTGTAGAAAAGAAAGCGGTCCCGAAAGAAGCCGCTCCCTTACCTGTTAAAGAGAAGGCCGCCCCTTCGCCGGACAAGACCTGGCTTGCGGCAGGCACGAAGACACCGTTGGCCAAAGAAAAATGGTCCGGCCAGGTGCGGGAGATTACTTTAGGGGCAACGGAAGCTGAAGGTGGAACGAGAAGCAAATCGATCACCATCGGCGGAGAGACGGCAATGCCTTTCATGGGATTTGAAGGCCAGATGCCTCATCGTCCCGTGGTCGCCTTTGAGATAAAGGATCAAAAACCGGCAGATTGGTCTGAACTGCTTTCCGAGGCCTGGGGAGAGGCGATGGATGACCCCGCCAAATGGGCTAAAGCAGCCGAAGAAGCGGGAGCTGATTTATTGCAGTTAACCTTGAGCCTGGAAACCACGCCGGAGAAGGCTGTAGAGGATGTACGTTCTGTCTTACAAGCAACCGGCTTACCCCTGATCGTCTTCGGCCCGGGGCAGGCGGATAAAGATAACGAGCTGCTGGTGCCCATCGCTGAAACTTTCAAAGGTGAAAAGCTGGTCATGGGTGTGTGTGAGGACAAGAATTACCGCACAATCGTTGCCGCGGCCATGGCCAACGATCACCTGGTCACAGCCCGAACAGCTATGGATGTTAATCTGGCCAAACAGCTCAACATCCTGATCAGCGATATGGGACTGCCGTTGAACCGCATTATCATGGACCCGACAACAGGCGCCCTCGGCTACGGCTTTGAATATGGTTATTCGGTGATGGAGCGCCTGCGCCTGGCTGCCCTGCAAGGAGACGGCATGACGCAGCTGCCCATGATCGTCACTCCTGGAGAGGAATGCTGGAAGACCAAGGAATCGAAGGTCGGAACAGGCGTCCCCGAGGAATGGGGCCAATGGCGCGAAAGAGGCATCACCTGGGAAACGCTCACGGCGACAATGCTCATTGAAACAGGAGCAAATATCGTCGTTTTGAGACACCCGGAAAGTGCAAAGCGTGTCCACAAGGCAATTGAAGATTTGGCGGCATAGGCATGCATCAAGCCTCCAAGGTCTGTTTACTCTTACGATTGAGTTGAAGACCTTGGGGGTTTAGGATTTAACAAAAAAACAAAGGAAGTCTATTATGGCTCTATCAGGCATTCAAATATACAAGAAACTTCCGCAGACAAATTGTAAAGATTGCGGATTTCCAACCTGTCTGGCATTCGCGATGAAGCTGGCAGCGAAGCAGGTCGAACTCTCATTGTGTCCGCATGTCAGCGAAGAATCCGCGGCTGAACTATCGGAAGCCGCAGCGCCGCCGGTACGGCCAATCACCCTGAGCTCCAACGGCTATGAATTTAAAGCCGGGAATGAGGTCGTTCTTTTCCGCCATGAGAAGAAGTTCTTCAGCCCTGCGGGCTTGTTCTTGCGAGTTTATGACAGCGAAACAGCCGATGTGATCAAAGAGAAAGTAAAGGCTGTGGCCGATTACAAGGTCGATTACGTGGGTATTGAGTTAAGTTGGGATGGCATCGCCATTCAGGAAGATGGGGGAGATTACGCAGCGGCGGTAACGGCCGTTCGTGAAGTAACCCATCTCCCTCTCATCCTCATCGCAGGCCCTGAAAAACTGGAAAAAGTCATCCCCGAGCTGGATGACGGCAAACTGCTGATCGCCTTCGCCGATGGGGATAACTGGCAGCAGATGGCCAAATTAGCCAAAGAGCATGGTACGGCTCTTGCGGTTCAGGCGGATACCATCGATGAGATGGTTGCGCTCACGGAAAAGATTAATAAGGAAGGCGTGACCGATATCGTGCTGTCGCCTTCACAGCGCAGTTTACACGGCATGCTCACCGCCAACACGACCGCCAGACGTATGGCGCTTAAGCAAACTTTCCGCTCCCTGGGATACCCGGTATTGAATTTCCCCGGCGACGCGGCCAACCCGGAGATGGAGACGATCCTCGCCGCGCAGGCTATCGGCAAATATGGCAGCTTCATCGTCCTCGATCATTTCCAACCGGAGACCGCCTACCCGCTGCTTGTCCTGCGCCAAAACATCTATACCGACCCGCAAAAGCCAATCCAGGTTCAGCCCGGGCTGTACGAGATTAATAATCCCGGACCGAGTGATCCGGTGTTGACAACTACCAATTTTTCAATCACCTACTTCAGTGTAGCCAACGAAATCGAAAGCGCCGGCCTGCCGGCCTGGCTGCTGGTATGTGATGCCGAAGGGATGAGCGTCCTCACCGCCTGGGCGGCCGGAAAATTCGACTCCGAGCGCATTGCCAAGGATGTCAAGCGCTTCGAAGTTGGGGACAAGGTGAATGAGAAGAAACTGATCCTCCCTGGGCATGTTGCCGTTCTTTCCGGCGAGACCGAAGAAGAATTACCTGGTTGGGATATCCGCGTCGGACCGCGAGAAGCGGTTGACATTCCGGCATTTTTAAAGCAAGCATTGGCTTGAGAAGAATAAGGTTTATGTGACGGATACTTTATGGCTGAACACAAAGTCACATTCAATAACGAAGAAGCCGTATCGGTACCCACGGGCACAACGCTGATTGATGCCGCAGTCCTGGCCGGGATCAATATCGGCCAACCCTGCGGCAGCCAGGGTCGCTGTGGTCGCTGCGCGGTTCAAGTCGTTGGCGGCGATGTCCGGCGCCGAAGCACGCTGCGGCTCACGGCCGAAGACGTCGCCAATGGGTACGCCCTAGCCTGCCAATCAGTTATCGAAGGGGATGCCCAAATCATCGTGCCTGACCAGGATACCCTGGAAAGGCACTTGACCAGCGATCGCCTTGTTGCCGAGGTTGTCGTCCCAGAGGGGTATGATTATCATAAGGACCAATCGCTGCGGCGGGTAAAGCTCACGCTGGAAGCGCCGACTATGGACGAACAGCGTGATGATTGGAGCAGACTAGAAAACGCGATCAGAAAAGAAACGGCCGTTGATGAAGTCAAGGTTACCCTGCCGATCCTGCAGCGCATTGGGGACATATTAAGAGAGGAAGACTGGCAGGTCACTGCCTATCTATTCCTGGATGAATCCGGCCAGACGGGCTCCTTGATCGATCTGAAACCCGGACATATTGCTGACGAAACGCCTCTGTGGGGGGTCAGCATCGACATCGGTACGACAACGGTTTCAGTTTGGCTGGTGGACCTGATCAGCGGGCAGGTTGTGGCCCAATCGGCCGAATACAACCGCCAGATCCGGCGCGGCGAAGATGTCATTTCGCGGGTTATATACGCCGGGAAGAAAAATGGCCAGCAGGAACTGCGTGAACTTGTGCTGACAAGTATCAATACGCTCATCAACCGCGCCTGCGAGAAAGCATCCCGCAATCGCAACACCGAACAGGCTACAAACGGCTGCTGCCCGCAAAGCTGTGCAACGGGCAACATCATGAAAGCGAGCATCGTGGGCAACAGCATCATGATGCACCTCCTGTTAGGAATTCCTGCGGAAAGCATTCGCCAAAGCCCGTTCGTCACCACCATCAACCATTTGCCTGTATTCACGGCCCGGGAAGTTAGGTTAGACATCTACAAAGACGCCCCGGTCATTTGCCTGCCCGGCGTAGCCAGCTATGTCGGCGCGGATATTACGGCAGGTGTGCTCTCTTCCGGATTGGAAAAAATGGAAGATATCACGCTCTTCATGGATATCGGCACCAATGGCGAGATCGTGTTGGGCGACCGCGACTGGCTTGTCACCTGCGCCTGCTCCGCGGGGCCGGCGTTTGAAGGGGCGGGCGTTAAGGACGGCATGCGCGCCACTAGAGGCGCTATTGAAGAAGTATGGATTGACAACCACACCTTTGAGCCCACATTACGTATCATTGGCGATGAGAAGGCGCGCGGCATCTGCGGCAGCGGTTTGATTTCCCTCATCGCCGAAATGTTTCTGACCGGCGTGATCGATAAGGGAGGTTTCTTTAACAGTGACCTGCCTACGGAACGTATCCGGCGCGTGGAGAGCGGTTGGGAATATGTATTAGCCTGGGCCGACGAAACCTGGCATGGAAAAGACATCACCATCACCCGGGTCGATGTCGACAACCTCATTCGCGCTAAGGCGGCCATCTACGCAGGAATTAACGTACTGGCCGACAGCGTTGGCGTACCCATGGAAGCGGTGACAAACGTATTGATTGGTGGTTCGTTCGGCAAATACATCAATATTGAAAAGGCCATCCAAATTGGCTTGCTGCCGGACATGCCCTGGGAAAGTTTCCAATTTCTGGGTAATACGGCCGTTTTAGGGGCTTATCACGCCCTGCTCAAACAGAACAGCCAAAAACTCATCGACGAAATTGCCGGCCGCATGACTTATATAGAACTGTCAGCAGACAATACCTTCTACGAAGCGTTCACATCAGCACTTTTCTTACCGCACACCGATTCAAATCGTTTTCCGTCGGTTGCACAAATTTTAGACAATTCAGAACAAGTTGTTTTGTAGGAAGCTGTAAATCACAAAATAATGTTGGTTGTTTAACAAAACAATCACAGAAGGGGATAGCAAATGTATATCATAGGTGAAAATATCCATATCATTTCGCAAAAAGTAAAAGATGGACTGCGTGACAGAGACGCTAAATTTTTTCAAGAGCTGGCCGTTCGCCAGGTCGAGGAAGGCGCTGATGTACTCGATCTAAACCTTGGGCCTCGTAAGAAGGATTGGGAAGAAGTTTTTCCGTGGATGGTCAAAACAGTTGAGGCTGTGGTTGATGTACCGCTGTGCTTCGACAGCACCAATATATTGGGAATCGAAGCTGGTTTGAAAAGCGTGACCAAAGCCCAGCCGATCATCAATTCAACCTCCGCAGAACCGGAAAGGTTGGAAAAGGTTCCTCTAGTGGCCAAGCAATACAATGCGCGCCTGATTGCTCTGACCATGGGCAAAAGCGGCATTCCAGTTGGGGCTGACGAGCGGGTCAGCATCGCCCTGGAGACGCTGATCCCACGGGCTTTAGAAATCGACTTTCCCATTGCCGATTTGATCATCGATCCTCTGGTTCTGACTGTTTCAGGCTGCCAGGAATATTGCCCCGAGCTAATTGAAGCTGTGCGCATGCTGCAGTTTGCCTGGGATCCGCCCCCGCCTGTTTCCGTTGGGCTGTCAAACGTCTCCAATGCCGTACCAAAGGAAAACCGGCCGTTGATCAATCGCGTTTACTGTGCCATGCTGATGGGCGCCGGTTTACAAATGATGATCGCCGACCCATTCGATGACAAACTGAAAGAAGTGGTGCGCGTCATCGAAGAGCGCGATGGGTCTACGCCGCTCAACCAGCTTTACTTGAATATCCACGATCGCGTTGCCAACATGGAAGAACCCGATATCAGTGATGTGGATATGTCCGATCCGGAACAGGCTGATATCTGGCGTACGGTACAAATCTTAGAGAACAAGGTCATTTACGCTGATTCCTACCTGGAACACGGCGTAGCAGCGTAATAAGTCAAAATAATAATGCCGGATGCTGCCCCAATTAAGCCGGCGGCATTCGGCATAGTGAGCGCGCTCACGGAGACTTTATGTCTAGAATTCGCCCAAAAGCCACAGCAGCTATGGTCGTCGGCGGCGGCATCGCCGGGATGCGGGCGGCCTTAGACCTTGCCGATGCCGGGATTAAGGTTTATCTGGTCGAACATACACCCTGCCTGGGTGGACGGGTGGCGCAGTTAGGTTTCATGTTTCCGCAGCATGACTGCGTGCTTTGCCGGGGCACTTCCGATCATGGGTATGGATGTACACGGCCGTCGATTTCGCCCGCTTATTTAAGTCACAACCAGCACCCCAATATTGAGATTTTAACCAGCACACATGTTGTGGATGTAGAAGGCGAAGCGGGTGACTTCAGCGTTCTTGTGCGGCAGGAACCGCGCTACGTCGATCCGGCGTTATGCATTAACTGCGACTACTGCGCCCAAGTTTGCCTGGTCGAACTACCGGACGCTTTCCAGTACGGTCTTGCCAAACGCAAGGCAGCCTTTAAAACGGCCGCGCGCGCGGTTCCGGACGCCTATATCATCGATCGCGGCCCTTACTGTGACGAGTGCGGTAAGTGCGTGGAAGTTTGCCCGACAAATGCCATCAATCTGGACGAGCAGCCGCGTTTCGAAACGCTGCAAGTCGGCGCGATAATCCTGGCCCTCGGCTTTCAGACTTTCGATCCCAGTCCGATGGAAGAGCTCGGTTACGGCCGTTTTCCCAATGTGGTTGACGCCATGCATTACGAGCGTATCGCCAGCCGGTCGGGTCCCACGGAAGGGATCATCGTACGGCCGTCCGACGGCAAGGAACCACGCTCCATCGCCTGGCTGCAGTGTATCGGGTCACGCGACCAACAAAACAGCTACTGCTCCTCAATCTGCTGCATGTATGCCACCAAGGAGGCGGTGCTGGCCAAGCAGCGGCTGGGTGCAGAGACGGACTGTACCGTCTTCATCATGGACGAGCGTGCCTTCAATAAGGAATACAGTACCTATTTTGCGAAAGCGCGCGACAGTCATGGCATTCACTACGTTCGCAGCCGCATTTCGGGCATCTATGAAGATCCGGCCACGGACGATTTGATTTTGCGCTATGCCAATGCCGACGGCCGTCTCAACAAGCAGAAGGTGGAAATGGTTGTGTTGGCCACCGGCCTGCAGCCCCCTGATTCCGCCCGCCATTTCCAGGACGTACTTGGCTTAGGCCTCAACGAATATGGTTTTTGTGAAACCAACAAGTTTTCTCCGCTCGAAACCAGCCAACCCGGCGTATTTGTTTGCGGCGCTTTTGCATCACCAAAAGAAATTTCTGAGACTATCCTTGATGCCAGCGGCGCGGCGGCGGAAGTCATGCGGCTGCTGAACCCGCAGCTCAACGACCATAACTTTTCCAGGGAGTACCCATTTTTATCGCGCAGCGATCTACCTCCTGAACGTGATGTGAGCCACGAAACGCCCAAAGTTGGCGTCTTCATTTGCAGCTGCGGCGAAACGATGAGTGAGGTGCTTAACCTCATTGACCTGGTGCAGGACGCCGAGAATTGGCCGGATGTGAGCCATGCCGAGTTGATTGATATAGCCTGCATGCCCGACCGCCTGACGCATATCCAGAACCGCATCCACGCCGAAGGCTTGAACCGCGTCGTCATCGGCGCATGCAGCAACCGCACCCACGATGCGCTCTTCCAGAGCACTGTCCGCCAGGCGGGACTCAATCCCTACCTGATGGAACTGGTCAACCTGCGCGACCAGTGCAGCAAGGTCCACTTTCACCAACCGGCTCTGGCAAATCGGAAAGCGCATGAGCTGATGAGGTTGGCCGTGGGGCGCGTAAGCGCGGCCAAACCTGTTCATAAGGTGGCTTATACAACCTCTGGGAGCGCGCTCATTATTGGTGGTGGCCTGGCCGGCATGACGGCAGCTTTGACAATTGCCGACAGCGGCTACCCCGTACACCTGGTAGAACGCAGGGACATTTTAGGCGGCCATTTGCAAGACCTCTATTACGTGGCTGAAGGTGAGAACCCGCAGAAACTTGCCCGTGACCTCATCAATCGTGTGCGCAATCACGAGCTCATCAAAGTACATACCAACACCGAAGTTATTGCTCATGGCGGGCATGTCGGCCATTTTTGGGCTGATCTTCAAACACGCCGCGCCAACGGCTTAATCGAGACAGAGCACATTGAGAATGGGGTTACCATTGTCGCTACGGGCGCTAAAGAAGTCCGCGATCATAAATGGCTGGCTTTGCCGGGCGTGATCACGATGGAAGACCTGGAAGAAAAGGTGATTCATCATCCGCAGGAAATCGCCGCGCTAAAAGACGTAGTCATGATTCAATGTGTGCAGCCGGCAGGCATGGCTGAATATTGTTCGCGGGTCTGCTGCACCAATACGATGAAGAACGCCATCCGCTTGAAGCTGTTTAATCCAGGCTGCAATGTAACTGTTCTTTATAAGAATATTGTGACCTATGGTTTCCGTGAAAAGTATTACACGGAAGCGCGGCAGCTTGGTGTGAATTTTGTGCGCTATACGAATGAGCATCCTCCGCAAATCATCGGGCAAGCAGACGGCAGCCTGCAGGTGCGCGTGCTTGATCTAAGCCTGGATCGCCCCCTCACCCTAAAAGCCGATGTCGTGCCCTTGAGCATGCCAATCGCACCCTCCGAGGGAACCAGGGCTCTGGCCGATATGATGCGCCTTCCCCTCTCGACAGAAGGGTTCTTCTCTGAGGCGCAAATGAAGCTGCGGCCGATGGATTTTAATCAGGAGGGTATTTTCCTGGCTGGTATGGCCCACTATCCGAAATTTATCGAAGAAACGATTAGCCATGCTCTCGCCGCTTCAGCACGGGCGTTAACTTTGCTCTCTCAAGGTACAACGCATCTAGGCGGCATTATTGCCGAAGTCGATCCGGATAAATGCGTGGGCTGTCTGACCTGCGTGCGCACCTGCCCTTACTCTGTCCCCAAGGTAGTCGCGCTGCCTGACAGGCATGGCGTCGGTCAATTAGGCGGCGCCGCTTATATCGACCCCGCCCAATGCCAGGGTTGCGGGACATGTACGGCCGATTGTCCGGCGAATGCGATCCAGCTAATCAATTTCACAGACGAACAGATGATGTTACAGAAAATCAACGGATTAGGCAGCTGGTTAGCGAAGCCTGGCAAAAGTTACAGGTTAAATGTGGCTCAACATGGAAATTAAGAACGAGTTCGAACCGGAAATCACCGCCTTTTACTGCACCTACTGCGGGTATATGGCCGCCGACAGCGCGGGAGCAATGAATCTACCCTATCCGGCGAATGTCAAATTCATACGACTGCCATGTACCGGAAAAATCGACGTCCGTTATATCCTGGAAGCCTTTGAACAGGGAGCCGATTCCGTCTACATCGTTGCCTGCCCGATAGGTAACTGCCACCATGTAAGCGGCAATGAGCGCGGCGTCGCGCGGTTAAAGTATGCGCAAAAAATATTAGAGGATATTGGTTTTGAAAAAGAACGGTTAGGCATCTTCTTCATGTCCGGCAGCCAGGCGCAAACTTTTGCTGCAGCGGCCCAAACAATGACTGAACGCACCAGGAACCTGGGTCCTAACCCGCTGAGAGAACCCTCATTGAATGGAGGGACAACCGATTAAAAATAATTTGCCATGTCAGAAATTTATATTCGCAAAGGCAAAGAGGTTTTAGAATGATTGTAGCAGAGCAAAAGTCATTGGATGAAATCAAGGGGCTCGTCGGCGATGCCGAGAATGTGCTCGTAGTCGGCTGCGGGACATGCGTCACCGTGTGTTTTGCCGGGGGCGAGAAAGAGGCGGATATTATCGCCTCCTCCCTGCGCATGAGCAGTAAGCTTGAAGGGCATCCCCAAAATGTTCGCAGCGTGACCGTGCAGCGCCAGTGCGAGTGGGAATATCTGGACCAGATTGAAACTGAGATAAACGAGGCTGATCTCGTTCTCTCTCTGGGGTGCGGAATCGGCGTCCAGGCGATCGCCGAACATTATCCTGAATCCTGGGTAGTTCCCGGGCTTAACACGACTTTCCTGGGAATACCTGAAGAACAAGGGGTTTGGGCGGAACGCTGCGCAGCCTGTGGAGATTGCATTCTGGGGCTAACAGGGGGCATTTGTCCTATCGCACGCTGCTCAAAATCATTACTCAACGGCCCCTGCGGTGGGTCTGAACAGGGGCACTGTGAGATTAACCCCGATGTGCCCTGTGCCTGGCAGCTTATCTACGATCGGCTGAACGAGAAAGGCAAACTCCATGTTTTGCTTGATCTACAACCGCCGAAAGATTGGAGTAGTTCTCGCGACGGCGGCCCACGAAAAATCGTACGGCCCGATTTGCGCCTGCTGGAAGAGGAGGATTAAACCATGGCCTTGGATTTGCACAGTAACGGTTATTTAGCCGGATCGACCTTAGAACGCGTACTACGCGCCGGCCATTTTGCAGTAACGGGTGAATTAGGGCCTCCTCAAAGCAGCGATGCCCAGGCAATTCGCGACAAGGCGGCCCAGCTGCGCGGCTACTGCGACGCCATCAATATCACCGATAACCAGACGGCAATTGTGCGCATGTCCAGCATCGGCGCGGGAACTATCGTGGTCCAGGAAGGCATGGAACCGATTATTCAAATGACCTGCCGTGACCGAAATCGCCTGGCCATTCAAAGCGACCTGATGGGCGCTTACGCCTTAGGCATCCGCAATCTTTTGTGCCTGACGGGCGACCACCAGCGTTTCGGCAACCATCCGGGGGCAAAGAACGTGTTCGACATCGACTCTTTGCAAATGGTGCGCATGGTCAGTGAGATGCGTGACGACTGCATATTCCAATGTGGCGATAAATTTAAAGGGCCGGAACCGCGCTTCTTCATCGGCGCAGCGGCCGCTCCTTTCGCCGATCCGGTTGATTTTCGGCCGTATCGCCTGGCCAAGAAAGTAAAAGCGGGCGCAAATTTCATCCAAACCCAGCTTGTCTATGATATTCCGGCGTTTAAGGAATACATGGAAAAGATTCGCAATCTTGGCCTGCACGAACAGACCTATCTCCTAGCCGGCGTCGGCCCGCTCAAGAGCCCCGGCATGGCCCGCTACATGAAAAACAATGTCCCCGGCATTCTCGTTCCGGATGAGATAATCGATCGTATGACAGCGGCCGGAAAGGAATGGGCCGGTAAGAGTAAAGATGAATTAACACCCGAAGACAAACGGGCTCGGGCAAAAGCCTGGAAAGAAGAAGGGATCCAAATCTGCATCGATCTTGTGCAGGAAATGCGTGAAATTGAAGGCGTGTCCGGCGTGCATATTATGGCTATTGAGTGGGAAGAGGCGGTCAAGCCTATTGTCGAAGGGGCGGATCTCTATCCAAGGCCGCAGGTAGAACAGTTAGCAGTGACCGGTGAACAATGAATAATAAGCGGTGACCAGTAATATGGAAGAAAAACAAGCAGCCAATGAGCCGATGAGGATCACGACTGACCTGGCGCAGCGAATCCAGGAAGAACTCGGCGAGAATGTTTATCTCTGCTACCAGTGCGTCAAGTGCACAAATGGATGTCCGGTAAGCGAGTTCTTCGATTGGCAGCCCAACCAGATCATGCGCGCCGTGCAGTTGGGGCAAGAAGATATCGCCCTGGAATCACAGACGCCCTGGCTCTGCGCCGCCTGCCAGACCTGCACAACCCGCTGCCCGCAGGGATTGGACATAAACGGGATCATGGAGTTCTTGACGCGCGAATCCGTGGCTCGCGGTTTCGACCCCCCCGCTCCGCAAATGAAAGCCTTCAGCGAGGCTTTCATGCGCGAGGTGCGCATTTGGGGACGGGCTTACGAACCGGGACTCATGGCGGAAATGAAACTGCGCAATCCGAAAAGCCTCTTCGATGACCTGGATATATATGTGCAGATGTTGAAGAAGGGCAAAGTCTCCATGGTGCCTAAACTCGGCCGTCCGCCGGCACATCCGAAACCAATCCCGGAAGCGGAACATTCGGTGGCCTATTATCCGGGCTGCTCGCTGCACTCGACAGCCGGTGAATTTGACGGATCGGCACGAGCGGTCGCCTCCGCTTTGGACCTGGACTTAATTGAACCCGATGGCTGGGTCTGCTGCGGCAGCAGCGCCGCCCACCGCATCGATCCCACCGCGGCGACGACGCTGCCCATGCAAAACCTGGCTTTGATCGAACAGAGCGGTTTTAAAGAAGTAACGATGCCCTGTGCGGCCTGCTTCAATCGCCATAAAGCAGCCCAATTCGAGATTCGCCACGATGAGCAGCACAAAATCAGCGTCGACGAGGCTCTCGGATACGATTACCAGGACAGCGTGCAGGTCAATACCTTGACCGAGACAATCCTCAAACACGTAGGCGCGGAAGAGGTCCACAGCAGAGTCAAAAAATCATTAAGCGGCCTGCGGGTTGTCCCATATTACGGCTGCCTTCTCACCCGGCCGCCCCAGGTAACCGAGGTTGAACATCCCGAGAATCCTACGGATATGGATGAACTGCTGGCTGCTCTGGGCGCTGAAGTTGTGGACTGGTCTTATAAGACGCTTTGCTGCGGGGCCGCCCATGCGCTGACTCGGCCGGATATTGTACGCACGATGAGCGGCAACCTGGTTGACCATGCTCGGGAAGCCGGCGCGGATGCTATAGCCGTCGCCTGTCCTCTTTGCCACATGAATCTTGACACGCGGCAAATGCAGCTCGACAATGAAGAGGCGATCCCTGTTCTCTACTTCACCCAACTGATGGCCCTGGCTCTGGATTTACCTCCCAAAGCAGCAGCGCTGAACAAAAATATTGTTGACCCCCGCCCCCTTCTGAAAGAACGGGGTATCTTATGAAAGTCAGAAGCGAAGAAACGGAAAGTGGTCTGCTAAGGAAAGTCGGTGCTTTAAGGGCCGATTTACTGACCCGCGAACCGTTAAGCCTGGCCAAAAATACGGGAGCTGAGTATAGAAACGGCCGTTTCTACCTTGACATATGGGCCAAGCCCGTGAGCTTAGCCGTTGATGATTTTGTTGCCATAGATTTGGAAGATAAGACGCCATGTGATGGTCTCACACAGGCTATGCTGGCTTATTATTTTCACACATCCGACGGCACGCCGGTGAGCGGGGAATGGATAGCCTTCAGCGAATTACCTCATGGGCAATTCTACGCCGCTGCCTTCCAGGGCTACACCGGGAACAAACTGGCAGCCCTGTTTGGAGATAATATCGATTCATTCAAGCAAGCCGCGGTAATGATAAACGGCCGGGCGCAGATTTTCGGAGATGCCGCCTTTTATTTCCAGGCCCTGCCCCGCGTACCCGTAGCCGCTGTCTGCTGGCTTGGGGATGAGGATTTTCCTACCCAATTTCGATTATTATTTGACGATTCAATCAGGCACCATCTGCCGACCGACGGCTGCGCCATTCTTGGCAGTATGTTGGTGCGCAAGTTTGCAAGTGCTAAAATGCAAATAGGTTAGACTTATACTAAATGGAGATTTTGATAGCTCATGAAAATAGCGGTTAGTGGAAAAGGAGGCGTTGGGAAGACGACGCTTACAGCGCTGTTGGCCCAATTATACGCCGACGGCGGGCAGGAAGTGCTGGCAGTGGACGCGGATCCCGCCCCCTGCCTGGCAGAGGCCTTGGGGTTTCCGGCTGAACTGCGTGCGCAGTTGAGCCCAATTTCAGAAATGGACGCCTTAATTGAAGAACGCACCGGCGCTAAACCGGGAACGACCGGCGGGTTTTTTACGATAAACCCCCGCGTCGATGATCTCCCGGAGCGATTCAGCGTCGTTTATCGCGGGGTGCGGTTGTTGGAAATGGGCGGGGTAGACATGGGCGGGTCGGGCTGTATCTGCCCGGAAAGCGCCATGCTGAAAACATTATTCACCCATCTCATGTTTCGCCAGGATGATGTCCTCGTCTTAGATATGTATGCCGGAGTGGAACATCTGGGGCGGGCGACGGTTGACTTTGTGGATGCAATGTTGATCGTTGTTGAACCGACCCGGCGCAGTCTGGGAACGGCCGTACAGATCCAAAAACTCGCTCAGGATATCGGCCTAAATCGCATCGGCCTGGTCGGCAACAAGGTTCGCGGCGAAGAAGATGCGCTCTTTTTGCAAAACAATGCCCCCGATATGCCGATCATCGGCATGCTGCCCGCCGATCCCGGCGTGCAAGACGCCGATCGCCTGGGCATTTCCGTCTACGATCATGTCCCGGCGCTCAAGGAAGCTGCGCAGCAAATTAAGAATAATCTGACTGAATTGAAGGAAGCCGCTTTATGACAACCACAATCGCCCTTGCAGGCAAAGGCGGCGTGGGCAAAACCACCGTCGCCGGCATGATCATCAAATACCTCGCCCAAAATCGACCAGGGGCTGTTCTGGCCATCGATGCCGACCCCAGCAGTAACTTGAACATGGTTCTGGGTTTGGATTTAGATTGGACCGTAGGCGATATCCGTGAGGACCTTCTCGGCCAGGTGAAACAATCTCTTTCCCTCGGTGGGGCGGCGATGGGAACGATAGCCGGGGGCGTTTCAAAACAGGAGTATCTGGATTATGAGGTCCGTTCGGCCGTCATGGAAGGGGATCAGGTGGACCTGATCGCCATGGGCAAGCCGGAAGGACCGGGCTGTTACTGCGCCGTCAATCATAATCTGCGTGAGGTGATTGATGCTATCAGTAGCAATTATCGCTATGTTGTTATCGATAATGAAGCGGGCATGGAACACCTCAGCCGCCGGACAACGCGCGACGTCCAGTATTTATTCGTTGTCAGTGATCCCACGCAAAGGGGTTTAGTTGCCGCGGAGAGAATAGCCAACTTTCGCCATGAGCTGGATATCAAGATTAAAAACTCAGGCCTGATTTTAAACCGCTTGAACGGCCCGATGCCTCCCGCGCTCCAGGAATGCATCGCTGAGATGGACATTCCCCTTCTTGGCGTCATTCCGTCTGACGATGAGTTGATGGAGTTTGAATTTAGCGGACGGCCGTTAGTTGAATTGAGCCAAGATTCCGCGGTCTATAAAGCCGTGGCTGAAATTTTAGCGAATGCTTTAGATGCGTAAAAAGTAGAAGTAGCCCCAGTTTATAGCAAAAAGGGGGATGCAAATGTTCACAAAGATTCTGGTTCCGCTGGATGGTTCAGGGGTCGCTGAACACGCCATTACACCTGCCCTCGATCTGGTAAAAAAGTATGACGGGATCCTCGTTCTACTCTGTACCTGCGCTATGGGCTTAACAAACGAAGCTCGTGAAGATTTAATCAGTGACCGTAAATGGTTTTGGTCAAAACATCTTGACGATCCGGTCTATATTGAGGGAAAAGAATATCTTAATGGGGTCATAGCTAACATCTCTGAACCCGGCATCGAGATTCAAAGCATGTTGGTAAGAGGGGATGAAGCCGGAGCAATTATCGGAATCGCTGAAGCGCAAGATATAAACCTGATTGTTATGACTAAACACTGCCGGCCTGGATACCAAAGCCTCCTGGGCGATATCACGGAACGGGTTTTATATCATGCTTCTTGTCCGGTCATGGTCATTTGCTCAAATTTGTATGAGGGGCGAGAATCTGATCTTCCCGGCAGTTTTGCCCAAACCACAAACGAACTGGATTCAATTCGCGCTTAATCTGATATCAATCCGATGAGGCATGATCCGACACGCCGGTACATATCACAATCTTAACCATCCTAAACGCGAGATTATTTGTTGCCTGATCCAACAGTAACCCGCGCCTGTGCGTGGTAAAATTAAGCTGCCTGGTAATTTTGAAGAGAGAAATTAGCGGTTCTTGAGTGAGGTATACGCGGTAATTAGATGGGTCGATTCTTGCGGGTTTTCACACCTTTTATAGTTCTCCTTATCGGAGTGCTCATCTTTAACTATAAAATTGTTGACTCGTTTTTTTCTCAACAACCATCAAATCCAACCACAACTCAAATAACCAGAGAACCCATAAGGGTTGATTTATTAACAACACCGCTCGCAAACGATGACCAAAAATCAATAGCGACGGCAATTGCCAACGCTACGGCAATGCCCACTGCGTCACCTCAGGCAACATCAAGCCCGACATCAAGCCCGGCGCCAACAATGCTGCCTGAAAATATGGTGACTTTAAGCGGTCCGCCAGTTGACAGCCGGTTTCCGCGTTCAGTTCCCATATCCTTCTACTGGTATTCTGATCGGGATCTGACCGAAGGGGAATCATTTGCATTAGTATTAACCAATGACAGTGAGGAAAAATCAGCAGGGTCGTTATCTGAACCCAATATGGGGAACGCTTACCAAATAAACTTTGTACCGGAAGCGGACGGATTATCGGCAGGTGACTATTTCTGGATGATAAAAATTATCGATCAAGAAAGTGGAAGCACCCTGGGTGAATCAGAAACTAGATCGATAACGCTGATTGATAATGAAAATTGATCGCCTTTTTTACTAAAAATCATGATTTTGTGGTGATTGTTCAAAAAGGCACAATTGCATTTTAGATGATTAAGTAGTAAGCTTATTGTGGGTAGTTTGGCTATTTATGTCATGCTCTATAGGCTTGTAAATGAACAGAGGACATAAAACCAAAATTTCCAGTGAGTAATGTACTGTTATGCTAGTTTTGGGGATGTCATCACTTTCTGGTTCCAATAAATATGGTCCACGCAATGTAGCTATTGATGGATATCCGGTTTTATAGTAACCTAGAATTTTTGTTGAGTGTAAAGGTTTAGTAGAAAGCATGATCGCACAGAACAACTCTGACTATATCGGTCAGCAGTTAGGCAATTATGAATTGGAAACGCTGCTCAAGCATCGTACGACGACTGATCTTTACCTTGCTCATGACGTAAAGCTGGACCATCCTGTCTTTGTTGAGGTCCTACGAACCCCGGTCAGTGATAATCCCGACCTTGCCGACCAGTTCCAAAAGCGCATGGAAACAGTCTCCAAAATCAAAGAAGATAATATAGCTCCCGTCATTGAAACGGGAATTTCCGACGATGGCATCGCTTATGCCGTGATTGAGTACATCCAGGGCGTCTGGATGAGTGATCTGTTGGCGGACTGGCGCAAGGATGGCACCATTCAACCGGTGGGCGATTCCCTGGCGCTGGGGAGATCTATCGCCGAAGCCTTGAGCGCCGGCCATTCAGCAGGACTCATCTTCAACGATCTGCGCCCGGAAAACATCATAATCAGCAAAGAAGACGGCCATCCGGTGATCACCAACCTCGGCGTCCCTATAACTTCAAATGCCCGCAACGGCGTCTTGTCTGAATCGCGCACCACCATGCTGGATTATACTTCCCCGGAAGAACTTGAAGGGAAGGCCATAACCCGGCGAAGCAATATTTATTCTCTGGGCATCATCCTCTACGAACTTCTCACCGGCCATCGCCCTGAACTACCCACCTCTTCCTGGGACATTTTTGAGCACTCTACGATGCCCAAGGAAGTACCGCTCGAAGAAGCGCGCGAAGGTTTATCAGGCGAAACGTATCGCCTTGTGCGCAATTGTTTATGGCGCCAGGAATGGAGCCGCTTTGAAACGGCCGATGAAGTCATTTCCGCCATTGAAACAGCGACGTTGGCCGAACAAATCGAGCCCAATAAACCCGCTATATGGCCGGAAAATAAAAATCGCCGTGCTTATCTGATCGTCCCCATTTTAGCCCTTTTGGTTATCATCGCCGGCGTCCTGCTGGTACGGACGTTTGCAAATGGAAATTCCTCGAGTGGGGATACAACAATTCCCGCCGTTGGTGATACAACAAAAGAAAGCGAGACTTCCTTAGTAGAAAACAATGGGGAAGAAACCGGTATTGTCCAAACCCCGGCGGAAAGCGGACCTACAGCGATCCCAACGGCAACATTGACCCGTGAAGCACCGCCCACTTCGGCTCTGGATACAACGATTCCCTTATTTAATCCTTTGTCCGACCAGGTTTTTAATCAGAAAGACACGATCAGTTTTGCCTGGATATGGCTCAGTGACCCTGAAGAGGATGAATTATTTACGGTATACATCGAACCTGAGGATACCTTAGGTGAGCCGGTTGCTATCGGAACAGTTACTGAACCAGAAAGTGCGTCGCTCTACCGGTTGGATGCCAAAGCCGCTAATTTGGGTATAACCTCCGGTTCCTACTTGTGGCAGGTCAGATTGGAAAATGTGAGCGATGGATCAATGCTCGTCGAGAGTGATGCGCGGAGATTCATCATAGCCGTGGAGCCCACGGCAACACCGTCGCCAACAAATACACCTGCCCGGGCAACGGCTACAACCACGATAACATCAACTCCAGCTGAAACTTCAACAAGCCAACCTACGGCGACAACCGTCGTGGCATGTGTTCCTGAGCGGCCGTTTGGTTGGATTGAATATCACGTTCAAGCGGGTGACTATATCACTCAATTTGCCCTTGCTGCCAATGTTACTGTTGAGCGCGTCCTGGCCGCCAACTGCTTAACCCGCAACTCTGTCTTAAGTATCGGCCAACTCTTGTATATCCCGGCCCCTCCGGCAACACCGACTTATACACCATCGCCAACAGCCACACCGGGCCCGGTTGTTCCACCCAGTTCTGGTGGTGGCGGCGGTGGAAATAACAATCGACCTGAACCCACTACCCCAGTAGAGCCAACCCCAAGGCCGTCAAAGACACCGGTCCCTGTGGGCTAGCTGCCGTTGAAGAAGCTCAAGAGAAATGGCCGTAATTATTACGGTCTTTTATTCTCAATCGAGGGTCATGATTGAAGGGTTTGGTAGTTCGATTGGAATTCAGCGGGTTTTCGTCTTTCAAGCATAAAGCCGGTCTCACTATCTAGAATGTATAATTCGAAGTCAGAAAGTGAGTTTACAGCCAGGAGACTCATCAAAAAATAAACAAGATAGGTCAGATTATCCAGGAGTGGTTGAATGGCTAAACGCATAATAGTTACAGTTTTATTTGTAATCATCATCCAACTTCTGCTTGGTACATTTGCTCAATCAGGCACGAAGTTAGACGGCAATCTCCTTACCGGGCGAGATTTATTTGCTCAAACTATCCAAGAAACCACCGCCGCGGCGATCTCTATTAGCGTGGATCCCTTGAGTCAGGGAATCCTATCAGGAGAATCGGCCGTATTTTCGATCACAATAGAAAATATGGGCGATGTTGCCTTGACCAATGTCAACTTCACCGATTCATTATCCCCCGGCTGCGATCAGAATATCGGAACACTCGATCCTGGCACTGACAGCACATTTTCATGTACTAAAACGAATGTTACGGCAGGATTTAACTACGTTGCGACCGTTAGTGCAGACGATGATTTGGGGAATACACTGACCGCTAACTTTACGGCGTCTGTACTCGTGTTTAATCCGAGTATCACAATAACAAAGACCTTAAAAACCGCGGTAGTTGTTAACGGCGAAGATGCCACATTTAACATCGAGGTAGCGAACACGGGTGATGTGACTTTGGACCAAATCTCAGTCACAGATGTAGAGTCAGCTGATTGCGCTAGGAATTATGCAAATCCACTGACCCCCGAGAGTACCTTTTCCTATGAATGTGTTGAGGCGGGAGTAACTGGATCATTCGACAATGTGGCTGTTGTCGCGGCGGTTGGCGAGTACGGCACCAATGTAAGCGCGCAAGATACAGCATCTGTTCTAATCGTCAATCCCAAGATCGCGATTACAAAGACCTTGGATACCGAGGTGGTTGTCAACGGCGAGGATGCCTCCTTTACGATCGCGTTGGAAAACACGGGCGACGTAACTTTGAACGGAATCACGGTTACAGATGCAGAATCTCCCAATTGTGATAAGGCTGATATCGGCTCACTAGCCCCGGCTGCGACCACTTCCTATTCATGTACTAAAACAAATGTAACTGAACCTTTCGACAATATAGCTGTTGTTACGGCCGTGGGTGAGTATGGCAACAGTGTAACCGCGCAGGATACGGCATCTGTGGCAATTGTTAATCCCAGCATCGCGATTACAAAGACCCTGGATACCGAGGTGGTGGTCAACGGCGATGACGCCTCATTTACGATCGAGATCGAAAATACGGGTGACGTCACCTTGAGTGACATCGCGGTTACCGATGAAGCATCCCCCAACTGTTATAAGCCTGATATAGGCTCACTCACTCCCGGAAGCACTACATCTTATTCATGTATCAGGGAAAATGTAGCCGAAACATTCAATAATGTGGCCGTTGTCACGGCCGTTGATCAATATGGTCACAACGTAACCGCGCAAGATACGGAAACTGTTCAAGTAATTAATCCGAGTATTGCGATCAGCAAGACCCCGGATCCTCTCATCGTTGTTACAGGTGACTCCGCCAAATTTACAATCCGCGTCGAAAACACGGGCGATGTCGCATTGAGCAGTATTATTATTACCGATGAAAAATCTGCTGTCTGTGACTACGAATATGAAGGATCCCTGGATCCCGCCAGCGCATTTTCCTATCCGTGCGAAAAAACAAATGTGATTGAATCATTCGAAAATGTAGCTGTTGTTACGGCGGTTGATGGATATGGCCACAGTGTATTTGCGGAAGATACGGCATCTGTTCAGGTCATCGATCCGGACATAACAATTACGAAAGAGGCTGACAATTGGGAAATTGCCAAAGGAGACGTAGCCTATTTTACAATTGTGGTCAAAAATACAGGCGATGTATCCCTAAAAAATATCGTTGTAAAAGATGAGCAAGTCTCAAGTTGCGAAAGGGACTTCGGCACCGAAGTCTTTGCACCAGATCAAGAAAAAACAATTCACTGTTATAAGACGGCCGTTCTCGCCGATCTAATTAACAAAGCCTCAGTTACAGCGAGAGATAATTACGGCAACGTGGTCGCCGACATAGATTCCGCCTCGGTGGAAGTTCAGAGTCCAGACATTCGCATCGTCAAAGGTCCAAAGACGCAAGCAATCCTCAAGGGAGGAACAGCGAAATTTTATGTAACCGTTGTAAATCCCAGCACGACGGTGATTTTGACCGATGTTAAGGTTGTAGATCCTCTAACTCCAGACTGCAACAGAAATTTCGTTAGGCTAGGAACAGGGGAAAGTAAGTCTTATTGGTGCGTAAAAGAATCCGTTTCCGAACCTTACACGAACTACATTGAAGTTTCAGGTCGTAATATATTAACCAATGATCGTGTTTCGGATACCAGTACCGCTGATGTGGAGATCCTGGATATGCAGGCCGCGATGCAGATCAGCCCACCTGTGCAAACTGAACCTGGTGGAGCGGCTGATTTTACGATTACAATTAACAACAGTGGAAGTGTGTCTTTCAAACTCCAATCCCTTATCATCGATCTCTTGGGATCTCTCATCGATCCGAACAATTCAAAATTAGAAGATAACAGTTGTTTAGGCGCTGGTGACAGTGAAGTTGATCCAGGAGAGATCTTTGCCTGCTCGTTCACGGCCGACTCCGAGATGGCTACAGGCGTATATCTTTATAACCTCACAGCAAAAGCCAAAGATGAACATGACCTTCTAGTAACCAAGAGTACGACATCGAGTCTAATTGTCGCCGATACGAATTTGTTACGGGTGACCCTGGAAGCCAAACCTGACAAGCTGCCCGCTCCGGAAACAACGGCAAAGGTCGAGGAATGGCTTACAATTACCAACCTTTCAACAACGTCAACACTCACCCTGGACACCCTGGTCCATTCAGAACTTGGAAATCTGAACCATGTAGGAACCTGTTCGCTGCCGCAGATCATCCCCCCGGAGGACAGTTATCCCTGTATATTTGGAGTTAAGGTTTCCGGTGAAACAGGAGATGTCATTCACCATGAAGTTTCTGCCGCGGGGTTAACAACCGATGACTTGACAGCAGGAAACATCGCTGAAACTTCTATTTATTTTATTAATGAAGACAATCTGATGAGTTGGCTCCCTGTTGTCCTTCAACCCAGCCCCTACGAAGAAGAAAATGACGGAAAATGCCAGGCATTCTTGATAAAAACAAACGTCAACTATACTTTTACCCTCGACGATCCAGTCGATTGGTTCAAATTTAATGTTGAACGCAGCGGCCAGGCACAACTTCTGATCAATCATCTTATTTCTACTAATTCTCAGGTTACCCTTTTTGATCAAGAGGATTGTACAAAGATAACAGACGACGACCGCATTGCCTATAATGGCGACGTCACTCCTGATAAACTGCTGAAATTCTCTGCGGAAAGTGGTACTTACTTCTTGCGAGTCCTCAATTATGACACCGGTGCAGTAAATTCAACCTATTCGCTATCTGTTAAGTCACCGTAGAAAGGAGGATCAACGTGCTTCTTCGCCGCCTAATGCTTTCCTTTTTAACACTAACCGGCTTTCTAGCGATCGCCCTTTTTTCACGCTCCGGTGTTTTCGCGGAAAGTTTAATTTTCGACAAACCAACAATAGAAGATGGGATTGAAGAACAAGGGACCTGGCTGTTAATTGTTAAATCGCCAGATCCTGTCTATGTAGAACGTGGTGACTCCGCATTTTTTAGCATTATTGTTTGGAACCTCAGCCCCAATTTTGCGATTGAGGATGTTCAGGTTGAAGATGTGCTTTCACCTTCCTGCAACCGGCCTATCGGCAATCTTCAACCAGGAAAGTCTGACAATTATCTTTGCGAGCATAGCAATGTTCAGACAGCATTTACCAACACGGCCGTTGTTACCGGAATAAATGCAACAAATTCCCAACCGGACAGCGCGAGCGATTCAGCGCGGGTTGAAGTGCTTGAACTCTTAACCTCAATTGTTCCGGAAACGAATGAAGTCCCCTACCCCGGAGGGAAAGTCGTCTTTAATGTCTCTCTGGAAAACACCAGTTCCGTGGCGATAACGCTGAATTCAATTACCAGTCCGGAACTGGGCGATTTAGGCGACTCAAATAATTTAAATGTTGAAGATAACGATTGTCCGGAAAAGATCGGCCAATCCATGGACGCTGAGGGCGGATCGGTCAGCTGCTCTTTCAAAGCGAATGTCATGGGCGCGGCAGGAGATAAAATCTTCGATATCACCGCGACCGGCTCTGTTGATAGCGCCTCGATCTCCGGCAGTGCAACCGCTGTTGTAAAGATATTTAAAATCATTTCCGCTTCATTGGCTGCTCACAAAAGTGACTATCCACAAGGCAGCATGGCTACGTTAACAGCTACAGTTCAGAACTTAAGCAATACGAAGTCCGTTAAAATTTTGACCATGGAAGATTCAGGTCTGGGAGATATACAGGATGATGGTAACTGCCAATTACCAAAAACGATTTCTCCCGGCGGCGCATATTCCTGCTATTACAAACAAAGAATAATCAATGGGCCCGGCCAACAATCCTTTATTTTGGATGTTACTGGCGAAACAAATGACTCGCCTCCCCGGGCTGTGAGTGATCGGGCAGCAGTAACCATTAATGTTTATAAACCAACAGTCTACCTTCCTTATACAATTAATATTGAACGGCCGACTTCCTGTGAAACCGCTCTAAATATTGAGACAAATACCCCCTACTATTCTAAGCCCAATGTTAATATTGAGTATTACAAGTTTTCCCTGGCAGATAGTAAAGCCATTACTGTAAAAATAAAGAATTTTGTTGTCAAATCCGAGAAGGGACAGGTACAAGTATTCCGCTATGTGGGGGAAGAATGTTCCTCCAATATACAAATAGTACTCTATGATGAAACGAATAATATAGATCGAACGCTAGGTCCGAAGGTATTGCCTCCTTTAGCACCTGGTAAATACTATTATATTGCCATTGTCAATACAGGAATTACATCAGTGGATGAATATTATTCTTTAATCGTTGAGGCTGAGTAGTGAATCCGGCTGCATTCCAACTCATGACCCACTAATTTACCAACCATTCCAGGTTATTTATGTAAATGCTTAAGTCATTTTGTTACTTATCACCGGTACAGTTCAGGCGTGGGGTATTTATAGACCTTAAAACAACAAAAACCGGGATCTAAGGGAAAACCTCATTATTATTATGGCAGGCTCTATAGAACGCGATCAGATTATCGATCAATACAAAATTCAGAACCTTGCCGGTCAGGATCAGTTTAGGGAGTATTATTCAGCCTACGAGATCGAGACGGGGAAACATGTCACATTGACCGTTTTGCGGCCGGAGTACGTGGAGTTCGATCTATTTAAAGAAGATTATCTTCATCGCACTCAAGCGCTGACTCAAATACGCCATCCAAATCTGTTAACCTATCTGGATACGGGTTTATACAATGGGTATCGACCCTTTGTAACAGTAGATGCTGTGAAGGGTTTCCCACTCGCTGAACGACTGGAACGCCTGGCTAGAGGGCAGGAGTTCGCTCACGCTGCCTATGCCCTAACGCTGATCAAACAAATCGCTTCCGGATTGGTGCTCCTTGAGCGGCTTAACCTTTTTCACTACCAGTTAACGCCCGATCACGTATTGCTAAGATCGGTGACACTCAAGAATGAAGAATCTATCGTCATCACCGATCTTGATATCCCCAGTAAATTTACGGCCGAAATCAGCGAGGACAGCGAGGTTAACCCTGCTTATCTCTCTCCCGAACAACTGGCCGGCGATCCAATAGACGGCCGCAGCCATGTATATTCCCTGGGTGTTATGCTCCATGAATTATTGTGCGGCCAGGTCCCGGAACGGCCGTTAACACCCTGGCGAAATATTAGGTCAACTTTGAGCGGTGGTTCAACTTTGGCTCAAATAAGACCCAACCTGGCTCCTGAAACCTATTCTTTGGTTGAACGATCCCTCTATAAGAGCCGCAGGCGGCGAACCCCATCCCTTGAGGCATTCCTGCTAGATATAGAAAAGGCATTGGCTGCTGAAGAAGCGCCTGTTCATGCTGTACCAGCCGACATAGATCCTCATTCCCGGCGAACTTTTATGATTCCGATAGCCCTCTTGATTCTTTGCATCTTCTGTGGCTTAATGGCAGTTTGGTATGTACCTGGATTGCGCAATAATCCGGCACCTACTGAAGTGCTTGCCTCTGAATCACTACCGGAGGCTGTAAATGCGGATGAGACGGCAACATTACCTGCCTCGCCCACTGCCGGACCCTCTGCTACCCCCGTACCAAGCTGGGCACCGACCGAGCAGTTTCTGCGACGGACAAGCGCTGCCGGCGAAAGTCCTACTGAACGAGCGCCATTGGTGACCGAGTTATACGAAACCGCTACACCGGAAGAGACACCCTTGTCCACAATGACAGCCACCCCTGAGGCGACTATCCCAGCTACAGCCACAGACACACCTTTCCCGACAGAGACGCCACAACCAATTTTCCGTATTGTGCCAGACTCGGCAAATGTTCGGATAGGCCCGGGAACGATATATGATGTCACCGGATATGTCTATCAAGGAGATGGTTTAGAAATTCTTGGCCGCAGCAATAGTGAATTTGTCTGGCTCAATATTCGTTCAGAAAATGGGACCCAGGGATGGGTCGCCGCCGACGTAGGCCAATTGGAATGGGACCGGGAGTTAATGGAGATCGAAATTGCGGCGACAATTCCACCGCTCCCCACACCAACCATGACACCCACCCCAACCAATACCCCGATACCACCGACACCGCTTCCTACCACTCCCCCGGAAAACACCGGTGGCGGTGGAGGCGGAGGAAATTCTGGTGGAGGTGATAATGGAGGAAGCAGTAGTCCACGCCCAACACCGACCCCTGCCATTTAAATTGAATATTAAACAAAAGAGTAACCTTCCAGCGAAGAACCCACTTTTTCGCAATTTAGTAGAGAGAATGAGATTAAATACCCACTCGAAAAAGCTTTACGCGTTTAAATTAGAAACCACTTTCCGATTGATTATTTCCGGGTTTATTTGTTTTATTGCAGCAGTAGAACTGGCCAATGTGGCGGCAGCCAGGCCGCTTACTGCGCTTGATCTGAATGAAATACCCAGCCTTGATCTGAATGGTCCGGGAACCGGTACAGGATACGCGGCAATGTTTACAGAGGATGCCGGGCCGGCATCAATTGTGGCAAGTGATTTAACAATCCTTCCCGACGATATAACCATCTTATCAGCGACAATTACGCTGCAAGCAACCTTAAATGATTCGCAAGAGTTCTTGGACGCAAATATTGGAGGAACATCTCTCGTCCAGAAAAGCTACAATTCAACAACAGGTATTCTTGAGCTGATTGGTCCTGCTCCCGAATCAGATTTCGAATCGGTTTTAAAAACAATCACTTACGAGAATAAATCGCAAGCACCCGATACAAGTATCGATAGAGTTGTCTCTTTTGTTGTCAATGGCGAAACAGCCGACAGCGAAGCAGTAAACAGCGTTGTAGCGATTAAGGCCAATAACGATGCGCCGGTTCTGAGTAATGCGGTTAATTTTCACCTTGATCCAATCAAAGAAGGTGATCAGACTCAAATTGGTAATCTAGTATCAACGATCATCGCCTCGGCCGAACAAAATGGAGAGGACCAAATTGATCCAATTACTGATCCAGATGATCCAAATGGAACCGGTCCGGAAGGAATTGCCGTGATCGAAGTAGCCGATAGCAATGGAACCTGGCAGTATTCGATTGACTCCGGATCCACCTGGCTTCCATTCAACGAAGTGAGCGGTGAAGAGAATCAGGTCTTAAGGGAAAAGGTAAACGAAAGTTCGGCCGTCTTGCTCGATGAGACCTCACGGATACGCTTCCTTCCTAATGCCAATTACAATGGTATCTCAAGCTTCAACTTCAGGGCATGGGATCAAACCACCGTTGAAAAAGCGGGAGAACGGGCAAATGCTTCTATCAATGGAGGCACCTCAGCTTTTAGTATTGCAAGTGCCTCTGCATCGATTGAGGTGGAGGCGGTTAACGATCTTCCACTTGTCGATCTAAATGGACGGCTACCCGGCGAGGATTATATATACAGCTACCTGACCCAGATCAACTCAACCCTGGTACCTCTGACAACTGGCGATGCTTTTATCTTTGACGCTGATAGTTTAGATATTGAATCCTTAACTGTAACCTTAACCAACCATCCAGATGGCGTGAATGAGTATCTATTTTTAGAGAGCTCTTCAGATGGCGCTTACGATCCGGACACAGGTGTAATTACATTCTCAGGTAAAGACTCGCTCGAAAATTATAGTACCACGCTGCAAAAGTTACATTATGCAAATAATGCGGAAAGTATGAACACTGAGGATCGGATTATCGAATTCGTTGCTAATGACGGAACAGGCGACAGTCTACTTAGAACAACGACACTGAAGTCAATTGAAACCAATAACGCACCTAACTTAAATCAAGACCTCCCCATGCAGTTCAATGATATCGATGAAGATGACATGGACCCGGACGGAAATGCGGTCAGTGCACTGTTGGAATCGACCGAGTCCGATCCAATTCAAGATGAAGATTCAAACGCGCTAAGCGGATTTGCTGTTGTCGGGGTGGAGAATCTAAATGGCGAATGGCAGTTTAGTATTGACAATAGAACGAGTTGGATCCCCTTTGGTGAGGTATCCGATCAGGCAGCAGTTTTACTGAACGAACAGGCAATAATCCGCTTTGTACCTGAAGCGAATTTCAGCGGTGAAACAAGAACTATAACCGTGAGGGCCTGGGATCAGACAGAAGGTGCGAATGGTTTAAATAATGTTAACATAACCAATTATTTAACCAATTATGAAGCAATCATGCCGTTTAGTAAGGATACATCATCTATATCTATCACCATAAACCCCATCAATGATGCTCCTGTTTTGACAATCACGGCTGATACAACTGCACAGTTCATCGAAGGAAATGGTCCGGTGATTATTGCCGGACCGACTATACAAATCATGGATGTCGACAGCGCCATGCTGGAATCGGCAACGCTCACGATAAGCAACCTGATTCCAAACGAACCTGATATCCTGCATGTGGAATCAAACGGATCAGGTATTGTCGTAAATTATAACAAGGAGAGCGGCACGCTCCAGCTAACCGGGCAAGGAAGCCTCGCCGAATATCAACGCCTGTTGAGATTAGTGACTTTTGACAATCTTTCCCAGGATCCGGCAGTCGAGGATAGGACCATAATCTTCAATGTCAATGACGGAGAGAGTGCCAGCAACGATGTTACGAGCACCGTGCTTGTCGAAGCAGTAAATGATATGCCTGTGCTGGATTTAAATGGCGATACTGCCGACGGCACCGATAACACGGTCTATTACGACAATGATGGTGTTCCGGGTGGTAGTTCAGTCGTCCTGGCCGGCGGTCTACAGGTCCATGATGCCGATAACACAACGCTGATTGGAGCTACGATATTGCTCGAAAACCAGCCGGACGGAACATCCGAGTATTTAACTGTTGATACCAGCAATACAAGCATTGCATATGATGATCCGGAAGATAGCAACATTATAAGTCTTAGCGGGCGGGATAGTCTGGCGAATTACCAGAAAGTTCTACGGACGGTTACTTATGTAAACAACAAGGCTAAACCAAACCGGGCTGTTCGTAAAATTTCCTTTACCATAGAAGATGCATCGCAGGGTATTTCTATGGCGTGGGTAAAAGTTGTTGTACGGCCGCAAATACTGCTCATGCCCATTATTGCCCGTAGCTCCCAGCAGATCACTGAGGAGCCTAATAATAGCTGCGAGGAAGCTGTACCGATCGCCAAAAACAATACCTATGAGTTTATGGCTGATGATGTGCGAGATTGGTTTAGTTTTTCTCTCTCGGAACCGGCGGATATAACGGTTGAATTAACTGAGTTCGGTCCTATAGATGGTCAGTTGAATGTCGGCCAGGGAAGCTGCGGAGCACTCAAACTCATCGGCTTTAACGGCGATTACTCAACTACTAAAATTATCGACCTTGGAAGTCTCAAAGCCGGCCGTTATTATATTCTGTTAATAACCGATAAATTTGAAAATAATCTAGAGCCTTACAAACTGCGCGTAAAGGTTAACCAGTAAGAAAGAGATCATTTTCCGGCCGCTTATAAATCCAGGATATGGCGCGCGATCACTAAGCGTTGAATTTCGCTTGTTCCTTCGCCAATCGTCATCAGGCGCGTGTCGCGATACATTCTTTCGACCTCAAATTCCGAACTATAACCATATCCACCATGGATTTGAATCGCATTGCGACAAACTCGCTCACTTATTTCCGTAGCAAATAGCTTGGCCATCGACGCCTCCTTGGTGAAGGGAATGCCCTGCTGCTTCATCCAGGCCGCCTGATAGACCATCAAACGCGCTGCATGAATCTCCGTCGCCGCATCCGCGAGCATCCATTGGACAGCCTGGTAATTGGCGATCGGCGTGCCGAAGGTTTGGCGTTCTTTTGCATAAGCGACGGCCGTTTCAAAAGCCGCCTGGGCAAGTCCAATCGCCAATGCGCCAATGCTGATGCGCCCGTTGTCAAGGATTTCCAGGGTTTGCTGCAAGCCATAACCTTCACGCCCCAAGAGGTTATCTTTTGGCACCCTGACCTCCTCAAAGGTCACGGCATGGGTCGGCGAGCCTTTGAGACCCATTTTGTTTTCCGGAGGGGCGATATACACCCCGCTGGCGGCGCTGGGAACAAGTATGTGACTGAGGCTGTGACTTCCCTGCCCTTCCCCAGTGCGGCATAAGACAACCATCAGGTCGGAAACGGAGGCATTTGTCATCCACATTTTACTGCCATTGATGACCCAGGAATCTCCCTCGAGAACGGCCGTTGTTTGTACACCGCCCTTGAGATCAGAGCCGGCGCCCGGCTCGGTAAGTGATAAGCAGGCTAATTTACCCGCCCCGCTTGCCAGAGACGGCAGCCAGGTTTGTTTTTGATCGTCACTGCCAAACTTGACCAGCGGACCCAATCCCAGCCCGTTATGGGCCGATATGGCCAGTGCGGTAGAACCGCAGCCCCAGGCCAACTCCTCGATGGCGATGGCGGCGCTGATGGCATCCAGCTCCGCACCGCCATACTGCTCAGGGACTTCCAGACCTAAGAGGCCCAAGGGTCCCATCTTATGAACGGCCGTCCAGTTGAATTCCCCACTTTCATCCGTATGGCGCGCCATGGGCTTAACTTCCCGGGCAACAAAATCATGGACGATATCTCTCACTTCTTGCTGTTCATTTGTAA
Organism: Promineifilaceae bacterium (SeqCode); assembly: GCA_046259485.1. Classification (GTDB taxonomy): domain Bacteria; phylum Chloroflexota; class Anaerolineae; order Promineifilales; family Promineifilaceae; genus JAACFF01. The sequence goes on along the minus strand of JBJYWP010000180.1, from coordinate 27,835 downwards.
ATTCGAAATTCATATCCTGGGTCCTTTCTTAGTCGAGGTTATGATAATTGCCGGCGGCCAAAGCTATTAGGAGCAGCTGCTTTAGCCCACAGGGCAAGCGTTCCGGATCGATATATTCATCCAGGCGATGCGCATTCGCCGATTCCGTTAATCCAATGCAAACGGAGGGTATGCCAAGGCTCAAGGGAATATTGGCATCTGTGCTACCGGCGACATAAATAACCGAGCGGCTCCCTGAATACCTGAGCGCTTCCTCTGCCCATCTGACGATCGGCGTATTTCTTGGAATCCGGCCGGCCGGCCGGTTGCCCACAGGTTCGATACTGAACTTTACGGAGGTTCTACGCCGGGCAGCGCGTTGTTGCGTGCGGGAGATGATGTCTGAGACGAGGTTAACCAATCTCTCAAGCTCAGCCTCATTTTCTGATCTTAAATCAAGAAGCATGGAAGCCGATGAAGCGATCGTATTTACGGAAGTCCCCCCTTCGATGACACCCACGTTATAGGTCGTCTTCGGCCGGTCCGGCACATTCAAACGCGCAATCGCCGCTATAAGGTGGCTTATTTCATGAATCGCGCTGGCGGTGCCGAAGCTGCCCCAGGAGTGTCCCCCGGGCGTTTCAACACCTATACGAAATCTTCTGACGCCAACTGCCTCATGCGCAATCTGGCCGAACAACCCGCCCTCAACCACGATATAAGTTGCCTGACGGCCGAAATGATCGACCACCGCGCGCATCCCACGCAGGTCGCCCAGCCCTTCCTCACAAACATTGCTCACAAACCAGGTATCGGCTCTAGGCTGCAAAGCAAAGCTGCGTATGGTGTCCGCAACTGCGAATAATCCGGCGACACCAGTCGAATTATCGCCAATACCCGGACCATATAGCATGTGGTCGACCTTATGGATTCGAAGATTGGTACCGGCCGGGAAAACAGTATCGCTGTGCGCGGAAATAATAACCGGTTTATTGGCGGAAGGATTTGAGCCCGGAAAACGGCCGTATACATTATGAATATCGTCTCGCCAGACGTCCCTCAAGCCTAACTGTTTAAACTGGGATTCGATATATTGAGCCCTTTCAAGCTCCTGGAAGCTTGGCGCGGGGATTTGCTGAATGGCGATGATCCAATCAATGATTTCATTTTTTCGCGAATGAAAACTAGCCAGCGCTTCCTGGGCTCGCGAAAAACTTGCGATGCGCTCAATTCTACCTTTTACCATACTGCATCAGGTCGCCAACATAAATTGTTCAAAATAAGGCGCCAGGCGAGGAGGAATACGGCCGAAAACTTCAATCCCTTCAGAGCTGTGCGCTTCATCATCGACCTGCCCACGTTCATAAATTAAGGACAACAAATCCCCTCGTTGGTAAGGCAGCAAGACATGTAATGGCACCAGATATTGGGTCATCGCCGCCTCAAGTGCGGCGAGCAAGGAGTCAATACCCTCTCCTGTTTTTGCGGATACCAAAACAGCGGGATGATCGAGGGTGATACTCTCCAAATCAACCTCGCCATCCTTAACCAGATCGGTTTTATTGAGAGCGATAACCGTAGGCAGGTGATCGACTCCCAACTCGGCCAGGGTATCCTCCACAGCTTCTATCTGTTCATTCACATTGGGATGGGTCGCATCAACAACATGCAGCAATATGTCAGCATTTGAAATCTCTTCCAAAGTAGCTCGGAAAGCAGCAACTATCTCAGGGGGCAGTTTTTGAATAAAGCCAACCGTGTCGGTAAACAGAACTTCCCGACCGCCCGGCATATCGACGACCCTTGTCGTCGGATCGAGGGTCGCAAAAAGCATATCGGCCGAATAAACATCCGCCCCGCTGATGCGATTCAGGAGCGACGATTTTCCGGCGTTTGTATAACCGACAATAGCCACTACCTGGAGTTCTGTTTGCTGGCGCTTGGCGCGATGGCGCTCACGATGCGCCCGAACCGATTCCAACTGCTCCTTAACCTGGGCGATTCTGCGATTGATCTCGCGGCGGTCGGTTTCCAATTGGGTCTCTCCTGGCCCACGCAAACCGACACCGCCTGAAGAACCACCCGCCCTACCGCCGGCCTGACGCACAAGATGGGTCCACATGCGTGTCAGGCGAGGCAAGCGGTATTCCAGTTGGGCCAGTTCCACTTGCAGCTTCCCTTCGCGCGTCTGGGCATGCTGGGCGAATATATCCAAGATGAGGGCTGTACGGTCCAGAACTTTGATATCTTCGCCAAAGAAGCGCTCCAACTCGCGCTGCTGCCGGGGCAGCAGTTCATCATCGAAGACGACAACCATCGCCTGCAGCTCTTCCACCAACATTTGAATTTCTTCCAGCTTCCCAGGACCGACGAATGTCTTTGAATTCGGCTGATTTAAGCGTTGTATTGCCGAGCCGACAACTTCCAATCCGGCCGTATCGGCCAACAAAGCCAATTCTTCAATACTTTCCTCAACGGGAAGCAAGGATAAATCATCTCTGATTTCCACCCCTACAAGAAATGCGCGTTCTTGAGGATCCAGTGTGTCATGTAATTTAGTGTTAATCTGCGTCTCCTTCGGGAGAAATTACCCGATCCTACTCTCGCAATCCGCTGATTTGCATCGAACGCGGGTATTGAACTGTGAAACTATAGTTCACATGGGTTTCTACTTGTGCTTCAAGGTCTAAGCGCCATTCGAGGATATTCATTTCTGAACGTTCTGATGGAGCCGGTTTTGCTTCGTCCAACTTCACCTGGATTTCTTCATGGCGAGAGACTGGAAGCTGATCACGAACTTCCACCCTAGCTTTATCGGCCAACAAATTCTTCAACGTGATCTCATAGCCATAATTGACAACCCGGTCGTCCTTGAGTAGCTTTTTATCAACGGAACGTTTTACCAACTCCCGTTCAACCTCGATACGTTCTTCAACGCCAAGGAGAAGCTCCAGCTCGCCGTTGATAGGTGTATATTCGATGCGTGTTTTCCCGATATATTCATCATTGAAGAACAGGTTTCCTTGACCACTTAGAAGAGGCGCCGCCCCTTCATTCACCAGCTCAATCATGCGGAAAACCGCATCGGTATGCCTGGGTATGGTAAGGTAAGTCAGAGAGGACTTTGGATGAAACCGGCCTAAAAAGAATTTATGGGGTGAATTGTCACTCTCAACCGTGCTTCGATCAGCTATTTGATAGGTAACGATCGCATTCTCACTCTGAATTACGGCTTCGGCAACCCGAGCATCGATCAAGTTCGCTTCTTCCGCCATTCTCCCCGCGGCAGCGTATTCCGCATCAGCCTGAAGCGCCGGGCGGCTCATTGCCATGGCAATTTTTTTCTCTTTTGGTATAGGCGCGGGCGGGACAAAGGAGTCTATGTACCAGGGATTGAGATCTGGTATTCGTTGGTTTAAGGCAGGCCTGGCCGTTGAGACTTTAAGCTGAACATCTTTCCAATCCTGTCCGGTTCGCTGTGAAATCTGGGCAATTGTACTGATAGACAGTTCCTTGTCGCGATCGGCAGCAGCCCGATAATGTAAATCATAAAGCGGCTGCCAATAGGCATTGCCAACGAGATAGGTTAGAACAGGGAAAAATGATCCATCCCCCTCAACTTTAACCGAGACCCTAACTTGATAACGGCTTCGCGGTTTTGCCGAACCCAGGTCCGTCAGGTCGCGCTGCAACTTTTCCAGTTTGCGCTTGAGCAAACGAGCTTGCGAAGCCAGGTTTCTCTGCTCTTTCTTAACCGCCCGTTCCTGGCTGCGGATATAAGTCATGAGCTCCTTTTGATTTTCCACGGACATACGGCCACGTGAAAGACCTTTGGCATACTCATCGGTTGCCTGCCGTAATCCTTTGAGCTGGTCCGCCTCCGCCTGCCAGATAACGATATCATCCTCAACGGCCAGCAGTTCCTCATTCACGGATTCGATTTCAGCTTCTAATTTCTGAAACTCCGGCGACGGGGATTGTTCATAGTGCTCCTGAACAACGTCAACGCTGAGAATTTGTACCGGTGCCGCGCCGGTCCCACTTACGCGGATGGATTCTTTCTCCATACTTAACGGCAGTTCATCGAAAATCAGGGTAACAATTTCCGGAGATAATTCTGTTTCCCCCCGGCAGGTCACCTGGGCTCTATCCGGATAAACTGTTACATCTGTGAGTTGATATGTTATTGATTCTTCCATGTCGTGTTATTCCAGTATGGACAGGAAACGATTGTGCAAAATTAGGCAACGGCCGTGTCCACAAGATCCTTTTCAGCAGCCCGGCGATCGTATCCCAGGCCAAATTCTCGCGCAAAGCGGCGCATCTTGGTCAAAGCTTTTCCTGCATACCAGCGTCCGCGATCAGGTTTGTTCATTTTTGCTTGAGGTGGTGAAAACAGTCCGAAATTCGCTTTCATGGGTTGAAAATCTTTCGGATCCGCGTGCGTTACGTAATGACATAAAGCTCCCAGCATCGTATCGGTGGGGAAGATGACAGGGGCTAATCCTTGAAGCAGCCGCGCGGCATTCAAGCCGGCAACCAGCCCTGTTCCGGCGTTGCCCATGTATCCCTCGACGCCGGTAACCTGACCGGCAAAAAACAGGTCGCTGCGGATGCGCGACTGCAAGGTAGGCTGCAGCAATCTGGGCGAACTCACATAGGTATTACGATGCATCATGCCGTAGCGCAGAAATTCCGCGTTCTGCAAGCCCGGGATCATGCGCAATACGCGCCTTTGTTCACCCCAACGCAGGTTGGTCTGAAAACCGACCAGGTTATAGAGCGAAGCCGCAGCATTATCCTGGCGCAGTTGGACGACCGCAAACGGCCGTTTTCCGGTTCTTGGATCGACCAATCCGACCGGGCGCAAGGGACCAAATGCCAATGCATCACGACCTCGTCCGGCCATGATTTCAACAGGCATGCAGCCTTCAAAAAAGTTCGGGTCTTCCCGCTCAAATTCTTGCAGAGTAATGGTCTCGGCGGCCAACATTGCCGCGACCAGATCATCATATTCCGCTTTATTGAGGGGGCAATTGATATAATCACCCTCCACCTGATCGCCTTTATCATAACGAGATTGGCAAAAAGCAATGCTCATATCAATTGAATCGGCATGAACGATGGGCGATACTGCATCGTAAAAATAGAGGTACTCTTCACCCGATAATTTTTGAATTTCGGCCGTCAATGATTCCGATGTGAGCGGGCCGGAGGCGATAATTACGGGTTGGTCGGGTACGGTCTTCGCCTCCTCACGGATAATTTCAATCAAGGGATGTTCCTCAATCCGCCGGCTAACTAATTCCGCGAAGAGGTCACGGTCCACGGCCAGAGAAGACCCGGCAGGAACGGCCGTTTCTTCCGCGCACTGCAAAATCAAGGAGCCAAACCCCCTCAACTCCGCCTTCAGCAGTCCCGGAGCTTTGTTAACCAGCGCTGATCCGAGAGAGTTACTGCAAACAAGCTCGGCCAGATTCCCGGTCTGGTGGGCGGGCGTGGACTGCCAGGGCCGCATCTCATAAAGTTTGACTTGGACTCCGGCATTTGCAGCCTGCCAGGCAGCCTCGGAACCGGCCAGTCCGCCGCCAATGATGATCAACTGTTCACTCATTTTCTTATTCGCCACCAGAAAAACACCCGAACGAAGCTATTCACCCAACACAGAACCGTCTTCAACAGACCGCTGCGCTTGGGTATCGTTTGTCAATTGCACATCACCGCGTATTGTGACCTCGCCGCCAAAGCAAAAATCTCCTTCTATGAATAGGCTGTCACACATTACCAGAGAAGGGACGCCGTGAGCAAAACGCGCGTCAAACTCATCGATAAACTGATAATATTTTGGATCTAATTCAACCATAGGCGCTTCACCATCGCGGCTGGGATGCATTTGCAGCGTGTAGTCCTCGGCAAGTTGATAAACGTCTGAGCGCACTATCAACAAATCGCTGGTCTTTTTAACCGGTGCAAAGCGTGAGCGGGGTACTAGAACTGCTTCAGCACCTTCAAATACTTCAATGGCCGAGCCCATAGCCGTTTCCAATTGGTACACCGGCGTCGATTGTCTATCGACGGGATTAACTGTCTTACTGTTGCGTATCATGGGCAGCTTGAGGTTATAATTTTGCTCCTCCAATACCGAATTAAGGGCTTCCAGGTTGATCCATAGGTTGTTGGTATTGAAATAACTATAGCGTGAGATATCCTGGAACAGATCGCTTTCATCTTCGGGGCACTGGGCTGACTCGCGCAGGATAAGACGGCCGTCTTTAATTCGCCTGGCCAGATGCCCTCCTTTGCGATCGATATCCGTTCTTCTGGCAACCTCCATCATAAAAGGCAACTGATTCTCGGCAAAGTAACCCAAAAGCGAGAAATCAATCGTTGCACCCAGATTATCCGCATTGGATACGAATGCATACTTATAACCGGCCTCCAGCAGTTCATCCAGGACGCCTTTAGTGACCAGGGCGGTATAAATGTCCCCATGACCCGGCGGGCACCAGGTCAAAGAAGGATCCTCCGGCCATTCCGCGGGCAGATAATCACTTTGGCGAACCTTCGGCTCCATATGCTGTACAAAGGTTTGGGGTATATCTTTAATGAGATCGTCATAGCCGTCCAGCACCTGGCGCGAGTCCGCTTCGGTAGCGAAGCTGTCCATCAACACAAGGGGCACCTGCGCGTGAACAGCTTGGCGGGCTATGATATCGAGAAAGGTATAACCATTTTTGACAACCAGGAGGGACTTCGCTTTTTGCAAGCCCATACTTGTGCCCAGGCCACCATTCAACTTGATCAAGACGCTCTGTCGCGAAGCCTGTTCGCCAACTTCTCGCAGGTGATCAGGAAGATCAAGCATATTGACCATCAAACCGACGGGTTCAATCTCATTTTCACTTATCAGTCCGGTTTGGCCGGCGATCAGTTGATGGTAATAATAGGCGAAGGTTTCAATGAAGAGCTCAGGGAGCCCGGCATCTTGCATCCGCTGCTGGAAGGGATAGAAACGCTTATCATACTGAGTCATATAAGTCTTACTCAACCGTACCGTTACTCTGATTCTTCTTCTGCTTCTAGTTTAGCCAAAATATTGCGGGCATGCTGATCGCGTGGATTATGTTGTATCGCTTTTTTAAACCATTCAACCGCTTGATCATACTCCTGTCTATCGCGGTAGATCAATCCCAGATTATAAGCGACGCTGGGCGCGGTTGGGTGTAGTTCAAGAGCATGCTCAAATGCGGCAATTGCCCGGTGTTGATCTTCATCCTTGGCCAGTACCGGGTTACCCAAATAGGCCGCTCCAAGATTGATCCAGATCATCGGATTATCGGGATAGATTTCGCTGAAGGGTTCCAAGACAGATACGGCTTTTTTAAATTTTTTGCCCAGGATATACGCCCCGGCCAGGTTTACGCCTGCATCAACATCTTGCGGCTCTTCCTCGTGAGCCTTTTTGAGATAGGGGATGGCCTCTAGAGCCTTTCCTTGGTGCAGGAGTTCAGTGCCCCTTCTGAACAGCTCTGCAAAGCTCATTTGGTCAATCGCCGACAGGTCAACACCTCCGCCAGTATTCTTAAAATCATCCTCTAGAGTCATTATTTTTCCTTCCTTATCGTGGCCCAAATCAAGAAAAAAATAAGCGCAGTTCCCGCAAGCAAAATGATGATCCAAACCATCAAGTTCTTAAAGAAACTTTCAAGCGGGGCCGGTTCCGTTAGGCTGTCCAACCAATCCTGTTCGAGCGCATCTAATGTCTGCCCCATTACCTGCTCGACACCTTCCTCACAACCCCTGCCGTTTAAATAGGCTAACAATAAAGCGGGCATTTTATCAGTTGTTGGGCTTTCTCTTAGGAAATGAACGAACGAGGCGCTTTGATACGCTGCCAGATCCTGCTGCAAGCCCGGAATCTGCGGCTGATCGCATAGATCGCGGAAAGGGATGGTCTCCCCGATCTGTACCGCTTCGGCCAATGACTGCTCATGTTGGGGATTGGTATTTTGGCGGATACTTCCGGCGATTCCTTCGCGGAACCACCAGGGAAGTGATGAATAGCTGCTGCCTGCGGCACGATATAATATCAGCTGCGCCACCTCATAAGGGATGCTTTGCGGGAGTTCGATTTCGGCCGTCGATTCATCCGCTGTAGACAAGAGGATAACACCGAGATCGAGCCGGCTCGTTTGGAAATTATCGGTATCGTTTTGAGCCAAAGCTTCCCGAAGTTCAACCTGACTCGGATACATGTAAATGTCGATCGGGGATACATCTTCCAAGGGTACGAGCGCTTCCAAATCATGCAAAGACGCAGTGGTGATATCCAGGATGCGCTGCCCAAACTGAGCCAAACCCCCTACCCAATGCGCCGTGGTTTCATTCAGGACCATTTTTTGCCAATGGTAGCGATCATCTTCATAGGTAACAACCTGGTCAGGCAGCCTATTCGTCTCACCATCGGTTACATATTCCCATGAATAGGTTATATCACTAAAGGGCTGGAGTTCGATGTTTTCGACGTCTATTGACTGCGTGACAGAGACCACTTCACCCGGTTGGAAGGGGACTTCAACTTCATAGACGTGTTGTGAAAGTTCAGGGCGAAAAAAAAGGGTCAATCCCTCTAACCCGGAAGCATGCTGTACTTGTAATGAGAAACGGATTTCCTCTCCAAAGGTATAATCTACCGAAGGATCCAGAACCAAGACGCCATCCTGAGCTGCCCCGAAAGAGACCAACAAGAAGAAGGTAGGTATCAGGGTGAGGAGGATTGTATAAAAACTTGTCACATCAATGACTTAGTTCCGGTTATTCTTCCTCATCAAGAAAGTCACCAAACATACCGAACTGCAAGTCCTTAGTATTCCAGGATGCTTCTTCGAGGGCCAGGAAAATTAGCGATTCCAGATTATCCAACTCGATATCTTCAGACATGGCTGTTAATATCTCTTGTACCTGGTCGCCGCCGATCTCTCCCAGAGCCTCAATCGCGGCCTGAGCGACCTCTTCGCTTTCATCATAGGCCAGTTCAGCAAGCATGGACACCGCCTCAATATCTCCGATATTGCCGGCTGCACGCGCTGCTTCCTGGCGCATTTCCTCGTAAGGGCTTTCCATCTCATCCAGCACGATGGGCAGCCATTTTGAATCGGCACTGTTGCCCATGGCAAAGAGCGCGCTTAACTGCAGCTCTCTCTGCGAGCTTTCATAAGAATTCTCAATCAGTTCGTCAATCTCAGGAGAATTCACTGAACCCAATGCTTCCAGGGCAACACGACGTAAGATGAGTGGGGACTCGGGATTTCTATAAGCAGCTATCAGCGCTTCGATAATCACATCCGTTTGAACCCCAAGTATTTCTCCCCAGGCGGACATCAATAAAAAATGAGCAAGCGTGCCGGCTGCGGCAGCTTGAGCCTCAGGGGCGATATCGTTTTCCAGAACGTTGATAATTGGCCCGATCAGAGCCAGGTCCGTGGTATCCCAAAGGCCGTCGAGGCTGGCAACTCGCACATCCGGATTTGGATCACTCATGCAGTAGGCGAAAACCGGCTGGAAATTAACAATGAAATCATCTTCCGTAATATCGACAAGGTGCCTGATGATCTCTCGGCGGCGCTCGGTTTCGCAGGAAGGCCAGACAGCCTCAAACTCGCGCATTTCATCTTCAGACATATCGGAGAGTTTGTACAACAAGTGGATGGGCACATGCTTATCAGAAAACAAATTTACCAACGCATCACTGAAGCTAATTTCAATTTCGTCGTTAGCCATGATCGATCCTTTCACTGCCGGCAGGGCAGGCTGCTGATGGATAAGTAAGCTTGGCGCTTAAAATATATCCCTATTGTATTGAATTATTGAGGGGGGACAATGGGATTGATGATATCTTGGAATATCAAGAACACCATTAGGACTAATAAGACCAGCATGCCGATCACATGGACCATGCTCTCTCGCTCAGGCTCAATCCGCCGGCCACGAACTGCTTCGATCAGGACAAACAAGATTCGCCCACCATCCAAAGCGGGAATGGGTAACAGGTTAGTCAGGCCTAAGGCAATGCTAATGATGGCAGCCATTGTAAATAGAGGATAAACGCTGCCTCTTGATGCCGAGGCTTCAGCGGCCTGCCCGGCGATCTGGCTGATCCCGACCACGCTGATAGGACGGGCTTCCTCAGGTGAGACTTCACCACTCAAGAGCATACTTGGAATTTTGAGGGTCAAAACAATATTGTCCCACATGAAATTGGCTGAATTAACCGCCGCTTCCCCAGGACCCATGGGGCCGAAAAGGCTCACTCCGAGTGGACCATCTGTAGATGCATCATACTCATTTGGAAGCCGGGGAGTTAGATTAACCGTTAGCTCCTGGCCATCACGGGATATAAGCAGCTCGATTTCATTCCCGGCATTTGTTCCAACGATCTCTTGCAGTTCTTCAATCTTGTTGATCTCTTCTCCATCGACAGCAAGGAGAACATCTCCTACTTGCAAGCTGGCAATCATCGCCGGTGACTCAGGACTCACCGAGGCTACCTCAATCGCCGTAGTACGGATCATTAAAGCGATCCAAAACAGGACCAAGGCAAATAAGAAATTAGCGGCTGCGCCGGAGACTAAAACAAAGAAGCGTGCATGCTTAGAGGCTGAGGCGAACCCACCAGGTATAGTGGGATCATCTTCCCCTGCCGGTCGTACAAATCCGCCAAGCGGGATCCAGTTTAAGGAATAGATCGTTCCCCCTTTTTCCGCCAGTGTTAAGGCGCGGGGAGGTAGGCCGAAACCGAATTCTTCAACTCGAATCTTGGATAGCTTGGCTGCGGTAAAATGCCCGAGTTCATGAATAAGAACAACCGGCGTAAGCACGAGAAGGAATCCGCCGATAGCCCATAGAAATGACATTTTATAAATGCTCTACTTCAATTATTGAACAAGCAATAATTTATATCTTTATCTAGTGTCGAAATTATAGTGTCATATCGAATATGATCGCAACAATCGAACGTCTGATCTAACGACGTTCTAACATCACCACCCTCTTTCTAGTTAACTCGAGTTGTCACCTTTTCATTATTTCAATCCAGATTGGTCCAATTTTAATAAATCTATATCCATAATGATTTACTGATTTAAATTGGACCAATCTAATGAAAAGATCGGCCTAATAATATTACACAAAAAATTTAAAGTAGCGACTAGGGTTAGCTAGTAGAACGGCCAAAAAATGGGTAAGAATAGGACAAGAAGAATCCAGATTAAAATAGTTAAAGGCAGGCCCACCTTGGTGTAATCGAAGAATCGATAATTGCCCGGCCCGTAAACCAAAACAGAAGCCTGATGGCCGATGGGGAAAAGAAATGAATTGGAGGCAGCAATTCCGACGCCCATGACAAAGGCCTGGGGGGCAACACCAATCTGCATCGCTGCGGTGATAGCAATCGGGGCAACCAGTACAGCCGCCGCGGCATTGGACATAAATTCGGTAATCACCGTTGTAAGCACGAACAAACCAACCATAATGGCTTGGGGGCCATAATCGCCGACGAGGTTAATGATCATATCAGAGAGATATTCGGCCGTCCCTGTCTTAGCCATGGCGATACCCATCGGCAGCATTCCGGCAATTAGAAATACGGACTGCCATTCAATCGAGCGGTAGGCTTCATCCATAGTTAAACAGCCGGTCAGAACCATCAAAACAGCCGCGAGAACGGCCGCAGCAGATATAGGTACGGTCCCCGTGGCAACCAGCACAATCATCAGCGCGAAAATGATTAAGGCAAAGGGGGCCTTGTTGGTGCGGCGATTCTTTTTATCGACAGCCGCGGTTATCGGACCAAGAACGAGGAAATCAGGAACTCGTTTTAAGCTTTCGAGCTGTCCACGACGGCCGTGAACCAACAATGTATCTCCTAACCTGAGCGGTGCGTGCCTAATGCGATCGACAATCGCCGTCTCCTGATGCCAGATGGCGAGTACGGTAAGATTAAAGCGCTTGCGAAAGTTAATCTGCTCCAGCGTTTGACCGATAAAGTCGGCTTTTTGACTCACGACTATCTCGGCGATTGAGGATTCGGGGGAAGAAAAATCGGCATCTTCAAGCTGGAAATCGGGATTAATCGTTACGCCAAGGGAAGCTTCAGGGGATAGAATCTTATCCACCGAACCCGTCACCAACAGGAGATCGCCGCCCTCAATTTTCTCTTCACGCATCATGCCTACGCGGACGCGCTCGTCGCGCACAATCCCAACCACATTCAAACCATGATTTTGTCCCAGGCGAGATTGAACCAAAGTAAGTCCAATTAGTGGAGAATCCGAAAGGACTTTCAACTCGGTCAGGTAATTTCGCAGTTGGTATCCCTGTACCAGATCGTCTTCTTGATCAATTTGCCGGGACGGTAGAAGATGGCGGCCGATCAGCACCATATAGGCGATGCTTGAAACCATGATGATCAAGCCCATTGGGGTATAATCGAACAAGGAGAAAGGCTCAAATCCGGCCGTCCCCAAGGCCTGGCTGACAAGTAGGTTGGGCGGGGTGCCTATTAAAGTAGTGACACCGCCGAGTAGAGACCCAAATGCCAGAGGGATGAGTAATTTGGAGGCCGGGATTTTAACCTCGCGCCCTATCGCGACGACCGCGGGCAGCAAGACGGCCGTCGCCCCGATATTATTCATGAAAGCCGACATGGTCCCTACCGTTACCATTATCACCATGATCAGACGCCATTCTTCCTGGCCTGACACTCGCATGATCCGCTGGCCAATGAAATCGGCTATACCGGTATACATCAACCCGGCGCTGACGATATAAATCGCCCACACCGTGATAACCGCCGGACTTGAGAATCCGGAAAATGCTTCTTCAGTTGTCAGGAGACCGGTGAAAAGCAAGGTCAGCAAAACCATCATTGAAATAACGTCGACGCGGATGCGCTCAGAGGCGAAGAGGACGATGGCTACGCCGAGAATCAGGAGGACAAGTGCAATTTGACCGGTCATATTAATTGAAGATTGAGCTAAAATTGTACTACTAATGAATGTATTCTTCCATTGATTGGCAATATATCGTCAATCGGGAATCCAGGCACCGTCTACTACAAGTAAGATATTTTGTAAGATTTGAATCGTAATCTTAACCTGGACGAAAATCAGGAATTGACAGATTTCGCTGTCAAAGGTAGCATCGTTCAGGAGTAATCCAATTTAGGTTGGATTACGGGGCTTTTATAGCGCATGGACCACTATAGATAATCAAATTTGGTGGTTGACGAGGTGGAGGTTCCCCATCGCGAGGTGGGTGCTAACCGAAATTAGGGAAAATCGAAAGATCAGCGGATGCCTCCCAGGGCGGCCACGCTCTGATACACAGCCCCTTCGAAAAGTATTACGGCAAACCGTCGCAGGTAACTGCACGACAAATCGTAATGCATGTGGCATTCAAACCAGGCTCTCGGCCAATCAGTTGAATGTGCGTCAGTTGGAGCCTTTTTATCAAGAAGGGGCGTTCCCATTCAAGGATTCAAATTACATCCGGCGGGCACGCTCATACGGTATTGATGCCATCGGACCAGGCTGCACAATTCGCAGATGGAGCGGGCATTGAACCAAATGGAGCATGTAAAATGTGTGGTATTGTCGGTTATATCGGCCCTAAAGAGGCGCCGCAGATCGTGATGGGCGGACTGAAGCAGTTGGAATATCGTGGTTATGATTCAGCCGGAATTGCGGTTCTGGAAAAAAATGGGCAGATTGCCCTGCGCCGGGATGTAGGGAAATTATCCAACCTGGTACAAAGGCTTTATCAATCCCCACTGCATGGGCATGTGGGCATTGGGCATACGCGTTGGGCCACACATGGCGAACCCAGCGAGCGGAATGCCCATCCACATTTGAGCATGGACGGCCGTATCGTCGTCGTGCATAATGGGATTGTTGAGAACTTTTTAGAGCTAAAGGAAGAACTAGAAGCCGAAGGGATTGTTTTTCAATCAGACACGGATACGGAAGTTATCGCGCAGCTGGTTGAGCGCTTTATGGGGTCAGGGGATTCGATTGAATCGGCCGTACGTGAAACACTGCGCTTATTAAAAGGGGCCAACGCCGTGGTGGTCATGAGCCTTGACAACCCGGATGAACTCGTTTGCGCGCGCCTCGGCAATGCCGGCGGGATCACGCTGGGTATCGGCGACGGTGAAATGTTTATCGCCTCTGATATTCCGGCTATCCTCGCCCATACGCGGCGAATGATTTTTCTGGAAAACCGGCAGATAGCCAGGATCACGCGGGATTCCTATGAAATTTCAGATTTGGACGGCCGTCCTGTTGCCGCGGAGATTCAGAATATAGCCTGGGATCCGGTCAGCGCGGCAAAGGGCGAATTCAAGCACTTCATGCAAAAGGAGATTTTCGACCAACCGCGCGCCTTGATCGACACAATCGGCAGCCGTGCGGATTTTGAAACAGGAAAGGTTACTTTACCGGATCTCAACCTGACCCAGGAGCTGGCCAGCAGCTTAAAGAAGTTATACATCATCGCCTGCGGCACCAGCTATTATGCCGGCCTCGTCGGTAAGTTTATGATTGAGTCCTTAGCTCGTGTGCCGGTTGAAGTTGAGTATGCCTCCGAGTTTCGCTATTACAACCCAATCATCGACGCCAATACGGCCGTTCTGGCCATCACCCAATCCGGCGAAACGGCCGATACCCTGGCCGCCATGGACCTCGCGCGCAACCATGGCGCCACCCTCTGGTCGATCGTCAATGTCTTCGGCAGCCAGGCTATGCGCATGGCCGACGGCTCCATTCCGATGCAGGCCGGCCCGGAAATCGGCGTCGCCAGCACAAAGGCCTTCACAAACTCAATCATGGATATGTACCTTCTCGCCTGTTTATTAGGATCGATGCGCGGGATACTTGATAACGAGACCTTATTCGAGTTGATCAAGGATGCGGCTCATATCCCGGATTTAGCCGGCCGCGTATTGGATAGAGATGACGAATACGAAGAGCTGGCCGGACTTTTCTTCAAAGCCAACGACTTCTTGTTTTTAGGACGGGGTATCAATTATCCGGTGGCTCTGGAAGGGGCTCTCAAGTTAAAGGAAATCAGTTATATCCATGCCGAAGGTTACCCCGCCGGCGAAATGAAACATGGCCCAATCGCCTTGATTGACGAAGTAATGCCCGTGGTGGCCATCGTCACCAAAGATTCTTTGTATGAAAAGATGGTCAGCCAGGTTCAGCAGGCAAAAGCGCGTGGTGGTGTTGTCATCGCCCTGGCCACGGAAGGAGACGAAAACATCCTCCGCGAAGCGGATCATGTAATCTACGTTCCGGAAGCGCCTCCCCTCCTGGCGCCGATCGTTAACGTAATTCCTTTGCAGCTGCTGAGCTATCATATCGCAGAACGGCGCGGGGCTGATGTTGACCAGCCGCGAAATCTGGCCAAGAGCGTGACCGTCGAGTAAGACGAGGGTCCACCTTTTAGGTCAGCGGCTTAAAACGAAAACATAAATCGTAGCTAACAACATGAAACTAACAACAATAGGCCAGAAAAGCAGCTTAGCAATCAAATTGTTACCGATGCTGACTATTGGTAAATAGGGGAATTTAACAACCAGAAAGCTGTTGAACGCGACAAACAAAGTAAGGACGTAGAGCAGCAAGTAAAAATATTCAAGATAGGTCAGTCCGATTGCCGCGGCATTATCTCTCAGCGCGGTGTGCAGAACGGCAACAACAAAAAATAAAGCGGCCGTATAGGTTAATGCCGTCACAATCTCTTCGGGATCGTCTGGTTTCTGCTCAATAAGCAGGAATCCAAAAATCATAATCGCTGCTACAAAAGCCGGCAGGAAAAAGGCGATGAACGGACCGAGAAATAAGCGCTCGATACGGATATTGAAGGCCAACTCCGGCACATCCACAGTAATACGCTGCGGCAGGCCTAAATTCGTGCCGAAGCGCCGGAAACCCATTCCAAAGGCACTGGCCATCACGCGCCAATTTTTAATGACCACGGTGTCGTCTAAACCGGGGAGAAGGCGCGGAGTGGTCACATTATAAGCCGAGAAATCGGGCACCAACAAAATGTTGTTGGCAACTTCCAGCGGATCCAGGCGAATATTAATATCGTAAAGATCGAGCGGGTACTGCTGCGGATCAAAAGCTTGCCGAAGAGCGGCGTTAAAAGCCCAAAGAATGTACGTCTCATCCTCTCGTTCTTCGCGGTAGACCTCTTCCGTCCAATAAGGTTCATCAATAAGCTGCGGGAATGTAATCCCAGGTGAAATCTCCATGCCCTCAACTTTGGGAATCCGCTGCCATAGATAGCCGGTCAGGGTCACTATACTCGGCTCGGGAAATCTGGCGGACTGGATCAAAATCCCGGTTGGCACCTCCACCGGAACCGCCAATCCTCGCTCAGTATAATCATTAGACAGTTTTTCAAGGTAGCGATTCACCGTTGCCTGTGACGTTAGCAGGAGATCATCACCCAGATCCTGGGTCGTGTTCCGCGCGAGACCAATGATAATCAGGATAATGCCAAGACCAATAAGTGAAAAAGTGATCGAGGCCAACCATAAGCGGTCACGCGTAGCCTCATCAAAATGGAGCAATACAGCGATCAAGAAGAACAAGAAAGTCCCACCGGCTAATGTAATGGCAACGAGATTGATGAGAAGAATATCATTACCCAGTAGATATTCGGACTTTGCTAACTGCACCACAAGGGCCCATCCAGTGGATTCAAGCGGCGTAAAGAAACTCCATACCGGCTGATCGTTGGACTCAACCTCAACCGAAAGGGTTTCGCCTTGCAGTGCACGGTGAGCTGCATCCTGGAATTCCGGACCTTGAAGTGTAGGATCCGAAAATATATTGCCCACAGCAATGCGGTCGGGCACCGGATGGGATAAGAAGGTACCGGAATCAGAAAACACCGCACCATAACCCGTTAAGCCGAGATCGAGATCGGTCACAAGGCTGCGCATCCCCGCTAGCGAATACTCCACCGAAACAACACCAGCCGGCTGAGCCGGATCTCCATCGACGGCATAAAAAGGGACCCCATAAGATATAAGCACCTGCCCGGCTCCGGTGGCTAGATAAGGTTCCGTCCAGGCAGCCCCCGAATTTGCCGGAACATAGTACCATGCGGTTTGAGGCGCCTGCTCATCTTCTGATGGCGGTAATGTGTAATCATAAAGGGATTCTCGACGTTGCGATTGTATACCACCTTCTGAATCACGGTAAACATAGATATAGTAGAGACCGGCCTCGGGGCTATAAACTTCATTCGCGAAAGCAACCGTTATTCCTTGGATAGTCTGGTTTTGCTCGAGCAAATTCTGCAGTGTGGATTGAATATCCTCGTAAGCGAGTGAACCGCTGCTTAAATCCTTGGCGAGGGTTTTCGTCAGATCCATTGTTCCCATAAAATCCGTATCTAACTGTTCAGCAGCAGCGAGGGCCTGGCTGGTGGCATCATCAAATGCCTGCGTGGCCAATGAATTTCTGATCATGACGTAGCGAATTACCAGACCAAAAAAGAGGATTCCAAAAATCAAGGCCAAAATGATCAGGGTCGTTCGCCAGGGCCACCGTTTACGTGTTGGTGATGCGACAATGCCGTTTTCAGATGCCATTAATTCACCGCTAAACTATGGATTATATGGATTGGCTGTAGACAAATTTTGCTGCATTATAGCGATTGCTTAACTGATCGGGCAATTAATATTTGACTAAATCTGCGCTACTATCCGAAGTTAACTCGATGTTGTACTAGCTGTTATTTGCTCTCCTAACGTGTGAGTACTTGTTTAGAGGTCCCATAAGATACCTTATAAGCGGATCAAGTCTACGCTACAATTGCCGGCGGTATGCCGGACATTCATTTTATTGACTCGGGCGTTTGCGCCTGATGGATAGTAAACCAAGCTAATGGGCAAGTATCGATTGCTGATTTTTATGGCAGTTCTGCTTCTAGTCCTGATCGTTGCCACGCCGGCCCTGATCGGGATGCTGCCCGATCGCTACGTTTACCGGCTGCCGGAACCTTTGCAAAAGTTTGGGCTGCCGGAAGAACAGGTCGCCTTGCTGCCCACGGCAAACGCCCCGGTTTCAGCCGTTTCAATATCAGCCACTTCTACCCTGGCTTCGCAAACGCCGCTCTCGACAGCAGTCATCGAAGCCACAGGTACGTTAAAAGATTCAACAAGCAGCAGCAAACCAAAATCCATCATGCAGCCGACACAGGCACAGGAAGAACTTACCCCTATCCCAGAAATTACTCCCACGAACAGCCCGACAGCGGTCCCGCCAACGGCTACACCACGCCCCCTACCTGAGCAAGCGCGGTTGGAAGGAATTCAGCACAAGTTTCAAACCTGGAATAATTGCGGTCCGGCGACCCTGGCCATGGGACTGACCTATTTTGGCGATCAGGTCACACAGCAGCAAACTGCCTCAGTCCTGAAACCAAACCCGGAGGATCGTAATGTCAGTCCTGATCAGATGGCCGCCTATGTCAACGAGCAGACGGCTCATAAAGCCTTATTCCGCACAAATGGTACGCTGGAAACTTTAAAGGCGCTGATTGCCAACGGTATTCCGGTGATTATTGAAACAGGGATTGATCCACCCGGCGAGTTTCGCTGGCTGGGCTGGTACGGTCATTACCTCCTAATAGTTGCTTACAGCGATGAAGAAGAATCGTTTTGGGTTTATGATTCATGGTTTGGCACAAGTGAAGAGCCGTTGACCAACGCCAATCCAGACGGCCGTAACATAAGCTATGATGATCTGGACGCTAGCTGGTCTCAGTTTAACCGTAACTACATCGCTCTTTACCAGCCGGATCAGGAAGCGCTGCTAGCGGACCTGATTGGCTCGGATATGGACACCGAGACCATGTGGCAGAATGCGCTTTTACGGTCTCAAGAAGAAATCGATAGCGATCCAAACAATCCGTTTTTCTGGTTCAATTTGGGTACCAACTACACGGCCGTACAGGATTATGAAGAAGCGGCGACGGCTTTCGATCAGGCAAGAGCGATTGGGCTGCCGGGGCGAATGCTTTGGTACCAGTTCGGTCCCTTTGAGTCCTATCTAAATGTCGGCCGTTATGATGATGTCCTGCTGCTGGCCGACACCACCCTGGAAGATCGGCCCTATTTTGAAGAGTCCTACTACTATAAAGGCAGAGCGCTTGACGCTTTGGGGGAAAAAGAAGCCGCGATAGAAAATCTCGAGAAAGCAGTCAGTTTTAACCCGAACTATATCCCCGCCCAAACTGCATTGGCTGGGATTAAGTAAATCAGCCGGGTTTGGCTAAACTCTGATAAAATGCACAGAAGCTATGAAAAATCGAACGAAATTGATCATCCTGGCCATTGTAGGCCTGCAAATACTGTTAATTAGCGGACTTTTAGTTCTGCCGGCAGCCGTCCAGGCAGTACCCGGACGATATCGCGTAGCTCTTTCCGAGAGGAACCCGTTTCTCAGCAACGTAGCAGAAGATGTCATCGATGCCGTGGCTCCTGTAGCCACCGCCCTTCCCGCTCCCTCTACAACAGAACGGAGGGATGAAGTAGATATCGCCGGGCTCCTTTCAGGTTCCAGTGAATCCAGCGGCCGGATACAAGAGGTCCAAAACGAAGAAACGGCCGTTTCGGCCGCACCAACCGTAGTCCTGGAGATTGAAGCGACTCCTGATCAGGCCGGTGAAGCCGATGAATTGGGCACGAACGTTGAGGAAAACGCGCAGACGGCCGAACCCACAGCGCAGCCGACAGCAATCCCAACTCCTGCCGCGACACCTACCCTGGCGCCTATACCGGTAAGCCACTCCTTGGAAGGTATTGAGAGGGTTCAACAGACCTTTAACAACTGTGGTCCTGCTAACCTTACTCAAGTTCTGAACTATTATGGGGACGAAACAACCCAGGCGGAAGTCGCCGCATATTTAAAACCGAACCCCGAAGATAGAAATGTCAGCCCCTGGCAAATCGCTGATTACGTGAATGAACAAACACCAGGGTTAAATGCCATTGCCCGAAGCGGCGGCACCATTGAAATGATCAAGCGATTTATCGCCGCCGGTTATCCGGTTGTTATCGAAAAAGGGTATGAGCTTCCCGATTCGGGCTGGTGGGGACATTATTTAACCATTTATGGGTATGATGACACCACGGAACAGTTTTTCACCGA
The DNA here is from genome assembly GCA_046259485.1 of Promineifilaceae bacterium (SeqCode). Taxonomy (GTDB): domain Bacteria; phylum Chloroflexota; class Anaerolineae; order Promineifilales; family Promineifilaceae; genus JAACFF01. The sequence continues at coordinate 7,628 of JBJYWP010000180.1, read as the reverse complement.
GGATACCTACCTCGCTCCTACGGATGGAGCCGGCAGCAACGTCTCTTACGATGAAATTGTAAAGTTTTGGCAGGAATTCAATTACACTTTTTACGTAGTCTACGAAACCCAGCAAGAAGCAGAAGTCGCCGCGATACTGGGACCTGATATGTTTGATGACTTTGCGATGTGGCAAAACGTAGCCAAGCTGGCCGAAGAAGAAACCCAAGACAATCCTGAGGATGCCATTGCCTGGTATAATCTTGGCACAGCTCTCACCCGAATGGGCGGTATAACCGGTGAAATGGAATATTATCAGGGAGGCGCCCAGGCTTTTGATACGGCACGAGAACTCGGTTTACCCCCGCGTATGCTCTGGTACCAATTCCAGCCCTACCTTGCCTACCTGAAACTACAACGCTATCAAGATATCGTCGATTTGGCGGATGCCACTTTGGAAACCCAGGGCGGACGCAATGTTGAAGAAACATTCTGGTACAAGGGGCACGCTCTGGCATTTTTAGGCGACATCGCCAGCGCGCGTGAAGCGTATCAAGAAGCACTGCGGGTAAATGAAAACTTCTATCCCGCACAATGGTCTCTGGACGCCCTCAATTAGCAGCAGTTAGCCGCGTTTAAAAAGATAAACAATAAATTTCAGGTTACCGGCCATAAGTTCTCACAACCGGTAACCTGATTTGTGCTGCAAATCAATGGGCCATTTTGCTAATTTTGCCAAGCGGGCTTACTAAACGTATACTCGACCGAGCACATGAGTTAAATTTGCGGTTCATATTGCAAATACATTTTGGTAGAAAATGGGAAATCAAACTAACACGCCCAACCCTTCGCAAAGTCTTTCCTCCCCCGATCTAAATGAGCGGCGGAAAGCCGACCACATCAGAATCAATATTGAAGAAGATGTTAGTTTTAAGCGTCTGACAACCGGTTTTGAATACTACACCTTCATGCATGAGGCATTACCGGAAATTGATCTCGATGAAGTCAATACTGGAAGCACGCTGTTCGGCAAGCCGCTCAAGACACCGCTGCTGATCTCCTCAATGACCGGCGGAACGGCCGAAGCACTTGCCATCAACCTCCAGTTAGCCGAAGCTGCCCAGGAGACCGGTATGGCAATGGGCTTAGGGTCCATGCGTGCAGCCATTGAAGACAGCTCTCTTGAATATACCTATGACGTGCGCAGTGTCGCCCCGGACATTCTATTATTCGCTAATTTAGGTGCAGTACAGTTGAATTACGGCTATGGCCTCTCGGAATGTCGCAAAGCTGTTGAGATGATTGAGGCGGACGCGTTGATTTTGCATTTCAATGCGCTCCAGGAAGCAGTGCAGCCGGAAGGAGACGGCAATTTTTCCGGTCTCCTGGCTAAAATCGAACAAATTTGCCGCGACTTACCTGTTCCCATCATTGCCAAAGAAGTTGGCTGGGGGTTTTCGGAAGCCACTGCCAGCCGACTTGTTTCCGCCGGTGTCGCGGCAATAGACGTGGCTGGCGCGGGAGGAACCTCCTGGAGCCAGGTAGAAATGTATCGTGCGCCAACAGAGCGGCTGGCCCGCGTTGCCGGCGCTTTTATTGATTGGGGTATTCCTACAAGCAACTCCATTCAATATTGTCGCCAGGCTGCCCCCGATCTGCCCATTATTGCCAGCGGCGGCATTAAGAACGGCATTGAAGTAGCCAAGGCCGTTGCCCTGGGTGCTCAGCTCGCCGGAATCGCCGGCGATTTTCTGCGCGCAGTCAACAAGAGCGGCGTGAGCGGGGCTGTAGAACTGGCCGAGACGATCACCGATGAATTACGGGTTGCCATGTTTGCCTGCGGCGCGGTCGATATCGCTGCTTTGGCACAGACACCACTGTACAACACTTATTCTTAAGAGACTCACCAAAGAAGATATTCATCATTGGAGCACATAGAAGCATGAACAAAGAATTGTCGGCAATGGCTCAACTAATGCTGCCGGAACTCGATAAAGAAATGCAAGATGTCTTACAGTTTACCGGTTCGACATCCGGACCCTTTTTGGGCATGATGCATTATCAAATGGGTTGGGTTGATGAATCCCTCCACCCAATTGATCCCATTCGTGGGAAACAAATCCGCCCCCTTATCGCCATGATAACAAATGACGCCGCGGGAGGAAACTGGCGGCAGGTGGTACCGGCTGCGGCAGGGATTGAAATCCTGCATAATTTCTCGCTGGTTCATGATGATATAGAAGATGTCAGTCCAACCAGACGAGGACGGCCGACAATCTGGAAGCTGTGGGGGGAAGCGATGGCCATCAACTGCGGGGATGCGATGTTTACTCTCGCCCATGAGGGCGTAGGCCGCTTGTTGGAAACCGGAACTCCACCCGCTGTAGTGGTCCATGCGCTGAAACGTTTTGACGACACTTGTTTTCAGCTTACCTCAGGCCAATATGCTGACATGGAATTCGAAACCCGTGATAACGTATCCGTAGAGGAATACCTGGCTATGATCAAGGGCAAAACGGGCGTTTTATTAGCCTACAGCGCCGAAGTCGGCGCTCTGGTTGCCGGCGCAGAACAGGACATCGTCCAGCATTATGCCCAACTGGGCTTGAATCTTGGTCTGGCATTTCAAGTCATCGACGATATATTGGGAATTTGGGGAAACGAATCAAAGACAGGGAAATCGGCCGCAACAGATATTATTACCAAGAAGAAAACACTCCCGGTCCTCTTTGGACTTGAGAATTGTAAGCCGCTGCGAGACCTTTATCGCGATCAAACTCCTGACGATAAATTTGTTACCCAGGCCGTGCAATTGCTAGAAGAGAGCGGCGCCAGAGAATTCGCGGAAGAACAGGCTAAGATCTATTCGAACGCAGCGCTTAATTACCTGGAGGCTGCCTCACCTGATGGGGCTTCTGGGAAAGCGATCCGCCAATTAACGAACATGCTCTTAATGCGTGACGCGTAAACACACTGCGATTATATGAACAAAAAAGCCCGCTTTGCTTGAAAGCGGGCTTTTTTATTTTCAATACTTGCAGTACTTAAAGTGCTGCAAGCTTAATCAGCATCTGCCTCTGCTTCAATAACGCCTTCGTCGAAATCTTCGTCATCTATTTCAAGTTCGGCACCAGCGGCAAGCTGCTGCGCTTCAAAGCTCTCACTATCTTCGCTATCATCTTCCCCTTCGGCACCACCAGCTTGGGAACCGGAATCCATCATACCGGCCACGCGCATCAACTCTTCGTCCAGATCGTCGGGATCGATTGAATCCCCATCTATCTCTGAAGCAGCGAATTTGGCAGCCTCTAAGAGTTCTGTTTCCTTCCTGACGCGTGATGATTCCGCCGCAGCAGCAATCATGGCTTCTAACACACTATCATCGGTGTTGTCATCAATCAACAAGCTGGTCGTGACGGTCGCCAAATCGATTTCCGGTTTCTCCGCCTCAAGGCGTGCCTGCTCCTCTCGCAGCAGACGCGCTTCATAGCCGGTGCCGGCCGGGATCAATTTACCAATAATGACGTTTTCCTTCAGACCGACCAGATTATCAGCTTTCCCGGCAATCGCCGCCCCGGCCAGAACCTTAATCGTGTGCTGGAAGGAGCTTGCCGATAAGAAACTATCCGTATTCAAAGAAGCTTTGGTAATACCAAGCAATATCGGTTCAGCCTCAGCGGGTTGGCCACCTTCAGCTACGATTTGCTCGTTGGTTTCTTGGAATTCGGGACGCTCGATCAAATCGCCGGGCAGGAATTCCGTATCCCCAGAAGCGGTAACGACTACCTTGCTGAGCATCTTGCGAATAATGACCTCGAAATGCTTGTCATGAATGTTCTGCCCTTGCGGACGATAAACCTGCTGTACTTCGTGTAAAAGATATTGGGTTACCGCATCAGGGCCAAGAATTTCCAGGATACGGTGCGGATTCTGGGAACCTTCCGTCAACTGTTGACCGGCGGTTACAAAATCACCATCTTTGACAAGCAGACGCACACCGGCGGGTATCTCGTAATCCTGTTCCTCAACGCTTTCCCAAACGACCCGCAAGCCGCTTTCATCTACCAGCGCACGGCCGTCATGGCGAGCAATGATCTCTTCGTCTTCGAACTCGGCGATCTTATCACCTGTTTCGACTGAATCTTGATTCTCAACCCGAATGGTCCAACCATCCGGCACATCGTAGACATCATCGACCATCCTGCGATCGGTAACAACCACGTGACGGACGCTGTCAACCAGATGAGTATCAACGATACCACCGATTTCAGTGATAGTCGCTTCACCCTTCGGTCGTTGGCGCGCTTCGAACAACTCTTCCACACGAGGCAAACCCTGGGTGATGTCACCACCCGACGAGGCTGTACCACCGGTGTGGAAAGTCCGCAGTGTAAGCTGAGTGCCCGGTTCACCAATCGATTGCGCGGCCACAATACCTACGGCCACACCCATTTCAACCGGTTTACCGCGTGCCAGGTCTAAGCCATAACATTTTTGGCAAATGCCCTGGCGAAGTTCACAGGTCATGGGCGAAAATACATAGATATCGTCCAGTCCAAGCTTATCCACCTTCTCGGCAATTTCATCGGTGAAGAAATCGCCTTCGGCAATGATTACCTCACCGGACTCGGGGTGAACGATCGTATCCGCGGCAACACGCCCGGCAATACGCTCGGCGAGTGTCTGCTTACCAAAGTTATCAGCGCGTTTCACCCAGATACCTTTATCCGTGCCACAGTCTTCAGAGGTGATGATCAAGTCCTGCGCGACATCAACTAACCGCCGTGTCAGGTAACCTGCATCGGCCGTTCGTAGAGCCGTATCCGCCAGACCCTTTCGAGCACCGTGGGTGGAAATGAAGTACTCAAGTGCTTCCAGGCCTTGTCGGAAGTTTGAAAGAATCGGCACAGGGATGATTCGACCTTGAGGATCAGCCATTAAACCGCGCATACCGGCCAGCTGAGTAATCGGGCCGAAACCACCCTTTCCAGCGCCGGAGAGGGCCATGATGGCCATTGGGCCATCCGGGTCCAGGGAGTCACGCACGGCGTCGGCTACATTATCTTTGGCCTCATTCCAGGTCTCAACAGTGCGCTGATACTGCTCTTCCGGAGTAAGCAGACCGCGGCGATACTGGCGGTCGATCTCATCAACCCGGGTACGCGCCTGCTCAAGAATCGTATCGCGCTCCGCGGGCACCGTCAGGTCGGCAACGGCAACTGTTGTCCCGGAGACGGTCGCAAATTTAAAGCCGATATCCTTGATGGCATCAACCATATTGATCGTCTTTTCATCACCAACCAGGCGATAAATAGTGTTGATCAAGCGGTTCACACCACCCTTATCGATTAATCTATTAACAAAACGCCCTTCTTCCGGAAGCGCCATATTAAAGAGCACACGTCCTGGCGATGTTTCAATCAAGCGCTGTCGCGGCTTATTGTCAGCATAGCGCTCACCATTCTCGTCGTAATAGGTTTCGGTATAAACCTTGATCTTGGCATGAATATCAACAAAGCCAAGCTCATAAGCCATCTCAACTTCATCCATATTGCTGAAGATACGGCCTTCGCCCGGCAGTCCATCACGCATGATCGTAATGTAATAAACGCCGAGAACCATATCCTTGGAGGGTCCAACAATTGGTTGGCCGTCGGCAGGCTTTAACAAGTTGCGAGTCGCCAGCATCATATCCTTGGCTTCACGCACGGCCGCTTGAGAAAGCGGTACATGGACAGCCATCTGGTCGCCGTCAAAATCAGCGTTGAAGGCTGCACATACCAAAGGATGCAGCTGAATAGCTTTGCCTTCTACCAATTTGGGCATGAAGGCCTGGATGCCCAAACGGTGAAGCGTCGGCGCACGATTTAAAAGGATGGGGCGTCCCTGAATGACTTCCTCAAGAACTTCCCAAACTTCCGGCGGCTGCCGTTCGATAAATCTCTTAGCGCCTTTGACATTGCTCACATGCCCATATTGAATCAGCTTGCTGATCACAAAAGGCCGGAACAGTTCCAAAGCCATAATCTTGGGCAGACCACATTCACCCATCTTGAGTTTAGGGCCAACCACGATCACCGAACGGCCGGAATAGTCTACACGCTTACCAAGCAGATTGCGGCGGAAACGTCCTTTCTTGCCTTTCAGCATATCGGAAAGGGATTTGAGTTCACGACGGCCGCGGCGGCTTAATGCTTTACCACGCTGGCTGTTATCGATCAGACTGTCCACAGCCTCTTGCAGCATACGTTTTTCGTTGCGCACGATGACATCAGGTGCGCCAAGGTCGAGCAGACGCTTGAGACGGTTATTGCGGTTAATCACGCGGCGATAGAGATCATTGAGGTCGGACGTGGCGAAACGGCCGCCATCCAACTGCACCATCGGTCTCAAATCAGGAGGTATAACCGGCAGTACGGTGAGGATCATCCATTCAGGCCGGTTACCACTCTTGCGCAAGGATTCCACGACCTGTAACCGCTTCGTCGCGCGCTTGGCCGCCTGCTTGGATCGGGTGGTACGAACCTCACGCCATAAATCACGCGAAAGTTGATCGAGATCCATATTTTTCAGGATCTCATGGAGCGCTTCCGCACCCATACCGGCGCGGAATACGTTACCAAATTTACTCTTTAATTCGCGATACTCGTTTTCATTGAGAAATGACATCTGCTCAATGGACTCTAGCTGTTCGCGATTGGTTTGAGCTTGCTGCCGCAAACGGATTAGCTTCTGGTCATTTTGATCGCGTAGTTCTTCAGAGGCGGCGTCAACTTCCGCGCGGAGCTCTGTCAGTTCGCGCTGCATGTCGGCAAGCTGCAATTGATGTTTTTCTTCAAAGGCTTGCTGGACATTCGTAAGCTGTTCGCTGGCAATATCCTGGACCATGACGATGTGTTCACGGCCGACTTTTTCTTTGGCCGCGGCAATAACCTCATCACCGAAAGTAATATCTTCTTTCGTTTGCGATCCTTGAAGATTTTCCAATCTCGTTTGTACGAGTTGGGCCTCTTTCATGAAGGCATCGGTTTCGGCAGCCAGGCGATCGTCGAAGGTGATGTTCAACTCCTCCAACTCTTCTTCGAGCGCGGCAATACGCGTGCTAACCTCAACCGTCAGCTCAGCGACTTGTTCTTGAAGTTTTACATCTAACTGAAGTTCTGCTTCAACCAACTCCTCGTCAAGACGGGTAAGAGCACGTTCACGGGCATCCTCATCGACGCTGGTGACAACGTATTGGGCGAAATAAAGAACGCGATCGAGATTACGGCGGGATACATTTAATAATAAGCCCATGTAACTGGGAACACGTCGTGTGTACCAGACATGAGCAACCGGCGCAGCTAATTCAATGTGACCAAGACGTTCACGCCGCACCGAAGAACGAGTAATTTCCACGCCACATTTATCACAAACAATTCCCTTGTAGCGAACGTTCTTGTACTTACCACAATAACACTGCCAATCGCGAGTGGGACCAAAGATGGCCTCGCAAAACAAACCATCCTTTTCAGGACGTAAGCGGCGGTAATTTATGGTCTCCGGCTTTGTCACCTCACCATAAGACCAAGAACGGATTTGCTCAGGAGATGCAAGACTAATACGCAATGAACGAAATTCTGTCGATTCCACCTATTCGACCTCCAAAT
>JBJYWP010000179.1:0-13047 GCA_046259485.1 Promineifilaceae bacterium (SeqCode) | reverse complement strand
TCCTCTTCTGATCCTTTGCGCTGTACGAGTTGCCATGCGGCCTCTTCATATCAATTTCCACATGATGATCTGGAAGCGGCCGATCTGCGCCAGTACCAGATTGCCAAATCAGCAAGCTGCGAGCAGTGCCACGGCCAACCGCATATCACCGGCCATCCCGGTCCGGAATCCGAAAACCCCGTGGTCTGCACTGACTGCCATGGTGGTCACGATGTCCTTACTGTAGAGCAGCTGCAGGCTGGTGAGGGAACTGATGCCTGCGTCGACTGCCACACACAATCAGGTGTCGAGCTTGTTGATCCTGCGGCCCTAACCGGGTTAATTAATGCCGGCCTCTTTTCCCAGCAAGAGATCAACAATGATTATTGCCTGGCCTGCCACAGCCAGCCAGATATCGAAATGGAGTTTCCGAATGGTGACACCAAATCGGTAACTGTTGATGCCATGGCTCTGCATGACTCAGTCCATGGGGCGGGAAATAGTTGGGATGAATTGGTTTGTAATGACTGTCATGTTGACTACCGCTATCCACATGAGCCGCTTGCTGTCGAAAGCGCTCGTGAGTTTTCAATTGAGAAAAATCAAGTCTGTGAACGCTGCCATGAACAGAAATTTGATGCAACACTAGACAGCGTGCATGGAGAGGCCTTAATGGAGGGTAATCTTGATGCAGCAACCTGCACTGATTGTCATGGAGCACATGACACTCCTGTTCCTAATGAACCTCGTGAGCGCATTTCGCACACCTGTGCGCAATGCCACGGTGATATCTTCGATGAGTACATAGAAAGTGTTCATGGAGAGGCACTGACTACAGGCGATCCGGATGTGCCCACCTGCATCGATTGTCATGGTGTGCATAATATTGGTGATCCAACGACAATTTTATTCCGCGTGCGCTCGCCTGAGCTATGCGCTGGTTGTCATGCGGATGAAGAGATGATGTCCCGGCATGATATTTCAACCGATGTATTTGATACCTACGTTTCAGACTTTCACGGCACTACGACGATGCTCTTTGATCCCGAACATCCCAACGCCGATCCCACCAAGGCGGTTTGTTATGATTGCCATGGTGTGCATAACATAAAGAGACCGGATGATCCTGAAGCCGGTATTAAGCAAAACCTCCTGGAAACCTGCCAGAAGTGTCATCCGGATGCATCGGCTAATTTCCCTGATTCATGGACCAGTCATTTTCCACCTTCATTGGAACACAATACGCTTGTTTATCTGGTCAATTTGTTTTACCGGATCATTATCCCGTTCACCCTTGGTTTCTTAATATTCCTTGTTGCTACAGACGTATACCAGCGCATTAGGTCGCTCATTAAGTCTTCAAGGAGCTAGTAATTTATGGCAACAGCACCAGCAGAAAAACAGCAGCGCTTCCCACGCTTCCGCAAGATGGCTCAGTTAGAACATATCATCTTGTTGGTTAGCTTTACCACGCTGGCGATCACCGGCCTGCCTCAAAAATGGCCTCAAGCACCTTTTTCATTATGGATGATTAATTTATTGGGTGGCATCGAGACGGTGCGCATCATTCACCGTTGGGCGGCCATCATCCTGATTTTAGGATCGTTTTATCATCTATTTGCTTCCGGCTACAGGCTTTTTGTGAAGCGAGAGCGGATGCGTGTACTGCCGGTCTGGAAGGATGCCTTAGATTTGAGAGACTATGTTCTTTATAATCTGGGATTCAAGAGTGAACATCCCAAGATGCCCAAATTTAACTTTGGGGAGAAATTCGAATATTGGGCTGTAGTATGGGGCACAGCGGTCATGATCATCACGGGTTTCATGCTTTGGAATCCGATTGCCGTCACCAATTTCCTGCCGGGCCAGTTTATCCCGGCGGCAAAAGCTGCTCATGGTGGTGAGGCGATTCTGGCGGTCACGTCAATATTGATCTGGCATATCTATAACGTAGTAATCAAACAATTTAATCCCAGTATGTGGACCGGTTGGCTGCCCCGCAGACAGATGGAAGAGGAGCATGCATTAGAATTGGAACGCCTGGAAGCCGGAGGTGATCCCTGGCCCGGTGCTGCGCTTGAGGCGCCGGCCCATCGTAAACGAAATTATTTTATCGTAAGTGCGATATTAGGTATTTTTATTCTGGCAGTTATCTATTATCTCTTTACATTTGAAGAGACGGCTATCACAACGCTGCCGGCTATCACACCTGAGGTTATTACGCCGTTGGTAACACCGGCGCCGTAACGAGAGTCTGGCCGTAATTGGCCTGTTTTTATTGATCGTGTAATGGAACCTCGCGACCAGGACCATTACCATTATGTATGAGAGAGGAGGTTAACCAATGAAATGTTGTCCTAAAAGACGCTATCTGCTGCTTTTAGGCACGTTGCTGCTATTTAGTATATTGATAGCGGCATGTAGCCAGCAGCCGCAGACCGTAGAGGTCACCCGCGTCGTCGAGATCCCTGGCGCCGAAGTGCAAGTGGAGGTTCCGGGCCCCGAAGTTGAGGTGACACGTATTGTTGAGGTGATGGTCGAACCAGAGATGGAAGAACCGGTTTCGGCCGTTGCTGTTGTGCCTTTTGAGGAACAGTGGGCGTCTTCACCACATGCCGATGCCTCAGCTGAAGCCTTCGTCCATTGGAACGAAGATGATCCGGCCGAAGTACCGACATCTTGTGCTAAATGCCACAGCACGCCAGGTTTCCTGGATTACATCGGCGCTGATGGCACTGAGGCTAATGTAGTTGACAACCCTGCCCCGATCGGCACCACTGTTCAATGTGATGCCTGCCACAACGACGTAACCGTAAACATGACCAGCGTGCTCATGCCCTCGGGTGTTGAGCTCATGGGTCTCGGTGATGAATCTCGCTGTATGCAGTGTCACCAGGGCCGCGAGTCCACGGTTAGCGTCAATGCCAAAATCGAAGAGGCCGGATTGACCGATTCACCAGACGAGATTAGTGAGGATCTTGGTTTTTCAAATATCCATTACTATGCCGCAGCAGCCACGCAGTATGGCACGTTGGCTATGGGTGGCTACGAATATGATGGAAAAGCCTATGATTCCAAGTTTGATCATGTCGATGGTTATGACACATGCATCTCCTGCCACGACTCGCATACGCTTGAGGTTCAGGTAGAAGAATGTACAGTTTGCCACACCGACGTGACCAGCGTGGAAGACTTTGTTAATGTCCGTATGCAGGGCTCACTTGTTGACTACGACGGCGACGGGAATATGGAAGAAGGTATTGCCTTCGAGATCGAAGGTATGCGTGAGATGTTGTATCAAGCCATTCAAGCGTATGCCAACGAAGTTACCGGTACGCCTATCGTTTACAATAGTGAGAGACACCCCTACTTCTTCATCGACGCGAATGGAGATGGTACGCCTGGTGAGGACGAGACTGATGGTTATAACGCATGGTCGCCGCGTTTAGCCAAGGCAGCCTACAACTACCAGGTATCTGTGAAAGATCCAGGTAATTTCGCCCATGGCGGTAAGTACACCATCGAATTGCTCTATGATTCGATCGAGAACTTGAATGAGGCGTTAGCTGAACCCGTTGACTTGAGTAACGCTCGCCGCATTGATCATGGTCACTTTGCCGGATCGGAAGAGGCATTCCGTCATTGGGATGAAGAAGGTATGGTGCCCGGCTCTTGTAGTAAGTGCCATTCAGCCGCCGGGTTACCACAGTTTATTCACGAAGGTGTGACAACCTCACAGCCGACCGCTAATGGTCTCATGTGTAGCACATGCCATAGTGATGTTGGTGAATTCACTATCTACGAAGTAGAGCAGGTGACATTCCCCAGCGGCGCTACGGTGGGATTTGAGGATCTAGAGAGCAACCTCTGCATCAACTGTCATCAAGGTCGCGAGTCGACGGCTAGCGTGAACAACGCTATTGGCGATGCGCCTGGTAACGAGGTGTTAGAAGGTCTCGGATTCAGAAATGTCCATTACTTCGCGGCCGGCGCGACGCTCTTCGGCGGTGAAGTGCAAGGCGCTTACGAGTATGATGGACAGGAATATGTTGGTCGCAACGAGCACGTTGGTGGATTTGACAGCTGTGTAGAGTGCCACTCCGTTCATGAACTTGAGGTGGAGGTCGGTGAGTGTGCAGATTGTCATGATGGCGTGGAAAGCAAAGAAGATCTGGTAAACATCCGCGTTAGTGAAATCGACTACGACGGCGATGGCAATGTTGATGAAGGCATCGCCGGTGAAATACAGACGATGGCTGATGCTTTGCTGGTCGCGATCCAAGCTAATGCCACAAACAATGCGGCAACCGATAGTATTGTCTATTCACCCGCCAGTTACCCATACTTCTTCATTGATGCGAATGGTGATGGCGTCTATGATGAAGGCGATACAGAACGGTACGTGACTTGGACCCCCGATCTGCTGCGTGCTGCGTACAACTACCAGTATGTACAGAAGGACCCGGGAGCGTTTGCTCATAACGGGCAATACGTCATGCAGTTCCTGTATGATTCGATAGCTAGTATGGGCGGTGACGTCAGCGCTATGACACGGCCGGCCGTTCCTCCTGCTGAATAAACGGATCGAAAAAGGCCAGATCTTTTTAGACCTGGCCTTACCTTTACCTTTATTATCCGGCCGGTACCTGAGGGTACCGGCTTTTTTGATCGTTTACTTGGGTGTGACGAGCGCTTCGTTCAACTTGGCTTCTTCATCCCAGCGTTTGAAAAGACGGTCAAGTCCAAAACAAAGACCGCCAATTACCGCACAAGGCACAGCTAGGCGAAGGATCAAGAGTAAAGCGATTGCCGCTACAACTATTATTGGATTCATTTCAAACCCCCTATTGCTAAATTAATTTATCTGAAGCCAGTGGGTGCTCGCCTGCTATTAATTTCTTTTCAGCCAATTTTTTACCTACTCCCAGTGTATTTCAAGAAGGGTCCAAAGTCTATTGGGGAAACGCTCCATTTGCGATTGAAAAGCTGGTAAATAAGCTTGTTTCTTGGCTTTTCGGGTGCGCGTTACATAGGAAATTATTCATTACCATCTATCTGGTTTGGGGTGAAACACCCATTGTTCTATTGGGTGCTGCCCGGCCTTTCTTCTATAAGAGCACTCCCTCATCTCCCCTAAACTTCTCCAGGTCTTCAAAATTGCTGCATTACCCATATCAGAATTGGCTATTTACCCAATAGTTTAGAAAGTCTGCCCTTGTTAGACTGTAACCAGTCTTTTCAGTTCTTGTGAGATGGGTGCTCACTGGACTAGCAGTCTACTGGCTCTAGAGAGTTGGTGGCCAAGTGGAGGAAGAAAATGCGACTGGTACGAGTTTTACTGGTTGGCCTATGTTGTGCCATTCTGGCAGTGGTCCTGGTTCCTGGTGTTCAAGCTCAGGACCCGCCACCTGATCCCGATAGTAATGAATGCATCGGTTGTCACGAGGGTCTGCGAGACCATTGGGATGACAGTTCACATGCTCAGGCATTCGATGATACCGTTTTCCAACAAAGCTGGAAGGAAAAAGGTGAGCCTCGCGAATGTCTGGCCTGCCATACAACCGGATACGACCCAGCTACGGGAACCTATTTAACCGAAGGCGTAGATTGTCTGGCCTGTCACTTTCCAATAGTCAGTGACCATCCAGAACAATATATGCCCACGGATGTCTCATCACGTTTATGCGGAAATTGCCATGTTGATACATTTGCTGAATGGCAGAATAGCAATCATGCTCAGGAAGATATGGCTTGTGGTCAATGCCACAACCCGCATACGGCCGATTTGCGAGTCGATAATACGCAAGCGCTCTGCGAGACGTGCCATAAAGATGAGACCCATTACTATTCTTTTACCGGCCATGCTAGCGAAGGATTATTGTGTACTGATTGCCATCTGAACGTCAACGATACAACAATCGGCGAAGGACATGGCAGCCGGCACCATACATTCGAAGTAGATTTGGATACATGTACTCGTTGTCATGAAGGGGACATGCATTCAGCCATTGAGGGCCAGGCAGCTATAATTGGTTCGAGCTCGGAAGTAGCCTGCTACCGGACCGATACAGTCCGCACGCCGGCCACCCCCGTTCAGGAGGTTTACAGCGAGCCACAAGAAACGACAAACCCCATGGTCTACTTCCTGCCCGCTGGTGTAGGTCTCGTATTGGGAATGATTGTCGCTCCCTGGGCGGAGGGTATTGTCCGGCGGCGTAAGGGAGATGAGTGAGATGGAAGAGAATAAAATCGACCGCCGATCATTCATCAAGTTAGGCACTATCGGCTTGGCCGCTACCACGGTGGGTGTTGCCTGGACTAGCGGACAGTCCGATAAACAAAATGAACTGAACGCCCGCAGTGAACCCGAAGCAGAAAGCCCCCATCGCTGGGCTATGGTAATCGATCAAGCTAAGTGCGTCGGTTGCGAGCAATGTGTCTTGGCCTGCAAAGCCCAGAATGATATTGCCCCCGACATGGCCTGGTCTAAAGTTACACTCGTAGAACCTGTTGGCCAGCAAGAGGTATATCTACCCGTGCAATGTATGCACTGTGAAGATGCGCCTTGTGTGGATATTTGCCCCGTGGGGGCCAGCTACTATCGTCCTGACGGTATCGTCATGATGGATTACGATCGCTGTATCGGCTGCCGCTACTGCGAAATTGCCTGCCCCTACGGTGCTCGTTCCTTTAACTGGCAAAAATTTGAAGGTGAAAATCCAGTCGTACCCGCTTGGGGACAACCGGAAGTTCCGCGGCGCCCGCGTGGTGTGGTCGAGAAATGCACTTTTTGCGCTCAACGGATCGATCGCGGACTGGAGTTTGGGTTGATACCCGGCGTGGATCAAGCGGCGACGCCGGCCTGCGTGGTTGCCTGCCCGCAAAAGGCGCGGACATTCGGTGATTTGAATGATCCCAACTCGTCTGTAAGTAAATTGCTGGCCAATCACGCATCCTATCAACTGCGTGAGGACCTAGGAACAGGACCTCGTATCTATTATTTACCGGCCGTATCGCCCCACCATATCGAGGAGGATCAAGCATGAATTCCAAGCGTTTGTCATTTATTGGTCAACCGATTTTCTGGTGGATCCTGTTGTTATTGGTTGTAATTGCGGCAGGTCTGGTGGCCGGATCTATCGTGCTTGTCAAAGGGCTGTCAGTGACTAACCTGACGGATCTTGTTCCCTGGGGATTATGGATTTCCATCGATCTCTCTAGTATCGCTTTAAGTGCGGGGGCTTTTCTCCTGTCGGCAGCCATTTATCTGCTGGGCATAAAAAAGTTGGAACCCGTAGGACGCACGGCCGTATACGTTGGTTTGATCGGATACAGTATGGCCTGTTTGTGTCTGTTGATGGATATTGGTCGCCCGGACCGATTCTGGCATGGTTTTGTCTACTGGAACGTCCACTCTCCATTATGGGAAGTAACCATGTGCGTGGGTCTTTACTTCACGGTTTTAGCCCTGGAAGTGATGCCGATCATTGGGCAATCCGAACCGATGCAGGCACGCTGGTCAGGCCTCGGAAACCGAATGAAAAGTATCCATAAACTGGCCCCTGTCCTCGCCATTGCCGGTTTATCCTTATCTATCATGCACCAGTCCTCCCTGGGCGCTACCTATGGTGTGCTCAAGGCACGGCCATTTTGGTACAAACCAAGTCTAGCCGTTCTCTTCATGGCTTCGGCTATTGTTGGTGGGCTGTCCCTAACTGTGCTCATCAGTAAAATTGCCGGTCATGTATCTAAAAAGATCACTGTGCGCGACGACCTGTTGGATACCGTGTCAAAATTCATTGGCTGGGCTCTGGTTGTTTACCTTTATATGCGTTTTTGGGACTTTATGGGTGCCGAGTATACATATTTGCCAGGCCGCACCGAAGCGTTTCACATGCTGGTCAGGGGTCCACTTTCTCTTAACTTCTGGGGTGGGGAAATCATCTTAGGCATCCTTGTGCCCATGGTGATCTTGCTAAGCAGCCGTCTTCGCAAGGACGAGCGACTACACATGCTGGCTCTGGTTTTGGTTATAAGTGGCCTGATCGCTTTTCGATGGAACACGAATATGGTGGGACAGTTTGTAGTATTGGCGGATCTGGCTCAGGGTACGACGGCAAGCTACACGACTTACGTGCCTTCCTTGATAGAAATCTTGGTAGGGGCGGGCATCATTGCTTACGGTGCTCTGGCCGTGACTTTAGGTATTCGCTATCTGCATGTTGTCGACCACAGCGGTGTGGAAGAACCCGTCCCCCAAGACAAAGTTTTACCCGTCCAACAACCCTCGTTGGCCGGTGATTAAGAACCCTATGAGGTAATTTTCTTCCTCCTCAACCTTGGGTAAACAGCCCTCGAGCTCTTGCTCGAGGGCTGTTTTCAATTTTAAATTCTGGGGGGAGAACAATCTCTTACTAGCTAGCATACCCTGAAATGCCAGAAATCTAGTTGTACTACCTCCCATCCGCAGACGGCCGTTAGATGCCAGAAAATGGTCTGATCCGTAGGCGAAAACTACGTAGCATGCTTTACTTTATTTTTCACTGCCAGCAGATGGTAGCCAGTAATAATGGTTGTGAATACATCGTCGCTGTGCTGGCGGGTAAAGGATTCTACGCGATTAACGGGAATGATTTAAGAAGAGCCCACACACCGCAAACTAATTAAGTCGAAATAGATCTTGACCAGTTGTGGTTGTGGCCGGTCTCCGTACCGTGGCACGGGCTAATGAAGTCCGTAGACGGCTCGAACGAGAATTTAGTTTTACAGTGTTCTGCTTACTGCCGGCATGCGATGAATCGCGTGGCTGACCAGGAGCTTATTCAAAGGCCAATATGCCACATACACCGCAGACCAGGCTCGACTGTGTTTTGATTATTCTGTTGGGCTTTTAAGAATCCACAAAAAAAGAAACGCGACTAGAAAAAACAGCAGTTATTCTCGGATGGATGGACCAATAACTGCTGCTAGAAAGGCAAATGATTTAACTGATTGCAAGCTCTGGATCATAGACTGGACAGTCCGGACAGGAAGAGGGTTTGGCTCCTTCATAAAGCAAGCGTGCCATCCAGCAAGGCATTGATTGATCTAGGTAAGCTGGACAGGAAGCGCGCTTTTCTTCATCACAATTGCGCAATATCCAGCACGGGATCTTGCCGCTGGGTGAGTCTGCTTTCTCCAAAGAAGGCACGGCCGTCTTAACGGCCGTTTCCGCCACCGCTTCCTCTGCTTCCCAACGATCCACAAGACGGTTCATAAGGTAGCCGATTCCCAAAGTGATCGCTAGCGGAGCAAGGCAACGCAAAGCGAAGAAGAGAATAATTGTACCGGCTGCATCAATCTCGTTCATAGCCACCCTAAATATATAAGTATCCATAATGGATATTTATTAGCATACATAATATTCAGGGCTGCGTCTATTGGGTAATAGCGCCATTTAATGCATGGGCAATAATCCCCATATATGCTGGAAAGTAGACTAATTGGGCTGTTTGGAAAGGGGGAGATTCAGCTAATCTTCAAGCTCAATTAACCCGATTTTAATGGCATATTTGACTAGGGCAATGCCGCTGTGAAGATCTAATTTGCGCATGATATTTTCGCGGTGGCGATCGACCGTTTTAGTGCTGATGACGAGTTCTTGAGCAATTTCGGCGTTTGTTAATCCTTCAGCAATTAATTCTAAAACTTCTCGCTCCCGGGGGGTAAGATCGTCGTGGATTAATTGCTCGCCCGACTCGACGCGTTTCAAATAATCCTGGACTAGGCGGGTGGCTAAAGAGGGATAAAGAAATACATCACCTTTGTTTACGATGCGGATGGCTGAAACAAGTTCATCTGGTGCGGCACGCTTGGGAATGTAGCCGGCAGCTCCTGCTTTGAGCATTTCAAAAAAATACTGGTCGTCTTCGTACATTGTCAACGCTAAAACGGCCGTTTCAGGATATTCTTCTTTGATAGCTTCCGTGGCTGTTATACCGTTCATATCTGCCATTTTGATATCCATCAACACAATATCTGGTCGCAGCTCGCGGACCTTCTCGATAGCCATGCGCCCAGAATCGGCTTCACCGACAATGACCATATCATCTTGTGCTTCTAATAGCATGCGCAAACCAGATCTGATTACCGCGTGATCGTCGACCAATAGCAGCTTTATCTTATCCATATTCTTCCCTATGTTAATTCACTTGTTAACGGGATTTCAATTTCAATTGTCGTGCCTTCGCCGGAATTTGATGAAATCTCGAAGGTACCATCAGCAAGTGCGACCCGTTCTTGCATGCCTAGCAATCCCCAGGCCCTCAGATCGCTGGGCGCTGATCGCAGCGTCGCATCAACATCAAACCCATGCCCATCATCGCTAATACTCAAGTTCAGGGCTTCCTCTCCAAAGGATAAATCAATATACGTAGCATTAGCTCCGGCATGCTTGCTAACATTCGTTAGCCCCTCTTGTACAATGCGAAAAATGATGGTTTCCAAATCAGGACTTAGACGGCGGATATTACCCGAAATGTCTAGATCGGCCTTAATGCCGCTGCGTTCAATAAATGCTTGTACCTGGCCTCGCAAGGCGGGAACCAGGCCCAAGTCATCCAACAGAGATGGCCTTAAATCGGATATAACATCCCGCAGTTCGATCATCGCGCTGGTGCTAAGATCTTTCAAATCAGCCACTTGTTTACTTGTTGTACTGTCAATCGTGCTAATGCGTCCAGAAACTGCCGCCAGTCCCAATCCAAGTGCTGTCAGCGTCTGTCCCGTACCATCATGCAACTCGCGTGCGATCCGCTGGCGTTCCATTTCCTGTGCCGAAACCACCTGGTGTAAAAGCTCACCCCGCAATTTGTCTCGTTCCTGTATTTCTTGATACAGGTCCGAATTCTGTAGGGCAATACTCAACTGCTCCGCGGCAGTGCTGATAAGTGAGAACTCACGCCCTGAGAAGGGTATCTTATCGGGTATCGTACAGATCACCAGTGCCCCTGAATGGCGTCCACGAATATTGAGAGGGACCCCGAGCGTGCGCCCTCCCGTTGTATTTGCCTGCGGATCTTCCTGTGCGGAGAATTCATATGCATAGGTTTCGCTGATTGGCTGAACGCTGGTCCCTGTCCAGACGGCCGGCTGCCCGGTATCCACGACATAATCTGCTACGATGAGGGCATTTTCAAACATCAAGTCGTGGATTTCTTTATCAGCGGGACATTTCGTCATGGCGGCAATAGACGGGGATTCACGCGATCGATCTCGTAAAAAAACAAGGCTCGCGTCAATGTGTGGTTCGCTGTTCACAAATTGAACAAGTGCATCTTCCAGCATTTCTCTGCTATCCAGTGTTTTGGCGAGACTTTGTGAAAAACCATATAAGGAAGAAAGATTGCGCACTGCCTCGCGTAATTCCTGGTTCAATTGCTCGATATTTTGCTTGTCCTCGAACATAGCCTGGCTGGCTTTTTCCCGAGCGTTCTGGGCTTCAATCAGCTTTTGCTGTGTCTCGATATCAAAGGCGCGTAAAGCGCGAACGATGGAAAGGGTCATCCAAACCGCACATATTGTACGCAGCAACTGAACAGGCGCACCAAAAAAGGATCTAAAAAGCGAGTCATTGATAATGTTGGATGGAAAGATGGGACTTGTTTTCCCAAATAATTGGCCGATTGTCCCATATATGATCAAAGCGAGAGCTGCTCCGAGCAGGGCACGGCCGAATTTTTGCATGCCACGTACGCTAAAAGTTCGCTGTTCAAGTAGAATTGCCCAGGCGGCAAGGAGGGCTCCAGGGATTGCCAGAATATAACGCCCTAAAACATCCGCGGAGGCAGTAAGTTCACTCCCCTCGAGACCATAGATCTGCCATGCAGCCAGGACACTGATCAACCAAACAGCCAAAAGCGCCGCCGCGGCGGCGATCGCTTGCCAGTGCCCATCCTCCCCCTGATTATGATTGGCAAAAATGAGATGCACGCCAAAAATCACCAGGAGCGAGAATGAGATAACTAACAGGAAAAGTCGAAATACATCATTGAGTAACCAGTCAGGAATCGTCGTTGCTCCGGTCAGGTTCAAAAGCTGGAACATTTCCAACCATTCGTGGAAACCATGGATGATTCCAAACGCGGCCAGGGGAGCCATGGCTAAGGCGAATGGGAAATCAGAGGAGCGTCCGGATTCAATGACAAGAGCCAGGCCCATCGCGAAGAAAGCCAGTCCATAGAAAAAATAGATTGTAATTAGATTGTTTTCGAAGAACTGAGCTGCTATGCTCATCACTTAAATTTGGATCTCGCTTTCATTATTCACAATTTCCAGAGCTCGATCGCCGGCAAATAGAGGGCTGGTATCTCCCAAAGTGGAAGATTTAACATAGCCCAGAGCCAGGGTTCTTCCTTCGATCCCGGCCGCGGATGTAACGGAGCCGACTTGCTTGCCGGAAGCACTGATTGCCTCACCTTCGGCCAGGGCACTGTTCGAGGCCAGGCGCACCAACTGCTTTGCCAGCTGGCCCCGGCTTTCCATGCGCGCAATGATCTCTTGTCCGGTGTAACAACCTTTGGTAAAAGAAACATCATCCCAAAGTCCGGCTTCCAGAGGGATGTAGTCTGTAGTGATTTCGTGGCCGAATCGCGGCAGGCCTGCCTCGATACGTAATAAATCGAATGCTGTTTCGTCTGCATTTAGTATACCAGTGGTCAGAAGGGTCTCTAGCAAATTTTCGCCTTCCACTGCTTCACACATTACGAAGTAGCTGGAGCCGTTAATTGGATCGGTCTTGTGCAGATAGGCCGTCACGTCTCCAATTTTTACCTCTCGCCAATGATGGAGGGGGATGGCGATTTCCAAAGAGCCAACTTTTTCACCAAGTATGTGCTCAGCTCGGGGACCGTAAACACCAAAAATCGCTGTTTCGGAACCAATGTCTTGAAGCTGAAAATCATCGTTAAAGAAAACAAAGCGCATCAAATAACGGGCGATCTCATCCCCATGATTTTCGCCCGTTAGCGCATAAACGGATTCACTCGCGGCATAAAGGATCAAGCGGTCAATCATACGGCCGATATCAGT
>JBJYWP010000178.1:0-12623 GCA_046259485.1 Promineifilaceae bacterium (SeqCode) | reverse complement strand
CCCATAAACCTTCAGCATCCAGAGGTGGCATGGTTTGCAAACGGCCGCGCAGGGTGGCGTCTTCCCGGACCCATTCACGCAGGGTTTCCGGGCGGTGGAAGGCGAAAACGGGGCGGCTGCGCGGCAGGGGATCAAGGCGGTTGGTGAAGTACGTTTCCACGCCCGTGCTTTCGTAGAGGAAGGGCAGCGGATCGTCCGGACGCCAGGCCTGCATGCGCGGTGGAAGGCCGACGCTGTAGCGCGCCGACTGCGCCTTCACTCCGACCAGGGGCGTGCCCTCTTTCTTGGCCTCGATGATGCCCAGGGCTTTACCATCAACGAAGAGCAGGTAGTCGGCGAAGCCAGTCCGCAGATGGGCCTCGCGCACGGCCACGCCGGGGCGGTTGGGGTCGTAAAGGTTCATGGCCTCACGATCCTGCACGTCCCAGCCGGCATAACGCAATAATTCGTCGATTGTCTCCCGGGCGCGTTCCTCGGGGGTCATGGTTCTCCTTCGGCCGCTGTTTAGAGAACAGCCGTGCTAATTACCCTACTGCACTACTATTACCCGGTCCATTACGAAGCCTGTAAATGCAATAGGTCTATCAGAACCTATGGCTGAACATGTACTGCAAATAATATCGGTTGTGACACTGTTCCTCCAAATGCGTTTTGCCCTTCAATCGTCCCACCACCAAGACCATAGACAGTGATGTAGCTGTCTTCATAAATTCCCTCAGGTAAGTCAGAAGGTTCCATTGCAATTGCTACTGCTACACGACCGCTTGGAGATTGCACCCAAATTTGTACACCATCCGCCATGATGTTGAATATCTGACCCCTTAATCTGATAGATTCGCCAATGTAGTCGTCTCCCCTAATCTCGAGCTTCCTTATATCCACTTCAGCATATTCTGCCCCTAATGCTTCCTCAAAAGTAGGCGTATTCGTGGGTGTCGGTGTAAACGTAGGCGTGACTGTAGGAGTATTAGTCGGTGTTGGCGTGTAGGTCGGGGTTGGTGATGGGGTGATCGTTGGCGTTGAGGTATTGGTTGGTGTCGGACTAGGCCCTTCTGTTGCCGTGGGTGTCACAATGACCTCCACAAGTCGTGTGACTTCCACATTACGTGTAACTTCTATACTGCGAGTTACTTCTACCTCATTCGTGACCTCGACTGTAACTGGCACCTTAGCAATAGCTGTGTGAATGACCGTAACTTCAACGGCCTTCGGGCTGGGTTCGGCCGCTCTGGTTTCGGTGACAGCCATGGCAATCTCCTCGGTTGATTGGCCGCAGGCGGTTGTGAACAGGACCACTAACAAGAGTAAGAATGTGATTGGGTAAACGCGCGTAGCATCCCTCCTGGGTTTAATAAATATTCTCGACTCAAACGGCCGATTGTTCCAGTTTAATGGGAGCAGCATACAAAGTTGCTTAAGAAGCAGCGATGGTCTTTTTGTCAGAATTTTCGTTGTCAAAATTTCCCCGGAAATTTGGAATTTCCGGGGAAATGGCTTCTAGTCCGGCGGGAGGCCGAAGGTGGTGGGAGTGACGGCGTCGGTTTCGCTCCAGAGGTCGATGGGGATCCAGGTGCCGTCGGGGCCGGGGGCGAGGAGGAGGAGGTTGTCGCGGGGGGCGAGGTTGAACCAGGGGTCGGTTTGCATGTCAAGGCGGCCGTTGCCGCGGCCGTTACCGGCATAGAGAACGAGAGCGTTGTCCTGGTAGTCATCTTTCGTGTAGCGAGCATGATTCTGAGGTATTTCGGCGGCGATGACGCGGATCAGGGTACCGGCGCGCAGGTTTTGCAGCAGCGGGTCGGGTGTAAAGTAAATCGATCCTTCATCCGTGGCTTCGATGGTGTCGTTGTCGGTGATGCGCCAGCCGCTTAGATCGAGGCCGTTTTTGTTGATGCGCAGTTCGAACCAGTCGCCTTCGATCTCGCCTTTGTCATCGGCGTGGTAGGATTCGATGGTCACGTCACCGGGTTGGAGTGCATCCGCGGGCAGGGGCTCGAAAAGGGGAGTGGCGGCCAGGTCGCCGGTCACGTGGATGGTGATCAAGGACTCGTTTTCCTCCAGATCGGGGATGCCTTCCCAGCCGGTAAAGCGATAGCCGGCGGGGGGCACGGCGCGCAGGGTGATGTCGGTGCCCTGGAAATAGGTGCCCGACCAGGGCAGCTGGTGGGGTTCGCGATCGTTGACGACGATCCACCCGGGGGGATCACCGGCCTGGTTGAAAGTGATTTCGGCCGTTCCGTCGAGGCCCATGCTTTCCACGAAATGTTGGCGCATGATCGCCGGACGCTGGATGGCGAAGTCGCTCATGAACTGCACTGTATCGGCCCACTCGTTGGAGATATCCCAGCGCTCTTTTTCAAGCTCGATGTCCGGTCCCAGCTGCGCTTCCAGATCGTCGATGTGGCCCTGCACAACGGCTGTACTCAAGGAGGTGTTGAGCAGGTCGGCGGCGCGGGTGAGGAAGAGATTGCGAAAATCGGGATTGGCCAGCAGCTTGTTGAGCATCATGGCCATGGGCTCACCAAGGGGATGGGTGGCCACGAGGACATGATCGACCATCTGGCGATCGATGCTTTCAAAGGCGCGGTCATTGTCCCAGACGAGCCATTCCCAACGGCCGCCCGGGGTGCGCGGCCGGAACTGCTCCACGTTGTGATGCGGCCAGTCGGTGTTGCCGGCGTACATCTCCAGGAGGTAGTAGTCGACGAAGTTCTGCAGGTCGATTTGTGTCTCGACATAGGCGTAGTTGGCGGGATCGGCGAGGTCTTTTTCTTCGACAAAGGCCATGAAATTTTGCCAGTGCAGCAGGTCGACGGCACGCTGTTCGGCCGATTGGCGGGAAGGGATATTGGGTGTGTCGCTGAGATCGGCGGCAGGAACGGCGAAGTTTTGCTTTAAAAAGCGCTGGTCGATGGACTCGCGAATGTTGTAGATGCCCCAGAGTTCGCCGTTGATGAAGAGTAAGGTTGGCCGGCTGCGGGAGATGAAGCCGCCGGCCTCGGCGGAGAGGCGTTCGGCGAGCTGGTTGCGAAAGAGCAGCAAGTCCTTGCCGCTGTTGTGCAGGATCAGCTTGTCGAATTCGATTTGCCCTTCTTCGCCGAAGAGTGGGTAGGCGAGCTTGGCCGGGCCGTATTCGCTGCGAAAGTAGAGGCGCAGCGATTTCTTATCGAAATACCAGCGGGTCAGCTCGCCGTGGATACGCAGGCCGGCGCCGACGTGGAAGGCGGTGTTGCCCTGGCCGTCAACGTAAGTCACATCCACCGGCCGTTCCCATTCGCGGCCACGCTCGAGATGGTTGACATAGATGCCCGTCTCTTCATTATATAAGTCGTCGGGATCGACGATGAGCGAGAGCTTGGGCAGGGAGGTGTCCAGGTTCATGAAATAAGTCGCGCTGCCCACGGGTCCGCTTTCTCCATTGGGCAGCATGGCCAGGGCGCGAACGACGACTGCCTGCGGCGGATCGGCCGTCAGGGGGATGGGCTCAGTATACAGCGGGTCAACTGCGGGATCGGGCACACGGCCGTCGAGGGTGAAATAGATCTGGGCCTGGGGATGGGGTACGCTGATTTCGAGCATTAGATCCTCGCCGTACTCGCCGGGCGAGGGCGTAAAATGAATCTCCAGGGGGGCGGCCGAGGCCTCGGCCGCGGCTGACTGTGCTTCGCGCTCCCACCAGGCCAGGCCTAAGATCAGGCCGATGAGCACGGCACCCATTATAAGCAAAACAGGGGTTCTTTTTTCGCCGGGGTGATTCATCCGTCCTGTCCTATGGCCAGGGAGTCGATCACGATGTCGTCTTCGAGAACGGCCATCGACCCGGGCGCCAGTAAGTAGAGCGTGTCTTTTTCGCCGATGTTAAACCAGGGATCGCTGTCGCCGTCGAGGCTGTCGCTGCCGGCGTAGAGAATGATGCGCGAACCGGGGAAGGTGGATGTTGCTTGATCGGCAAAGAGGCGATCGTTGGCCGGCGTTTGCGAGGCTACCAGCAATATTGTCGTGCCGGGCAGGACCTGGGCAAGGGCGGGGTCCTGGCCGAAGATGAGCGAGCCCTCGTCGGTGGCGGTCAGGGTGTCGTTGTCGCTGACCCGCCAGCCGCGCAGGTCAACGGGTTTCAGCCCGGCGACGTGTAGTTCCACCCAATCCCCTTGCAGGCCGGTGATAGGCGCGCCTTTGGGACCGCTGCCGTAGGCGCTGAAGAGTACGGAGCCGGGGACGTAAACCTGATCGTCGTAGCGCACAAAGCGCGGGGCCAGGGTGAGGTCTTCGCTCAGGGAGAGGGTCAAATCAGGCGCCGCCGGCAGGTCGGGCGGACCCCAATCGAGGAAGCGGTAGCCGGGATCGGGAACGGCCGTCAGTTGGGTATCGACGCCCTGGAAAAAGGTGCCCTGCCAGGGCAGGTCCAGGGGGGAGCCGCCGTTGATCGTGACCTGGCCGCCGGATGCGGCGTTGATGGTTAAGGTGCTTAGGCCAGTCAGATCAAATGCTTCAACGGCCTGGGCGCGCACGATGTCCGGACGCTGGCGGGCGAACTCGCGCATATATTCGACACCGGCCTCCCAGTCTCCGGAACCGAGCCAGCGCCTTATTTCGTGGCTGATGTCCGGTGCCAGCGTTTCCGCCAGGGGGTTAAGCTTGCCCAGGACGTTTTCGGTGGTGAAAACGGTGTTCAGTAGATCAGCCAGGCGGGCCAGGAAGCGGCTTTTAAAGTCCGGGTTCTCCAGCAGTTTGCGCAGCAGGAGGGAACTTTGCAGCAGGCGTTCATCTTCCTGATCGAAGATGTGGGCGAACATGTTTTTCTCGATATAGCTGTCGGGCATCAGGCCAAAGGCGAAGTCGCTGTCCCAGAAGATCCAGTGCCAACGGCCGTTGGCGCGGTCGCGAAATTTGAGCTGGTTGTTGTGCGGCCAATCGGCGTTGGCGGTGATGATCTGGATCAGGGAATAGTCGATAAGGTTGTCCAGGTTGACTTGTGTTTCCACGTAGTTGTAGTTGTCCTGATCGGTGAGATCGTGTTGATCGACGAAGGCCATCAAATGATCCCAATGGGTCGTGTCTCCGGAGGAAGCCTGCAGATTGTATTCAAAACCGCTCAAGAGATCGGCGTCTTTGATCTGGAAGTTTTCTTCCAAGTAGCGATCATCGATCCGTTCGCGAATCTGGTAAATGCCCCAGGGTTCGCCGTTGATGAAGAGCAGGGCCGGGCGCGAATAGGGGGCAAAGCTGCCGGCCTGGCGGGCAAGGATGTATACGAGTTCGTTGCGCAGGAGGGTGCCGTTGAAGGAGACGGCCGGAAAATCCTGGCCGCCGTCGTGCACCACCAGGCGTTTGAATCGCGTTTTCTCAGAGTCGGGGAAGATGGGGAATTCCAGGTAGGGCTGTCCGTACTCGCCGCGAAGATAGAGGCGCAGCGACTTTTTGTCATAATTGCGGCTGCGCGCCCCGTGGACACGCACGCCGGTCGAGAGCTGAATTCCGGCATCCAGCTGCTCATCATAGTAAGCCATTTCCGCCGGCCGTTCCCAGTCAAGGCCGTAATAAAGGGGATTGGCGAAGATGCCGGTCTCCTCATCCCAAAGATCCTGGGGGTCAATTGTGAGCGAGAGCAGAGGCAGTGAGGTGTCCATGTTCATGAAATAGGTGGCGCCGGATGCCGGACCCCATTCGCCCGTCCCCGTTAGCGAAGCGGCGGGCAGCAATTCTCGGGCGCGCAGGGCAACCACGCGCGGCTCGCCGGCGGTAATGTGGATGGGGATGCTGTAGAGGGTGCCTGATTCGGCCGTGGGCAGCGAACCGTCGGTGGTGAAATAGATCTCGGTGCCGGGATCGGCCGAAGAGAGCCTGACGTCGATGGCCTGGCTGTAAGGGCCGGAGGGTGGGGAGAATTGGACGGGCGATGGAGCGGTGGCCTGTGTTCTGTGACCAGTGAGCGGTGACCAGCGATCAGTGAGCGGTGACCAGTTATCAGTGAGCAGTGGCCAGTGAGTACTGTTTAGTGACCAGTAAGCAGTAACCAGGAGGGCCAGTAATATGAGAGCGATGCGGATCAGGCTCCGCGATTTGAGTCGAACGTTCACGAAGGGTATTTTCATTGAGGCTGTGTTTGGCGTCAAGCGGGTTAAGAATATTCAGTATTTCAGTGTATCAGATAGTCAGTAAATTAACTGAAACACTGACTAACTGACCAACTAACCAACTAAGCCCTTGCGGCGGTTGTAGTTGAGGGTGCGCAGGCCACGGCGGTAGAGCCAGGTACGCAGGGTGTCCAGGGTTTTGAATTTGGCGGACAGCCAGGCCAGGTGCAGGCGATCGGCGTTGGACATGGGAGGCAGGTTCGCGTCGGGATCGTAGTGCAGTTCGGCGAGTAAAGGATCGGCGATGGCCTGCGCCATCTGACGCTCGAAGGGAGTCATTTCGCGCCGCCAACTGCCGATGCTGGCGGCGTGGAGGGGTTCCTGGGCCTCGAGATGGGCGTCGATGCCGCCGCCTTCGCTCTGGGCTAGCCGGCTATAGTCCAGCATAGCCGCGTCATATGGTTCGCCCAGATAGCGGCAAAGGTCTTGCAGCGTGCCCCGCGGGTCGGTGACCAGCGCTTCATAACGCACCTCGGTGTAGCGGTGCGGGCCGAGCAGTTTGCCGGCGGCGCGGCCGGTTTGTACATTGCGGACCCAGTTGCGCAGCAGATAGGAAAGGTCCATATAGGGCTTTGATCCACCCCACTTGGCGCGCGCGGAGAGGGCAGCGTCACGGCCGTCACGGATGACGTGAATGAACTGAGTCTCGGGGAAGATTGCCTCGATCTGGGGCATGTATTGGACGTATAGAGGGGTCTTATCGCCCCAGCGCGCTGTGTCCGGAGGCGCCTGCAGGCGGTAGAGGGCGTCAAGGACGAAGGGTAAGGTTGGCTGTGGGAGGCCGGCTAAGAAAGCCGCCTCGTCTTCCACAATGCCATCCCAAAAGCGGTTGAGACGGCCGATGTGCTGCAGGAGTACGGTGACGGCCGCTGGGTCTAATTCCTGCCGTGGGTTGGTATCCAGGAAAGGTAGGAAGCCGGTTTCGTCGGGTACAGAGAGGTGCGGGTGGCTGCTGAGCATAAAACGGAGCAGCGTCGTGCCGGAGCGAGGGTGGCCGACGATGAAAAACGGCCGTGGTGTGGAATCGTTCATGAATAAACCTGTCTGTGTATTGTACCCTTTCAGCCTGTTAAACAACCTAATGAATCTTTTGAAAATATTTCGGTAATTGCCCAACGCACGGACATAAATGCCCGTGCTAGTAAGCGACACCGGCTGAAGCCGGTTGTCCGGTTGTTAGAGCCTGGTTTAGCAGGCGCTATTTTCTAGCCCGGAGCTTTAACTCTGGGCAGGTGTGGTAGGAAGTTATTACCGATTTAATAAAACAACCTTCGTAAGGATACGCTGCAATTTTGCGCGCTGCTGTTTGCGTATTGTGTTAAACTGGAGCGGATGACGCGCCCGGCTGATCAGAAAGCGCCCTGGCTGGCGCAGACAAAATTCCACATTCCCCAGGTTCGCGGCGACAGCATCCCCCGCCAGCGATTGACCGGCCGGCTGGCGGAAATGGTCCTGGCAACGCCGCTGACGCTTGTCTCCGCCCCGGCGGGTTATGGCAAAACAACGCTGCTGGCCATGCTCGCCCATGCTCTCGGGGAACAGCCGATCGCCTGGCTCAGTCTCGACGAAGAGGAAGATGAGCTGAACGCCTTCCTTTACGCACTCACCGGCGCCTTGCAGATGCTTGATCCGCGCTGCGGGGCGGCGACGCGCAAGCTGCTGCCACTGCTGATTAATCCTGACAGCGGCCAAGACAGCCGCGCCGACGTGCGGCGGCTGGTGGGCGTGCTTATTAATGAGATCGGCGACTGTTTCGATGAACCTTTTCTGCTGGTCATCGATGACCTGCACCTCGTTACCCACCCGCTGACCCTGGCCGCGCTGGACTTCTTGCTGGAGCGCCTGCCGCCGCAGATGCACATTGTGCTGGCCACGCGGCGCGATCCGCCTCTTTCGCTGCCCCGCTTCCGCGCCCGCCGCAGACTGGCCGAGCTGCGGCTGATGGATTTGCGCTTTACGATGGCCGAAACAGGTGCGTTGTTGGCCAAGGCTTTGGACCTGGACGTGACGGTGGGGGAGGTGGAGCTACTGCATGCGCGCACGGAGGGCTGGGCGGCGGGATTGAGCCTGCTGGCCAACTCCCTGGAACGCATGCCCGCCACTGAGCGGGCCGCTTTCATTGAGCGGTTGGCCTATACGTACCAGGAAACCTTTGATTATCTCTCGGAGGAGGTCCTGCGCCGCCAGCCGCCGGAGCTGCAAGACTTTTTGCTGCAGACGGCGATCCTGCACACCTTGACCCCGGAACGCTGTACGGCCGTGACTGGTTTGGCCAATACGGCCGATATTTTGGAAGACCTTTACCGGCGCAATGTTTTTATCCTGGCTGTAACCGGCGAGGGTGCGGAGGATTCCGCTGCGCTGACAACTTACCGTTATCACGCTTTGTTTGCCGACTTTTTGCGCCACCGTCTGATCCGCGAACGGCCGGAGCTGGTTCCGGAACTGCATCGCCGCGCCGCGCAGTCGGCGCGGTTCCCTGGACGGGCTGTCGATCATTATGGCGAGGCAGGTATGTGGCAGGAAGCGGCGGCCGTAATCGAGGAAGTTGGCCTGGAAACGATGCGCCAGGGGCGGCTGGATCAGCTCAGCGGCTGGATTGTGGGCCTGCCGGATGCGGTGCGCCTGGCTCACCCGCGGCTGGCTTACTTGATGGGTTTGTGCGATTTGCAAAAAGGAGACCCATCCGCCGCCGGGCGCTGGTTGGAGGAGGCTTTCAGGCAGGCGCAGATTAGCGGGGAATTTTCCCTTCAGGGGGCAGCCCTGGCGGCGATGGGCAGCGCCGCTTTTGTGCAGCTGCAGTTTGCGCGAAGCCTGGAGTCTGTCAACCAGGCTTTGTCTTTTCCGCTGGCGCCTTATGTGCGCGTGCAGGCGCTGATGGCCCGCGCCTCGGTAGCCCTGTTCAGCGGCAATTGGGACCAGGCGACGGCCGATCTGGAAGAAGCGCTGGATATCGTAGAGGGGGCTCATGACCAGGAAGCGCTGCTGGCCTTGATGCTCTTCCTGGGGCAGGAGTTCACCTTATTGCCGGGTAAACTGGCGCAAATTGAAGCATTTTGTGAGTGGGTTCAGGCATCGCTGGATAGTATGGCGAACCGTTCAACTGGTTCTGTCGGCGTAGGGCCTGGTCAGGCAGAATCCGGACTGTGGCCGGTCCGCCTGGGTCTGGAAGATGTGCGGGCTTATATTCATCTGCGGCGCGGCTGTTTAGGCGAGGCTGTTGCCGCCGGCGAACGGGCGATTTTGTTGAAGGAGCAGCTGGGCGGCTATTATCCTTTCTTGGGGCTTAATGCGGCGATTACTGTGGCCACGGCGCAGGCGGCGTTTGGTAATTATGAGGCCGCCGGACGTTATTTAGCGCTGACGGAGACGGCTGTTTCTGCGCTACCGCTCAACCAGCATACGGTAGCCAACGGCCTCTTCCCTCAGGCGCGTACTTATTGGCTTCAGGGACGTGGTACGGAGCTGCGGGCTGTTCATGCCCGCATGTGTTCTCTGGGGACGCCGGAGGAAAGCCCGCAGGCGCGGGTGCTGCGCCTTGTCGTGGAGAGCTTCATTCTTATCACGGAAGGAGCCTACGAAAAGGCCCTGCAGCGGCTGAGCCAGGCTGAAGAATTGGCCGAATCGGCACCGCTGGCGGCAATTTACGTTTGCCCGCGGCTGATTCGCGCCTATGCCTTGCAGCTGGCGGGGCGCAGAAAGGCAGCCTTGGAATTGTTTGGGCCGCTGCTGGATGCCTGTGAGGAGGAAGGCATGCCGGGAGTGATTTTGCAGGAGGGGAATACGGCCGTGGCGCTCCTGAAGTTAGCTGTAGAGAACGACATAAATGCAGCCTACGCAGAACGCCTGTTGTCTACTATAGGGGTGGTTCGCGAACCGCTCCTACGGGGAACGGCCGAGTGGCCGGATGATCTGACGGCGCGTGAACTAGAGGTGTTGGGGCTGATGGCGGCTGGGGCCAGCAATAAAGATATCGCCGAGGCGCTGGTGATCACCCTGGCCACGGTCAAGAGCCACGTCTCGCATATCCTCAGCAAGCTTGACGCCACCTCGCGCGGCCAGGCTGTCGCCCGGGCGCGAGAGGTGGACATCTTATAAAAGATTACTCCCTATCGCTAATCGCCCAGCGCTTCGGGCAGGCCGGGAACTTCCTCCGCGCCTTCGAGTACCAACAGGGTAGAGCCACTAAAATCGTCGCCTACGGGTTCGTAACGGCCGTTCAGGCACTCGGCCAGAAAGGCTTCCATGATCGCGAAGAAGGAGAGATTGTTCTCCGGGCGGGCGAAGCCGTGGCCCTCATCCGGGTAGAGGACATAGGTCACGGGAATGTCCTTGGTTTTTAGAGCCTCCACGATCTGGTCCGCCTCGGCTTGCTTGACCCGCGGGTCGTTGGCGCCCTGGCCGATGAGCAGCGGGCGGCGGATGCGATCGACGTAGGTCAGGGGCGAATGGCTGGCCAGCAGCGCGCGCCCTTCTTCGGTGCGGTGGTCGCCGACCCGGGTGGTGAACATCTCCAGCATCGGCTTCCAATAAGGCGGTATTGTTTCCAGCAAGGTGATCAGGTTTGAGGGGCCGACGATGTCCGCGCCGCAGGCGTACAGTTCGGGGAACATCGTTAAGCCGGCCAGGGTGGAATAGCCGCCGAAGCTGCCGCCGGCGATGGCCACCCGCTCCGGGTCGGCGATGCCCTGGGCGATGGCCCACTGCACTGCGTCGACCTGGTCTTCAACGATCTTGCCGCCCCATTCCAGGTCACCGGCGTTGGTGAAGGCCTTGCCGAAGCCGGTGGAGGAGCGGAAGTTGACGGCCAGCACGGCGTAGCCGCGGTTGGCCAGCCACTGGTGCATTGGATTGTAACCCCAATAGTCGCGCGCCCAGGGGCCGCCGTGGGGCATGAGCACCATGGGCAGCGGCTGTTCCGGTTTGCTGCCGCCCGCGGGTGTGCTGTCCAGGGGCAGTGAATAATAAATTACCAGATCAAGGCCGTCGCGGGCTTTGATCACGGCCGAATGCATCTTGACCAGCGGTTGGCCTTCCAGGTCCTGGCGGTTGGTGAAGAGGAATTCGGCCGTTTGCCCCTGCCGGTCATAGAGATAGAAACGGGCCGGCCCATCGTCTACCAGGTAGAGGACGATCCAATAGCTGTCGTCCAGCGCGCGGCTGACGATCTCCATGTCCCCACGGGCGATGTCGCGCAGGGTGGCGATATTCGCCGCGATCGCTTCGTCGACGATCTCCCAGAGCTTGCGCTCGTAGACGAAGGAAACAGCCTGAACGTGCTTTTCAGTGGGATGGCGAAGGACGTTTTCGGCATCGGCCAGATCGTTTTCGGCGATCACGGTTTTTTGTTTATCGGCCAGGTTGATTGCCACCACGGCTGAGGTGTCGCGACCGCGGCTGTCCTTGATGAAAATCACCTCACCGCTCTTGTCCAGACCGACGATGTCCGTGGTCAGCATATCCTCGGCGGGAACCGTATCCCAGGGCTGCCAGCCGCCATCCTGATCGGGGGTGAAAATTTCCAATCCGCCATCGGCCGTCATCTGGATGGCCAGCCGTACACGGTAATCGTCATCCGTTTCATAGCCCAAAAAACGGTCGTTTTGCTCCAACAGCGTCATCTCCCCGCTGAGAATATTCAGGCGGTAGAGATCGTGCCATTCCGGCGCGCGGTTATTGAGACCGATCACAACCTCCTGGGGATGGTCCGGGCTGATCTTATTGACCTGCGTCTGCACGCCCTCGAAGGGCGTCAGGTCCATTGATTCGCCGGAATCCAGGTCCACGCTGTAAAGGCGCCAGTTTTCATCGCCGTCCAGGTCCTGGAGATAGAGGATGTGCCGGCTGGTATAGGCCCAGGTGTAAAAGCGGATACCGCGTCCGGTGTCATTGGTGACCGGCCGGGCGTTGTGCGGATCTTCGCGCGGCGCGACCCATACGTTGAGCACGCCGTCCAGCGGGGCCAGGTAAGCGATGTGCGCGCCGTCGGGACTGATTTGCACGGACGTTTTGTCGGGATTGCCGAAGAAAACTTTGCGGGGGATGAGGGGGATGGTTGTCATGGATCACTCCTTTCCTGGATTAAGGGAAATTGTAGTCTAGGTAAAGATTATAAACCCTGACTTACCCACGGGCACGATTGACGGCTTTCCTTTAGTGAAGGAATTATTTTTTCAGGTTTTTGCATAAGGCATTTCAAAAAAGCAACCAGGAATGAACACGGGAGCAAAGATCCGATTCCCTGAAGATCATCCTTTTGCCTGATACGGCCGTTTCCCTTCGAACTTCTGTGGGAAACGACCGTTTCCTCAAGCGGTTACTTCAACGCTATTTCTGGATGACAAACGGGCCGGCGTTGCCAATGGCGATATCCGGTGGCCCGCCCCAGCAAACCATGTATAAAAGCCCTTCTTCTACATAAAGGCCTCCATACGTCTGGCTTTCTCCCGGATCCAGTTCTTTCAAGAAGACGGTATCTACCCAGGATGGCGG
>JBJYWP010000177.1:0-2898 GCA_046259485.1 Promineifilaceae bacterium (SeqCode) | reverse complement strand
ACAGCCAGGGCGGCCGTTACTTGGGCCCAACGGCCGCCTCCAAAATCACGCGCCATTAAACCGGTTAAAATCACGACTATGCCCTGTGCCAGTGCCGGAAATAGTCGAAGCCCTCTCAGAGAGGTGCCAAAAAGGGACAGGCTAATCCGGGCGACAAGCGGTGTGATGGGCGGGTAAGCCACATATCCCCAATCCAATTGATGAGCGTTCATGAGGATATCAAGCTCGTCGCGGTGAAATCCATATTGTCCATTGGTTAGAATATGGAAAAGTGCCACGCCGCATCCAATCAGCAACAGCAGTTGATTATCACCGATACGGTGGGTGATAGATGCGCCGGCATCTTTTTCGTAACCGCCAGGATTGTGAATGGATGATTGGTTTTGCATAGCCAATAATCTCTCGGAAATCGTCAAATTAATGGCATAAGTGAGCAGATGTGCATCGGTTGAGCTTTATTGCCATTTTTATTAGACCTTTCTGTGATCCTGGAATAGTGTGACACAAATTAGTGCTTATCGCCTCTAACCAAGGTTATGAATAAGGTCGTGTTTAACGATCATAACCACCGTTATAACTTTGGTTAGAGGTCTGACAGCGCCCTTATCAGCTATACTCAAGCGGAAAAACGGGCGCCTGGTTTATAATCGATTGCCGGGGGCCGGCTATAGTTACAATTGTGGAGATACTCATGGCCAAACAACCCATGCCTATAACAGTACCATTAACAAGACCGCAGCGGCTCCGGCGCGTCTCACGTATTCTGATAATTATTTTCCTGGCCACGGCCGTTTTAGTCGCCGCCAACCTTTTCCTTTTCTGGCCCTGGATGAAGACATGGGGTGCGACCGGCGCGGAAATGAATGCCGACTTGCCTGGTGATGACCTCGTATCCGGCGCGAATATCCGCACCACCAAAGCGGTTACGATTCAAGCGACGCCGCAAGAGATTTATCCCTGGCTGCTGCAAATTGGCGTAGACCGTGGCGGCATGTACAGCTATGACCGGCTGGAAAACCTCTTCGGCCTTAACGTGCACACGGTCGACCGCGTCCTGCCTGAACTACAGGCTGTAGGCATTGGTGATTTCTGGCGTTTCACCCCCAAAGATTACGTGCTTAACCCGGGTCCGGGTCTCTATGTACGCCGGTTGATTGAGAATGAGGCGGTACTGTTGTGCTTTGGTATGGAGGATAAATCGCCGGAGCCCTGTATTGATTCCTGGCAGTTTGTGCTGGTGCCCCAGGGGGATGGCTCAACAAGGTTGTTGCTGCGCTCAAACATGGCAATGAAGCCGGAGCTTCCAATTAAACTGACCTACTACATCCAATTTATCATGGAGCGCAAAATGCTGTTGACGCTGCGCAAACGCGCTGAACAGGCTGCCCGAGGCGCCTGACCGGCATAGTTTTAAATCGGGCTGAGGGTGACTTGCTGCAAGCAGTATTGGCATCTCTGATAGGCCGGTTTTGAAGGGGTATGTTATGAAGATCGCGATCGGCATTGTAATTGCCTTGATCATTTTGTTGGGGATTGGCTGGTTGGGGTTGCACGTGAAGCCAAAGCCATTCGCCCCGTATCCGCAAGGGACACCATCGCTCAGCATGGTTCCGCTGCCGGAAAATTTACCGGCACCGGTAGAGCGCTACTACCGCACGCTTTACGGGGACGAAATACCGCTAATCGACACGGCCGTTGTAACAGGGCGGGCAAGAATGCGGCCGTTTGTTGTGACACTGCCTGCCCGTTTTCGCTTCATCTACGAGGCCGGGCAGGGTTATCGCCACTATATCGAGGCGACTTTCTTCGGCATTCCCTTTATGAAAGTTAACGAACATTATCTGGACGGCCACGGCCGTATGGAAATTTCCCTCATCGGCGTTGCTGAAGGACCAAAAACAGACCAAGCCGCAAACCTTGGTTTCTGGGCGGAATCAACTTACTTTCCCGCGATTTGGGTAACAGATCCGCGCGTACGCTGGGAAGCGGTCGATGATGAAACGGCTCTGTTGACCGTGCCTTTTGGCGAAGAGGAGCAGCAGTTTGTTGTGCGCTTCGATGCCCAAACCGGCGAATTCCTGCTCATGGAGGCCATGCGCTACCGTGATGAGGCCGGTGAAAAGATATTGTGGCTGGCAGCCGTCCTGCCTGGCGAAACAGTCGAAGCCGGCGGCGCGCGCCTGAATGCCACAGGAACGGCCACCTGGCTGGATCAGGGGACGCCCTGGGCTATCTTCACGGCCGAAGAAATTGTCTACAACGTGGACGTGCAAGAGGTTATTCGCAGCCGGGGCATAGGTACAGAAGAATAGAAAGGGGGTGGGCTTTGCAAAAACTGATTATTGGCAGCAGCAGTGGTATAACGCAACGGTCGCGCTTAAACCTGAAGGAAAAGCGCTGGATAGGTGTGCTGATCACTGCGGCCGCGGCGGTATTGGCGGGCGTGCTGGTGGCCGTTATGATGCCGCGCGGCCCGGCCACGGCCGACCAGGCTCTCTTCGTCATTGCCTCGAGCCTGATCGTGGGTATGGTTGCGGGGTTGGTCATGCAAAGCCGCTGGGCCATGCTCCTGGCGCCTGCGGCCTATATCGTGGCGGTTGAATTGGCGCGCTTGAATGTTGTCGGTCCAACCGTGGACATGGTGCGCCTCGATAATACATTCAGCATCCTCGCCTTCATCTTGGGGCGCGGCTTTCATGGGTTGCTGGCTTTCCTGCCCATGATCCTGGGCGTAGAATTGGGCGTTCAATGGACCCGCCGCGCGGGCGATGCCGCCGGGTCTGGAAGCCGGGTGAGAAAATGGGCGCGCCGGGTGGCGGCGGCCATGCTGGGCCTCCTCATAATGGCCTTGATCCTCTTGATCGCCAGGCCTGCCGGCACGCCGCCCATTCTAGGCGC
>JBJYWP010000176.1:0-4939 GCA_046259485.1 Promineifilaceae bacterium (SeqCode) | reverse complement strand
TGGCCTTGATCCTCTTGATCGCCAGGCCTGCCGGCACGCCGCCCATTCTAGGCGCGGACGGCCTTCCCCTGCCTGGCAGTATTGCCGAGTTAACAACGATCAAGGTTGACGGCCGTGATCAGGCTCTGATGATTCGTGGCTACGATGTCAATAAACCAATCTTGCTCTACCTGAGCGGCGGTCCCGGCCAGAGCAGCCTGCCCTGGCCGCGCGTCCTCTTTGATGATTTGTCCCGCTCGGTTGTTCTCGTAGGTTGGGACCAGCGCGGCACGGGCAAGTCTTATGCCGCCCTGGATCCGGCAGAGACGCTGACCCTGGATCAAACCATCAGCGATACCATCGAAGTAACTAAATACCTGCGAGAACGCTTTGACGAAGAAAAAATATACCTACTGGGTGAATCATGGGGAACAACGCTGGGTGTATTGGCCGCGCAGCAGAGACCCGATCTCTATTATGCCGTCATTGGCAGCGGCCAGATGGTCAGCCAGCGCGAAACCGACCGGAGACTTTATCACGATTTGTTGGATTATGCTGAACGGTCCGATGATGAGGAACTGCTGGCTAAGTTGTTAACTTTTGGCGAACCACCCTATCAGGATTTATATGCCTACACATTTGTGATGGGCTATTACGATAAACTTTACAAGCCCTACGTACCTCCACAGGCATATTTGGACAAGGCGGAACAGGCGAATTTAGGTCCCTGGAACGTTTTGGGTAGTGAATATGACTTTGTGGAAAAGGTAAATGTTTTTCGTGGTTTCCTGGATACTGCGGCTATTTTGTACCCGCAGCTGCAAGAAATCAACTTTCTTCAAGATGTGCCTCGGCTGGAAGTTCCGCTCTATGTCCTGGATGGCGCGGCCGAACTGTCTGCGCGTCGCGACCTGGCCCTAGAATGGTTTGATAGCCTGGATGCGCCTATCAAACAAAAATTTACCTTTGAGAACGCCGCCCACGCGCCGGCATTCGAGCATTTTGAATCATTTACACAAATCATGACCGAAATAATCCTGCCGGAGACATACAAATAAGTGTAATTGTCGATTTAGTCACAGCTAACAGGGAGCAAACCCATGCAGAAAACATCATCAAATCAATTATTAGCCTCAACCGCCGCCTGGACAGCCGGCGTGCGCGCCAAAGAAAGTGAACGCGAGGATTACCTGTTTTTCGATCCCTGGGCGGAAGCGTTGGCCGGTGAGGAAGGCATGACCTGGATTGAATCGCGCCCCATTGATAGTGCCTTGCCAATCGCCATTCGCACGCGCTACTTTGATGATTTCTTGCAGCGGATCACCCGGGAGCAGGCGCTATCCCAGGTCGTGCTGCTTGCCGCCGGAATGGATACGCGCGCCTACCGCCTTTCCTGGCCGGAAGACACAACAATTTTTGAGCTGGACCAACCGGCCGTATTAGCCCACAAAGAAAGCATCCTGCGCGAAGTAGATGCCCATCCCACTTGCCGGCGCAGATCGGCCGGCGCTGATCTATCTGAACCCTGGACGGATGCCCTTATGGAAGTGGGTTTTGAACCGTATCTCCCAGCAGTCTGGCTTCTGGAGGGCTTTCTTTTCTATCTTCCCAATGAAACTATCACCTCTCTCTTGGATGACGTGACTCGCCTGTCGGCAGCGGGAAGCTGGGTGGGGTTTGACGTTGTCAACAACATCATGTTGACGTCGCCGATCACAGAAAAATGGATCGCAATGCAGGCCCGGTCCGGCGCGCCGTGGATTGGCACAATGGATAACCCACAAACCTTCATGGCCCAGCGTGGCTGGGAAGCTGCTTTGACGCAGCCGGGAGCCGAAGATGCCAGTTATGGCCGCTGGCTTTTACCCGTCTTTCCGGTATTACAGCCCGATGTACCGCACAATTGGTATGTAACCGCCCGGGCTCAAGCTGGATCGTAACTTTAGTTAGAAGACGCTCGTTTCCGTCTGGATGTATCCTACTGTAGAGATTATCGTGTTGAAAAGCAAGTGCAAATCGAAGCTAAACTCGGATAGGAGCAAAAAAAGATGCAAGACAAGGATACATATCAGTTTGAGGATGATGTTCAAGATGCGAAGACTTCTCAGCGCCAGCGGCGCATTGAAAGGCGCGAGGAGCGGCGCGCTGAACGGGAATCCGGCGGTTTCAGCTGGATGATTGGTTTGATTCTAATCGCAATAGGTGGGCTTTACTTGCTGCAGCAGACCGGTTTCTTACCTGGTCTGACTAATTGGTGGGCATTATTCATGCTCCTCCCTGCGGCGGGTGTTCTCTCCGCGGCTGTAGGCGCTTATCGACGCAGTGGAGGCCAGGTTACACCAGAGGTGGTAGGCCTGCTGATGGGCTCATTATTGTTTTTGGCGATGACGGCTTTCTTCCTATTTGGTGTCAGTTTTACATGGTTTGTCCCCTTATTCCTGATTGGCGCGGGGCTGCTAATTTTGTTTGGCCCCGTGGTTGCAAATCGTTGAGAGAATACAAGAAATGAAACACTGGCGATTCATATTTTTATTGATAGCAATGGTACTTGCAGCAGGTTTCATCCCAGCCTGTACCTTCTTGCCGGAGTCTAATAACTTACCTGATGTCGTGAAAGGTTCGGGCAATGTTATGACGGAGACACGCGAAGTGAGCGGCTTTGATACCATATCTTTGCAGGGTATGGGCAATGTCATTGTTGATCAGACCGGCAGCGAATCGCTGCAGATCTCCGCTGACGACAATTTTTTCCCTTATTTAGTAACGGAGGTCCGAGGGCATACGCTTTATCTTGGAACCTCGCGGGAAGCCGAAGGGGTCGTCTTTTCTAATGTCACTGATCTGACGTTCCATGTTAACGCTGCTGCCCTTGAGGCTATTGAATTAGCCGGCGCGGGCAGTTTTGAAGTCAATGATCTAGATACGGAAACATGGCAGGTAACCGTGCCGGGGGCGGGAAGTGTCACGGTATCCGGGCGAACACGCGAGCAAACCGTTCGCCTGGACGGAGCGAGCGGCTATACGGCCGAGAATCTGGATAGTAACGTGGCGACGATTGTAACCAATGGTGCAGGGATGGCGGTTGTTCGTGTGAATGATGAATTGGATGTCACCGTCAACGGGCTTGGCAAAGTCGAATACATTGGCAATCCTGTGGTAAAAGAGCAGATCAATGGTTTGGGTTTCGTCAGCAAACGGCCGTAAATTAACTTTATACGGTAGGTATAAATATGCGCATAAGGAAATATTACCTCATATTATTTTTATGCTGCTTGCTGCTGATCAGTTGTGCGGAGGTGGAGGACCAAACTATTGAAGCCGGAGATAGAAACAATGTCATTCAGACCTGGCCTGCGCCAAACGAATCCGTGGATGCTCAGCCCGTCCTGCAGTGGGCGAGCTTTCCAGGCGCCACAAAATATCGGGTAGCGGTCACCGATCTTTCTTCAAATGCTATTGCTCTGGATACTGAAACAGCAGAGCTTTTCATGCCGGTTACCAAACCATTAATTGGCGGCGCTCAGTACAACTGGACGGTCCAGGCCCTGGATGCCAAGGGAGATATGATAGGCGAGGCAGCCGGTCAATTCCTAGTCAAGGGACAAATCGAGGTCGTTGGACCAGGGAACTTCGAGATCGTTCCTGCCACACCTACTTTGGTTTGGAAAACTTATCCTGGTGCGGTTGAATACCAGGTTGTTTTACTGGATGATGACGCCTTCCCGCCCGTTGTTGTCTCAGACACAAACACGAAGGAAACAACCTTCCAGGTCGCAAGCCCCTTAGAGCCGGGAAGTTACAGCTGGACCATATGGGCGAAGGATGCAGACGGCGTGACAATAGCCGAAGCCAATAATCAATTTATCGTAGAATAATGCGGTTGGAGAGGGAACCCAACACATTGAGGGTGGGGGGTGTAATTTCCAGGAGCAGGGCTTCCCCTGCTCCTGTTTTTGTTAGACAGAATCCATGGACACGGTTTCTGGTGGTACCTGCAGGGTTTCTTTTGATCCCGAAGCGGCCGAGATATCCAGGCTGCGGCCTTCCCTTCGATAGGCAAAGTAACTTTGTACGCCGATGAAGATCAGGGTCAAAGCACCAACGGCGATACGCGTCCACCAGGAACTCAGTTCGCCATTGAACTGGATCAGCATTTGAATCAGGCCCGTTACCAGCACGCCGAAAAGCGTTCCGAAAACATACCCATAGCCGCCCATTAATTGGGTG
Organism: Promineifilaceae bacterium (SeqCode); assembly: GCA_046259485.1. GTDB lineage: Bacteria > Chloroflexota > Anaerolineae > Promineifilales > Promineifilaceae > JAACFF01. The sequence continues at coordinate 733 of JBJYWP010000176.1, read as the reverse complement.
CCGCCGATGACGACGGAAGCGATCGCGTCTAACTCGACCCACCGCGCATAGAGCCCGTGTCCCGATAACAAGGAGATGCTAAATACAATGCCCGCCAGCGCGGAACAAAAACCGCTGATCGCGTAGACACCAATTTTAGTCCGCGCCACGGACAAACCCATCAACCGCGCCGACTGCTCGTTTCCACCAATGGCATAAACAGTTCGGCCGAAACGCGTGTAATGGGCGATGTACATACCCACGACCAGCACCACTAAAGCGACGACGGCGCCGATACTAAGGAAGGCGCGTTCAAAACCGGGGATGCGAATTCGCGTCAAGGCCAGCGTGCGGTAAATGGGATCCTTAATCGGAATGGCGTCCAGGCTGATGAAAAAGCACAGTCCCCTGGCGAAAAACATCCCCGCTAGGGTCACAATAAAGGGCTGCACTTTAAAATAGTGCGTGATTGCGCCCATAGATCCCCCAAATGCAATGCCCATCAATAACATCAAGGGGATAACAATATAGGCGCTAAGCCCTACGTTTTCCAGCAAGGCGGCCGAGGCAACCGATGTCAGGGCAATCATCGCTCCTACGGAGAGATCGATCCCTCCGGTCAAAATAACAAACGTCATGCCGATAGACGTAATCAGCAAAAAAGCATTGTTAATCAGCAGGTTGAAGAATGCCTGTGGCTGGCGCATACCCTTATAGAGCACAGCTCCGTAAACATACAGAATGACAAAGACGA
>JBJYWP010000175.1:0-14892 GCA_046259485.1 Promineifilaceae bacterium (SeqCode) | reverse complement strand
ATGAGTAAGGTTGGCCGTTTAAATTAAACACCGACAATCGCGTCTAAGTCACTATGCAAAAGGTTTGTCAACAAATGCTAGCTCAGCTTCTAAGATTCCCATCACAGAACAAAACTGATTTATTTGGAAAAGTTTACAAACCTTTCGAATATTTACTTAAATAATCGGGGAATAAAAAATGTTTACTAGAAAGAATTTTAGATTTCTCTTGCAGAGTTTACCCATAATACTGGCGGTAGTTCTACTACTCTCAGGATGCGCAACACAAGATTCCACGACTGAGAAACCTGACTCCACAGCGACGCCAGTTCCCTCAGCCACATTGGTACCAAAAGCAACAATGGCACCAGAACAAAAGATCGAATCCTCTCCAACTTCCATTCCTATTGCTACCGCGCTCCCGGCGGATCAACCTTTAGAAGCCCTGGCATCGATTCTTGGCAACCTGGTGAATATCCGCTCCGGCCCGGGCACCACTTATCCGGTGCTGCAGACCCTGGCTTATGGAGAATCCGCGCCTGCGTTGGGATTCAATGAAGGCCGGTCGTGGGTTCAAATCGAATTGGCAGATGGCAAGCAAGGCTGGGTAAGTGCCGATCTGGTCGACGTTACAAACGCCGAAAACATCAAGACCGTGACCGAGATCACCGCCCCGTCTACTGCCGCAGATACAGAGCAGCAGGCCGTCCAGGAACCCTCCACCTCCCTTCCTGAAAACACAGAACAGACCGCCGTTCAGGAACCTTCCACTTTTCCTACTGCAGCTTCAGAACAGACCGCTGTTCAAGAACCTTCCACTTCCCCTGTTGAAAACACAGAACAGACTGCCGTTCAGGAACCCCCTGTTCCGGCTGATGTCAGTGCGTCGAGGGGAAACACGGTTGATGCATTTCAATGTGCTAATGGATGTGCTGAGCCGCCGGATCCAAGTTGCACCATAAAAGGAAATGTGAACAGTAAAGGCGAAAGAATCTATCATGTACCCGGTGGGGCGTTCTATAACCGTACCGATATTAACCCGAGTGAAGGGGATCTGTGGTTTTGTTCGGCAGCAGATGCACAAGCCGCGGGATTTCGCCCGTCGCAAAGGTAGTAGATTGTTCGGTAGGGGCGGTTCGCGAACCGCCCCTAATTAGAAACCGAGTTTTTACCGAAGCAGGGTGCCGGTAGAAAACAAGGACAAAAAACTCGGTTTCTAAGGTGATACTCCCGTCCCGCCCTTGACAAAACTCACCCCAACCCCTGACAAATGTCATGACCTCGCTATTATCAACTGACAGATCGGCCGTTGATCTTTACAATACCGTAATAAATCCTTTAAGCTTCATGGCTTAAACTTCGGACTTGTGTGTTCACGGCCGTTGGTGCCGGACGGCCGTGCAGTAAGGTTGGTACGCGCCATCTCAAAAAAGAGACGCTGTTCTTTTATCAGGACGGCAAGTTTTCGTTTATAATATGACTGGCAGACTTCTTAACTGTACAAAAGCGAATGGTAATGGCCCTTACCCGCTTAGTTTCATAAGGAGGCATATCATGTTAATGGATCGTATCATCGGCATTTTCAAGCTTGACGTGGCTACATTTGAAGAGATTGAAGCAGATCAGAACGCGACAAGCCAGGCTGCTCTCGTTGTCCTGACCATCGCCATCATCAGTGGCTTGGGTTCAGGCCTGGGCGCAAGCTTCATGGATACCAACTTCCTGGGATCCTTTATTAGCTCTTTTATCGCCGTGTTTGTCGGCTGGCTTATCTGGTCGGCCCTCACTTATTTCATTGGCACATCCTTTTTTGGCGGCCAGGCCGACATGGGCGAGATGATGCGCGTCCTTGGCTTTGCCTACGCACCGCAGGTCTTGAGCATCATCCCCTGTATTGGCTGGCTGGTGGGCACCATCTGGTCGCTGATTGCCGCCTTCATCGCCGTTCGTCAGGGTCTGGATCTCGACAATACAAAAGCCTTTCTGACGATTATTGTCGGCTTTGTGGTCATTGTCTTGATCTCGGCCGTGTTAGGTTTCCTTTTTGGTGGGCTGGCGGCGCTGGCAAACGCCTTCTAAGCCCCCGTACCTACCCTGGATATGTAGGGGCAACCCCCGTGGTTGCCCTACATCCCTATACCCCCGTGGTTGCCCTCCCGCAAGCCACGGCAGCCGATCAAAATCAAATATTAGCTCTGCATTTCCTTGATTAGCTCATCTCTTTGCGCAGGATCAGTTGGTATTGCTAGATCATTGCCCCGAATTGCTAAAATTAATGCCCAGGCATAGTCTCGCACCCGGTAGGCATAGGCATTAGATTCAACGACTTCTTCTTCCCCCCACATCGGGGCCGGGCGGGTATCGTCCAACAGCAACATTAAAGGTTCCTGCGCAGCTTCTCCTTCATCAATAATCGATTGGGCAGCTTCTTCCCAATATAGATGCGGCAGTCCCCAGGTATTGAAATATTTGGAGTTCTGCAGCGCATCAACCAATACATTAATTCGGAAAGCTGAGTCAAGTTGGCGGTATAGAGTCTGGTCCATTTCACGTAAGGCCAGCAGTCCGAGAAGAGAGCTTTGGTCATCATTTCTCAACAGGGATTGTAGCTCAGGGGCAGCCTGCTCACCGCGCGAGACCAGTTCACTGTAAGCCATAGAATTATATGGCTCTTTGCCTTCTATCGATTCTTGTTGAAGGATCTCAAAGAGCTGAGCAGTGTTCATTTGCGATAGTTCCTCTTGATAATCGCTGCGCTTTTGAGCTAATTCTTCCAGTTGACTTTCAATTTCCTGGAATCCTTCATCCTCAGGCTGCGCGCAAGATGAAAGAAATATTACCAGTGCGAAACATGCGAAAATTATCGCCCGGGTTGATAGACTACGTTTGAATTTCATCTTAACACTCCTATCATCCGCTAACTAAGGCATGCGACTAAAAGCCGGGAAGCTGTTCTTAGCCAGCCCTGGAGCATCGTTGTTCCATTCGAGCACCGCTTCATCAAAGGCGTCGCGATGCCATTCGACGCCGTTCGCGTCATATGGATCACCTACACTGCCGGAATTATTGACGAAGAACGACCAATAATAGTAGCCTGCAAGTTGGTTTTCGCAATCAGCTTCGGGGTCTATGCACACTGGCACGGAAACCGCGTCAAACCAGCTTCCGTTTGGCCAATTACTTGGGCTATCGCGTAGTGTGGCAGCACTTATGTCGCTGCCTGGGGTTAAAGTGGAGGCAAAGGTTCCATCGTTATTTCGGCCATAATAACCCCAAACACGACCCATTAAGCGATCGATCGCCCAGCCATTCAACGTTGCCTCTGCCCGCCCGTTGACAATCCGGTTCGTTTGATCTGAATTTGGGGATAGAAATCCCCCTGTATCAAAGTCGATAATCCGCACGATCTGGACGTATGCAACCGTGTCGCAGGTACAATCTGGCGCTCCGCATGCGTCAGGATCGAAATCAAAGTCGAGGGTCACATCGATTCCTTGATTGGTATGCGGAGCGCCGTTGAAAGTAAATTCCCCACAGGGCGTCGTTGGAGTGCCGCACCCTGCTAATATCAAGACAAACACACAAAGAAAAAGGATCTTTTTTAACATCGGACCTCCTTGTTTCCTAGAGAAATATACTTACACATGAAGTATGGTTTGTCATAACTGAACTTGAAGGAAAAACAACTCTCTTGGTTAAGACACAATAGCTCTCAGCGATAAGAATAAAAGCCTCCCAAACTAAAAGAAGCATGACAATTATTGCTCAACCAACCTTTACCCCCGGCACTGCACACCTCCCGACTCCCGCCTATGTACATGTCTAAAGAGATATATTACAGAATCTGGATCATATGCGTTTGGTTCTCCCAATTGAATCTAGCTTGTATGCCTTTTCGATGCCGGCTAGATCTCTAAATACAGAATAGATCGCGAATTGGCTCAAGTCAATAAATACTCAAACGCCCACCTATTTACACCGCCCCCCAAAAAATCTATACTAAAAGAGAGCCGTCGCGCCTCTCAGAAACGCACGGCAAGGGAGCCTCTCGTGAAACTAAAATCATTCCTCGCCCTGTTCCTACTCCTCGCCCTCCTGCTGTCCGCCATCCTCCTCATCCCCACCACCGGCGCCGAAAGTCCCCTCGACGGCCGTATCATCTGTCTCGACCCCGGCCACGGCGGCAGCGATCCCGGGGCCGTTAACACCCTCTACAACCTCGAAGAAAGCGACATCAACCTCGAAGTCTCCTACGGCCTGCGCTACCTGCTCGAAAAAGACGGAGCCACCGTCGTCATGGCCCGCACCGCCGACCAATTCCTCACCAACAGCGACCGCTACACCTTCTGCAACCGGCAGCAAGCCGATATCCTCATCTCCGTGCACACCAACAGCCACACCGACCCCTCCTGGGACGGATCCATGACCCTCTACGGCCCGCACGAACCCCAGGAACTGGCCCAGACAATCCACAGCCGGATGTATCCCTACCTGCGCGACACCCGCCCCGGGCAAATCTCCGCTGAGGATTTCATCAACTACGGCCTCGATAACTTTGCTTCCGGCGTCCTCTTCAAGAGCGACATGCCCGCCGCCATGGTCGAGCCCCTGCTCATGTCCAACACCTACGAAGCCCCCCTGCTTGTGGACCACATATTCCAAGACTTCGATCCCGCGTCCTTCAATTACGCTGCCGCCGCTTTCGACAAAGCCTTCAACTGCCGCCGCGGCCAGATCGCCTGGTCCGTTTACCAGGGCGCGCTCGCCTATTTCACCAACCAGGCCGGCGGCCGGATGCACGTCCGGGCCATCGACATGAGCTACACCGGGCGCGGCAAGAGCTACGCCGTCAACACGGCCGTCACCATCGTCGACGCCCAGGGTGCTCCCCTCCCCGCCGCCGAAGTCACCCTGCAAGTCACCCTCCCCGACGGCGCCTCTGAGCAGCAAACCGCCCTCACCGGCACAACCGGCGCGGCCTCGTTCACAACAAAAACCCAATCTTTGGGCCTCTACCAGGCCACTGTGCTCACCGTCACCAAACCAGACTGGACCTACCTCCCCGCCCAAAACGTAGAGACCAGCGAAACCTTGACAATACCGTAGCGGGTCAGGGAGTTAGGCAATCAGGCAATCAGGTTATCAGCTTGTCAGCTTGTCAGCTTGTTAGCTTGTTAGCTGCTCAGCCTATCACCTTGCCACCTGCTAGTTGCAGCTTGTCACTACTATACGAAGACAACGACAGTTCCCCAAAATAAAATTCAATCGTTAATCATCAATTCCCCAAATCCGTGTCCCCGCATTCCGCAATCCGCATTCCACAATCCCAAATCCGTGTATAATTCCCCCCACACTAGCCATCTACCATCTTCCTCTTGGAGGCACAAGCATGAGCGACGATACCTTGTTGGCCGAATTTCTAAGTGACCTGGAAAAGCGCACGGCCGGTGACCTACGCACCGATCAATACAGCCGCATCCTCTACAGCACCGACGCCAGCATCTACCAGGTGATGCCTCACGGCGTTTTCTTCCCCCAATCTAACGAAGATGTTCAGGCCGCCGTTGAGCTGGCCGCCCGCTATAAAGTGCCCCTCATAGCGCGCACCGCCGGCAGCAGCCTCGCCGGCCAGGCCGTCGGCGAAGCCCTGATCATGGACTTCACCCGCCATCTGGATCAGGTGCTGGAACTCAATGTCGAGGAACACTGGGTGCGCGTGCAGCCGGGCATCGTGCTCGACGCCCTCAACATCTATCTACGGCCGCACGGCCTGCAGTTCGGGCCCGATCCCGCCAGCAGCAACCGCGCGGCCATGGGCGGCATCACTTCCAACAACTCCACCGGCGCGCACTCCATCCTCTACGGCATGACCGCCGATCACGTGCTGGAGATGAATGTCCTGCTCGACGACGGCTCCAACGCCCATTTCCAGCCCTTAGATTGGCAGGACACCGCTAACGGACCGACAGAACTGGACCGCTACCTCGGCAAATCAGGGCGCGAGGGTGAGATCTACCGCCAGATCAACACCCTGGTCACCAATCCCGCCAACCAGGCCGTCATCGCCGCGAATACGCCGCGCCAGTGGCGGCGCTGCGGCGGCTACAACCTCGATCGCTTTGTTGACGACCCGGCGCTGAATTGGAAATGGGCGCACGATACGCGCTTCAACTTGGCCAAGATCATCTCCGGGGCCGAAGGCACGCTGGGCGTGATCACCGACCTCACCCTGAACCTGGTGCCCCTGCCCCAGCAGACTGCGCTGGCGATCGTCCATTTCGACGACCTACACACGGCGCTGTCGGCCGTACCCGTGATGCTCGAGGTAGAGCCCTCGGCGATCGAGCTGCTCGATAATCTTGGCCTGACCATGTGCCGCGACGTGCCTGCCTATTCGCGCCTGCTGGAGACATTCTTACACGGACGCCCGGACTGCGTCCTCATCACCGAGTTCTACGGCGAAAGCGAGGCCGAGCTGCGCGACAAAGTGGCCCGGCTGGAAGCCCATCTCGAAAAACAGCAGGTAGGAGCAACGGCCGTCACCAGGGCCTTCGATCCCGCCCTGCAGGCCAACGTCTGGACGGTGCGCAAGGTCGGCCTGGGCCTGATGATGTCGATCAAGGGCGATCACAAGCCCATTCCCTTCATCGAAGATTCGGCCGTACAGCCCGAACACCTGGCCGAGTACGTGACCCGGCTAGAGGCCTTCTGCAACGACCTGGGCACGCAGGTCGCCTATTACGCTCATGCCAGCGCGGGTTGCATCCATATCCGGCCGTTGATCAACCAGAAAGCCGCTTCAGACGTGGCCAAGATGCCGCAGATCGTGTCTTTCGCCGTGGAGATGCTCGGCGCTTATGGCGGTTCCCTATCTAGCGAGCATGGCGACGGCCGTGCCCGCAGCTGGATGAACGAGCGCTTCTTCGGTCCAGAGCTTTACGGCCTGTACAAGCAGGTAAAGCAGATCTTTGATCCGCACGGCATTTTCAATCCCGACAATATCGTCGACGCCGGGCCGATGACCGAAAATCTGCGCTACGGCGCCGCTTACCAGGCCATTCAATTGACGCCCCACCTTGATTTCAGCGAGGACGGCGGCTTTGATCGCGCCGTTGAGATGTGTAACGGCGCAGGCATCTGCCGCAAGCGCACCACGGGCACGATGTGTCCCAGTTTTATGGCCACCCGCGAGGAGGAACACAGCACGCGCGGTCGGGCCAATTTGCTGCGCGCCGCCCTCTCCGGCAAACTGCCGCCCGAGGAACTGACCGGCCCGCGCATCTACGAGGCCATGGACCTCTGCATCGAGTGCAAGGCCTGCAAGGCGGAATGCCCTTCGGCCGTGGATATGGCCAAGATTAAGTTTGAGTACCTGGCCCATTACTACGAAGCGAACGGCGTACCCCTGCGCGCGCGGCTCTTTGCCAATATCGGCAGCCTGAGCGCGGCCGGCTCCGGCACAAAGTCGCTGGCCGCCAACTGGGTTATCCAAAACGGGCTGATGCTCTTCGTCAGGCCATTATTGGGCATCACCAATAAGCGCCCGCTGCCCATGCTGGCCCGGAACCCGCTGCCGGCCTGGTTTAAAAAACATCAAACAGAAAACGGAAAACAGAAAACAGAAAAAGGCTCCGCGTCTTTTAAGGTGGCTTTGTTCCACGATCCCTTTACCAACTACAACCAGCCGGATGTGGGCATTGCCGCCGTGGAGTTTCTGGAGGGCGCGGGATACGACGTGATCTGGCCCGATCATAAGGGCGACGGCCGTCCCTTTATTTCCAAGGGGTTGGTCGACGAGGCCAAGCGCATGGCTGACGAGACCTTGTCCGTGCTTATCCCTCTAGCCGAACAGGGCATCCCCATTGTCGGCCTGGAACCGAGCAGTCTGCTCACCCTGCGCGACGATTACTTCTCCCTGCTGCCCGGCGATCCGCGCGTGCCCCTCGTCGCCGAACATGCCTATACCTTCGAAGAATTTGTGGCCCGTTTGGCCGATGAAGACCAGCTTGATCTGACTTTCACCGAGGAACCGGCGCACATCCTGCTGCATGGCCACTGCCATCAAAAAGCGCTGGTAGGCACCGGACCGGCCGTGCGCGCGCTGACCTTGCCGCCCAACTATACACTAACGGAAGTGGATTCTGGCTGCTGCGGCATGGCCGGTTCCTTTGGCTACGAGGCGGAACATTACGACATTTCCATGCGTATGGCCGAACAGAGCCTGCTGCCGGCCGTGCGTGAAGCCTCCTTTGAGACCATCATCGTCGCCGCCGGTATCAGCTGCCGCCAGCAGATCAAACATGGCACCCGGCGCCAGGCCTTGCACCCGGCGCAGGTGCTGCGAGATGCGATCTTAGTCGAATAGTTAAATCTCAATTGTCCAAAGCCTGGAGCATGGTAGTCCATGGTCAGATGGTATACCGGGAGGTGTGATTAATGCTGATACCGGACTATGGACTGCGGACAAATAAGCTTATTAGTGCCTATGACCGAAATAACTAAACAACACCCGCAGGAATCGGGCGGCTCTCTACAGCTACTTCCAAACCTGATAGCCGGCGCGATCATCGGCGTGATCATCGGCGTGATCATGGTATTCATTGCCCTCTCTTTTGCGGCCTTGATTTTCTCCGGCGATCTGGCACCATATATATCGCGGGGGATCGGCCTGGCCCTGATGGGCACGATTATCATCGGCCTGATCATTGCCGCCTTCACTTCTTTGCCGGGAACGATCGGCGGCAGTAATTTGTTTGCTTGTGTTAGTCGCCGGATCGGAACTGGTTTCCTTTGTCCCCAAAGTCGTTGTCGGCTCATTGTTATTCTTTTTGGGGCTCAACTTCCTTTACGACTGGGTGTTTACAGGCTGGTTCAAACTGCCCAAGATCGACTATGCCATCGTTTTGGTTATTCTCTTTGTAACCATAGCCGTGGGCTTTTTGGAAGCAGTAGCCCTGGGGTTGCTGTTGGCTGTCATTATGTTCGTGATCAGTTACAGCCGGATTGACGTGGTACGCCATGAATTAAGCGGGGAATCTTACCAAAGCCGCGTCATTCGTTCGCGGCAGCAGGAACAACTCTTGCTGCGCGAGGGGAAGCGGCTCTATATCTTGCAGCTGCAAGGTTTTATCTTCTTCGGTACGGCAAATAATCTACTTAAACAGATACGAGAACGAGTTAACGACCCCAACCGGGAAAAGCCGGAATTTGTGGTACTTGATTTTCAGCGTGTTGCCGGCCTTGACTTCACGGCGATGTTGAGTTTCACGCGCATGAAACAGCTGACTGAAAGTGAGAAATTCACGCTCCTCTTTACCCAGCCTAATGAACGCGTTGCAAACCAACTGAAGCAAAACGAGCTGGTTGACGAAAATATCGTGTACATTTTCCCTACCCTGGATCAAGGCGTGGAGTCGTGTGAAAATCAATTATTGGTTGAAGCGAATGTGCCTCTGGATGAGTTACCGCCGCCGCTGGCGCAGCAGCTGCAAGAAATTTTAGTGACGCAAGTCGCGGCGCTTCGCGAATCGCCCTTACAAGCGGACATGTGTCTGGAGGATTTTTTGACTCATCTAGAGAAAATGGATGTTGAAGCGGGCCAAATCGCTTATGCCGCACTGGATGTGATCGATCCCGAGCCCCTGCCCGCGGGCCATAAGCTGCTGACTCTGCCCAACTGCCTGGTAGCGCCGCATATTGCCAGCGCCACGGTGGCCTCGCGCACGCTGATGGCCCAGATGGCGGTGCGCAACTGCATCGCCGGAGTGCGCGGCGAACTGCTGCCGTATGCGGTGGAGTTAACTTAAAATAGAATACGTAAGCGGTGGATAGCCAGATCGCAGAATATAGGTACTATAGTCAATACTATGAGTGATGAAATAACGTTAACCCCTGTTGAGCAAAAGACTGTTAATTTTTATGGTGACGATCTCCTGGCCATTCGTGCTGAAGACGGCCAGGTCTATGTTTCGTTGCGCCATCTTTGCGAAGCGCTGGGTTTAGCCAGGCAAGGACAGGTGCGGCGGATCCGCGATCATAAGATTTTGTCCGAGGGGTATCAAGGGGGTAACGTTTTGTTACCCCCTTCTCCGGAAGACGGCCGTGGCGGTGGGGTGCAGCGCGTGGGCATGCTGCGCGTGGACCTGGTACCGCTCTGGCTTTCCGGGGTGCGAGTTCGGGCCACCAAAGAAGAGATTCGACCCAAGCTGGAACGCTTTCAAGCAGAGGCCGCAAAAGTGTTATGGGAAGCCTTTCAGGAAGGGCGCCTGACCGTCGATCCCTCATTTTCCGAGTTGCTGGAAAGCGATTCGCCCGCGGCTCAGGCCTACAGACTGGCGCGAGCAATGATGGAGCTGGCGCGTAACCAGCTGCTGCTGGAGGCCAGGCTCGACACCTATGATGACCGCTTTTTGGAACATGAACAGCGCCTGGAGGGAATTGAGGCGGCTCTGGGTGCGCCGGACCGCTTTGTCACTCCCGATCAGGCCAGCCAGATCAGTCAGGCGGTGAAGACCGTGGCCATGAAGCTGTCCAAGCAGTCGGGCCGCAACGAGTACGGCGGCGTCTATGGGGAGCTGTACCGCAAGTTCGGTATCACGAGCTACAAGCAGCTGCCGGCAGCCAAATTCGACGAGGCGATGGGCTGGCTGAACGAATGGCGCGAGAGCGTTGAGGGGGAAGTGCCGTTTTAGGTGGTCAGGTGGTCAGCTAGTCAGCGGGGCAGCCCGAATGCTGAAATGCTGAAATTTTAGAGAGATGATTAAACCGCAAAAGCTAAAGGCGGGCGATAAGGTGGCCGCGGTCACGCTTTCCTGGGGTGGGCCGGGAACTTTTCCTCATCGCTACGAGGCAGGTAAACAGCAGCTGCAAGAGGCGTTTGGGCTGACCGTTGTGGAAATGGCGCATACCATGCGCGACGATGCCTGGCTGCACGATCATCCCCAGGCCAGAGCGGACGACCTGATGCAGGCTTTTCTTGACCCCTCGATCAAGGCCATCATTTCCACCATCGGCGGCGATGATTCCATCCGCCTCCTGCCTTACCTGGACCTGGACATCATCCGCGCCAACCCCAAAATCTTTATAGGCTATTCGGATACGACGATCAGCCATATGGCCTGCTTCAAAGCCGACCTGGTTTCTTTCTACGGCCCGGCGATCATGGCCGGGTTCGGCGAGAATGGCGGATTGTTTCCTTACATGGTTGACTCGGTGCGCAAGACGCTCTTTTCGTCAGAAGCCATCGGCCGTGTCTCGCCTAATCAAGATGGCTGGACGGTTGAGGTACTTGACTGGGCTGATGCAGGAAATCAAAATCAAAAAAGGCAGCTCAACCCATCAGGCGAATGGCGCTTTTTGCAAGGCCGGGGCGTGCATCGCGGGCCGCTTATTGGTGGCTGTTTCAGCATATTGGACTGGCTGCGCGGCAGCGAATTCTGGCCTGACTCCAAGACGTGGCAGGGCGCGATCCTCTTCCTGGAAACGGCCGAAGATGCACCAACGCCCGAGGTGGTGAAGTATGGGCTGCGGACCTATGCCGCGCTGGGGATTTTGCAGCAGCTTTCAGGTATCCTCTTCGGCCGTCCGGGCGGCCAGATCGATCCGCAGACATTTTCCGCATACGATGACGTGCTGCGCCTTGTCGTCGCTGAAGAAGAAGGGCTTGTCGATCTGCCGATCATTACAAACATGGACTTCGGCCATACGGACCCGATGTTCGTGCTGCCCTATGGGATTCAAGCCGAGATAGACTGCGATAGCCAGCAGTTCACGATTCTCGAAAACGCAGTCGTTGACTGATTTTCCCTACGGCCGATCAAGAGAGACTGTTAGAAAATATTAGGCGCTGCTGATAAAAGCGCGCAGCTACCCTTCACATTCCCTAAAGTGCCTCTTAATAATCACTCAATATTACTTTGTTAATCTTTCCTCCTGATGTTGATTTAGATTTATCTGATTAGAGGTGAATAGACATGCAAGAAGAAAACAGGGAAGAACTGGATATATTTGATCTTGGACTAACGGCCGATTTGGAGATGATGAAGCAGACGGCCGTTAATCGCAGGCGATTTTTGAAGATGGGTCTGGCCAGTATGGTTGCGCTCTTAATTGGCTGCCAGGCCTCGGAGTCCACAGTAGCCAGTGAGGAAAATGGCGCGGTCGGTACAGCCGCCAGTGGTTCAACCGGAAATACAAGCGAAACAGTTAGCGACGCCGAAGTGTGCGTCGATGCGATTCCAGAAGAGACGGCCGGACCTTATCCCGCGGATGGTTCGCAGGCGAGTAACGCAACATTGAATGCCCTGGCTCTGGCGGGTATCGTGCGCAGCGACATCCGCACCAGCCTGGGCACGAGTAACTTGGCGCAGGGTATCCCCTGCAATTTTGAACTGACGTTGGTGGACAGCAGCGATGATTGTACCCCGCTGGCCGCACGCTCACTTCGAGATTTATTCTTCCCTGGATGAAGCGACCAATGCCGGAAATGCGCTCCACACCTCGCAGCTGGCGCTGCCGGAAGAGACTTGCAACATGGTGTATGCCACCGACGGATACGAGCAAAGCGTCAGCAATCTATCGCACATTTCCCTGACCACGGACAATATCTTCAGCGATGGTGTCGATTCGCAGATGGCGGCTGTTACCGGTGATGTGGCCAATGGCTACACCGTGCGCCTGACCGTTGGCGTACCCGTTTAGCATCTTTAATTTTAATTGCCTCCGGAAAGCGATATGATTACGGGAGTTGTTATGCCGTAGATTTTAGGAGGTTTCAATGACTCATCCATTAGTTGTGCAGCTGCGGTTTGCGCGCAGTGAATTTGTGCGTTGTTTAGAGGGGCTCTCGCCTGAGGATGCGCAGGTGCGCTTGGAACCGATGAACTGTATCTCCTGGATGATTGGCCATCTGGCCAATCAGGAGCATTTTTACTGGTGCGTGATGGCCCAGGATAAGTTCATTGCTCCAGGGTTGAATGACCTGGTAGGCACGGGTAAGCCGGCCACCACCCCACCCCTGGATGAGATGTGGGTTGTTTGGAAGATGGTGACGGAAACGGCCGATCCTTTCCTCGATTCTTTGCAGGATAACCAGCTGACTGAGTTCTTGCAGTTCCAAGGCCGGACCGCGCGCGAAAGCACGGGCACGATGCTGCTGCGTAATATCTACCACTACTGGTTCCATACCGGCGAGGCGCACGCCGTGCGCCAGCAGTTGGGTCATGGGGAGCTGCCGCAGTTTGTGGGGAGTATGGCGGCAGCGGAGTATCGAAAGGGAGTCAGGGAGTCAGGTGGTCAGGTATAACTGCGTTACCTGATCAGCGTATCAGTAGCCGGATGGTTTCCCTGTTGTGTGTTTCTTAAATTGGGCTGTGCTGCTATGCGGAGAAATAAAGGGGGATTGGCGGTTTTTTCGTTGTGTGAAACGGCCGTTTTTGCGACAATGTTCTAAGTAACCGGTTTAATAGCGTTGGTTTCAGGAGAAAGTCCTTTCAATCTGACATCCCAAATCCGCCGTAAGCGCAGCGGCGACATCCAAATGAGGCATCATGGCTGTAAATGAACTGGCGGGCAAACCCGCCCCACACGAATTATTGACCAATATTCCGCGGCTGATGGCCGCTTACTACACGATCAAGCCCGACCCAGCGGACATAACCCAGCAGGTAGCCTTCGGCACGTCGGGACACCGCGGCACCTCGCCCGCGGGCAGCTTTAACGAGGATCATATCCTGGCTATCTCGCAGGCGATTTGCGAATATCGCCAGGCGCAGGGGTATACAGGCCCGCTTTACCTAGGTATGGACACGCACGCCCTTTCGGAAGCGGCGCAGGCGACGGCCGTGGAGGTGTTTGCGGCCAACGGCGTACCCCTGTTCATCCAGGCCAATCAGGGCTATGCCCCCACCCCGGCCATCTCCCATGCCATTCTGACCTACAACCGCGGTCGTAAGGACGGCTTCGCCGACGGTGTAGTGATCACGCCCTCGCATAATCCGCCGGACGATGGCGGCTTTAAATACAACCCGCCCGAAGGAGGCCCGGCGGGCACGGAGACGACGGCCGTGATCCAGAATCGGACCAATGAAATCCTGGCTGGCGGCCTGCGTGCCGTGCAGCGTATGTCCTACCAAAAAGCCGTGCAGGCGGAGAATGTCACGCTCTATGATTTCATGATGCCCTACGTGCGCGACCTGGCGAACGTCATTGATCTGGCGGCCATCGCCGGTGCGGGATTGAAGATCGGAGTTGATCCCATGGGCGGCGCGAGCGTCGATTATTGGGTACCCATCGCCGACCTGTACGGCCTGGACCTGGAAGTGACGCAGCCTTATGTGGATCCCACCTTTTCCTTCATGACCGTGGATAAGGACGGCAAGATTCGCATGGACTGCTCTTCCCCCTATGCCATGGCCGGACTGATAGGCCTCAAGGACCAGTTTGATATTGCTTTCGGCAACGATCCCGACGTCGATCGGCATGGCATTGTGACACGCAGTGCGGGGCTGATGAATCCCAATCATTACCTGGCCGTGGCCATCAACTACCTGTTCCAGCACCGGCCGGACTGGCCGGCGGATTCGGCCGTAGGCAAGACGCTCGTTTCCAGCTCGATGATCGACCGCGTTGCAAAGCAGTTAGGCCGGCAGTTGATGGAAGTTCCCGTAGGCTTTAAATATTTCGTCGATGGCCTGTTGGACGGCTCCTATGGTTTCGGCGGCGAAGAGAGCGCCGGAGCTTCCTTCCTGCGCCTCGACGGCAGCGTGTGGACAACGGATAAGGACGGCATCATCATGGACCTGCTGGCGGCGGAGATTACGGCCGTTACCGGGCGCGATCCGGGCGAGCATTACCGCGACCTGGAAGCGGCTTTCGGCAGCCCCGTTTACGAGCGCAGCGACGCCCCGGCCAACC
>JBJYWP010000174.1:0-2880 GCA_046259485.1 Promineifilaceae bacterium (SeqCode) | reverse complement strand
GCGGCGAGCCTTACGTCGATCACGAAATGCAGGTGCGCGCCTGGATGGCATTAGATTAAACGCCTTATAATATAAACGGCCCGTTTGCGATCCCAAAAAATGTTGGGGCGCAATGCAGCGCACTGCGCCAAAATAAATGCCAGGTACTTTGAAAGTGCCTGGCATTTGGTTATTATACCCACCTGTATATGATAACTTACCTGAAGAATACAATTTTTGGGGGATCCCTAGTTGAACAGCGACGCGATTACCGGAGTGAGTAAGAATACTAACCGGCCTATTCTGTATACTGCCCTAGCCATGGGTAGCGGCATGGCCTTGGGTTTTCTGATCATCTATTTTCTGCTGCAGAGCCCGCTGATACGCTTTACTGCCGGCATGGTCCCTGACAGCCAGCCCTTCGTCCAACTCTTATTCGGCATCTTCCTCTTCCTGGGCACAATTGGCCTGGGCGGCGCGCTGATGGGGGTCCTCGGTGGGCGCGCGATCAGCCGCTTCAGCAGCGCCACCAGCGAAAGCCACTTCGAATGGCGCAGCGCGTTCAGCTTCTTTATCGCGCAAACATTAATGGCCATCCCTACCCTGGCAATCGTGGCTATTGTCTCCTTCTTCAACCAGGACATTGACGTCAATTATGGCAAATTACCCTTAGTATTCGCCCTGATTGGCATCCTCTATGGCTTGATTGGCGGGCTGCTCTTCGGCTTGCTGACGGCCGGTTTGCGCCGAACCTTCTGGATTACGCTGGCAGCCATGGCAGGTTTCGGCGCCGGCGGCCTGCTTCTGGGTCTGGTGCTGCGCTGGACCGTTATTCCATCAGAAAACGAATTCTTGAGCTTGCTGGCTTCCGCCGCGGGCTTCTTCTTATTTGGCGCTGCCGGTGGTGTCGCTATGGCTCTGGTTTACCAGGGCTATCAGGACCAGCGCACCGTTTTCCCCGACTCGACCCTGGGCCGCGTGGTCAAGTTCGTCTTTGTCGGCGGATTGCTGTTGCTGGCCTTGATCGCTCTTTCTAACGTGCTGGACTTGATTCGCATCGTCAGGCCCGATCTGGCAACCCAGCTCGTGCTGCCCACGGAAGGCACCGGATGGGTGGACGCCGCCGGGGCGACGGGCTCGATAGCGGCGGAGCCATCCGATGAGATAAGTTGTGAAAACGGCCGTATCGCCATCAGAGGCGCCAACGCGGAGACGGATGTATCAGCCTGGGCGCCCTGCTTTGCCGATCCGCAGGTGGCCACAGATTCTGAGGCGATACGGCACGCCGTCTGGTACACCAACCAGGTGACGCGCGCGCTTGGCGGTACAACCACGGGCCATTTCATCATGGAGAGTATCCTCAACAACGGCACGTGGAGCATGCCGGCTATTGTCGCCCTCCCTGATCAGATGGTGGAACCCATCTTGAGTGGCACTGATGCGGGCACGCTCTACCTGACCTGGGAAGGGGCGGAGCAATCATTTAGTATGACGCCTTACCAGTGCGACGGTCCGCCCGCGGGAGCGATCAGCCAGGCCGTGTATAATGCCGTGCGCTCGGAGCAGTTCCGACCGGCGGATGATCTGATCCCCCACTGCGGCAACCGCTTCGACCGCATGCACTTCACGCCCAACCCCAAGGCGCCGGAACAGACGCTTGAACCAACACCGCTGGGTGCTTTTAATACCGTGGCCGACTTGATTAGCAATGCTCAATATGAAGTCAACCTGGTCAACATGCAGTGGGACGCGCCAAGCGAGTTTGAAAGCCCAGGCAAAGCGATAGCCCGTGCTGTGGCCGATCTGTATGATAAGGTCAAGGCACACCCTGAAAACTATCCGCGCGGCATGACGGTGCGCATTTTGTTGGGCAACCTGCCCGAACCGGCCGTGCTCAGCCTGGCCGACCAGACCCATCACACGATCACCGATTTGCGAAACGAGGGTGTAGGGCCCAGCGACCCGGAGATTGGTTGGTCGATCCAGTTGGGCAACTACCGGGGTAACCTGCCGCACGCGCACAGCAAGTTCATGGTCGTCGATGGGGAAACGGCCGTTGCCGCGGGATTTAATATCAGCTACCTGCACCTCGACGAGAATTTCCCTTACTACTTAGACCTGGGTATGACCGATATGGGCTTACAGATGACCGGTCCCGTAGCGCAAACGGTCCTCGCCGCCTACGATGACCTCTGGACTAATTCCGACCTGATTACCTGCTGGGGTAATCCACCGGCGGCGAAGCTATTGTTTACCCTCTTCTGCGGCACGGCGCCGACGGAAGTGTATCACCCGCCTGAGGTGCTGCGTTTCCGCGTTGCTGAAGAAAACGATAACGCTGCTTTCGCCCTGCACCATACCTTTGCCCACCTGGAGTCGGACGAAGCGCTGCTTGCGGCCATCGATGCCGCGCAGGAAACCATCGACTTGTTCCAGGTCAACTTCTCCTTGAGCACGCCCTGCCTGGCTCTGTCCTTGGTGAGTGACTACTGCACGGAGGAGAATTTTGCGCCGGTGTATATGCTGGCCCTGCGTGACGCGGTAATTAACCATGATGTGCATGTGCGGGTGATGATGGAAGAGTCAGCCATGAACGGCATCGAGAACCGCACCGGCGTCATCTGGTTTTACAAACAGCTCGCCGCGGCTGGCAAGGAGGATAACATAGAGTTGCGCTTCTCCAGCCACAAGATGCACAACAAAGCGATGCTGGTAGATAAGGACTTCCTGGTCGTAGGCAGCCAAAACTTCCACTACAGCGCCTGGGGACCTAACAGCCTGACAGAATACAACATAGCCACCGATGACCCTGCCGCCGTACAGCAGTTCCTCAATGAGTATGAATATTGGTGGAATCTGGCAATACCGGTGGAGGATGTGATTGGCAGCGAGCTGGAAGCG
>JBJYWP010000173.1:0-29779 GCA_046259485.1 Promineifilaceae bacterium (SeqCode) | reverse complement strand
CACATACCAAAATTACTTTAAGGCCCTTATTCATGCAATTTTGCAATGGAAACTAACTAGCGTATCAAACTACATGCCCACTTGATGCCGGGGCTTTTGTAGTCTTTGTTTGTGAATTCATCACTGCCAAAATATAACAGGCAGATAGACCGGCGTATACGACCAGAAGGCTAACGGGAATGATCTCCAGCGAGATTTGACGCGCTAAGACGCCCATCATGCCGGGGATAACGGCCGTTCCAAAACCGGTTGCAGTCATTTGCATGCCAATCGTATTGGCCGCAAAACGGTCGCCTACCCTTGTACGGGTGCCTGACATCATTGCCGGGAAAATCGGGGCGATGGAAAAACCAATGATCGCCACCGCTAAGACATTCGACATTTCGTTGGGGTTCCAGATCAGCAGTCCTGCACCCAGCAAGGCGCCCACCAGCCCACCAAACACCAGTTTATTGACTCCCACCCGGCCGGCAAACATCCCGGCCACGATACGGCCGATGGTGAAGGTAAGCCAGTAGCTGCCGGCGAAGAAGCCCGCCAGCGTGATATCAACCCCGCGCGACTCGACCAGCAGCGTATATGTCCAGGTGCCCAGCGAGGTTTCTGCGCCAACATAAAGAAAAAAGAGCAGGATACTCAACCATACCTGCGGCTGTCGCAGCGTTTCCCCCAAAGGAGTTTGATAATCAGTCAGTTTTTTCTCAGCCTCACCGGCTGCCGGCGCATTGTCCCGGCTCCACATGGCCAGAGTAAGGAGGAAGCAAGCTGCCAATATGATCTGAAAAACACCTACTACCCGGTAACCAAAGCGCCAGGAGTTCATGGTTGCCAGGCCGAGGGTCATGATAATTGGGCCTATGGTGATTCCAACACCCCAGCTGGCATGCAGCCACTGCATCATGCCTTCGCCAAAGTTCGCCGCTACATAGGTATTTAGACCGGCGTCAATCGCACCCGCGCCTAACCCGGCAAATAGAGCCAGAAAGACCATCATGCCCCACTGCGGGACGAGCGTATAGCCGATCAGGGCTAATCCGGTCAGAAAACAACTGGCCACAAGCACACGGCCCACGCCTATCCTTGTGAGCAGGTAGCCGCTGAGGAAACTGGATGTCATGTAACCGGCAACGGCGGCGCTTAAAAACACGCCGATCGCATCCAGCGGAATAGAAAAGCCGGTCCTGATCGACGGCCAACCAACGCCAAGCAGACCATCCGGCAGTCCGAGGGCGATAAAGGCAATAAATGCCAGGAGAATGAGGCCAAGCCTCGGGTTGTTCTTCGCTTTCGAAAAAATATTTGCCATATCCTGCCCTTTCTTCGCAGTCAGTAATAAGCTTTTTATAATTAAACCCCACCCTCAGGTTGATTGTCTAATCACAAGTTCCACCGGTGTTGTTACGTTGGTGATGACACCGGTCTGGATATATTGAATCAGGTTTTGGGCCAACAGCTTGCCAGCTAAAGGAATATTCTGCCGGATCGTGGTGAGCGGCAGATTGTTATACATGGCAATTGCCAAATCATCATACCCGACAACGGCTATATCCTTTGGAACGCGTTTCCCATGGTTTTGAATGGCATTGATCGCCCCAATCGCCATCAGATCACTGTTTACAAAGACCCCATCTAGGTCCGGAGATTGATCCAGCAGGTGCTGCATGGCGGAAATACCGGAAGCGTGAGAATAGTCACCATATGCCAACAGGTTGGAGTCAACGCTACGTTTTGCATTTCGTAGAGCGTTTTTATAACCCTGGAGACGATGCTGCACCGTCAATTCATCTTCGGGGCCGCCCAGAAAAGCAATCCGCTGCCGTCCGGTATGAATTAGGTGCCGGGTGGCAAGCAGGCCTCCAAGGACATTATCTCCAGCGACTGAGCAGTAGTTGAATCCCGGTATGGGAACGCCCCAGGCGATGAAGGGTGCTCCAACCTCAATCAACGCTTTTACATGCTCTTGCCTGCGGTTTGAGGCCATGATTATGAAGCCGTCCACGCGTCCGCTGTCCAGATAAGATCGCGCCCAAGAAATATCCTGCGAATCGACATGGACAACGAGAAGATCATAATTTAATCCGCGCAGTCCATTCCCAATACTGCTTAAGACTTCTAACCCAAATAAGTCCTCTACAGAAAAGAATTCTGGATAATAGGTGGGAACAACAAAGGCGATAGTATGACTTTGTTGTAAACGGAGATTGCGGGCGGAGGCATTGATGCGGAAGTTGTGCTCTTGGGCGATTGCCTGGATTCGTTCTTTTGTTTTTTGGCTGATGAGGGGACTGTCATTTAACGCACGCGAGACCGTCGATTTAGAGACATTGGCCAGGCGGGCTATATCACCCAGGGTTTGAACAGCCTCTTCACTCATCGTTATCCCACATCTATGCAATCGATTGCATTTTAGCTTTTTCAAATAGCGCTGTCAATATAAACGGCCGAAATGTGCAAATAAACGGTAAAACAAACGGCTGGCAAACGGGGCGGGTTGTAAACTGTGTCTAATAATTATTTAGACACCGGCAGAAAAAATATGGACACAGAGGGCGCAGAGAAGGCATAGAGGACACGGAGAATAGTTAAAATGCTCTGTGGTCTCTGTGTCTCCTCCGTGTACTCTGTGTTTTAGTATGGAGAACTACAGTCATGATGGAATTAACACAAACAGCACCTGCTTTTGACGAACTGCGGGCGCAGGTGCAGGGTGAACTATTTACACCGGAATCGGACGGTTATGAAGAGGCGCGGTTGGCCTGGAATCGCAAGGTTGTGCAGTATCCGGCAGTGATCGTGGCGGCGGAAACGGCCGTAGATGTGCAGGCAGCAGTTAACTTTGCCCGCTTGCATAACCTGGGCGTGGCCGTGCAGTCCACCGGGCATGGCAATGTGCGCCCAGCCGATAACTGCCTGCTCATTCTGACCAAGGAAATGGATGGCCTCATCATCGATACCATCGCGCAAACGGCGACGCTTGAGGCGGGCGTGCAGTGGGGACCGGTGCTGGCGGCGGCCCAGGAATATGACCTGGCGCCACTGCTGGGCTCTTCGCCAACAGTCGGGGCCATTGGCTATACCTTGGGCGGCGGCCTGGGCTGGCTAGGCCGTAAATACGGGTTGGCCACGGACAGCGTGATTGAGTTTGAAGTGGTAACGGCCGATGGCCAGCTGCGAAAAGTTTCCCATTCAGAGAACAGCGATCTCTTTTGGGGACTGCGCGGGGGTGGGGGAAGTCTTGGGATTGTTACCGGCATGACTATCCGCCTTTTCCCTGTTAGCACGGTTTACGCCGGCAATCTGTTCTATCCGGCAGTAATGGCCGGCGAGGTTTTTCGCCATTATCGCTCCTGGATCGCTGATGCGCCTGATGAACTGACCACATCGGTGCTGATCATGAACTTCCCGCCCCTGCCGGAAATCCCGGATTTTCTGAGTGGAAAGAGCTTCACCATTGTGCGCGGTTGTTATTGCGGCGCGGAGGAGGAAGGCGCACAGCTGCTGGAACACTGGCGAAGCTGGCAGGCGCCGCTCATGGATGATTTCAAGATGATTCCCTTTAGCGCGGCAGGCAGCATCAGCAGCGATCCGGTTGACCCGATGCCGGGGTTTAGCAGCGGGGCCTGGCTGGCGGACCTGAGTGATGCGGCGATTGAGACGATTGTTGATTATGCGCTGGGGGAGTGTGGCATTAGCCCGCTGTTTTTCAGCGAGGTCCGTCATGCAGGTGGGGAGATTGGGCGCGTGAATCGGGACGCGGCCGTTTATGGTAACCGTGACGCTCAACTGCTTCTGAATTTCGCGGGTGCTTCACCGACGGCCGAAGCACATGATCACCTGGTTAGCTATACGGGCCGGATGAAAGAAGCTCTCAGGCCATCCCTAACCGGCGGCGTATACATGAACTTCCTGGAAGAGATTGAGTCACAGCAGCGTATTCGCGACGGCCTGGCTCCCGGTGGTTATGATCAGCTGGCCCGGTTGAAGGGCCGGTATGATCCGCATAATCTGTTTGGCTACGCTTTCAATGTCAGGCCGGCCGGCTGAATTTTTTCGGAAACATCCACTTTCTAAGGCCGGACTCTTCATTGATTAGTTTCCAGGAAAAAAGTTTCCCGGGAGTTTAATTTCTCTGCTAAAATTCAGCTACAAATGAAAAGGCGATGAGGCTCGCCATTTCTTTCTATAAGACAATTGCCGGATTGTCCGGCTGATAGCCTCTATCAATGACTAGGTTCGTTGGTAGAGGCTTTATGGTTCAGGAAGAACTGGATGACGATTATTTCACCGCCGTTCAGGGCCATCTCCAGGAATTGAAATTTAAAAACGGCGTTTTGCTCAGCGCCGTGCTGCTTTTCAATGAATCATTCGCCGCGACCAATGAGCGAGAAGGTTCGGAGATTGGTAGACAAAACGTCAACGCCTTGCTGGAAAAAGAGATCAAGAGCGATGGCACCGACACTAATCCTGTTATGAATACCAGTCCAGAATCCGCAAGGCCCTAAACGTGATCCAGCGGCTCGGACGGCCCACGTCCTCGTCCATCTCGACCGGCATGACACCGGGGTAGCGGGTCTCAAGCAGCCAACGACCGTCTTCGGTGCGCTTCGACCTGACCAGATCGATTGCCTCGGCCAGGCGTTCATCGGGCGTCACGCCCGCGCTGCGCAAATACTCAAGGCCGCGCAGCACGTCGTAATGCCACCACGTCGGGAAGGCAAAGCGTGTCCAGACATTGTTGTCTTTGCGATCGTGCTTGATCACTTCGCCGGTCGAGCGGCGCCGGAAGAGCCGGCGCTCGAGCAGGTATTCCTGCCCCCGAAATCGAGCCTGAGTCACATCTGGGGCTCCATCGCCCGCCTGTTCATGTGCCAACAGCGCCTCCAGCACGCAGATCGTCGTGTTGAATGACGATCTCGTTGAGCCAGCCGGCGCTTCACAGTTCCAGCCGCCATCAGGCAGCTGTTCGCTAAGTAGGCGGTCGATAATGCCCTGGATGTCCTGGCCGAAATAGGCGCCAACCGCTCCGACCTGGCCGTTGATGCAGGTTTCGATTTCACCTTCAAAGAAGGCATTGTCATCGCATTCCGGCGGGCCGCTTCCCCGCCATGTCACCTTATCGCAGACGAGGGCCAGCGCCCGGCGCGCCTGATCGCTCTGCGGATCGAGTCCGAAATCACGCAGGAGCATGAGGACGTGCATCGTGGAGTCCCAGCCACGGTTCCAGGCCGCGCCGCCCCAGCGGCCGTCTTCTCCTTGCAGGGCGAGCAGCTGCGCACCCCAACTTTCGGTAGCGACTGTGGCACGTTCGGCCGCGACTTCATTGGCAGGCGCATGGATCAGGTCGCCCATTACCTGCCAGCGGATTGCGGGATCGGAATCCAGCAGCCATTGGATGACTTCGTTTGACACTGGATCCCGTTGTTCTGCTAGATTGGCTGTCATTTGCTTATTCCTCGATTTTACCCACCTCTCACAATAATCTTTTAGCACGGGAAATGGTTTGCATCAAGGATAAAGATAGCAGGATTTAGCGCAGGATGGAAAAATAATTCAAAGCCCCGATGGTATAATATCTGTAGTGGATTGCCGGATAGGTGAGCAAACCATTTTGACGCATCGGCAAAGATTTTGACGCAGAGGTTTTTGCGTATGAAAAAGTTAGCCTTAATTGGTTTAGCAATCCTCTTCATTGCAGCGTTTGCTTTTGTCTCCTTCACAATCCTGATGTGGTCCATCCCGGCTGTACCCGGAACCTATGCCATTGAGCTGGCGGACCTGGACGTTGACGGCGATCTGGATGCGTTCCTGGCTAACGGCCGTAATGAAGCCCCAGAGCCCAATACCGTGCTGTTAAATGATGGCAGCGGCAATTTCCGCGACAGCGGCCAGCGATTAGGGGAATTTGAAAGTAGGGGCCTTGCCTTGGCGGACTTCGATGATGATGGAGATATCGATGCCCTGGTCGGCAATATCGCCTGGGGGGAGTATTTCTGGAATGATGGCCGTGGCCAATTTGGGTACGGGCAATCTGTGAGTATGCCCGAGTCCGGCGGCTATTCTATCGGATTGTGGCGTTTTGAGGCGGGGGATTTGAATGGCGATAACCGGGTCGACCTGTTCCTGACCGGCTGCTGTGGTGGCGGCATTTCCCATGGCCCCGATGACTGGGAGACTTTAAATGCATTTAACAGCATTTGGCTGAGTGATAATTCCGGCTCTTTAAGAGACAGCGAACAACAATTTGGTTCTGGTAGTAGTGAGGCAGTTGCCCTGGGTGATCTCGATGGGGATGGGGATTTGGATGGGTTTACGGTGAATTCCGCGCATATGGATGAAGAAGGGCAGTCGGTGGCATATGATCCCAATACAGTATGGCTCAATGACGGGCGGGGCGGTTTTATAGACAGTGGCCAAAGGCTAGGAACCCGGCGCAGCTATGCCGTTGCCCTGGGCGATCTCGATGGCGATAGTGATCTAGACGCCGTGGTTGGTAATAGAGGCGCGGACGAAATTTGGTGGAATGATGGCCGGGGCCATTTTAGCGCAGGTAACCAGACGTTTGGAAATGATTTTACGCGTTTCGTTTATCTCAATGACCTGGACGGAGATGGGGACCTGGATATTTTTAAGGGCAGTGATAAACAAGGACACATCTGGCTCAACGACGGCCGTGGCAAATTTAGAGACAGTAAACAAAGCTTTAGTTATTCATCCCGTCATGCTGTAACGCTGGGGGATGTGGATGGTGACGGTGCTATCGATATCCTTGCCGCTAAGTTAGATGGGGCAATTGTCTGGCTTAATAATGGCGATGGTCAAATGGTCCGCTGACTAAATTCATAAAGAAATACTTAACTGATCGCGCGTAATCACGATCGCTACGTGCCGCAGCAATAAGAGTAACCATCATAATATACCCCATCAGAATACCCCATTCGAGGCATGACGATATTGTGCCTATCCCTTAAGCTACAAGTAAATGTAACCGATGACAGACATATGGAGGTGACCAATGTCAGAAAAGAACAAGAGGATAGACCGTCGTTTTTATGAAGTGGTGTGGAATGAGGGGAATTATGGCTTCGTGGATGAAGTCACTGCCGACGACTATGTTTACCACGAGTTGCCGGATGATATTTTCGTTGGCCCAGAGAGTATGAAGCGAAATATCGCCACGATGCGCAAGGCATTCCCCGATCTTCATTTCACCATAGAAGACCAGATCGCCGAAGGAGACCGGGTAGTGACCCGGTGGACGGCGCAGGGCACACACAAGGCTCTGTTCGAGGGCATCCCGCCAACAGGTAAGCAGGCTGTTGTGATGGGCATCAGCATAAACCGCATCGCCAACGGCAGATTCGTTGAAGGCTGGACAAGTTTCGACCGCCTGAGCCTCCTGCAACTGCTGGATGCCGTCCCGGCACCGGCGTCATCCTGAACAAACAGTGATTAACAAACAAGGAGTGTACTTAGTGAGTAACGTTACTAAAAGCTACAACACGATCGTTATCGGCGGCGGCCAGGCAGGGTTGGCCACCGGTTATTATTTACAACGGCAAGGGCTAGATTTTGTTATCCTGGATGCCGGCAAGCGGATCGGCGATACGTGGCGGACGAGATGGGATTCGCTGCGATTGTTTACCCCGGCTCGCTACTCTTCATTACCTGGGATGCCGTTCCCAGCCTCGCGCCTTTATATTCCTTCTAAGGACGAGATGGCCGACTACCTGGTGGCGTACGCCGAGCGCTTTGATCTGCCGGTCGAACTAGGGGTTCAAATTGAGAGGCTGGAGCGGAAAGGGGAGCGCTTTGTATTAGCGGCGGGAGACACGCGCTTCGAGTCCGACAATGTAGTAATAGCCACAGGCGCTTACCATTCGCCCCGAATACCTGCTTTTGCCGCCGACCTGTCCGCGGATATTTTGCAATTGCATTCCAGCGAATACCGGCGTCCTTCACAATTGAGAAAGGGTGACGTTCTTGTGGTCGGAGCTGCGAACTCAGGAGCAGAAATCGCTCTTGAACTTTCCCGAACTCACCATGTTTGTTTATCTGGACGGTACCCAGGCAGCGAACCCACCCGTCCCGGAAGCGCGATCAATAACTTGGTCGTTCCATTGATGTGGTTTGTTTTTTCCCACGTGCTCAATGTGAAGACGCCTATCGGCCGTAAGGTTCGACCCAAGCTGTTGAGTATGGGTTTGCCTTTAGGGCGAGTCAGACCAAATGATCTGCTGGAGGCGGGTGTAGAGCGGGTCCACGAAAGAACGGTGGGCGTGCAGGATGGGCTGCCTGTGCTGGCCGATGGTCGCGTCGTCGACGTCGCTAATGTAATCTGGTGCACAGGGTTCCGGCCTGACTACCACTGGATCGACCTCCCAATCTTCGCTGACGACGGATACCCGCTGCACGAACGCGGCGTGGTTACCAGCGCGCCCGGCCTCTACTTTGTCGGCCTGTTCTTCCAAACGGCCGCGACCTCGGCGCTCATCGGGGGGGTTGGCCGGGACGCGTCCTATATTGTCAAGAAGATTGCTACTCGCCCTGTTGAGGCTGCCGCAGCCGATAGAGCCTGGTCGAGCTCCCGCCAAACTGTTGGAACATAATTTCCCAATACACGTCAACAAAATTGCCAGCAGGAAGATAAGGTTTTGGGCGCTGAAAAGGCCGCTATAAGTGGCGGCGTAACCGCTTTTCAGAGATTGATTTTAGAAAGTAGGTATTGTCGATTAATCTATTAGGTCCAATTCTCTGGCTCGGGCAGCAGCTTCAGTGCGACTGCTGACTCCTAATTTGCTGTAGATGTTGCCGGCATGTTTCTTGACTGTTTCAGCGGAGATAACAAGTTGTTGGGCAATCTCGCGATTGGTCAGTCCGGCCGAGACCAGTCTCAGAATTTCAAACTCCCGTTCGGTTAGCGGTTCCGGCAAGGGCTGTTCTTCCACCATCAGCCAATCTTCACTAAAAGCCTCCAGCAGCTGCGCCACGTAATCGGGCATTACCCGGCGCGCACGAGCCGTCTGTAACAAACGCGCCATCTCCTGACCCAGATCGACAAAAAGGCGAAGATAGCCTTCCGGTTCAGCCAACCGCAGGGCATGTTCAAATGCTGTCATCGCTCTGGGTTCGTCACCGCGCTTCTGGTAGGCTAATGCCTGGAATACCAATGCTTCTATTTGTACGGCCGTTCGGCCTTCTGCTTCGGCCGTTTTTGTCAAACGCCTTAATAAGTCCAGCGCTTTTTGCAAAGCGGGGTTATCTCCTTTGACGATTAAGACGCGAGCAGCTGCCAGATAGGTCAGCTCGTTGTATGGTTGATCAACTAATGCCTCATCTTGGAATATAGCGTCTGACCAGTTTACGGCCGTGCGCAGATGATTCTGCGCCAGCCATACTTCAACCTGCAGGCGATCGAACCGGCCACGCCAGTTTTGGAACCGAACCTCTTTTAGATAGGGTTGTGCCTGATCTAGGCTGGTTTTGGCCGGTTCTGCAGTGCCCCGTGCCAACAATAGGCGAGCGCGAACCAGATGCCCAACAACCAGAGCCTCTACCGCACCGCCTAGCTCGGCCCGTTTCAACCCGCGATCGACCAGGTCAGCCGCCTTCTCCAGCCCGTTCCACTCGTATTGGAGCTCGGCTCTACGAATGTATACCCAGCCGGTAAGCGGCAGTGGTAGATAGCCCCACAATTCTCGCCGTCCAATCACCCCCAGCGACTCGTCCCAATAATTTGCTGCTTCGTGCAGCTGTCCCAGGCTGAGCGCCATATCCGCCAATGCGCCGAAGATATGGGCTGACATCAAGCGAAATGCTGTATCGTGAACAAGAGATAACGCCTGGCGATATTGTGCTTCCGCTTCCTGCCAGCGCCCCACTTCCCTGTAGGCTTCACCTAACACAAAGTGCACGCTGGCCCGGTAGTGATAATCTTTCGCCGGCAAATTTTGCAGCGCTATCTCGGCCAAGGGCTCTGCCCGATCCAGATCATGCATGGAACAGGCGATCCGGCAGCGAATCGTGTTAACGCGCGCCAGCTGCCATGAGGCATCGTTACGTTCCGATTGTAGAATTGCCTCCTCAATTTTTTCCAAGGATTCCATGCAGGCTGACAAGTTGCCAACCAATCCCAGTAACTGGGCTTGAACCAGCCCGATGACCGGGTACTGCCAAAACCATGGCTCGGGCAGGGCGTCTAGCCATTTTCTGAGCTTCCTCAATTGTCCGCTATACAGCATAATCTCAAAGCGATTCTCTGCAATCTGGGCTACAGTCGGACCATCATGCCCGGCCACTGCATGTTGTAAGGCTGGCTCATCCATGCCTTGCATGGTGAACCAATGAGCGGCGCGGCGATGAAGGGCAGCGACTTGACTGCCATAATGGCGATGCAGCTCCTTGGCTAGGAAATCTGCAAAAAGCGAATGGTAACGAAACCATTCACGCCTGTCGTCAAGCGGTAATAAGAATAACCTTTCCCTTTCCAGGGATTCTAACATGGCCTGCCCGCCTTCCATTTCCGTAACAGCCTCGCACAGCGGGCCACAGAGGCGCTCCAGGATGCTCGTCCGGAGCAGGAAATCATACATTCCCTGGGGAAGATCAGTCATCACCTCGTACTGTAAATAGTCGACGACAAACCGCTGCTGACCGGTCACCTCCGGCCGTTCCGACTTCATCAAACCCCGCTCTAGCGCGAGGGTTACCAACTGCAAGCCCGCGACCCATCCTTCGAGTTGATTCTGTAATGATTCGATATTTTGAGCAGATAGTTCAATTCTACTGCTCTCATTTAGCAAAGACTCCGTTTCATGGGGCCGGAACTGCAGGTCATTGATGCCCACTTCCAACAGTTCGCCACGTGCACGGTAGCGGGCCAAGGGAAGTGGCGGTTGCCCTCTGCTGGTCAGTATGAAATGGAAATTAGACGGCAAATGGTCCAGCAAAAAAGTCAATGCTTCATGGATATCTGATTTTTCTATGAGGTGATAATCTTCAAGGATAAGCGCCGTATGCCCGTCGAGGTCGTTCGCTAGATTGATGAAAGCGGTTAGGACCGCCTCTTTTTCCGGGGTGGGTGCTCCCAGTAAGATGCCGAACGGTGTTTCCATTACCTCTGGCTCCACCGCCTCCAAGGCCAAGGCTATGTAGCGAAAGAAGCGTTCAAAGTCATTATCTGCTTTTTCGAGCGAGAGCCAGCCCACAGAGGAACGGCAGGCACGCGCCCACTGGAGTACAAAAGTTGTTTTACCGTAACCGGCCGGAGCAGAAACGAGGGTTAATTTGACACCCGGTTGAACGGCTTGATCAAGCTGTTCGATGAGGCGAGAGCGTATAACGAGATTGGAACGCAGCGGTGGGATATGCACCTTCGTGCGAAGCATTGTTTTAATCACTTACGCGAAAATGATTGTGAATTGTGAATAATGAATAGTGACCATTTAAACCAGGCTAAAAGAGGTTTTATTCAATGCGCCTTCTCATGCAAGCATGTTTAGAAACATAGGATGGAACATGTCAATTTGCAAGTGCTTTTAAGCATACTTTTTGAAACATAGATGGCTATGCTATAGAGAAACCCCCAACTTTCCGCGCGTGATCTGGAAGCTGATGTTATGCATGCGGCTTAGTTTCGGTTCCAATGTGCGCGAAAGAACGGCCGATAAGCGGGTCAGAAGGTGATCCAGGTCCTGCCGGATGTCACCTTCGAACAGTAGGTCCATGTCGGCATGGAAGGGTTGGGCAGGGGATTCAGCGGAGGCTACTTGCAACACGGGTATAAAGGGATGGGTCTGCTGACCTCGCGTTGTACAGGCAGCGATGATCACTTCAATGCCTGCCGCGCCTAAGCCGGTCATTGTCTCCGACCAGGAAGTGCTAGGATCAGCCATGAGGTGTAAGCCAGGCTGCGAAGGGTGCTGCGCATAGTCGAGGGTCGGGTCTATGCTGTCAGGGGAATCCACGATTTGCGCCGCCAGGTGATCGCCGGCGGCTAGAATAACCGTTCCTCCGGCGGCGACGATGTGCTGCACCAGCTTGGCCAATACGGTGACCGTCTTTTTGTCCAGTTCGCTTTCGGCCATCAAGCCAAGGTGGACATCGTGGAAACCGGCCATTACGGGTTGGGGTTCTGACAGCCGGGTGAGATCGGCGGTAAACCAGGCCTCGATCCTCTCCATGGTTCGCTTCAGGCCACCATCGCGTTGTATGCTGGCCCAGCCAATCTGGTCGGGATCCAAGCCGGCCTCGCTCATATGTTGGCGCCAAAAGTCATTGTGCGATATTTCGCACCCATGCTCCAATACAAGACAGCTGGCGGCTAGCGGATGAGCCAGGTAGCCCATAAACGTGCTGATTAACTCCGGCTCAATGGAACTGCCGCAGCCTTCCGTATGCACCAACGCCGCAAAACGCGAGATTCCCTGTCCCCTGTAGAGGCCTTTGCCAAGGCCGGTCTGGTTTAGGCGTTCCGCAGCTAATCGCGCAATCTGCCCCGAGCAAAGACTGGCCGGAAGTATCAAGCCAACACGGTCATGCGCGACAGCGTCGCGGGCGACACTGTCGCCTGCTACTTTATAACTTTGCAACTCTGCAACTTTATAGCCCCGCCAGATGAATTCGGTCGTTTCTGGGGGTTTTGGAACAGGAATCGGGTGTCCGGGTGGACGATGCTCTGGATGCTGTGGCTGGTCAGTGGTCTGGTGATCTTCGCGACCGAAGAGCGGCCAATTGCGCCAGATTTGCACCTGGGCGTGGCCCGCTTTTTCACCCGCGCTGAGCTGTCCTGATGCTACAGCCAGCGACAGATCGAGCATCTCCTGCGCCAGATCTGTCAGCGGACGGCCGTCTAGATAGGCTCCGGCGTTCACGTCCATTTCCTCGGCCAGCAAGGCAAAGCGCTCGCTTGTGGTTACTATTTTGATCGTGGGCACGAAGGGAAAATTGGTGATGGAGCCGTTTCCGGTGACAAAAAAGATGAGATTGCAGCCGCTTGCCACCTGGCCGGCAATGCTTTCCAGATCGTTGCCCGGGCTATCCATGAAGAAGTATCCCGAGCCAGTCATGTGTTCGCCATATTCGAGGACTCCGTCGAGAGGTACATCCGGGTGGCGTTTGGCCGCCGCGCCTAGTGATTTGAGGTAAATATTATACAGGCCACGATACTTGTTGCCGCCAGTAGGATTACCGTGTGCCGAGTGGCCGTGCCAGGCGGCTCGCTCCTGGAAACGATCGACCATGGCCAGGAATCTTTGTGCCGTTTGTACATCGCGTACTTTATCGAGCATGTACGGCTCCGCGCCAAGCAGCTCATCTGTCTCTGCCAGAACGGCCGATCCGCCGGCCTGAATCACGGTTTTGCTCACCAGGGCAGCGAGGGGATTGCCGGAGATCCCAGAGAAAGCATCCGAGCCGCCGCACTGTAAGGCGATCTTTAATTCGCTCAAAGGTTGCGGGGTGCGCTGCATGGCATTCACCTGCGGCAACCAGCTTTCTATAATGGCCGCGCAGCTGTTTAAATCATCCATGAAGCGGCCGTGTAGGGAGACAAATTGATGCAGCACGGCATCGAGTGGAGACCCCATTAATTTCGCGTAGCCATTCAACACACTACCCACAACACCCACACCCATATCCAACGTCAGAACCGCAGCCACGTTAGGATGAAGCAGGAAGCCAGTCAATGTGCGCAGCAAATACTCTTCATTATTTTGTCCAACTCGGCTACCCTCTGTGTGGGTCACGGCTACGATGCCGTCAATGTGTGGATATGCCGCGGCTAATGGCCGTACCTTTTTTTTCAACTGCTGCACAAAGCCATTGACTTCGGCATTCACGCCCAGGAGAACAATCATGTTGCGCGTGCCCACGCCACGATCCCCGGAACGGCGAATGCCCATGAAGGAGCGAGTAGAAGGCTTGTGGGGGAGAGCAGGAGCGGGTCTAAATTGGTCGGCATTAAATTGGTAGGGCGTGAAACCGTCGGCAAAATTGGGCTCGGATGGCAAGGCAAAATCCAACGGTCGCTGGCGCAGAGATTCCAAAACACCGGCATTGTAGACATACTCTCCCGGCACAATATCGCGCAGGGCACGGCCGAAGGTCATGCCCCAGGAGAGCAAAGGGGAACTCATGGTAATAGGTCGTACCGCAAAACGATGTCCCTCCAGAACCGTATGGCTGAGCGTAAATTGAAAGCCATCTGGTCCAGCAATTTCCGTCCCGGACGCCAGCGTACGAATGGCAATGGCGCAATTATCTCCTGGGAGGGGGAGACGGCCGATTTCTTGAAGATCAAACATATTGATCTACCGGCACAGGCTTCCAGGCAAGGGTGCCATCCTCTTGCTCAACGACGCCATAGGCATCACTGATATGGGTGAAATAGGCTGTCGCCCTGCTGCCGGCCATTCTTTTCATCAGAGCTGATTTGCTTCTCCCCATACTCTTCCGCGCAGCCCACTTCACATTGCGCTCTGCCTCTGCAAATTCAAGGGGATGGTGATAAAGGTCGCCAGCAAAGTAAATGTCTTGTTCGCCGGTCATAAGGCACAATATCTGGTGGCCGGCTGTCTCGCCCGGCATCGGTAGAATAAGGAGGCCATCACCTAGATTGACTTTACCCCCGGTCAATTTCAGCAAACCGAGCTGCTCGACCAAGCCGAGCGTTTGCCATCCCTTGTCATTTAATCTCTTTGGATGCCAGTCAGCCTTATTTAGATAGTGACGCGCGTTTGGAAAGGCTGGTTGGTAACGGCCGTTCACAACAGTGCTGAGTGCCCCATAATGGTCAAAGTGCGCGTGCGTGATGATCACATCGCTGATACTTCCAGCATCAATTCCGCTCGTTCTAAGCTGTTCCAAAAGGCCTGGTGGCGGTTCGTAATCCGGGACCAGAAAAGTTTCGGAGATTTCTTGCACATCGTAATCGGCAGCATCAACCAATATAGAACGGCCAGGCAAGGAGATATGATAGCTAAACATGGGTACGTCCACTATCTGCCCGGCAAACTGGTGATTAGTAGGCAGCCTGTAAATTTCGCTAAGGTCAAACCGCAGATGACCGCTATTAAATCGCGAGATTGAAATATTTTCCATCACAACATCCTGTTCACATTGCAGCCGTAGCTGACAAGTGAGATTATACAGGATATTAAGGATCGGCTATTAGCGCAAAGCCTGCACTGAGCCTGTCGGAGTGTGGCAAGATAGAGGCTGACCAACTGACTACCTGACTACCTAAAAAAGGAAATCACCATGGACCTCAATTATTGTTTAACTCAACTGGCTGAAAACGCGGGGCGTATCCGTGCGTTGGTGAGCGGCGTGGATGATGTACAGGCTCGCTGGAAACCGGACGCCGAGTCCTGGTCAATCCTGGAAGTTCTCTGTCACCTGCTGGATGAAGAACGCTATGATTTCCGCGTGCGCCTGGATTTCACCCTACATCGCCCAGATGAAACCTGGCCGGGCATCGATCCCGGAGGGTGGGTGACGGCGCGAAATTATAATGAACAAGATCTGGCATTATTTTTGCAAAGCTTCCTGGAAGAACGCGAGGCGTCATTGGCCTGGTTAAAGAGCCTTGAGAATGTAAACTGGGAGGCTGCCTATGAAGCACCCTGGGGCCTACTTAAAGCAGGCGACCTGCTCGCCTCCTGGGTGGCCCATGACTTGCTGCACATGCGCCAGCTGGTGGAATTGCACTGGTATTATAAGGAAGAGCAAGTGCAGCCATATCGTACGCTTTATGCCGGGGAGTGGTGACAAAGCTGGGCTTCGCATGGAAACAAAAAAGATCCTTATTTTCCTCGCTTCGCTGGTGGCCTTACTGGCCGCTATCGCAGCCGGTGCAGGGTTACTTTTGTCAGTCAACAGCGCCCCGTTCGAATTTACCACGGTGCGAGGCCAAACAGCGCAGATCTATGGCGGGGGGATTTACCAGTTTGACACTTTGTTCAGTGCCGCCGGCTACCGCGGCCAGGATGCGACGGCTCTTTTTCTCGGCATCTCGCTTCTAGTCGTGGCCATTTTCTTCTATCAGCGTGGCTCTCTTCGCGGACAGCTGCTGTTAAGTGGCATGCTTGGCTATTTTCTTTACCTATATGTCTCAATGGCCCTGGGCGCAGCTTTTAACTCCCTTTTTTTGCTCTATATCGCCATTTTCTCCACCAGCCTTTTCACCTACATATTGTCATTTGTAAACATTGATTGGCAGCGACTTTCCGACCGGTTACCTGTACTTCCACGCCGCAGTCTGGCCGGCTTCATGGTTGCCAGCGGGCTGATCACACTCTTTGTCTGGGGCCTACCCCTGGCAGCGGCGCTGTTCAGCGGCAGGCCGCCTGATCGTCTGGATAGCTATACAACTATGGTGACTTATGCGCTTGATCTGGCTATTATTACACCTGCTACCTTTCTCTGCGCGTATCTAGTTCTGCGCGATCTGCCGCCTGGCTATGCAATCGCCTGCCCACTCCTGGTGCTCATCGTTCTCCTTGTCCCCCAAATTATATTAAGCACCTATTTCCAACGGTCGGCAGGAGTTCCATTTACAACGGGTGAAATGGTAGGACCTGTCGTTGGCTTTGTCATCCTGGGTATCATCGCCGTCTGGCTGCTGGCTTCCCTACTCAAGCGCATATAGGAAAGTCAAACGTGTTGTGGAATACCTTCCTCTTCAGTTTTTTCTCTAACAACGGAATCAGGATTAACCTGGGCTTGCTTCAGCCGCATTGCTTTGTATTCACCGATAAGGACGAAAAGCCAACCCAAAACGAGAAATACCATGATCTCTATTGGGCTGGGTGCAGGGCTACCTTCAAAAGCCTTAAGATGCAGTTTTCCAGTTTCTCCGCAAAGGAACCAGGTTGCATTTATCCAGAAGATATAGCCAAGTAGTTTATAGCTCCCGACGACTTTTTCCTGGATACCAACCCCGGTATACCGCTTCATCCAAATCCACACGATAGCGAAAAAGGCGACCAGGTTGATGATACCTCCAGTACCAAACAGCAATGGATTGTAAACGCGAGTCCACACTATTACCATCAAAAAAACGGCGCTGAGGACCCCAATTCCGGCGATCCATGAGAAGACGGGTTTGGTTTTAACAGTGAGGAACGCGCCAATTCCAGCCAATATAGAACCCAGGGTCACAGAAAGCGCCCAGAGGATAAACAAAGGACCAGCTTCCGCCCAAATGGTTGATGCGAGTTCTTCCATTGTAAGCGTCCTGAGGTTGCTCATAAGACTCCAGGTGCCAATACCGGCAAGTGCTATTGAGACTACTAAGCCAATCCAGAACAAAGCCAGGGGTAGTCTTTGTTGCTTCATTTTTTTCTCCCAGATTTTTACAAAGATTGGTGCCAATGTAGGGAATCAATATAGCAACCAGATGGTATTAGTGTCATACCCTGAAAGTGCTATTCAAGGGGCCAATAATAAGAAACACCGTGCGCCCGTTCAAGCGCACGGTGTTTCTTGAGGTAACTCTACTTTTTGATTCTACTTTTTGACCGAATCTATAAAAGCGTGCATCTTTTCGTCGGTCGTGTTCTCAAAGTAGCATCCATGGGCCAGGATATAGGCCGGTGTATCTTCAAACAGCTCTACTAACTCATCGCAGTAGGCACGAACTTCATCGGTCGTGCCTGCAGACATCAGCGAGGCGGGAACATTGCCGGCGATGATGAATTTATCGCTTAGAATCTCTTTTACCGGCCCCATTTCCGTCTGATCAAAGTGGCACACCAGAGACTTCTCCGGCATTTCAGCCAGACTTTCCAGGCGCTTATTGTAAGAACCCTCGATAAACAGATAGCTGGTGATACCTTCTTCGTACAGGCCCAGCATGACCTGCTTCCAGGTTGGCCAGTAGAACTTCTCGAACTGCGCCTGCGACATAAAGGCATCGGCGCCTTTATGCAGCACGTACATGCCGGCCGGTGCGCCGCTGCGATCGCTGGCATTGACCACAGCATTGATCAGCACGGGCACGTATGCTTCACAGGCGGCTAACAGGTCATCCGGATGGCGGAACATATCGGTCAGAATGCCCTTGGTGCCGCGCAGGGTGTCGCCCAGATAGTCGAAGGGGGTCTTAACAATGTTGAAGGCCATGCCCGGGAAGCCGGCGGCGGCGACCATAGCCGAGGTCTGGCCGACAACGCCCAGCATCTGCAGCAGTTCATTGCCGGCGGCCATCAGCGTATTCAGCATTTCCTGAAAGGGTGGCAGCCCGAAAGGCAGGATTAGGTCGATGATATCGACATTTTCGGAGACGCGCGGAAATTCGGTGAGCATCGCCAGCGGGGCTAAGGCAGGCATAACGCGCGGCAGATATTTTTTCATCCAGAAATTCGTGGGGTCGGCGGCGAATTCGCGATATTCATCAGCCATCATGTATTCGCCTTCCACGGCCTGGATGGTCAGGTTATCAGGCAGTTTTTGCCCGCCCCAGATGTAGCTCTTGTATTCAAGCATATCCATCACCTTGCCGGGATAGGGCAGCGGGGCGACAGCCGTGTCCGGTTGGAACTCTTCGTGAAATTCCAATAGGGCTTCGCGCAGCTTTTCATGGTTATACACCATGTCCTTGCCGGTCAGCCCCTTGCGGCGCACAGCATATTCATTGCCGCCCATCCAGGCATCGGCTATGGGGCGGTCATGGGGTTCCATATCATAAATCTTGCGCAGGCGATCGATGCGCTCTTTGTATTTCGCTTCCGCCTGCAGGCTGACGAATTCCACCGGCTGGTTCTGCCAGTGGTCCAGTCGCACCTTGCGCCGCTCAAGGGGAGAAAGTTCATTCCAATTATCAGGTCTGGTAAACATGGGTGCTCCTTTTAATAAACACCAAATTCTTTGGTGGCATCCACCCAGGCCTGGATATTTTCGGGCGAGATGCCTTCTAATTCCAGGACTGTGGGACACATTATAAAACCGCCGCCTTTGCCCACTTCGCGACACACTTTTTCGGTATGCGCGCGGATCTCTTCGGCGCTGCCGTTCTTAAGCAGGGGGATGGGCATGCCGCCCATGATGCACAGCGTATCGCCGACCACTTCCTTGACCTTGAAGATATCGCTGTCCTGGAAAATACCGGCCGTCTTGCCCTTGGGCAGCTCAGTGAGATATTCCAGGCGATCGTCCCAAACACCCTCGTAATAGAGCGTGGGCGTGATCCCTGCAGCGACCAGGCTTTCGACCATCTCTTTCAACTGCGGCCAGTAGAAGGTCTCGAACTGCTTGAGGGACATGAAGCCGTCTGAGCCACGGTGTAGGGGGATGAAGGCGGCGGTCAGGCCGGTCGTTTCCTTGAAGGCGATGGCGTAATCGACCTGTGTTTTCAACACTTTTTGCTCGGCCGCCAGAAGCTTGTCGGGAATGCGCAGCATATCGAGGAAGATGCCGCGCATGCCGCGCAGGGTGTCGGACAGGAAGTCAAAAGGCGCTTCGATGAGGGAGCCAATCAGGAAGGAAGGCGGTGAAAAACCGAGTGCGGCCAAACGCCCGGCCGAATCGATGCTCTGCTGGTTAAAGACGGCCTGCGCCTTTGCTGCTTCTTGCAGCGCTTCGAGCGCGGCCGCTACAGGAGGGGCGAGCAGGGCCATGGTATTACCGAGGCTGTAGTAGCCGTAGAGCGTCATGCCCAGGTTCGGCAGCAAGGCCAGGCCTTCTAGGGCCTCAAAAGCACGCGGCAGGTAGGTGCGGATGGCATAATCGGTGGGATCGTGCAGCAGCTCATCGTAGTCCTCCGCTTTCATGAATTCGTGTTCGTCGAACTGGAAGGAAGCCTGCGGTCCCGCGCGGTAGCCGG
Source organism: Promineifilaceae bacterium (SeqCode) (assembly GCA_046259485.1). GTDB lineage: Bacteria > Chloroflexota > Anaerolineae > Promineifilales > Promineifilaceae > JAACFF01. The sequence goes on along the minus strand of JBJYWP010000173.1, from coordinate 9,960 downwards.
GCCACTTGGTCATGCGGTCGCCCAAGATCTTGCTGGGCTCCGGCGTGCCCCAGGCGCCAAAGGCGATATCCGGTTGGAAGCGCAGCGTCGCCTCCTCTAAAATCTGTTGCGTTTTCTCCCAGTTGTCATGCTGTTCCTGGCGCGTGATCTTGCCGTAGTCGGCTAGAAAGTAGCCAAATGAGAGAATGATGGGGATGCGATCGGGCTGCTTGAGCTCCACAGCATCCTGAACACGCTGAACACGCGCTAAGAACTCGGGAGAGGAAATAAATTCTTCAGCCATGGTGTTCTTTTATGCCCAATCCTTAGCCAGAGCCACGGCAGCCATGGCGTCACGGCCGTAAGCGTCGGCGGCGGTGTACTGGCGAATCTGCTCGTCGATCTGCCCGCCGCCAATCATGATTTTTACCTCTGGATTAGACGCGCGCAGGGCGACCACGGTCTCCTTCATCGGGTCGTAGGCCAGGGTCAGAAAACCGCTGAGGCCGACGATACCTGCGCCTGTTTCCGCGACCGCTTCCACGAATTTGGCCGGTGGCACATCAACGCCCAGGTCAGTGACTTCAAAACCGTTGATTTCCAGCATGAAGGTGACGATATCCTTGGCGATGTCATGAATATCTCCTTCGACGGTGCCGATGACGACTTTACCCAACACTTCCTGGCTGGCTTCCTCTTCCATGCGCGGCTTAATGACCTCGGAAATCTGGGTCAGCATCTCGCCGGCCAGGATCAATTCGGGGATAAAACATTCGCCGGCTTCGAAGCGGTCGCCGATCACGTCCATCGCCTGGCGGCAGGCCTCTAACACATCCAGGGGATCCGCGCCTTCATCCAGCATACGCTTGGTAATGGCCAGGGCATCTTCCTCGCGCATTTCGGTGATGGCATCAATTAATTCTTGTGACATTTTGTACCTCTTTTTCCTTTTCTCTTAATGACAATAATTTAATAGACACAGAGGGCGCAGAGAATACACAGAGGCCTAAACTTCGTTTAGGGCACAGAGATTTTTTAATTAATTTCTCTGTGATTCCTCCGTGTCCTCTGCGTCCCGCGTCTTGCATCTTGCGTCAAGGCCTAAACGGGACTTTAATAAACACCATACTCTTTCGTTGTGTCGATCATGGCATGCAGGTTTTCGACCGTCGTGTGATCGAGAACGGCGCCTGTGGCCATGGCGTAGCCGCCGCCTGCACCGGCCTTGTCGATTAACCCTATGACGTAGGCATCGACTTCATCGGGGGTTCCCGCATGGAGCAGCGAGGAGGGAACGTTGCCGGCAATGGCGGCCCAATCACCGAAATGTTTTTTGGCAGCGACCATGTCCGTCTGATCGAAGTTCCAATAGGTGGAACCGGCCGGGGGCGGATCGGCAGCGATCGTCTCCAGGCGGCTGTTGTACCCGCCTTCAACGAGGTTCCAAGGCACAAGGCCGGCGGCGATCAGGCCCTCGAGCACTGCTTTTAGGGTCGGCCAGTAGAACTTCTTGAAGTCAGCATTGGACATGAAGCCATCGGCGCCCTTGTGCAGGGGGATGAAGACGAAGGGGTTGTCATTGGCCGTGGCCGTCTCAATCCCTAAGCGCGTGGCGATAGGTACCAGCCGGTCGACAGCGGCGAGTACTTTGTCCGGCTGGCGGAACATATCGAGCATGATGCCGCGCGTTCCGCGCAGGGTGTCGCCGATGTAGTCGAAGGGCGCCTTGGTGAAGCCCCCGGGGAGGGCGGGCATGCCGTATTTGGCCTGCAGGTAGCCATCCGCTTTGCCCGAGGCCTCGGCATATTCCAGGGCCGCCTGTCCGGCCTCGAGAAAGGCTTTGAAGGATGCCTGCACCGGCGGCAGGCCGGCGGGAATCATCAGCGCGGGGGCCATGGGCAGTTCCATGGAGGCGAAGAAGGTGGGCAGCATAGCCCATCCTTCCAGAGCGGAGAAGGCGCGCGGCATGTAGACGCGCATGTAATAGGCTTCCGGGTCGGCGATGAAGCGGTCGTATTCATCAGCGAGCATGTATTCAGCTTCCACGCATTGGAAATCGACGTCCTCGCTCAAGCCGCCGCCCGGCCAGCGATAGACCTGGTAGCCTAAGATGTCATAGACTTTCCCAGGATTGAAGGCCCCGGAGAAGATCAGGTAGTCGAGTCCGAACTCCCTGTTGAAGGCGTGCCAGGCGGCCGTATATTTGTCGTAATCATACATGCCTTCATAAGGCGTGATCCCGCCATATTTCATCGAGTAGGCGCCGATAAAGGGCGTGATCGGTACCCGATCCGGTTCTTTGAGGTCGATGACGTCTTTGATGCGCTGGGCGCGCAGTTTGTATTCCCCTTCCGCTTCAGGTGAGTCGAACTGGCGCTTTTCAGTGTCCATCCAGGAGGCGAAACGCGCCTCTCGTTTTTCTTGTGCGGTCAGTTTGGACCAGTTATTTGGCTGCGTGAACATGGTTATTATCCTCCTACCCATTCTTTGGCTAAAGCGACGGCGGCCATGGCATCACGGCCGTAAGCGTCGGCAGCGGTGTATTGGCGAATCTGCTCGTCAATCTGCCCACCGCCGATCATGATCTTCACTTCCGGATCCGCCTCGCGCAGGGCGATCACGGTCTCCTTCATCGGGTCATAGGCCAGGGTCAGGAAACCACTGAGGCCGACGATGTCCGCCCCTGTTACCTTCACTGTTTCCACAAACCGTGCCGGCGGCACGTCAACGCCCAGGTCGGTGACCTCAAAGCCATTAATTTCCAGCATGAAGGTGACGATATCCTTGGCGATGTCATGAATATCTCCTTCCACCGTGCCAATAACGACTTTACCCAACACTTCCTGGCTGGCTTCCTCTTCCATGCGCGGCTTAATGACCTCGGAAATCTGGGTCAGCATCTCGCCGGCCAGGATCAATTCGGGTATGAAACAATCGCCACTCTCAAAACGGTCGCCGATTACCTCCATCGCGCTGCGGCATGCTTCCAATATGCCCATTGGATCGGCGCCTTCATCCAACAACTGGTTGGTGATCGCCAGCGCATCCTCTTCACGCATTTCGGTGATGGCATTTATTAGTTCTTGGGACATTTCTTACCTCTTTTCCCTTTTCTCTTAATGAGAATAATTTGATGGACATAATGGACGCAAAAGGCTCAGAGAATGCACAGAGGGCGCAGAGAACTCTTGTTTTATTTCTCTCAGCGTGTTCGCCTAAACTTCGTTTAGGATGCAACTCCTCCGTGCCCTCTGCGTCCAGCCTAAATCTTTCTTAGGTTCAATCAAAAATGCCCTTGCGGGACGCGCGGACGTAGTTTAGACAATGTTGATCCTGGCCCAGCAGCAGCTCGGCGGTCAGGATCGCCGCCTGGATCTGTTTGTCAAGCGGATCGAGAATGGCGCTGTCCAACCCGGCGGCCATGGCCAGCATCAGGAAGCCGCGGTTGATTTGGGAGCGCGCGGGTAAACCAAAGGAGATATTACTTAAGCCAATGGTCAAATGCGCCCGCGGGTATTCTTCACGAACGCCGCGTATTGTTTCCATCGCTACGAGAGCACTCTGAGTGTTGGTAGCAATGGTCATCGCCAGGGGATCGATATAAACGTGATCATCCGGGACACCGCGCGCCTGCGTTTCGCTCATGATGCCGCGAATGATCTCCAGGCGCTTGGCGCTCGTTTCGGGGATCTTTTTGGCATCCATGGCCAGGGCAATTACCTGGCAACCATGTTCGGCAACCAGGGGTAGGACGCCGTTAAGGCGATCAGGCTCGCCGCTGATGGAGTTGATCATCGGCGTCTTGTTCACGGCCTGGATAGCAACTTGCAAAGCGGCCGGATTGGCACTGTCAAGGCTCAAGGGCGTTTCGACGACGGATTGGATGGTTTCAATCAGCCAGATGAGGTCGTCAGGCTCCTGCGAAGGGTGCGTGCCGGCATTGACATCCAGCCAGGTCGCGCCGGCCTCGGCCTGTTTAACGGCCAGGTCTTTGATGTACGCGTCATCGCGCTCAGCAATCGCTCTGGCCACCCGCTTACGGGTTCCATTGATTTTTTCACCGATTATTTGCATAGGGGCTCCTTATTAGTTTGTCAGTTTATCAGTTTGTCAGCTGACACACTAAACACTAAATACTACTTACAAAATACTCCTTACTACTCATCCGGGAACAGCATGCCCATAGCGAATTTACGGGCGAATTTCGGATAGGTGGTTAGTTCGTTGTAGGTGGTGCCGGCGGCGATTTTTTCGGCGCGGCGGCGGGCGGCCTGGGAAATGAGCATCCACTTGGCGCCGATGACGGCCGCATTGCCTACCTGGCTGAACTGCGCGTTGGGCAGCTCCGGAAATAGTCCCATAGCCAGGGCGTTCTCAATGTTGAGGAATGAGCCGAAAGCGCCGGCGACGATCACTTCAGCCACTTCTTCCGGCGCGGTGCCGGTGGCCTCAAGCAGGATTTGCAGCCCGGCGTGAATAGCGCCCTTGGCCAGCTGGATTTCGTTGACGTCCTTTTGGGTGATCACGACGTCGCGCCCGCTGCCGCTTTGGGCGGCCGGTACGAGACAAAATTCAGTCCCGAAACGACCGTCTTCTACACGGCTGTTCTCTTTCTGGAAGCGCCCGCGCTGGTTGATCAGGCCTGAGCGATAGAGTTCGGCGGCGACGTCGATAATGCCTGAACCGCAGAGGCCGACGGCCGGCGCATCGTCTATGGTGGTCATCTGCACCTCCGTGTCCGTAATGCGCACCTTTTCGATGGCGCCCGAAGCAGCGCGCATGCCGTCGCTGATATGCGCACCCTCGAAGGCGGGTCCGGAAGCGCAGGAGGCGGAGGTGAGGAAGGACATGCCCGGCTTGCGAATGGCGATTTCCGTATTGGTGCCGATGTCCACGCCCAGAACAATCTTGTCATGCCGATCGAGATCGGAGGCCAGGATCATGGCCACGTGATCGGCGCCGACGAACCCGCCGATGCAGGGTGGGATGTAGACGGCCGCGCCGGGGGCCATGTCGAGGTGTAGTTCGGCGGCGGGTACGGTCAGGGCGCTGCCCACAGCGGCTACGTACGGGGATACCGCCAGCTGGCGCACGGGAAGCTGGAGAAGCAGGTGGATCATGGCCGTGTTGCCCACGATACAGGCATCGACGACCTGTCCCGCGCTCGCGCCAACCTGTGAGAGCAGCTGGGCAAGGAGTTCGTTTAAGGTTTCTTGAACTTTGGCGGCCAGTACTCGGCCACCTTCCGCGTTGCGATGGACGTGATTGAGCCGGCTGATGACGTCTTCGCCATAGCCGATCTGCGGATTGGGCGCTCCGGCCGCGGCGAGATCGGCGCCGGTCTCCAGATCAACCAGGTAGGCGGCGATCTTGGTAGTGCCTAAATCGACGGCGAAACCTAACGGCCGTTGGTCCCATGCGCCCACGCCGACTATTTCCTGGCCGCGCAGTAAGACAGTAAAACGCCAATTGAGGTCGCGTACGGCCGGGGATATGACGCGAAGGACGGCCGGTTCGGCCGTTAGGCCGCTGACCCCATACTGTTCGGCCAGGGCATCAGCAATGCGCTGCAGGTCGGGGCGAATATCCTCTAAGGTCGGGGGCGTGAGCTCCAGATTAACAGCGCGCACAAGGGGATCGGGTGTGATTTCCCTAAGCGAAGCGGCTAGGTCAGCGGCGATTTGCAGGCGCTGGCCGGTTATGAGCGATTCACGCGGGACCTGGATGGTTAAATTAGAACGGGCGTAGGTGCAGCAGGCGAGACGTTCGCCTTGCTGCAGTTCCAATTCACTGAGAATGAATTCTTCATCAAAGTTGGGCGGTGTGGTCTCTCCAGCCAGGACGACAATTCGGCACTGGCCGCAGCTGCCCTCCCCACCACAGGCCGAAGAGAGTTCAATACCCGATTCGCGCGCCGCTTCATAGAGGCTGGTCTCAGCCTCAACAACAAGACGCTTGCCGATAGGTTGAAATTGAACCTGGTAATTGTCTTGTTCACTCATGAGGGTCTGTCCTCGCCTATGGCGTTGTACCGTAGAGATTAAAGTTGTTGGCGGCAGTGGATGTGGTCTTGAAATCCGTGTACTTGATCGTCTGGCCCGGCGGCGTGATCACAAAATCATCGCCCCAAGGGCCATATAAAGAGCGGTAAATAAGCTCGTTGGAACCGGCAATTTCTTCAAAACGCAAATCAAACTTATCGGCGATTTTGCGAGCGTATTCGCGGTAATGTTCCTGGTTTTCAGTGCCCGTATCGATATAGACCAGGCGCTTGTAGTTTTTGAGCATGATGCGCATGATGCGCTCGGCACATTCCTCGCCATACCTTTCGACGGAGCGATTGTATTCATCGAGGAGGGTATCGCTGACTTCGATCCAGCCTTTGGTCAGGTAATAGGTTCCCGGCTCTTTCTCATGCTCATTGTCATAGACTTCGCGGGACCCAAGAAAGCAGGCGATACAATCATCAACGCGGGGGATGATCAGCGTGCAGCTGCGCGACTGCAGGCCGACGACGGCCATAGAACAGAGGCCATAACCGAGGATGATCGTGTCGTACTGCTTGCAGGCCTCATCAATAACTTCTTGAAGACGGGTTTTGAGGTTTTTGGGAATCAGATGCAGGCCGAAGTCCAAAACTTCATACACAATGTCAGGCGGCATGAGGGGCAGCATCTCTTCGATAACAGTAGCGCAGGCGATGACTTTGGTTCGGCCGTTTTGCATATTGAGGTTCTCAGGTTTTCAGGTGGTCAGGTGGTCGTTTACCAGTGACCAGTTACCAGTTGTCACTGGTCACTGATTGCCACTTGCTACTTGCCACTTGTCTTCTTGTCCAAACTGCCCAAAACTTATATACTTATATAGGGAAGTTTGTACAGCTATAATGTATACTTCTATAGGGAAGTTGTCAAGAGTTAGCGGAATTCTTTTTGAAACGGTAACCGGGTTGCAGCAGTTGATGCCATATGAAACCGAATGAGGTGAAGCGCCTAATCGACAGTCAACAAATCGATCGCGATGCCTATGAGCCCGCTTATTCTCAACTGGCCAATATCCTGCGCGGCCAGATAGCCAGAGGGGCGTTCCGCCCGGGAGATCAGCTGCCTTCGGAAGCACAGCTCTGCCGGAGCTACGGCATCAGCCCGATGACCGTGCGCCGTTCGATTAACTTGCTGGCCGATCAGGGCGTTGTGAGCACGGCACAGGGGAAGGGGACCTTTGTCAAACCGTTGGAACTGTCAACGGCCGTTTTCGATCTTCACGAAATGCAAGGTCTGTTCCAGGATGATCTGGATACGGCCGTGAAGTTATTAGAGGTCCGTGTCGTTTCGGCCGATGAACGGACGGCGTCTAAACTAGGGCGCTGCGAAGGGGATCCGGTCATTTACATCCGGCGCTTACTCACCCGCCAGGGACAACCGATTTTTTATCATCGTGCTTACCTCGTTTATGACCCAACACGACCCATCGTAGAAGCGGAGATGGACGCCACTTCATTACTGGGGCTTTTTACCCATGTCGATAATCACACGCTCAAACGAGGCCAGTTGAGCATTGAAGCGACAATGATGAATGAGGAAGAAGCCAAAATTTTGCAAAGCACCCTGCCGGCAGCGGCGTTTTATCTGGAACATCTTTTTTACGATTTTGACGAGAGGCCTACCAGCTGGGGCTGGTTCATCTTTCACAGTAATCATTTGCGCTTTACAACGCAAATTGGGATCCAGGCCTAAACTGACGTTTAGGGTTAAAGTGGCGGGTGGCAACTGGCATTTAGGGCTAAACTGCGTTTAGCTTGGCAATTTTGGTTTGACAACCAGGTGGATAGAAAAGATGGTTGAATACAATACCGACGATCCGCAAAGATTGGCCTTAATCGCGCACGTGGCTGATCTTAATGAAAATGAAGTTTTGGCTCTGGTAGAAGAACGCATTGCCGATCGATCCGATCCCTTGGCGATCATTGAAGATTCTCAGGAAGGGCTGCGCCAGGTCGGCCAGCGTTATGAACAACAGCAATATTTCCTGGCCGGGCTGATCATGGCCGGTGAAATCTTCCGTGAAGTCATGGAGATAGTCCAGCCAAGTATTGAAGAAAAGTTTACCGGAAATGAAACCGGCACGATCTTACTGGGTACGGTCAAAGGGGACATCCACGACATCGGCAAGAACAACTTGAGTATGTTGTTAACCTGTTACGGTTTTTCCGTGCACGATCTGGGCGTCGATGTGCCTCCTTCGGAATTTTTACTGCGGGCTATCACCTTGAAGCCGGATATTATCGGGTTATCGGGTTTGCTTACTGGTTCATACGATGCGATGAAGGAAACGATTGACCTGATCCGGCGATCGGGGGAAAAGGACGTGTCCACACGGCCGATTATCATTGGCGGGAATCAGTTGAATGAGCAGGTATGCCGCTACGTTGGCGCGGATTATTGGGTGAATGACGCCATGACCGGCGTGCGTTTATGCCAGAAATTATTGGCAGCGGACTAAACTTGGGCATTAACAATATTCGTGCGTAAACGTCCGCTAAGGATTCATGTGGTAGGCCATAACCAGCGAAGGATCTAGCACACATTCCCCATATAACAGAATGTTCTCCCACTATTACAATGTTTCCGTGTTTGATCTTCCATGGTTTTCTTCCTTTGATTAGACTGTCAAAATCCGGCAACCATAGAAAAAGCTGAAATCAGCCTATTATTTATCGGGACGCCTCTCTATTCCACCCTTTTGAGCGGCGGCAGTTGCCAGGTACAGTCCAGTGCTTCTGCTTTGGGCAGTAAAGGCGCAATACGGCAGAGAATGGCCCCTCCGGCGCGGGTAGCCAACTACGCTGGATGACCGCTTAGGCGGGAGCGCTACTCCTGGCGAAAGCCGGTTCGCCTTCGCCAGGAGCGTGGGAAAACGGCTTACTGCTGCGTCATCAGTCGTTTCAGCTCGGCCTCGTCATCTTTGATAACCTCGCCCGATACATCGATCACCACCTGTTTGATCGCGCCGGTGAAGCGGAATGGCGCTTCGTAGACCGCCGGGGCCACCGAGTCAAAAGCCGCATAGCCGCAGCTTGCGCCCAGTATGCCGAATGTCATCGGGACGGTATATGGAACCTCCAGGTTACCGACCAGCTTGTCGTTGATGTAGAGTTGGAAGCGGCCCGGCGAGCCTTTGCCCTCCCGGAACTGAGGGTCACCGGTTGGCTCAAACTCGTAGCGCAGGCTGACCTCCCCTGCAGGAACCGGTTCGCTCGAGACCACCTCGAACTTTTCCAGCCCGACATAGTTGTGGATGTAGTGCAGTCGCCCATCCTTGACAGAGAGCGCGTACCCACCATTGCGGCTGCCATGGGTCATCAAAATCCCTTCCGCTCCCTCGTCAGGAATAACCACATCAGCCGTGATGCTGTGGGGACGGTTATAGAGCCTCGGCGCGGCGGCAAAGGCGATCGGCGCGCCGCCGGGGTAATATACATATTGCTTGCGCGGGCGGGAGACGGTCGGGCGCGGAACATTCATGCGGGCAAGTTCAGCCGATCCCAGGGGCAAAACACCATATTGACCGGCTTCTGCGTACCAGCGCTGGGCCATTTCCTGCACCTTGTCCGGCATCTCTGCCGCCAGGTTCCTGGTCTCTGCGGGGTCCTCCGCCACGTTGTAGAGTTCCCAGCCGTGGGAATCCAGATCACTCAGCAGTTCAGCGGTCAGCGGCATCCCAAAGTAGCGTTCTTTCTCGGCGGCTTCCGCAAAGCTGGGACCCGGGAAGGGACAAACCGCTTTCCAACCCTCGTGATAGATGGAACGGTGGCCGAACATCTCAAAGTACTGAGTGTGGTGTTTGCTTTCGGCCACGGCATCATCAAAGCTGTGCGCAAAGCTATATCCCTGGACAGGGGATTGCGGCACGCCGCGAATCATCGTCGGCGCTTCGATGTCCAACGCTTCCAAAACCGTCGGTACCAGATCAATGGCGTGA
>JBJYWP010000172.1:0-2773 GCA_046259485.1 Promineifilaceae bacterium (SeqCode) | reverse complement strand
ACGGCCGTTAACGACCACATAACGGCCGTGCCCAGCGCGGCCAGTTCACCCCAGATCATGTTGGTTTCTCCCCCGTCAAATCGGCTGCTGTTCTTCCATGTACAAAGTAAGTTTTTTGTCCATCACTTTCAGGCAGCCAAGAACCCGGCGGCGCAGTTTTCGGTTCAGGAATCTGACCGCCTTCTTTGGCGGCAGCAACTTATAGCTGATCAATTCACTTTTAGGCAGTTTGATTGCTGCGATCTCTTTGGCTGTCAGGACTGGCCCCAGGAAAATAAAGTTCATGCTTTCCGTACGCGACTTATTTTCATCGCTGAAGTCCACGGCTAGCAGCCGGCTGGTTTCGCACGAAAGTCCTAATTCCTCGTCCACCTCACGAATCGCTGCCTGTCGGGGCGACTCATTCGCCTCAACTGTTCCCCCGGGTATTTCCCAGGTCTTCTTATACCTGGGCTGCACGATCAGCAGCTGTCCTTTCTTGTCAAACAACAGCATCCCGGCCGACATTCGTTTCTTAGGCAGTCCATTCTGATATTCTTTTCTATTCATGAGTAACACTACTTTCAGGTTTCAATCAAGATTGGTCCAATTTTAAAATTCTATCTCCATCATCTTAAAGCGCTTGAAATTGGACCAATCTGCGGAAGGGCTGCCTTAAAGGTTGGGCTTTACCGCCGCGGTTCCAAAGGGAATCGATCGCGGATTTGCCGGATATGCGCCGGTGTTGTCCGGCAGCAGCCGCCAATGCAGGCTGCACCCAGTTTGCGCCACTCGCGGCTCATCGTTCCAAATTCAAAAGGGTCCGATTCCCCCGTCCAATGGTGACCGGCAACGTCATATATTTCGCCGGAATTAGGGTAAACAATCACCGGAAGGTCGCTCACGGCGCGGACTTGTTCAATCAAACCAGAAATAAAACGCGGCGCCGTGCAGTTGATGCCGACGGCGGCAACGCGATCATGCTTATTCAAGAATTCCGCACATTCAGCAATCGGCGTGCCGTCGTGCAGATGCGCCTCATCCCGGCAGCTAAAACTAAACCAAGCATAACGCCCCGGCGTCTGATCTAGAAGACCGGCCAGGGCGCGCGCTTCGGCAAAATTGGGGATGGTTTCACAGGCTAACAAGTCCGCCCCGCTCTGGGCCAGGATCTGCCAGCGCCGGCGGTGAAATTCGGCCAATCCGGCCTCGTCCAGGTCATAATCTCCGCTGTATTCTGATCCGTCAGCGCGGTAGGCGGCGTATGGGCCGACACTTGCCGCCACCAGAGGCTGTAGACGTGCGGCGCGAACATCCTCCGCCAGCGAAACCCAATAGGCATCACGCTCTTCCAAGGCAAGTTGAACCGAGAAACGAATCAGGTCCACCGCTTCAGCTTCCATCAAGCCGCGGCTCTGAAACCCGGGGATCGTCGCCTGGTAGGTAGCCGTGGTGATGCAGTCCGCCCCCGCCCACAGGTAAGCGGCATGAACGCGGCGGATCAGTGCCGGATCATCCAGCAGCAGGCGCGCCGACCATAATTCATCACCTAAATCGGCGCCCAAGGCTTCAAGCTCCGTGGCCAGGGCCCCGTCAAGAATAAAGACGCCAAATTGATCGAGAAAAGGTTGGATCGGGTTCATGATCAGTTAAGGGCATTGATATAAGACGGCCGTTTAGGGAACAAAGCATTGAGCAGCACACGCGCTTCCACGTTTCTGGCATAGCAATCAGCCATGGCCAGATCCAATTCTTCCAGGTTGCGGTAACCAAACAGCAGTTGTAAGAAGGTTAGGCCGGGGAACAAGGCATCCGCATCCTCGACTTCTTCCGGCTCATAGCGGCCGATTTCCGTAATAAGACCATCCTCAAAAGTCAGTTTGAGGGTATCCGTAGCAAAGTTTAAGCGCAGCGAACCGCTGTGCCCGGCCACCACGCTCTCCGCCAGACGCCGCTCCAGAACCGGCGTGATGTGACGTATAAAGCCATGCAGATCAGGCACGCGAATATACCAGGCATACGGATTGTGTCGTTTCTCAAGCTGCCCATCCAGCGCCGCCACAAGCGGGTGGTTATCGTCAAATATAAAGAGGACGCTGGTGATCGGCTTTTCGCGCTCCTTATTCAACACATCCGCACGGCGCTTCAACTCACGCGTGATGAAAAGGCCGACACTGCGCCAGGAATGCCCAGGCAGGATCCCCACCTCACGTACATAGAACGTACTTCGCTCACCTTCCCTCTGAAAAGTCACGTAGGCGACATCACGGCCGTTTTGGTCACTGATTATTTGTGCGTTCAAATAGGCGATAGATTCTGGATTGGCGGTCTCCAATTCATAGCGCCAAACCGCATCTGTTCGCTGGCGATTTATCAGACCCTTGGACCCGTGAATCTTATACAATTCTTTGAGCAGAGGTATATCCGCCGCTGTTGCCGGCCGGATCTCGTATATTTCTTTTTCCAGTGGTTTATCGTTCCCCGGCCTGGCCCAAAAATAATAACGCCCGCCGCCGAGATTGATCGTCATCTCGTAGCCAAACTGGCGATAAAACCAGGGGATGCCCGTAATCGCCTGGACCATGTGTCCCAATTGCGCGCTCTGCGCGTGAGCCACCTCCATCTGTTTGCGAACCAATCCCCGCCGCCGGTAGGCTTTGTCGGTAGAGATCAATTCCGGACGGCCGACTTCGAAGGGCATATCCTCGTATAACCAAGTTTGCGGAATCAGCACCTGGCTGGAAACGATAGCCCCACTTTGCAAATCCTCAATGACCGTAAAATTCTCCGGCGA
>JBJYWP010000171.1:0-5178 GCA_046259485.1 Promineifilaceae bacterium (SeqCode) | reverse complement strand
ACCTGCTCGGTTACAACGCGAGTTACCTCAACCGGCTCGCCTTCGACAACCTCGGTCTCCGTCACTACGCGGGTAACAACAACCTCTTTAACTGTTTCAACTTGCTGGGGCTGGCAGGCTACCATAGCCAGGGCCAACACCATTAATGTGACCAAAAACAGGCCAACTTTTTGTTTTCCAAACATTTTTAGAGTCTCCTCCGTTCTAAAGGAATTTTTTTTGGACAAAATACAAAAAACTTACAACGGGTACAATCTACTTCTCGTCTAAGCATCACCTCCTTATGGTGATCTCTTTTCCAAGAATTTAAGTTTAGTCCATCAAGACTAGATTCCGGAAAAGTAAAATTTACAACTTTTTACACAAATTGTTCCGCATAATGGCAGGCGACAAGATGCGGCTGTTCTTCTGATCCAAAATTGCGCACCTCCGGATCTTCTTCTCGGCAAAGATCCGTCGCAAATTTACAGCGCGTATGAAAATGACAGCCAGGCGGCGGCGAGGCCGGATTGGGTACATCACCTTCTAAAATAATTCGATGGCGGGTCGTTTCCTGTACAGGATCAGGGATGGGAATAGCCGATATTAAGGCCTGGGTATAAGGGTGCAGAGGATGTTCATAAACTTCATCCCGTTCACCAAGTTCTACAATACGTCCCAAATACATAACGGCCACACGGTCGCTGATATAACGGACCATCGATAAATCATGAGCAATAAATAAATAGGTCAAACCCAATTCTTCTTTTAGATCATCGAGTAGATTAACGACCTGGGCTTGAACGGAAACATCCAGGGCTGAAATTGGTTCGTCAGCAATGATAAAAGCGGGGTTGGTTGCTAGCGAGCGGGCTACTCCAATGCGCTGGCGCTGTCCACCAGAAAACTCATGAGGATAACGGGTAATGAAATAAGGATTGAGGCCCACCAGCTTTAAAAGTTCTTCAGTGCGTTCCTTACGGCTGGCTGAATTACCGATACCATGAATTTTCAGCGGTTCACTGACAATATTGCCCACGGTCATCCGTGGGTTGAGACTTGCATATGGATCCTGAAAGATCATCTGCATGTTGCGCCTTGCCTTGCGCAAATCTCTATTACCTAAGTCTGTAAGATTTTGGCCATCCACGAAGACTTTACCTGCGGTTGGTTCGTACAGCTGTAAAATCGTTCGACCGGCTGTGGATTTACCGCAGCCACTTTCCCCAACTAATCCCAGGGTTTCACCCTTATAAATATCAAAGGTGATACCGTCCACAGCCTTTACAAAGCCAACGGTTCGCCTTAGGACACCACGCTTGATAGGGAAATACTTCTTTAAGTCCTCAACTTTTACAAGAACTTCTGGGCGAGTTGCTCCATTAGCGCCATTGCTGCTGCCATTCGCGTCACTCATGCCGCCACCTCCTGCACATCAGCATACTCATTGATGCGCAAACCTTCATAAACTTCCTGGGCTCTCCAACAGGCAGCGAAATGACCCTCAGAAATGGCGCTTAGTGGTGGATTTTCAGTAAAACAATGATTCACAGCATAGCGACACCGTGGAGCGAAAGGGCAGTAGTTTGGTTTCCGGAGGAGATCTGGCGGCAAGCCTTCGATGGGAATCAGTCGTTCACCCTCAACCATATTAATTTTCGGTAATGATTCCAACAGGCCTAATGTGTAGGGGTGGGCTGTATTGTGATAGATATCATTGACGGGCGCCATTTCGACAATGAAGCCGGCATACATCACGGCCATCTTTTCCACCATACCGGCAATCACACCCAGATCGTGTGTGATCCAGATGATGGCCATTCCCAACTGCTCTTTGAGTTTTAGAACCAGGTCAACGATCTGGGCCTGGATGGTCACATCAAGAGCGGTGGTTGGTTCGTCGGCAATTAACAAAGATGGGTTACAAGAAAGGGCCATAGCGATCCCGATTCGCTGGCGCTGGCCGCCGGAGAACTGGTGAGGGTAATCATTAAGCCGGTCGCGGGCATTGGGAATACCCACAAGAGCCATCATCTCCACTGCACGATCTTCGGCCTGCTCCTTTTTCATCCCGAGATGCAGTTCCAAACCCTCGGTCATCTGTAGGCCAATGGTCAAAACAGGGTTTAGTGAGGTCATCGGATCTTGAAATATCATAGCGATTTCACGACCGCGTATGTGGCGCATTTCCTCTTCCGATATCTGGAGAACATCACGGCCGTTGAAGATAACTTTGCCCTCTTCTATGCGTCCAGGAGGGCTTGGTATCAAGCGCATAATCGATTTCACACCTACCGATTTACCGGATCCACTTTCACCGACAATTCCTAACGATTCTCCTTCGTCCAGAGTGTAGGAAATCCCGTTGACCGCGTGAACAACGCCATCCTCTGTGTAAAACCTGGTTACAAGATCCTTAACTTCAAGCAATTGTGTCATACGCTAGTCACCTTCTTGAGTATCTGATTAAATTTTTCCCCTGGGGTGCAGTTTTCTTCCATAACCGATAGTAAATATAACCGAAATCAGCGCATTGACACACTTTTTCTGTAAATCAAAGTGAGAAGCATCCCTTATGTAGCCAATCAGAACTCGTTTCGTGACGATAAAGTGTATTATACATGACATTGAATGAAATTTACCAATGCCATGGTGACATTTTAGTGACACACCCCTTTTTCACCCCTCACCCAGTCTTCTACACCTACCTAATCCTCCTAGAGGGTATACTTGAGGCTGTCTCTAACGACTTTTTTTTATCGGGACCTGTGGGACAAGGGTGCCCTATTTTAGAACTTTTTCCAGGTCAGGTAGCTATGAAGCAGATATTGGTCATCCATCTCAATCAAGAAAGCAGTTCAGAAACAGTTACACTTCTAGAACAAGAAATCGAGATATTGCGTGTGGGCTGCGGCAGCAATCCGCAAATTGCACGCGAACTTATCAGCGACTACGACGGCCGTGTATCGGCTATAGCGCTGGAAGGACTACCAGCCCGATTGGAACTGGGTACGCAGTATCGCCTGCACGCGGAGGGGGACAAACTCCCCGGCGTCGCCCTGAAAACGCCTGTGGTTGACGGCCGTGGCATTCGTGCCGGCTTGGAACGCTGGGGCGTCATCCTCGCCGATCGCGCTGAACCAGGTGTTTTTAGCCAAAAACGAGTCCTTATGACCCCTGGCCTTAATCACGCGGGAATGGCTCAGGCTCTTGGCCGGCATAGTTCTACCATACGCTATGCCGATCCTGTGCTCTATTTTGCCCTGCCGCATTTCCCCGGCGTTGGCAGCAAATTCACCCTGGCCCAGGCTGCCGGCCCCACGCTGGACCAGCTCAAAGAAGCTCCTTTCCGGCGTATTACTCCCCAGCCAGGCGATCCTGGGACATCACGAAATGCAGATCCCTTCCACTGGGCCGATATTATCGCCGGCGACATCGGCGCGATTCGTCGCTACGCGCCGCAAAAACTACAGCATAAGACGATCGTCGTTGAGTGGGCAACCGAGGAAGATCTGCAAGATTTAAGCCGTCGCGGTGCGGCTATCGCCATCACGATCATGCCTTCCTTACTGAAAATGAAAGAACTCGGCCGTTGGTCGGCGGCGACGATTGAAGCGGCTCTGGTTGCTCTCCGCAGCGATCCTCAGCTGCCTTTGACTGAGGATACCTACCTCGACTTACTCGCTGATATCGAATGGTCCCCCGCTGTTCGTTATTTACAGCCGCAAGAAGCGCATATCAATCGTTTCGCCTTTGTTATCCACCCGCTCAATGTAAGCTTTATTCATCAGCATAAGATGTTCCGCTGGACCCGCTACCTGCCGGACGAGTTAGTCGAACGGGTCGCTGCCTATTTCCCACCTATCTACCTTTCGCGTATCACCGGTGGGCAGTCGCCAACCACCGGCCAGCGTATTGAGGGCTATCTTATCTCCCTGGCAGCCACACCGCGGCAAATGATGTCCCATGGGGAACGATTCACCTATGATCGCCTGGCCAAGGCCGTCAAAATAGCTGAAAGGCGCGGCGCGCGCATCATGGGGTTGGGCGCTTTCACCAGCGTTGTCGGGGATGCGGGAATCACCGTAGCCCATGAATCAGACATCGCTATCACCAGCGGCAACAGCCTGACCGTTGCCGCGACTTTGGAGGCTGCCAAGCAAGCGGTGATCAAAATGGGTGCGACGGACCTGACCAAGGGCAAGGTCATGATCATCGGCGCCACGGGTTCGATCGGCTCTGTTTGCTCGCGTCTCATTGCCCAGGCTATTTTTGATGTGGTCCTCGTCTCCATTGAACCGGAACGCCTGATTGAACTCAAACGAACCATCCTCGAGGAAACGCCGGACGCGCGCGTCACCATCGCCACAAGGCCTGACGAACTGCTATCGGAATGCGATCTGATCATTACCGCTACATCTGCCTTTGGGGAGCGCATCGTTGACATCAGTCAATGCAAAGCCGGGGCTGTTATTTGCGATGTGGCCCGCCCGGCAGATATCAATGCCGCCGAAGCGGCGCTGCGTCCCGATGTGCTGGTCATTGAAAGTGGCGAAGTCCTGATCCCAGGTGACATCGACTTCGGTTATGACATCGGCCTTCCACCAAAGACGGCTTACGCCTGCCTGGCAGAAACAGCTTTATTAGCTATGGAGGGACGTTTCGAGGATTATACCTTGGGGCGTAATCTAAGTATCGAACGCGTGAAAGAAATCTATCGCCTTTTTAAAAAGCATGAATTCCAAATCGCCGGTTTGCGCTCATTCGACGAGTTCATCACCGACGATGATCTTGCCCAAAAACGAGCCCTGGCCGAGATTTACCGCCGTGATCCCATCTATTTCGAACAGGTACGCGTGCAGGCGGAAGCCCAAATCGCTGAGATGCCCGTCATGGCCAAGGGGGTCAAAGCCTCCGGCGGGCATTCCATGGCCAAAGCAGCCGGGGCTGCGGCTTTTCTTGGTTTAGTAGGTTTGGCCCTTACGCAATTTAGAAAGAAGCAAAGCCGATAATCGGAACTTAAACGGACTAACTTCTGATCCCCGATCAATTCGGCTAGCGCTGAATCTCAACGACAACCCCGTCTTCCGCCCAACTATAGAGTGTCTGCGCATTCTCCGAGCTGAGCAGAATGCAGCCATATGTCACCGGTGTGCCAAGATCGCCGGTCCACAACAGGTTAAACCCATCGCGATTTGG
>JBJYWP010000170.1:0-2654 GCA_046259485.1 Promineifilaceae bacterium (SeqCode) | reverse complement strand
AGCGCCGGTGACGTGCTGGAGGATAAGGAAAGAGCCAAGCAATACCTGCTCCAGGCCAAAGGCTTCGGCGCCACGACCCAGGATTTTGTGAATCTAGCGCGCGCCGCGTCGGAACTGGACGATCCCGCCACGGCGACGGAAGCTCTGGCTGCAGCCCAGGACAAATGCACGCGCGTCGCCGATTTTTTTGCCCTGAGCAAGAGCATCCAGGAAATTACGGCCGACGCGGAACAGGCGAAGAAACCGCTGGATGCTGCAGTTGAGAAATGCTCATCGGCGGCCGATTATGTCGAATGCGCCAAAGGTTTCCTGAACGTGCTCGGTGATCGGGAGCGGGCCAAGGCGATTTTCGATCAGGCCGCTGAGAGCTGCAAAAGCGGCAGTGATTATGCCCAACTGGTCAAAGGGGTCATCGAGGGTGTCGAAGATGTAGAGCTGGCCAAATCTCTGGCGGCCAAAGGTGAAGCCGCTCTCGAGTCCGGTAAGGATCTGATCGTGCTGGCGACATCTGCCGCTGCGGATCTCGAGGACCCCGAATATGCCAAGACCATTTATCGCAAAGCGGCCGACCGTCTCGAAAAAGGCGAGGACCTGATGGCCCTCGCGCGATCGATCATCGAGTCGCTCGCAGACAAAACGCTGGCACTCGACATCTACAAAAAGGCCGAAGCCCGGTTTACCACGTTCGATCAATTGTTCAAATTGGCGCAGGCCATCACCGCTGACACAGGTGATACCGCCGTTGCCGGAGAGGTTTATCAAAAGACCCTCGGTGCTCAACCGAATAGCAAGCAACTTATCGACGTGGCCAAAGCGCTGGTTGAGGAAATTCAGGACAAACCTGCCGCCCAGAAGGTGTTGAAGCAGGCCGAGCTGGCGGTAAAAAGCAATGACGAGTTCAAAAAAACCGGCGAGGCGATTCAGCAGTACGCCGACGATCAGGGGTGGATCGATGCGATCAAGGAACAGCTCGAAAAAAGAGAAGCCAACGCGGCGCTCTACACCGAATTTATCGCCCGCGAGGCCGAATGTGGATCATCCGCCGCACTGGTCAATCTGGCACAGGAGGTGTTCAAACAAACCGGCGACAAGCATTACGCCCGCAAACTCTACCAGAAAGCCGGGGCGAAAGCGCAGTATTTCCCCGATTACCTGAAACTGGCCGACGCCGTCTCTGCCGATCTCCAGGATTCCGAGTGGGTCCGTGAGATTTACACAAAGCAGCTTGAAATAATCGACGAGGAGATGAAAATCAACAACGTGGCAGACGGTATACTGACCAACCTCAACGATTCGAATTGGGTCAAAGCCATCTACACCGATTTAGAAAAACGCTGCCGCACTTCAAGTGATTTTGTGCGCCTGGCCCGGGTCGTGTTGGACAAGTTGGACGATGCGCAGTGGGCCGACCAATTGTTTGCCAAGGCCGAAGATGCGTGTGCCGACTCCGTCAGCTGCGCGTCCACGGCCGGGGCCGTACTGACCGCCCGGGGCGATAAGGAGCGTGCACGGCGCCTTTATACCAAGGCGGAAACCCTGTGCGGCGGCATCGGCGATTATGAAGTGTTGGTCCGGTCGGCGGCTCAGCAAACCGGGGATCCGGGGGTTGTGCGGGGGATTGTCCAAGCGATCGAATCGAAAATGGCCTCGGCGCACGATCTGAGAACTCTGGCAGAATGCGTCCTGACTTACTTGAACGATGCGTCATGGGCGCGTCGTGTCTATCAGAAGGCGCTGCAGGCCTCCGACGCGAACCAACGCATGTCCGAACTGATCGTCAGCATTAAAAACAGCCTGGGTGATGAAAGTTGGGCCCGAAAGCTGTACTAGCCAATTGGGGCCTTTTTGCTGAGGCTTTTTTCCCGCTGCCGCGGCCCCTTTACCGGTCGGGGTGCGGCGGGCGCTGCATGTACAATAGGCGCGTGTCACACCCCCGGCCGGTGAAACAGACGCAGATGACTCATCCATGCTTAGGGACATCACTTGTTTTTCAAGGCAGCCTTGACCCGGTCGCGGGTCATGGGCAGCTGCAACACCTTGGCGCCCGTGGCATCGTAGACGGCCGTGGCCAGTACGCCCCCCATGCAGACAATGGCCGGCTCTCCGCCGCCTTTGGGGGGCAGCGACAAATTGGGCACGATCACGGTTTCGATCTTGGGCACCCATGAAAAACGCGGGATGGTGTAAGTGTCGAAGTTGGTGTCCGATAGCCGGCCGCTATCGAAGCGCATCTCTTCGGCCAGGGCATAGCCCATGCCCATGGTCAGGCAGCCTTCCATCTGAATGGTGGCGCCCTGCGGATTAACGACCTGGCCCATCTCCTGGGCGCAGGCCACCCGTTTGACCCGGACGGCGCCGTTTTTGGGGTCCACCACAACTTCGGCCATGGCCGCCACGACAGTTTCGGCATCGATCCCACAGGCGATGCCGATCCCCCGTCCACTGGGCGTCTTGGCGGATGTATAGCCGAATTTTTGGGCCACAGCCTCAAGAACGGAGCGCATGCGGCGGTCCTTGAGATGGCGCAGGCGAAAGTCCAGGGGATCCTGGCCGGCCGCCGCAGCCATCAGGTGCAGGTGCAAATCGCGGGCATAGACATTGGTGTTGGCTGCTGGCGCCCGCCAGGGCCCCACGGCAAAGGGATGAATACCCGG